>CAYZHQ010000128.1:0-15384 GCA_964477385.1 uncultured Pirellulaceae bacterium
GGCTAGGGCTGAGGCCCACGGCTAGCCTGGACTGCTAACCAGCGATAGCCCCGGTTGAATGCAGGAACCGCGGCTATCGCCAAGGCGGCTCATTTCCCGGATGAATCTTGCCTGCCTGCTTAGCCACGGTTTTCGCGGGGAGAACCGGGGCTATCGCCCAAACGGCTGATTCATTCACGAAGACGGCAAAATCAATCCAACCTGTCGCTGTCCAGCTAAGGTCCCAACCACCCTAGCGATGGATACGCCAACGCTGCGCAGGCCAGAACGTGTGAGTCACGACGCCGATCATGTAGGACTCCGGAACTGCGAACGGATTGTGCCCGGTCGCACCGTGCTCCCACAATCGCGAATCGGCTGATTGTGCGGAAAAATCCCCAAGCACAAAGTATTCGTCATTGCCGAGCAACGCGGGGCGATTGGCTGAACCCCATATATCCACCCCAAAAGAAACCGGCATCTCTGACAAATATTCAATGTCCCGAAGGGACTCTGGACATGTTTCTGGTTCACCATTAACCCACACGGCACCATCTTGAATTTGAATCCTTTCGCCGGGAAATCCCACAAGGCGCTTGACGTACAATGATGTCGGATCTCCTGGATATTTAAAAACCACCAGATCCCACCTCCGTGGCGAGAGGAACTTGGCGACCATAAAGCGATCCCCGGTGTGAATCGTTCTGTCGACAGCTAATGCTTCCGTGACGTGGAAATTGTCACAAATCATAAGTGGAGGATAGAAATCCTGGAGCGAGCAATAAGTCGGCTGGCCGCATTCTTGACAGGTTCCCTTCCAATGCTGTCCAACCAACGTCGGAGCCATTGAGTTTGTTGGGGCGACGAACGATTCGTAAAGGAAGGGACGCATCACGACGAGCGAAAACGCAAGCGTCGCGAAGGTGCCGAGTAAGGTTGGAAGCCATGCCTGGATCGCCCGCAGAAACGGAGCCTTAAAGACAGCGCTGATCACGGTGCAAGGTACAATGACAGAAGCGGCAAGCTCCAGAAGTCCGATGTTAGTCGCTTGGACATCAGAGAGCGGAGTAACAAGCAACGCCAAAATGGCTAGTGTCGTCTCAAGGATGAAAATAACCGTGATTGCGAGGACGATGCGCCGAGTGTTCACGTCAGGCACTTGAGCCCAGCGCAGTCCAAGTCGAAGAAACAAGGCCCACAGCACAAACGATGCAACGATCAAGCCGGTCAGCAGGGAAAACAAGACAATACTAGAAAACATTCGAAATCAGGGGCCCTCCGGAAATTTATTGGCTGATCGCTTGTTTCCAGGGAGGATTCTAAGTCCTTGGGAGATGACCAACAATACTCTGCTCGGGCAGGACTCTTCTTGGAAGGTTGCTGATGTCGACTTGGATCGCTCGGGAAATCAGGTGCTCATCCGCTTGGCTCGCGCGGTCGGCCACTCGGCGTTTCCGTGCTCCGTTGCATGGCGTGGTTTTGGCGTTTCTTCGGTTTGGGAATCGTGCGCGTGCTCAGCGAAGCGGCGCTCGTGATCGTGATGTCAGGGTTACGAATCCTTGGGGCTATTGGCCTGCCGCAGGTTCTTCTTCCGCGGGCATGGTCGTGTCGACGATTGCCGCTCCGATTGAATCACCAAAGACGTTGACCGCGGTCCGAAACCGGTCAAGCAGCCAGTCGACCGACAGGATCAATCCGATGTATTCGACCGGCAAACCGACGGCGTGCAAAACGATTAGCATCGTCACCAGCCCCGCCTCGGGAATGCCCGCGGCACCAATGGCGGCCAGAGTCGCGGTCACGGCAATCAGTAACTGCTCGGTAAAGCCCATCGACATGCCGAGGACTTGAGCGATAAACAGCACCGCGGCGGCTTCGTATAACGCCGTGCCATCCATATTGATCGTCGCCCCGAGCGGCAGCACGAACTCGGTCGAACGCCGTGAAACCCCGGCCTCTTCGGCGGACTCCATCGTCAGCGGCAAGGTGGCGGAGCTGCTGGCTGTGGAAAACGCCGTCAGCAGGGCTTGCGACATGTCCAGCAAGTAGCGGTACGGATTTTTTCGCGTGACCAACCAGTAAATCAGCGGCAGGGTGACCAGCGAATGAATCGCCAAGCCCAGTACGACGGTGCCGAAGTACCATCCAATCTGGCTTAATTCCTGTAAGAATTTCCCCTCCGCTTGAGCCTCTCCGAAACGTGCGGCAACCAAACAGAAAATACCGATGGGCGCGACCTTCATCAGCAACAGCACGAACTGCATCAAGGCGGCGTTGGTCTGTTCAATAATGTTGGTCAACGATTGGACTTGGCGGCCCATCGTGGTCAACATCGCGCCAAAGATAATCGCAAAGACAATGATCGGCAGCAGTTCGGTCTTGCTCGCCGACACGAACAAGTTATCGGTCACCAGCATCAACGCCATATTCTTGAAAATCAGTCCGATCCCGGGCGTCTCTGCCTTGCCCGACGGCAATTCCTCAAACACGCTGGAAACTTCGGACTCGGGCATGCCCGTCAGTTCGGACAATTTGGTCAGCATTCGCTGGCTGGCCGAGTCGGCGTCTTGACCGGTCGCTTCGGCAACCACGGCAGCGTCGACGGTGCCGACGCCCGGCTGCAGCAGATTAACGACCAGCAGGCCGACCCCCACCGCCAGGACGGTCGTCAGTAAGTAATAACTGATCGCCACGCCACCAGGTCTGCCTAGTTTGCGGATGTCTCCCAAACCCAAAACACCGCAGAGAACCGAAGTAAAGACCAACGGCACGACGATCATCCGCAGCGACCGCAGGAACAGCTCTCCACCGACATCAAAGGCCATCGCGAGGCGTGGAAAGAACAACGCCATTAGAATCGCGGCAACGATACTGCCGAAAATCCAATAGGTCAGGGCGTGACTGTGGCCACCGGAGTCTTTCGCGGCGGGCGAGTCGGTCGAATTGGGCATGCGCACATTCCAGCGTCGTGTCGGAAGATTTGCTCACAGTGTAACGCAACTGCGCACGCAACGAAGTCGACCTACGATGTCGACTGCACCAGCTCCAGCACCCGTTGCTGCGTTTGCCGGAGCGAGGCATCCTCGGAGAGGTCCAAGACACGTCGTTCGCCGAAACTTCGCAGGAAAGTTTCTTGCCGGCGGGCGAGCTGGCGCGTGTGGGCTTGAACGTCCAGGACGGTTTGTTCGAGCGTCAAGCGGCCGGCGAGGTGTTCGATGGCTTCGTTATATCCGACCGCCTTGGCCGCCGTATGGCTGAGCGTTCCGTAGTGCCGCAATAGCTGCTCGGTCTCTTCGACCAAGCCGTCGGCGAACATTCGCACGACGCGATCATCGATGCGGGTGTGCAGCGTTGCCCGGGGCCACGTGCAGACGAACACTTTGCACTCGCTGGGCCGTCGCCGCTGTTCGAATTGCATCTGTTTATGGCTGAGCGGCACACCGGTCAGGCGAGCCACCTCGAGGGCGCGGGTCATCCGTCGCACGTCGTTGGGATGCAGGCGATGAGCCGACAACGGGTCGACTTGCAACAGTCGTTCCCGCAGGGCCTCGACCCCAAACCGCTCGACGTCGGCGGCAACTTGTTCGCGAAACTCCCAGTCGGCCGGTGGCCCTGGGTCGAAGCCACGCAGGACGCCTTTGAGATACATCGGCGTGCCACCGACAAGGATCGCCGTGCGGCCCCGCTGTCGGATCTCCGCCACCGCACGATGTGCCTCCCGTAAAAAACAGGCCACACTGAAGGGCTGGTCTGGATCGACGATGTCGATTGCATGGTGCGGCACGCGCTGCTGATCGGCCCGACTGGGCTTTGCCGTACCGACATCCATGGAACGATAAACGGCCATCGAATCCATCGACACGATTTCGCCATCGAGCGTCTCGGCTAACTCGATCGCCAAGGCTGATTTACCACCAGCGGTAGGCCCGGTGATGATCCAGCAGTCGTCAATCAGAGGGGGAAAGGCAAGCGGTTCAGACATCAAAATCATGGCGGGCAAGTCAAGCTGATTTCCAGGCCTTAAAATCTAGCAGTTCGACAACCGATGACTACACCGCTTGACAATGATCGAGTGAACAACCTGCCGACCAAGACCGAGCACGCATCAGTCCGCGAAGGTGCTTCGTACCAGGACGTGCATAAAGCCTTCATTGTCGGTGGGGTCGACATCATACATGCGGAGATAAAGGGTTCCACTGGTGTCTGCCGTGAAGTCGAGTGATTCGCCGATGGCAAACGGGCGAGCTCCCTGGGCGCTGCCCGAACTGGAGATGGCGCCGATCAACGTGCCCAGCCTAATCCGATTGTCTTTGACTTTCATCGCATCCGGAATCTCGATGCCTTTCGGTCCCGTTTCATTGACGACCTTCCACGCTCCTTTGGCTAGTAAATGCACCGGCATACCAGCGATCAATTGGATCCCGGTATCTTGCCATTCTCCTCTGGCCGAAACTTGCAGCAGTTTCTTGTCTTGTGCCTGAGCGTCAAGCACGCGTTTGAGGGCTTGATCGGCGAGCGCGTGATCGGGAGCGATCCGCAGCAGCGATTCGTAAACCGCCTGCGCCGATCCGAGGTCTTTCTTGCGTTCGTACTCCATCGCCAGCCGCTCGGCTTTCAAAATAAAGTCGCGATGAATTTCCTGCAGTTTCGGGTCGGCCGGCAACGCGGGAGGTTTAGGCATCGGCGGCGTCTTCTGGGCTTTGCCGTTCGGACGTTGGGGCCAAGCGATTTCCGCGACGCCGACATTCAAAACGGCCAGCAAACATAGCATCCCTATCATTCGTCGATCCACAATCAGCATCTCCAAAGCAAGATTAGACGGTGAAGCTCACCGCAAAAGTTGGGCTGCCCGTCAGGCGGCCTCAATGAACCGTTCCCGGCCTTTTGACCGGCAACCACTTGACGCTGCATCGACGCCCGATTGACTGCCTGACCGCATCGTCGCCCTCTGTAGAGTAACTCAATCGAGTGGCCTTTTGGCAACCAAGCGGCGCCGGATCGCCATTTTGTCGAGCTCTCTGTTTTCTCCCTTCCCTTCATTCTCTGCTGTAAGAACGCGTGAGCGGGGCAAATGTCACCACCGACGGTCGCGGCCACGACAGGGATGCCCGCCACAGCCCGGCCGAACCGCCGTAAACCGTGCCGGTTGTAGTGATTTTGCGGCGCGGCAAAGGCGGGCTGAAGCGAGCTGGATCGATGACCGATAAGCGAGACTGGTAGGATGCCACGCATTTCACCTCAAGGATGAGCGACTTCGGCGGAGACGACCTTGCAGCGGTCGCTACCCGACATCCAGAGGTTCCAACCTTGCGCACTATCCTCTACGGCATTCCTCTCCTGGCCATCGGCGTACTCGCCGCGCTCCCTTTTCGTCGTGATCCCGCAGCCGCGATCGAAACGCCGGCGGCGGAACATTCGTTTCCGCTGGAGACGTCCGCGATGGTAGAGCTGCCCTCGGCGCCGCAATCGGTCTGGACGCCGTCGCCCCGCGACATCGCGCACCCTGCGATTCCGTCGACGACGTTTCCGGCACTGCCCGAAGATTACGCCAAGGTGGCCGTTCCTTTGGCTACCCCACCGGCAATCGCAGAACGCTTCTCCGCCGTCCAACCGGATCCGTGGTCGCCCGGATCGACCTCCGCTGTCCCCGCCGGGTCGACGGTGGCAGCCAGTCCCCAGCCGCTGTCGCGCTGGCAAATGGATCTGCCGATCGAAGCGAGTCCCCTCCCGAACGATCGGCCGCACAATCCCCAACTGGAAGCGATCGCCACCGATCGCTCTTCGTCCGACAGCGCCGCGGCCGAAGAAGCTCGCGCGACTCCCGCACTCGCGGTTGGCTTTCCAAACGTCGACCAGCACACGCCGCGTGAGAGTACGCCCGAGGTCGCGGAAGAGACCGAGGCAAGCATGGCGAACGCCGATCCCGCGCCGCGAAAACGCTATTTTATTCGCGAACCGGTACGTTAAGTCGACGCTCTGGTATCACCAAGGCGACGCTTTCATGTCACGCGTCTTCGCTTTCGCCATCGCTCGTCGCCGCGACGGGTTGGCCGCTGACCAAGCGGCGAGGCACAGGAAAGGCAAGCACAAACTTGGTGCCGCGCCCCGGTTCGCTCTGCACCGTGATGGCGCCGCCGTGGCCTTCGATAATCTTCCGTGCCGTTGGCAGCCCCAACCCCGAACCGCCCGCTTTGGTACTGTAAAACGGTTCGAACATGTGCATGACGGTGCTATCTTCCATGCCCGGGCCGGTGTCGATCAATTCCAGCGCCACCCCGCTTCGTGTGCTGTAGGTGCGGACGAACAACTGGCCCGCCGAGTCCATCGCTTCCAAGGCATTTTTAACGAGGTTCATCAGGGCTGCCTGCAACGTGTCGCTGTGCAACATGATCGACGGCAGGTCGGCATCAAGATAACGCACGATGTCGATGTGCTGCCGGTCGGCCTGAGCCTGATAGGCCCTCAAGACGCGGTCGATTTGATCATTCAGATTGCCTGGCGTCAGATCGATTTTTCGCAATCGTGCGAACCGCAGAAAGTCGCGCAGGAGATTCTCCATCCGCTCGCATTGCTGTCGAACGATGTCGGTTTTCGCGATTGATCGCTGGCGGATCGGCCCTTCGATGTCGGCTAATTCTTCGCTTAACAGGTCGATGTTCATGTGGATCACCGACAGCGGATTCTTGATTTCATGCGCCAACGAACCGGCTAGCTCCGCCAATTCTTCGTACTGCCTGCGGATCGCTTCCGAGCCATCGCCTTGCGTCCCTTGACCCGAACCATTTTCCCCCATCGGCGTCGATCCCTTGCAGTTTTGAATCTGAATTTTGTGGAAGCCATGTCGGCGAACCTCGGCGGGCCGCCACTGTGTATCGAAACCGCGGACTCGCCAGATGATTATATCGCTGTTCGCCGCAGTGCTGCGAGCAACTCCAGCACGGAGCGTGCCGAGGCCGCCGGTAATCGGTGATGCGGCAGCGGGCGGAGCGGCAACGTCACCGAACCGTCACCGCGCACGGTGGTGCCCGAAAAGTCAATGCCGGGCCAGGCGGCAGGCAAAAACAGGTCTGCCGCGGCGACTTCCGCGGCGGTTGTGGCGGCGTCGCCAATCAAAATCGAGATCGAATCCTCGCCTGACCCGGACGCTGCCGGCGGGCGTCGCCGGGCGGAGGTCGGCGCGATGCGTACCGTGACGCCCGACTCCGGGGGCGTGGCGAAGCAAAAGCCATCGGGCGTCGCGGCGACCGCGGTTCCACTGTCCCCGTCAGCCCCCGATTCAGCCCCCGGTTCGGCGTTCGGTTCGGCGTTCGTGTTCGCTGCCGTTTCGGAGACCGAAAACTGAACCGCGCCGGCGAAACCGGTCCGCCACAACAACGTATTGCGGCCAGCGGCCGAAGCATCCGGTGTCAACAACACGCAACGCGCCGACCGCCCTAAACGCTCGACCAACCGCAGCAACCACTCGGCCGCCAAATGGTCTCGCGGGGCGCTGAACGCCGTCGGCGAGACGACAAACGCAACGTACCGCGCGTCGCGCAGAAACTGCAGCAAGCGAGCCACCGCGGGCGACGCAGCGTGGGGCGGGGCCGCGCCGCACGGGGCTGTGTCTTCTTCCCGCAGCGTCAGCAGCACCTCCCGCAGCCAGTCGGTCCAGTCGCCTACCTCGACGAGCTCTCCGTCATCCTCGCTGGTCGCGGACAACGCGCTCTGATCAATCGAAGACTCCAGCCTCAGGCAACGCTTGTCGGCGGCAAATCGTTCTCCAAAGCGTGGTAGCGCCCCGCCGACATCGCCGACGAAAACCACCCGGTCAGCATGCAATCGCAGATCTCCAAAGGTCGCTGAAGTCACCCCCTCCCGCGCGATCGCCGCGGCCAGCGCGTGCTGCCCAGGGGTGGCGTCCAAACGCAACGTGGCCTGCCACGATTCGGCCAGTTCAATTGTCGCCCGAGCCAACGCGATGTCGCCCAGCGGCCCTTCGACGCGTATCGCATTCGCACCCCGCAGGTGATCGGTCGCGATGGCCATTGCTTGGTCCCATGCGGTGGCTTGACCACGATGTTGTGCGCCGACCGAACCACCCTCGGTTAGCGCCGCGAGATGTTGCGAAGCGGTCTTGCAAGGAGGCGCGATCCGCAGTTGCTCGCCATCCCAAGCGACTTGCAAATCATCGCAACGCAACGCGCAAAAAGAACATGTCCAACGTTCTGCTATCGATCCCATCTCGGCCTGCTTCATTTCCCATGCTGTGTTGTTCGAACTCGCACCGACCGCGCTTCCCCGCGGATCGCCCCGCAGGTCCCATTCTTCATTCTACGCTGTCGCCGCGCCCCCCATCACCCGGCGTCCGGCAATCGGCAATCGGCTCGATCGAGCCGAATCGACTTACCGCTGCCGGTTTACCAACACCACGCGAAGGTCACAGACATTGGTGTGCGTCGGTCCGGTGATCAGCAATGCGTCCAGTTTATGAAAAAAGGAATAGGCATCGTTTCTCGCCAAGGCGTCGTCCAGGTCAAGCGACTGCTCGGCAAAGGCCTGCCAGGTGCGGCCGTCCAACAGCGCGCCGGCGGCATCGGTCGGGCCATCTTCTCCATCGGTACCGCCCGAGAGGATCACAATCCGTTGGCGTTCGGCATCCGAGACATCGCCGCGATCTCGCAACCGCTGCATCGCGGCGAGCACGAGCTGCTGATTCCGGCCCCCGCGGCCGCGTTGCTCTGCCGGTGCGAGCTCGACCGTCGGCTCCCCGCCGGTGATCAGGCAATTCGGCCCTTCGTTGCGAAGCATGTTGACCGCCATATCGGCCAAGTGACGCCCGATTTCCTCCGCCGCTCCTTCGCTGCGTCGTGCACACTGCATCGCGTGCTGAAAGCCAAGCTGTTCCGCCACCACTCCGGCTTCGTCCACCGCCGTCGCGTTGTTGCCCAGCACAAAGGTGCGTGTCACCGGCGGAAAACGGTCGACCTGCGTCGGTCGTGGATGCTCCAAAGCCGAATAGATCGACGCCGGCAGGGAGCGTTCGGCATCGTAGTGCTTCAGAATCCGCAGCGCATCCTCCGACGTCGACGGATCGTGGATCGTAGGGCCCGAGGCGATCAAATCGAGCGGGTCGCCCAGCACATCGGAGATCACCAGTGTCAGCAGTTGGCCGGCCCGGCAGGCATTGGCCAAACCGCCACCTTTGACGCGACTGAGATGCTTGCGAACCGTATTCAACTGTTCGATATTGGCACCGCCACCGCTTAACCGCCGAATCGTCTGTAGCTTGTCTTCCAACGAAACGCCGTCGATCGGTGCGGCCAACAGTGCCGAGCCTCCTCCCGAAATTAACGCGATGCAGGTGTCTTGCCGCGACAAGTTTGCGACGCGTTGCAAGATTGCCTGCGTCCCGGCGATCGCCGCCTCGGTCGGTTCGTTGACGCCGGCGGGACGTCCGACATGCAGGTGAATCCCCGCCACCTCACGTTCGGTTCCCTCCGGAATGTTGATCCAACCCGTCAGCGGAATCGCGTCCCGCGGGAACTGCGAATAGGCGGTGACCAAACCCGCGGCCATCGACGCCCCGGCTTTGCCCGCTCCGACCACTTCGATCCGGCCCCCACTGCGAAGCGGAAAAGCCTCCTCTTCGATCAACACCTCTTTGTCGCCAAAGGTGAGCCCTTCGGCCAGCAACTGATCGGCGCGCACCGAATCCACGCCGGCGTGCCAAATCTGCAAAGCCTGCTGACGAAGCGGCATCGTGATCTCCTATTCGAACCAATAAAGTAGCATCCCTGTGCACAACTTCATGCACCGGAGCCGAGCCATTAAAGAGAAACAACGGTCGCACGAAACCTTGCCGGACCATTCTTGCCGGACCATTCAGCACGTTTCGCCCGTCACCGTCATGCATCACCGATCACCATCCACACCTGACCACAGACAGGGTGCCATTGGTTCCGCGGCCTCTTGGACCTCGAATGCCCCGTCGTGGCAAAGCGCTATCGAGAAATCGGCGTCAGCCGCTTAGGGTCCTCCGGTCGTGGGTCCCAAATATTGACTTCCACATTTCTTAGCAAGGCTTCGCCCGCACCACTGATTTCACACATCACTTGGACTGGACGCGAGCGATCGGTATGGCGATAGATTTCCACCGTTTGCCAATCATCAGGACTGCGAACCAACACGCCCAGTTCGGGCCCGCCCAACGAGTCGTAAACCAGGACGCCTTGAAACGCCCCACCGAAGCCAAGCGTGCGGACTTGACAGCGAATGCGAATCAGCCGATCCGCCGGGCAATCGACAGTCGGACTGCGGATCCGCACCGCCGTCCCCGCATAGCCGCCCGGCAGCGGAGCGTCTTGCGCCGCCACCACCTCGACACGCAGCGCCGCGTTGTCCTCACGGCCTCGCGCATCCTCGACTCGGTTACCGCGAACGACCTCCACGACCGAACGTGTGGTCGCTTCAATTCGCTGATCATGCTTCCATCCCGACTCCGCGAGCGCGGCAGTGGAATCAAACACGCCCGCCGGCAATAAATTACGTGACCAACGGCCCGACTGAAGTTGCGACGACAGCGCGACTTGCAGTTGCACGCCGCCGGGAGCCAGCATCGCGGGAAACTGGTAACGCACATCAGGCCGCGGCAACAGCGCCTCTGTCATCGCTGCCCGTGAACGCAACATCCAAGCATCCGCTCGACGGGCCAAACGCAACGTTGCCGGGCCATCGCCGGCTAGGTACGAAGGGTTACCTTCGGTCAGCGTATTGGCCGCACCGGCCATCAAGCTGGCTGGGCGACTCGACGCCGGCGCCAATCGCGAAGCGACAAGCGAGTCCCAATCGACGCGTGTTTGAAACACCGACTCGGTCGTTAGTTGCCAGCGATCCAAAGCGGTCGGCATCGCCAACCGAGCCAACAGGTTGCTGACGCGAAAGCCAATCGTTGTGTCGTCCGAAATCAACAACATCTCAGCGGCGTCAGGCGAAACGATTTGCAGCACCGGGCCATGCGGCGTCGACTCCAGTTCCAGACGCTCGGCCGTCATCCCCGTCAGTCGCCACGCAAATCGTTTGGTCAGCGTTGGCGGCAGTTGAATCGTCAACACCGCCCCGTCGCCTGACAGCACATTCACCGGTCCCGCCGCCTCGGTGGTCGCCATAATGACTTCGGTTCCTCCGAGCGACATGCGGCGTGCGGTGTAGTCCGCGCCACTGCATCCGAATGTCCCCGCCGGCGTGGCACGCGCCACCAGAGGACTAACCGCTTCGATGCAGCGATTCACAAACCCAACCGCCATCGCTCGTTTCTGATCCGCGGGCAAACCGCTGGCCAAAGATTGTGTCGACCGGAACACGATCGCTTGCGGGCACTGCGCCAAGGCGCGCATCGATTGCAACCACATTGGGTGCCAGCCGTAATCCTCGACCTGTGTTGCACCGATGTGATTGGCGTTGGCGTCGAGTTGCTCGATCAAAGTGGCCGGTGGCGAAGTCTGCACGCCCATGGCGACCTGTACGGGGCGTCGCGTCCGTGCCCGAGCATCACGGATGTAGTCGTACTCCTCGGCCGGAACGATCCCCAGCGTCGTTGGCGGCAAGTCGTACACCAGCGCCGGCACGATCGATGCAAACTGATCCCAACCTTCCGCGGGTGCGACAAACAGCGCACGCTGCCAACGCGCAGGGAAGCGGCTGACGCGTTGTACTTCGCGTTGCACGTCGGGTAGATGCGAATGAGCACGCGAAGTACCGAGGTACCAGCCAGCGATGGGCTCCAGCAACGCCTCCCAATCGGGATTCGGCGCCGTCGGTGGCGGAGCGTAAATTAACATCCGGGCTTGGTTCGCTTCTCGTAAAATCGTGGCTTCGGGCGGCGTGCTTAACAACACGGCATCGAATCCAAGAGAGCGGAGGTACGCAAGCGGCTCACCGTTGTGCTCGATGATCCTCGTCACCCGTTGCGGCGCAAAAGCGGGTCGCTCGAGATGCGTCAGCGAAGGTTCCACAGACGGTTCAGGTTCCTTTCGGAGCGATGGCCGCGCGGCCACACTGACACTGCCTACCGGCACCAAGTGATCGATCGACACGTCATCCAGACGAACCGTCATCACGCCCGGTTGGTTGTAGACGTCGACGATAATCGCATCAACAAACGCTCCTCGCAAATCGACGTCGGAATCAAATTCAACACGCAGCGCCGCCTCTTTCTCGCGCATCCGTTGCGGCACGTCGGTCAGGCGAAGTCGCTCCCACTGACCGGCCTTGCGATACCTGTCTCCAAACACCAGTGAAGAAACGGTCCGTCCCGTTTGCTTGTCATGGACGTAGGGATAACGGACCCGGAATCCAATCCGAGCCCCAGGTTGGGCACTGCGCAGCCAGAGCTGCGCAGCCAGTTCGTCGACCACCCGCGAAGGGGGAATGCGGTACTCGAGCAGCAAGCGGGTTCCATGCCCCGCCGCGACGGTGAACGCTTCGCAAGGACCGTGGTCATGCCCGCCGTCAGCATCGATTTGATGCTCCCCGGTTCGTGCCTGGCAATCATTTTCTGCCAGTTGCCACTTCAACGGCAATTGGTCCATGCCATCGAACCATTGCGCTGTCACCGGAGTTGGAAGACCGAGAGTCCAGCCGAGAACGAGGAACGTCAAAATCGATCGCAGCGGTCCAGTTGCCGCAAGGCGCAGCCTTCCCTCAGGCCGTTTCGGCAACAGCCGAAACATCCGTTTTGAACTTCTCAGAGGCTGGAATCGTTGACCGAACGTCACGCTAGCTGAACAATGAGTCGAATGTTGCGAAAGCGAAACAGTTGGGGTTTTCGCGAGAACACGACGTAAGTGGCTGTTGTTACGTCATTTACGTCCGAGGGTCAAGATCGCTCATGTTGCCTTTTCGCCACGTTGCGAATTATCACCACGGGCTTGAGACTTTTTGCAAGTGCTTTGCAGCAAACGAGTTAAGGACTTCTCGTGGCCTCCTTTGCAAGGATGCGGCACCACAGGTGCATTGTCACCATACCAACGCCCGTCAATCGACGGCCGTGCTTGATCCTTCTCTCTCGGAGCTTCTTAGATGCAAAAATCGGTTCGACCCGCCAACGCCGCTGTTACCGAAGAAATGCCCAACGAGCTGAAGGAGTTGGTTCGCGCCGTCGAGGCCCTGCCCGCCGCACAACGCGATGCTTTGCGTTCGAGCGTGGAGCGTGTCGTCGAGTGCAGCACCCGCCGTCGCCGCATTTTGAACCTCGTCCAAGAAGCCCTCTCGCAACTGCGTTTGGACATGAAATACCTTATCTTCGACCTCGAAGCGACTCGACGGGAACGCGACGCATTGCGGGAGGAATTGGACGAACTGCGTGGCTAGGACCTGACGACAGCGACCGATCGGACCTCTTTCCGTCATATGCGATTTGGTGAAACTGTACGCCGAAAAGGTAGCGGTGTTACAATGGTGCTTCCGAGCAGGGGCGCGTTTCGCGTCCCGCTCTAATCTCTCATGGCTGTGATCGGTCCGATCGCGGTCTCCCCTAGTCTTCTCTCTTCGCTCAATTTCGCCGGATGAGTTTACCGACTCCTGAACAATTTATGCAGCGCATCGTCGACGTCGGCTTGGCCGAACGTTTGGTGGTCGAACAGGCACGTCGAGAATTACAGGCAGGCGAAACCGACTTGGACGCTTATATTCGCGTCATGCAACGTCGTGGAGTTTTGACAACGCTGCAGACGGAAAAAATCCTACGTGGCGACCGCGTGGGTTTCTTCTACGGCAAATACAAAGTCCTCTATTTGATCGGTGCGGGAACCTTCGCCCGGGTGTATCGCGCCGAGAAACTGGGCGATCTGAAAACGGGTGAAGAAGAGACCAGTGGCAAGGATGTCTTTGCGGTCAAAGTCCTCCGCAAGCGGTTTCGAGACGAAGTCGCACAGCTTGATCAGTTCTTGCGTGAAGGCCGGATGGGCCTGAAACTCCGGCACCCCAACATCGTCAGCATCTACGACGTCAATTCCGACACCTACAATCCCTTCATGGCAATGGAGTTTGTCGAAGGCCAAACGTTGCGTGAGCTGATGAAGTTGCGGACAAAGTTGCCGCCAAAGACGACGCTCAAGTTGATGCACGATATCGCCTCGGGACTGACGCACGCCGCCACGATGGGAATTTCGCACCGTGACATGAAACTCTCCAACGTGCTGGTCAGTGCCAGCGGGACCGCCAAGCTGGTCGACTTTGGCCTGGCCGCGTTGGCGGATCGTAATAATCCCGAGAAGATCGCTGACTGCCCCAATGCCCGGGCAATCGACTACGCGGCACTCGAACGCGGCACCGGCGTGCGTAAAGACGACCCGCGTAGCGATATCTATTTTGCTGGTGCGATGATGTATCAGATGCTCTCTGGCAAAGCGGCGTTGACCGAAACCCGCGACCGCCTCCAGCGGCTGAACGTTTCGCGTTTTCACGAAATCTTGCCGATCCACAAGGCGGCCCCCGAGGTGCCTTCGCCCGCCCTGCAGGTGTGTGCCCGTGCGATGGAGATCGCTCCTGAAAAACGCTTTCAATCGGCCGCGGATTTCCAAGCCGAACTGAAGAAGGCGATGCAGCGTCTGGAGGCGGGGCCGCGACAGAAGGTGCTCTCCGACGGCAAGGTTGTGGATGAGTATCCCGAAGAAGAAGATCCCTCCAACGAAGGCGAGGGATTGGTGGTGATGGTCGTCGAATCCAAAATCGAGCTCCAAAATGCAATCCGCGATCGACTGAAGAGTCGCGGCTATCGCGTGTTGGTGATCTCCGATCCCGCGCGGGCGCTGGCACGATTCGATCCACAAGACGAACCGGCCGCGGATTGCGTAATTTTCAGCACCGCGGAATTAGGGCAACAGGCTGTCGACGCGTTCAATCAGCTTGGAAGCGATGAACATACTGCGGAAGTTGCCGGCCTGTTGATGGTCGACCGAAAACGAGCCGGTTTGATCCGTTCCGCCAAGGGTGGCCCGCGGCGTCGTCTGCTGCCGTTACCGCTGAAGGTGCGTGAACTCCGCGCCGCCCTGCGGCAACTCTTGGTGGAAACACCGCGTCGCCAAATGCGTTAGCCCACGTTCCGCACGCCACCGTTTTTTCGGCGTTGCCAGCCGGGCTTAGCAGTGGCAGGTCCAGCGCGCAACCGGCTGCCTGCACCTCATCTTGCCAGGCGATTTTCCAGCGGCGTACTCGTTGACGCGTTCGATGCTTAGACTACAGGCCTCGGCACAACCACCCACAGCGACTCGCCAGGCAATCGCCACCACGCTGAATCATATGGCCCCAGAACTAGCCCTCTTGGGTCCAATCCAAAACAATGCCCGTTTCAGCCAACCGGCGAAGCAATTAGCGATAAATAAGTGTCGGGTACGAATGGTACGGGCATAGGCGACGAGCCACTAC
>CAYZHQ010000129.1:0-15102 GCA_964477385.1 uncultured Pirellulaceae bacterium
TGACTACTTAGCGCAAGTCCTTGGCATACCAAGGGCTTAGTGTGCGTTTGCCGTGGGGCGACTCCGTATTGCTTGAGGGAGTGTTCTGGGCAAACGCTCTGCACCTATCCCACGAAACCACACAAGACACCGCAACAACCGTCATTAGAAGAACCGATCGCCATGGAACAGTAGACTGACGCATAACTCGAATCCTTCTGGTGATAAAACGACCCGAGCCAATTTGACGTCGTTTCAGATTCTAACCCAATCGGGCGATCTAGAGTGATCAAAACATCAGGCACTTCATCGTAAAATGAAACGGTGAGTGGTTTGACTCCCTTTCCCTCGATCTGAATTCGGGCACTTTCCGTCTGGTATGGACCAGGCTCTCTATCGCCTTCCGCCATCGCGCATGCGGCGAACACTGTAATGAAAAACACGAATCTCCCGGTCTTCGGCTCGTAGTTCACCAGTGGAGCTGGATCACTTCGTTCTTGCCCCAGCAACATCCGATCCTTTGTATTAAAAAAACTGCGTCGCGATGACGGAAGATCCATCTCGCATCACAAGGCGGCCGGTGATCAAGACGAACGTGATTCCATCCCCATGTTTAGAACCGTTCGCCCATCGATCGGGATCAGTTCCTGGATGTGCAGACATTGGATTGAAATCTTCAAGTTCGTCTGCTGAGATTTTTACTACACGATCAGGCTCCTCGGAACCGCCGGAATCGCGAAGTGCGGCAAGCAAAACGGGCATTGCTGGAAATGCTGCAAATCGCTAGCCAAAGCAGCGGTAGTCGCAAGCCCGTGCTTTGTGTCGGTCGGGTGGGCACGACGGATGCTGAAGGATCTCCAACGCCCCAGCGGTGCCAGTCGCGTGCTTCATTCCGCGGCCCGTTTGCGGAATCGTCGCAAGCTTGGAGCGACACGTTTGGAGAACTTTCAAAAAGCGTACCGCTACAGTCAATCACGCACGGGCTATATGAAGCATCACGACTACCATCGCCTTCACCTTCCGATCGGCAGCAGCGTGCTCGAGGCGGCGTGCATCACGCTATTCACGCAACGCCTGAAGCGGTCGGGATGCGATGGAGCAATGAGAGTGCGTCACGAATTTTGACGCTCCGAACGATCTTGCTCAGCGATACCTGGGAGGCAACGTATGTCGCTGCCAACGGCAAATGTCGCTGCCAACCAACCTTGCGCCTCGAATGCTAGGGTCAACCCTCAACTTGCAGCATGAACACGCGCCCCAGCGAGCCTGCACCCAAATCAACCAGATACACGATGCATCTCGGCACGAGACAAGTGAGGAACCGCTGGCTTTGCTGATCCCACTACAGCAATTCCGGCATCGGCTGGTGACCATCTACCAAATAATGTGGACGACCAGACAAATCTTTGACGGCCAACGTATTGGGATTGAGTCCCATTTTGGTGTAGAGAGTTGCGAGCACTTCGCCGAAATGAACGGGTCGTTCGGCAACTTCACCACCAAGGCGATCCGTTGCTCCGATGACCTGCCCCGTTTTCATGCCGCCACCGGCCACCAATCCGCCACCGACTTGTGGCCAATGATCACGACCGCCATTTTCATTAATCTTCGGTGTCCGGCCAAACTCCCCCCATGCCACTACGGAAACATCTTTGTCTAAGCCGCGTTGATGCAAATCCTCGATCAACGCCGAGAGCCCCTGATCAAACATAGGTAGATGCGTATCTTTCAGGCCCTTGAAATTGTTGCTGTGAAAATCCCAACGCCCGAAATTCAGAGAGACGACTCGAGCACCCGCTTCGACTAATCGCCGCGCCAACAGGAAGTGCTCAAGATTTCGAGGCGCGCCGTCACCATAGTTCTTGGGATCTCCTTTGCCATACCGCTCCCGAACTTTTGGATCTTCTTTTGAAAGGTCAAGTGCGTCGGCAAGCTTGCTGGAAGTCAGAATACTGAGCGCTTGTTCCGAAAGATCATCCATACCACGCATCGTGCCGCTGGCATCACTCTCGCGACGAAATCGGTCAAGACTGGAAAGCAGGTTCCTGCGGTCTTCGAGTCGATCGAGCGTGATACCCTGCAACTTCATGTTGTCCCGGGCCGGACCGGATGGCCGAAACGCCGCATGAGAGACGCCGAGAAAGCCTGCATGCCCGGGCGATCCGTAGGGAGGATGACCAGCGTTGGGAGCCAAGCCAATGAAAGGAGGAACTGCTTTGTTGACTGGCCCCACTAATTTCGACACCGAGGATCCGAGCGATGGCCAGCCGCCAGTGGGCTGGTTTTGTGTGGTCCGCCCGGTGTAGCAAATGAAAGAATCATGTGCACCGTTGGGCGAGCCAACCACCGATCGCAGGGGAACACACTTGTCCATGATCTTTGCCAGTCGCGGCATGTGTTCGCAAATCCTGATACCGGGAACATTCGTGTCGATCGGTTGGAATTCTCCACGAATCTCGGCCGGCGCATCCATTTTGAGGTCGTACATGTCTTGATGGCTCGGCGCGCCAGCCATGTAGATCATGATGATCGACTTGTGCGAGTTTCCAGTGTTCGCGATTTGCTCAGCGCGTAACACGTCGGGCAGCGTGAGGCCGCCAAACGCAAGCGAGCCGATGCTGAGCACATTGCGACGGGAAATCCCATCGCAAAACCGCTGACGTGATCCATGGATGTTCAACATGACAGCTTGTTCAGTCGCAGGAGGGAGTGGGTAGGCGGGACGACAGCTTCGTACTATCGCGGACGTATTTTACCTTGATCCCCGCATCCGATCGACACAGTTCGAGCTGAAAAAAGTAGAGAAACACCAGATTATGGAAGTTTTTGCTCAGAAAAATGGATAGAATCGGCCGAGCGATTTTCATTCCCGTTGGTGTTTTTTCCCGTTGGTGATTTCGCAGGGTATTCCATGAACGCTTTTGAAATGAACCGTCGACAGGCCCTTATCGCCGCTGGAATGGGTGGGCTTTCGATGGGGATGCCCGGATCGGTGATTGGTAGCGACAAGCTGGATTCCAGTGGCAATGCGGTTGCTGCGGAGAAGTCGTGCATCTTCGTGTTGCTGTGCGGTGGGCCGAGCCATATCGATACGTGGGACATGAAACCCAACGCGCCCACGACGATCCGAGGGCCGTACAAACCGGTCTCGACCAAGGTGCCTGGCATGCGCATCAACGAGATGCACACGAAACTGGCGCAGGTATCCGACCAGTTCGCACTCATCAACTCGATGACCCATCCTGGTGGCATCAGTAATCACTTCGACGCCATGCACAACCTGCTCAGCGGCCAATCCGCGAAGCGGGTGCAACAGGGCGTGCCTGATGACCAGCCTTACTTGGGTTCGTTTGTCGCCAAACACAAGCCGAGCAAACGCAACATCGTCTCCAACGCATGGCTGATCAAGTGTGTCGGACCGCCGGTCTTTTGCGCCCCTAATCTTGGCCTCGGTGGCTACCTGGGATCTGCTTACGCGCCGGTGTTCGTCGGCTCTGCAAATAATCATCCGGCGATGGATGATTTCACGCCACCGCCCATTTATGACCTTGGAGATGCGGCTCGACTTGCCCGGCGACGGGAGTTACTCACCAGCATTGAGAGCAAAGCGGTGTCTACAGACGCCGTCGGCGCGGACTGGACAGACTTGCGAGAAAAGGCGTACGACGCGATGACTCGCTCCGAGGGTCGCGAGGCTTTTAATTTGCACCAAGAGCCGGCGAAACTGCGAGATCAATACGGGCGGCATCCGCTTGGACAAAACCTGTTGCTGGCCCGCCGGATGGTGGAGGCCGGAGTGCGATTCGTCACCGTCAACGGATGGACGGGACAAGCAGCGCACGAAACCAAAGGCCCACCCAGCAGTAGTTGGGACATGCATGGCGGAAACATGGGTATGGGGAACGCCTTTGGAGATGGCTCGTACGGCATGGGATTCTGTCTGCCTCGACTGGACCAGGCACTTGCCGCATTGCTGACCGACCTCAAAAATCGCGGCATGATGGACAATACGCTTGTTGTTGTTACCGGCGAGTTTGGCCGCACACCCAAAGTTTTGACGCAAGAACCACCCGGCCGCCAGCACTGGCCAAAGTGTTTCTCTGCAATCCTGGCTGGTTGTGGTATTGCTGGTGGCCAAGTCTATGGCAAGTCAAACAAACACGCCGAGTATCCCACTAGCAATCCCGTTCGCCCCGAAGAATTGGCTGCGACGATCTACCACGCGCTCGAGATTCCGCTTAGCGAGGAGCAGATCAACAGCGGCATCTCGCGCCCGATAACCACCGGCAAGCCGGTCATGGAGTTATTCGGGCAAAACGCCTTTGGATACGGCAAGACCTATCCCAACACGCCCGGCATTTTCTCGATTCGCTCCAGGCTCTCTCGCACTTCGCTCGGCAAATCTGGAATCAGGCGTGCTTCTCCATAATTGAAGAGCGTATGAAAAATCGTTGCCAGCAGGTCGTCTGGCGTGTGAGGAGTGCCGCTGGGTTCACCGCCATCACGAGTTGACTTGCCAATCACCTGACCTCCGGTCAGCCCGCCACCGTACAGCATCAAGGGCGCAAGCTTTCCCCAGTGGTCTCTTCCTCCCCTGGCATTCAGCTTTGGAGTTCGGCCCATCTCACCGCAGCAGACCAACAAAATATCATCGGACAATCCCTGCTGCTCACAATCTTCGATGAACGCAGAAACCGCGTGATCGAACGGTTCGATGACCAACTTATTGCCTTCGGGAACCGCGACGTTGTTAACGTCCGCGTGAAAGTCCCAGACGAATTCCGAATGGATCGTGATGAAACCACAGCCAGCTTGGCACAGACGTCTGGCTAGCAGCAGCATCTTGCCGAGTGTTTTCGTATGCGCCGTATACCAGGGAATATTGTTGCGAGTCTTGTCACCTTCGTACCGCCACTGCTGGGGATCGTAGTAGCCACTCGTATCGTAACGAGCGAGCGTTTTGGGATCCTCCTTGGATAAATTAAAAGCATCGGCAACCCCTTTGGCGATCAAATCGGAGGCCTGCGATTGCAGGCCGGACAGCCCCTTCATTTCCTCAATCGATGCGAAACGCCCCCTCACGTCATCCAGACGCCTAAGCAATTCACGGCGATCTTCAAATCGCTCCCTGGGAATATTCAAATTCATCGATTCCTGCAGCGGACCGTCCCCACCCGGCATGAAAGGAGCGTACGCTTTACCAAGACGTCCCGTTGCGTCGAACTTGCCGAACTGCTCGCCCAGAGTTTTCTGCGCACTGTCGATCGACTTAGGAATGATAAACATCGAGTTGGGCAGGCCGGTGACCGGATGATTCGTTCCAGCGACTCGCGAATAAACCGAACCGATGCTGGCGTCTCCGACTTGCTCGCTGACCAACGGACGCACCCCACCGTGTCCCATATTGGTTTGGTAGTCGCGCACGACAGCAATGCGATGAGCATGCTGGGCAAGCTTCGACATCGAACTGCCAAAACGCAAACCGGGCACCGTCGTTTGGATGTCACCACCAACGGTCGCTATCGCCGATGAGCAATCCAGCTTGGGATCAAGCGTCTCGAATTGAGTAGGACCGCCTTGCTGAAAGAGAAAAATCACCGACTTCCCAGTGACGGGTAGTGGGGAAGTCGAGTCCGATCCGCTGGCAAGCAATGGCAAGGCCATGCCGCCAAGTCCTAAGCCACCAAGCTGTAGAAAACTTCGACGACCGAATGGACGACTGCGGGAACTCCGATCCGAGATAGTGAGCATATACTTTTCCTCGCTTTCTTATACAAACGTTAACCGTTCATAGATGGTTTGGGATCGGTCGGGGAACAAGTGTCGGAAACCGGCTCTTCGAGTGCTTCACATCCACGGTAACCGACCCTGATTTCCCGTTCGTTGCTTGCTGCTGGGAGTCACCCATCACCGCTTGATTATAGCCCTTCGCAGGCGGGCCAACACGAAGGTGATCGCATGCCGCAGCGGCCTGAAACCAATCCTGCTTCCAGAAAAAAATCGGGGAGATGACGCTCTATCGGTGTTTCATGCTTCAAATCGAGAGCGGTTAGTGCGACAATAGTGCGGATTCTGTGATACGCTCTGACCACTCGAATTTCGCTTTAGACTGTTCGATGAAGCGAGGATTCGATGAAGCGAGGAGAGGAACGCTTAACTTTCTCTTAGCCCCCGCCACTCATGATGAGGAAACTCAAGATGCGCCCCCTCGCGTCTCCCACCTTGGCCATTTTCCTGCTGGTCACCCTAATTAACCTTCGGGCCTTCGATGCATTGGCCGAACCTCCAGGACTGGGTGACCCAGGCACTTTGGAGACCGTCTCGATTGAGACCGGACGCGGCCTCAACGGCGGCGTGACGTTAGCTGGTCGGGACGCCAGTCAACAGTTGTTGATCAGTGGAAAGTACAGCAGTGGACAGATTCGTAACCTGAACACGAAGGCAACCTATCTCGTCCACCCGACCGGTATTGTGAACGTTGATGCAACGGGATGGGTAACAACCATCGCGGAAGGCGAGGCAACGATCGAAGCTGAACTACCCGGCGGTATCAGCGCATCGGTGCTCGTTAAAGTGACCGACCTGATCACTGATATTCCGGTGAACTTCCCCAACGAAGTTGTGCCGGTGTTCACCAAGTACAGTTGCAATTCTGGTGGCTGTCACGGGAAGTCGGGCGGACAAAATGGGTTCGCGTTGGCGCTGTTAGGCTTCGAGCCGCGCGAAGACTATGAACACTTGGTGAACGAATTGCGAGGACGGCGTCTATTCCCCGGAGCGCCGGATCGAAGCCTATTGCTCTTAAAGGCAAGCGGCGGATTGGCACATGGCGGCGGCGCACGCTTCGATATGGACTCGCCGCCTTATCGAGTTCTTCGTCGTTGGATCGAGCAGGGGATGCCCTACGGTGAAGCGGAGGATCCGGTGGTCACTCGCATTGAAGCGTTCCCAAAGGAACGGCTCATGCCACGCGATGGCAAACAACAGTTATTGGTGGTCGCTCATTACAGTGACGGATCGACGCGCGACGTCACTCGGATGACTCAATTCGATTCGAACGAACAAGACATGGGAGCCGTGTCGCAAACCGGCATGGTGTCGACGGGAAAAATGACCGGAACGGTCGCTATCATGATGCGTTACCAATCGCATGTCGATGTCTTTCGTGGCACGGTTCCATTGGGAATTAAAGTCGAGAACCTACCTCCATCTAGCGGATTCATTGACGATCTTGTTTTCAAGAAACTTACCGAGCTCGGCCTGCCGCCTTCGAAACTTTCCAGTGACGGAACCTTCTTGCGCCGGATCACGATCGACCTCGCTGGTCGATTGCCGACTCGAACAGAAACCGAGCAATTCCTCGCGGATCAGGACACGACGAAACGGGCTCGAGCGATTGACCGCTTGCTCGACAGTTCTGACTATGCAGACTATTTCGCCAATAAGTGGGCGGCTGTCCTTCGCAACAAGCGGGGCACCAACGAGAGAAAGATGCATACCTATGGATTCCATGACTGGATCCAACGCAGCTTACGAGAGAATAAGCCGTACGACCAGTTTGTCCGCCAGGTGATCACTGCCACCGGCGACTCGCGGTTTAATCCCCCGGTAAATTGGTACAACGAGGTCAAAGACCAGTCTGCGCAACTTGAGGACACCGCTCAATTGTTCCTCGGTATGCGAATTCAGTGCGCAAAATGCCACCACCATCCGTTCGAGAAGTGGAGCCAGGACGACTATTACGGCTTCGCCGCGTTTTTCTCACGCGTTGGGCGTAAGCCTTCACCAAGAAATAACCAACGGTCACTGATCTTTCACCGGCGCGGGGTGGCGTCGGCGAACAATCCGAAAACCGGACAAAACGTCAAACCGACCGGACTCGGGGCCGTTGCCGTTGAGATTCCAGCCGACGAAGACCCTCGCGAACATCTGGCCGATTGGATGTCACGGTATGACAACCCGTTCTTCGCCAGGGCGCTTGTAAATCGCTATTGGAAACACTTTTTCGGACGCGGCATCGTGGAACCAGAAGATGACATGCGCGTCACCAATCCAGCTTCCAACCCAGCTTTGTTGGATGCGTTGGCGTCGGACTTCACGAAATCGGGTTTTGATTTGAAGCACCTTATCCGGACAATCACAAATTCGCAGACCTACCAGTTGAGTGCGACGCCGAACGAATACAATGAGAACGACACTCAAAACTTCTCTCGTTACTATCCGCAACGACTGAAGGCCGAAGTTTTACTTGACTCGATTGACCTGCTAACAGCCACGCCCACTCAGTTCGCTGGCTTGCCAGCGGGAACACGCGCCGTTCAATTGCCTGACAACGCGTTTGATTCTTACTTCCTGACGGTTTTCGGTAGGCCCGAATCGGCCAGTGCATGTGAATGCGAAAGGACTGGCGACGCGAATCTGGCCCAACACCTGCTTTTGTTGAACTCGAAGGAGATTCAAGCCAAATTAAGCAGTGGTCGCTCGGTTCAACTCAGTGACGACAGTCGCAATCATGCGGCCAAAATCAGCGAGTTGTACCGGATAGCGTTTTCACGCGAGCCGGACCCCGAAGAAGTCGCGATCGCAGTCTCGCACATTGCTAAGAACCAGGAGAATGTGAGAGCCGCATATGAAGATGTCATCTGGTCTTTGATCAATACGAAAGAGTTCTTGTTTAACCACTGAGACCTCGGACGCTCAAAGTAAATTGACTCGTCCGAACACCCCACCTCGCCCAAGGCAGTACAAGCCGCTCGCTGGCGAACACCCCGCCCAATCCCGGAGAAGCCCATGGCGCATTTCGCGAGAATCGTCGTCGTCATTGGAATCGTTTTCACGTGCGAATCGTTGTTTGCCCAGTTGCCTGCAACACGACTCGACCTGATCTCGCCGGCTGCCGGGAAGACAGGCTCAGAAATCGAGGTCACCGTGACTGGTGCAGAACTCGATGAATCCGACCAATTGGTGTTTACCAATCCAGGCATCACGGCAACGCAAAACGTTTCGGATGCGGACGAGGTTGACCCCACTCCCCAGCCAATTCCACGACAGTTTAGTGTCAAGATCGCAAGCGGTGTCCCGCCCGGTGTCTATGAAGTGAGGGCGATTGGACCTCTTGGTGCGACGAATCCACGCCATTTTGCTGTCGGAAACCTGAACACCATCGCCAAATCTGGCAGCCCCCGCACACGCGAAACAGCGATGGAATTGCCTCAGGGAGTAGCCGTGACCGGCAATGTCGATGCGAGTACAGTCGACTATTACAAGTTCTCGGCAAAGCAGTCGCAACGTCTCTTGATCGACTGCTATGGACAGCGAATTGGGTCCCGGATGGATGCCACGCTCGTGCTGTACAACTCCGACGGAAAGCTGCTTAAGCAAGTTCGCGACGTGGTACAGCTCGATCCCATCATTGAGTTTGTTGCCCCGGCTGATGGCGAATATTTTGTCGGCGTCTACGACTTTGAATACAAGGGTGGCAACGAATACTTTTACCGGCTTGCGGTACACGAAGGGCCTCACGTCTCGTTTGTGTTTCCGCCTGTCGCTGCCCCAGGTAGTAACGACACGTTTACGGTTCATGGGCACAATCTTCCGGGAGCCAAACCAGTTGAAGGTGTGTCGGTTGCACAGAATCCCATCCAACGAGTGTCCGTCGATGTTGCCCTCGGCGAACCATCCGACGATCAAGGTTTCGATGCCAGCATGATGGAGACGCCTGCGACTTCCTTAATTGCGAGAAAACTTTTTCGCCTTGATACGCCACAGGGCAAAGCCAACGCTGTTCCAATCGGTTATGCAACTGCGCCGGTTACGGTCGAAAAAGAACCGAACAGTCAAAATAGTCAAGCGCAAAAGGTCGACACGCCGTGTGAGTTCGTCGGACAGTTTTATCCCCATGGCGACCGCGACGTGATCTTGTTCGACGGAAAAAAAGGGGAAGTCTATTGGATTGAATTACTGGCCAGTCGGTTAGGGGCCGGAGCGGACGGACACATGTTGATCGAAAAAATCACAAGCAACGAACAAGGAGAACAGCAGGTTAGCCAGGTTGCTGAGATTGATGACGGAGGCCAGACAATGAACGCCGATTCCCATGATGTTTATTTCGATTTTAACCGTAGCCATCCCAATTACAAACTGACGGCCGACGTCGACGCAATCTACCGTGTAACCGTTAAGGACTTATTCGGCAATGTGAACAACGATCCCCGGTCAGTCTACCGCTTGCTGATCGGCCAAGAAGATCCTGACTTCGGCCTATTGGCGTACGCGGTACCAGTAACGGGCAACAAGAATGTGGTGACACCATCGGCAACGATCCTGCGGCGTGGCGGGAATACCTCGTTGGCTGTCCGTATCACGCGGCAACACGGTTTTGCAGGGGACGTGGAAATCTTCGCCAAGGGGCTTCCCGAGGGTGTCATTTGTCACGGCGCAGTAGCAAGCGGCAAGGACAATCAAGCCACGCTGGTCTTCAGCGCGTCTGAAAACGCGACTGCCTGGAGCGGGCCAGTCCGCATAATTGGCGAAGCGAAAATCGGTGACCGCGAAGTCACGCGAGAAGCGCGTAGCGCAGCTTTTATCTGGGGAACGCAGAACGCGCAACAACAACCGCCCGTCGTCCGCCTCGTCAGCAACGTGACACTCTCTGTCCTCGACCGGCAAAAAGCGCCGCTGTCGGTTCAATTGGGTGACGGCACAGACTTGGTAACCTCTCGCGGTGGCAAAATACAGATTCCTATCAAAGTCGTTCGTGGAGAGGATGTCCCGGACGATCTAAAGATGAAAATGGTAGGCGTAACCGGAGTGAACTTGCCAGAAACCACGGTCAAGGGCAAAGAGGGCTCGTACCCGCTGGAGGTAACGGCCCCCCATTTTCCGATCGGAATCCACACGATCTTGTTGACGGGGACCACCAAATACAAGTATGCGGGTGCCCCCGAAGCGATCAATAAAGTCGAAGAGGAAAGCAAGCGGCTAGAAGCGGTTGTAAAAAAGTTGTCCGATTTGGAAAAGCAAGCTCAGGAGAACCTGCGCAAAACGCTGGAAGCCGCCACGAAAGAAACAGGAAATCACCCGCTGGCTGAGCAAGTCAAACAGGCTGAGGAAGAATCCCGGCGTCTGACGGGCCTGTCCAAACGCGCCGTGAAACGCAAGCAAGAGACGGACAATGAGCTGAATACTGTTAAAAACAAAAACAAGCCTCGGGATATCAACGTCCCCTTTGTCTCCACGCCTGTTCGCCTACGAGTCGTCCCATCGCCAGTCACACTCCAAGTGGACACGCCACCCGCAGCGAAGCAAAATTCCCAAACAGTAGTCACCGCCGCGATCGAAAGAAAATTCGGGTTCGTTGAGCGCGTCGACATCACCGTTGAGATGCCGGCTGGAGTCAGCGGGATTACCGCCAAGCCGCTCAGTTTCGAAAAAGGCAAAACCGATGGGAAATTGGTATTGATCCTAGCCGCCAACGCCACACCCGGAACTCACCTGATCAAGGTGCACGCAAAACTAAAATTCAACAACATTGATATCGATACCACCAACGAGTTGACGCTGACCATTGACAAGGTCCAAGAAACGGCAAGCAGCTAAATATAACGATGCACACAAACCGTTCACCGAATATCACGAATATGCAAACGCAACGCCTGTGTCTCTGGTTGATCATCGCCATCCTCTGCTTTCCCGCGGCGCTAGCCTGGGCTGAGGAACCGCTGGAGATTGCTATCGTACAACGCGATACTCCTGTCGATTTCGAAAAAGAGATCTTGCCGATCCTGCGCCGCAACTGTTTGGCGTGCCATAGTTCAACGAATTCCGAAAACGATCTGATTCTCGAGACTCCTCAAACGATCCTGAAGGGAGGCATCGAGGGCCCGGCGGTGGTTGCGGGCAAGAGCTCCGATAGCCTCCTATTCACGACTGCGGCCCACATCGAAGAATCTTTCATGCCGCCCGAGGAAAATGAAGTCGGTGCACGGAACCTCACATCACAGGAATTGGGACTTCTGAAAATATGGATCGACCAGGGTGCGCAGGGCGAGGTCTTGGGAATCGCGGCAGCACCCGAGTGGCAACCCTTGCCGGTTCGAGTGAATCCGATCTATGCAGTTGCGATGGCGCCGAATGGTGACTTCTTGGCAGCGAGCCGCGGAAATCAGATTTTTATCTACCACGTGCCCGCTGAAATGTTGATCGGTCGATTGACGGACCTCGAAATGGCTAAGACAGGAGCTTACGAAAGGCCACCAATGGCTCACTTTGATTTAGTTCAATCGCTGGCGTTCAGCCCTGACGGTCAATGGATCGCTTCCGGTGGTTACCGGACTGTCAAACTTTGGAGGCGACAGGACCCTGTCCGCAAAGCTGAATTGCCGAAGGCGGAGGGTATGGTTACGGCAACCGCTCGAAGCAGCGACGGCTCGATGGTTGCCGTCGCTGAGGACAACGGCAAAATCAGATTAATCGAGCTGGCCACTGGAACGGTCAGGCAGACTTTGGTTGGACATGAAGGTCCGGTCCATGGTGTCCGTTTTTCCTCCGACGGAACTCAACTTATTTCCGGCGGCGCCGACCAAACCTACCGAATTTGGAATACGACCGAGGGAAAAGAAATCGCCAAAACCGCGACTTCCTCTCCCGTCACAGCCGTCGCCTTTGCTGTGGAAGACACGCAAGTCGTCACTGCTGAGGAAGACAATGTGATTCGCACCTGGGCAGTCGATGCGGCAAAAGGCGACAGTTCATCAGTTGAGTCTGCCAAACCCTTGAAAGAATTGACTGGGCATACCGCGCGGATCACCGATTTGGCCGTGATGCCTAGCGTTACGACTCACATCATCTCTTCCAGTGAGGACACAACCGTCCGGCGTTGGGACGTCAACGGCGGCAACCTGATTCGCCAGTTCGGCCACGGCGGCCCTGTTTTGGCGATCGCAATCCGTCCTGATGGAAAGCGGATTGGCAGTGTCAGTGGCAATGGTACTTCCAAGCTATGGGATCCGGATACCGGTCAACAAATTGTGCAATTGGATGACACGACATCGTTGAAGAATAAAGTCAACCGGCGGACCCTGACCGTCGCGATTGGCAAGCGACGAGTCGATAACGCGAAAAAAGATGTCGCAGAAGCTGCAAAGCGAAAAACGGCAGAACAAGACAGCGCAAAGAAGGCTGCCGAAAACGTTACCAAGAGTGAAGAAGATCTTCAAAAGAAAGCCGAAGCCGCCAAGAAACCCGAAGAAGAAAAGCTTGCAGCCGAAAAGGCGCTGCAAGAAGAAGAGCTCAGAAAGGCCACTGCCGAGGCGGCTCAAAAGAAGGCGGACCATGACTTCCAGGCCGCTGGTGAAGTGCTAAAAAAAGCCGAGGCCATTGCGTCCAGTGCTGTGGACGATGACTCCAAAGCCAAGGCACAAAAAGCGGTCGAGGAAGCGAAGGAAGCACACAGGGCCGCGCAGGCTGCGAAAAAGAGTGCCGACGAAACGCTGAACGCCGCACGAGACGCGGTTGAGAAAGCTCAGGAAATTCTAAAAAGCAAAACCGTCGCCGCCCAAAAACCGATCGACGAACGCAAGGCTGCCGAGCGTGCGTTGGAAGCCGCCAACCGCTCGGAGATTCGCACCAAGGAGTTAGCCAAGATCGCATTGGATGCCATCCCTGGATTGGAAGCCGCCCAGAGGAATGCGGAAGAGTCGTACCAACAGTTGCAAACGCTTCAGCAGAACGCCCAAGAGGAATTGGTGGACGCCGCGGCCGCACCGCGTCAGCCGGTTCGTGCGATCGCTTTTTCGCTAGATGGTTTGCTGTTGGCAATTGCAGACGACGACGGGCAGATCCGAACGTTCAGTGGCGAAACCGGGCAATCGATCGCGGCGATCCAAAATGGGGCCCCTGTGACCGGTCTGGAATTCGCCGCGGATGAAGGTGGTCTACTTGCCGTAGGCAACGACAACACTCTGATCGTCTGGGATGGGAGACCGACATGGCAGCTAATCCGAACGATCGGCGCACACGACAGACCCGGCCAGCTAGTCGATCGCGTCACATCCCTTCACTTCAGTCCCGACAGTAAAATGCTGGCTAGCGGTGGAGGCGAGCCGTCTCGAAGTGGCGAGCTGAAGATTTGGAACGTCGAGAACGGTTCGCTGATCCGTCATATCGTAGACGCTCACAGTGATACAATTTTGGGCCTGGAATTCTCGCCCGATGCCAGTCACATCGCTAGTTGTGCGTCGGACCGATTCATGAAAGTTTTTGAGAGCGCCACGGGAAAATTTGTAAGAACGTTTGAAGGCCACACAAGTTCGGTTTTGGGCGTCAGTTGGCGAGCTGATGGTCGCATGCTCGCTACATGCGGCGCTGACAACGCCGTCAAGATTTGGGATTTTAGCACGGGCGAGCTGACCAAAACTGTTCAGGGATTCACGAAAGAAGTCACTTCGATCGAATTTATGGGATCAAGCGACAATTTGATGTGTAGTTCGGGCGATAAACAAATCAGCGCCAAGAATGTCGCTGGCGGCAATGTCCGGAACTACGCCGGCCCGGCTAGTTTTATGTACAGCGTCCGCACCAGCGCTGACGGAAAGATCATCGCAGCGGGTGGCCAAGACAGTATCGTGCGTGTCTGGAATGAGAATGGTCAGACGATCGTCAACTTCGAGCCTCCCGAACCAACGTCGGCTCCAAGTCAGCAAGCGTCGCAATAGACACACTCCTGGTTCCTGCCGTAGTTGGAAGATCGACAAGACCGCGTAGTGTGCCCATGATTGAGCCAGACGGGTTTGTGTGAAAAGAGGCTCCTCCTGGAAAAACTTGTTTATCACACTAACACCGTGGGAACGGAAGCCAGGAAGAGGTACAGGTTCATGCCGAGAGCTTCACTTCGGAAATTACTGATTGCGAAGTCGCCGCTGTGGGATGCCCCCATTTCCTGTACCAAGCGTTATGAAAGATTGGGTTGGGGGATTGGGATCGGTGATTCGCAGTGCTGCTGGAGTGAGGCCGTAGGCCGAACGGAAGCAGCACTGCGATGCGCGAACTCCGATGGGGTCAGGTAACCAAGCGAACTGTGCGGGCGACGTGTGTTGAAGTCCTCTCGCCAAGCTCGTGCTTTCA
>CAYZHQ010000130.1:0-15086 GCA_964477385.1 uncultured Pirellulaceae bacterium
CTCGCCCTTCGGGTGCTTCGCACAAAAGGTACCCGACACTTATTTATCGCTCATTACTAAGCTCGTTCGATTGGAAAAGCGAGTACTTCTTCAATGGAAGATGCCCCTTGCTGCACCATCAGCAGACGGTCCAGTCCGACAGCAACTCCGGCGCAGGACGGCAGTCCGTCGCGCATCGCGGCTTCCAAGCGACTGTTCGCGGGCAGCGAGGAACGGCCGATGCGGGCACGTTCCGCGTTGTTGCTCACGGCTCGCTCGTAGAGCAGGTCAGGGTCGAGCAACTCGCCGTAACCGTTAGCCAGTTCAATGCCGCCGGAAAACCACTCAAAGCGTTCCGCGGTGGCGGGATCGACAGCCGATTGCCGCGCCAAGGCAGCTTGCGATAGCGGGTAATTCGAAACAATATGCGGGGCCTGGCCCAACAGTTTGGGCTGAATGTCGAGGCTAAAAATTGCGTCCAGCAAACCATCACGGTGAGGCTCCAGGGCGATTGCCAGTGCGGGATCATGCCGAGACACCGCGGCGACCAAGCTTGGCAAGTCGGCCTCGATGGGGTCGAACCGCATGTGCTGCTGAAATGCCTCACGATAGGTCAACCGCACACAGGGCTGCGACGCCAAAGTGGCTTGAGAAAGGGCGTCCAACAAATCGATCGCGTCCGCTGCGGTGTCCCCCACCCGATACCATTCCAACATCGTGAATTCGGGGTTGTGCAACTTGCCACGCTCGCCGGCGCGGAAGACCGGACCGATTTGATAGATCGCGTGTGCACCGGCGGCGACCAATCGCTTCATGGCGAATTCAGGCGACGTCTGCAGATGCATCTGGGCGGGCAAGTCGAGTGTCGGCAGGCCCAGTTCGGAGGACGCGACGCGAGGTGGATCGAGAAAGACATCGACCACTGTGTCAGCCGACAAGCAAGGCGTCTGGACTTCGAAGAAACCTCGTTGGTCAAAAAACTGCCGGATCTGGCGCAGCAGTTGCGCACGATGGCGGAGCATCTCCAGACTGGCGGTAGGACGATACGATGCATGTCGGTTGATCAAGGCGTTGTCGCGTCAAACGCTTGCACCCCGAGGACGGAGATATCGAAGCCGCGGCCAAGATGGCTCAGGTCACGAAACAGCACGACATCGGGGTTAATGGTGGTCGCATCGATAATGACTTCGGCGCGGCTGAACAGATTGCCTTTTTCGTAAAAGCCGATGACCTGCGCACGATAGGCATCGCCACCGCCGGTCAGTAGCGGCATCAGCAACCGCATTTGGTCAGTCGTGATCAGACCTTCCACCAGTGGCCACGTTTCGTAGCGTCGATTTTCAGTGTCGTTGGATTCCGCGCGGGCTTGTAGAATCACCTCGACCGTTTCCTCATCCAAGATCGGGATACCGCGGAGCAATTCGGCGGGGCATTCGTTCAAGTTAATCCGTCCCGGCATGCGATCGTAATCTTGCGTGGTCAGGTTTCCCATCAGCGCCGGCATGTAGAGCGCCATGGCGACCGGGTCATCCATAAATGGCGACGCGAGTACCTCGCGCGAGTCGCCTTCGCCAACCGTGATTGTGGCACCGATTAAGTCCAAGATCTGGGTAATGGTTGTACCGCCACCGCCTGACAAATCGACATCATCTAACGCCGCAGCCGACCAGACGCCTGTCACTTCAGACGCTTGATCGTCGTTTTCTTCCGTCGGTTCTTCCGCGGCACCCGAGAGTGCGGCCGAAGCGACGGTCGCGCCCGGTTGGCCACTCACGCGATACGCCGCGATAAAGCTGGCCCAGTCCTCATTGCCGAGCGCGTCGAGCAGCTCGGCGTAGAGCAATTCCAGGTCGTCTTGGTTGACATCAGTCCGTGGCGTTCCGTCGTCTCGTTGATTGCCCTCGATGCTGTGCACGGTGAGGAACGAAGCCCAACCGAGGGCTGCCGAACTGGTTGGATCGACCATTGTCATCTGCTGCTCGGAAACATCGACAAGGCCATTTCGATTCGCATCGACACCAAACAATAACTGCGGCGTCACTCCGCGAACGAGCAGCAATTCTTCGATGCTGTCCAGCGGACCATTTTTGGGTTCGTAAGGTGTCGGCAGAGTGTAGTAGTAATCGAGTTCCGCGCCGAAATCCCGTGGCTCGTCATCTTCGTCCAGCCAATCGAGAATCGCTTCGGCGGTATCGACCGTCATGTTGGGCAGCGCCATTAACAGCGAGAGGGCCAAGTTATTGGCATCGAACGAACCTTCCTCAGCGGCGGCGGTATCTTCGGCGACAGCCAACAGCGGCGTCATCAGGCTGGTGTTGGCCTCGAGTGTGACCAGCGTATTGACGTTCAGTTTTGCCGATTCGTTTTGCAGCCCAAACCGGATGCCGGAATACTGCCCCAGTTCGTCCAAGTCAGGCGCGACGATGGCGTAATTCACGCGGTCCACCGCGCTCGTTCCCGGCACGACGTTAATGCCGCGAAAGAGCTGCGGATTGTTGTAGACACCACCCATCTCGTCACGCAGTTCACGAGGCTGAGCGAGCATCAAGCGTGTCGCTTCCGAAGCCGATTCGATCGCTAAATCGCATTGCACACGGCTGGTCGTTAGATGTACCGATTCGTCATAAGCGAGCATTAATTCGGTGAACGAGTAAACCGCCATCGTGGCGATCATGACGACGATCAGGACGAGCACGAGAAACATGCCGCCACGTTGACGGCAACGTCTTGGCACTGCACGCCGCGCGGCTGATCGCTTAGTACGATGACGAGCCATATCGCCGTCGATGAAGTGCTTGCCTGAAATCACAATCCGACTCCCGAAAGACTGCCGTCGGCCATCAACTCATCGTCTTCGACAATCCGGCCCATCGGCAGACGAACGGTTTGCTGGAAGACGCGAATGTCCGTGTTGGTCTCGCCCGTGGGATCAAAGTCGGCCGCATCGCTGCCTGGCGGCCCGATCGTGAGGCGGATCTGGATCGCCAATGGCAGGGCGCCCATCATGTCACTGTTCCATTCAATTTGCCACAGGAACCCATCCCAATAAGCGAACTCAATCGCCAGCACTTCAGGCGCGAGCAAGTCACCGGTCATGTTCAACATCGTCATGTTGCCCGACTCGAGCGCGTACTTGGTCGCCAAGCGATCGAGCTGGCGTCGGACCAGACCACCGTTGCTGTTCAAGCTGGCCGCCGTATCGCCATCGGTCACCTGAGACAGTGGGTCGATCACGCCTCCGGTCCCCGGTGGCTGGACGAAGTAGCTGACGGTTTTGATGTCGCTGGGGATATCTTGCAGCCCTTCGCTGGCGTCGGTCAGCATCGGCTGGAATTCCTCCAGACGCGGCGTGCGACTGATGTCGAATAGGATCTGTGTTTGGTTGCCCATCAAACCAGGGCGTTGCAAAATGGTGGGCTCGATCGCCAAGTCCATCGTCACACCCTCTTCGGGCAACGCGCTGGCCTCCTCCGGCACGTCGAATAATAGCGACGAAGACTCTTCCGATGCCTCTTGATCTGCACCGCCACCCCCTCCCGCAGCGTCCCCCGCCGACGCGGCCAAGAAAGATCCGAGCGCGGAATCATCGAATTCGGCGATCGCCAGCGAAGCCTTCAAGTCGTCGGAGATCATTTTCATCACCGATGTCGCCAGCTGGACGCGGCGGACGCTGGAATCGCGCGTCTCCATGCTGCCCACGTAAAACGACAGCGTGGTGCCGATCATGACCGACAGCACCACCGCTAACGACAGCGCCAGGATCAGTTCCATCAACGTAAAACCCGCGCGGTGATGTTGCGCTTCGTTGCGTAAGCTCACAGCTCACCTCCCGCGCTGTCGCTGTCGCTCGCTGTCGCGGCCGCTTCCTCTTCCGCCGCCGCTTCCGCTTCGGCGTCTCGTTCCAGTTGCTCCAAGCCAAGCGCCGGATCGACCATCCAGCGAATCAACGAGTACTGCACCTTGGGCTGGTTCACTTGATTAAGTTCTTCCGTGCTGACCGTCACGCGAATCGCTAACAGGCCTTGCATCGCCGGCGCGGGCTGGACTTCGATCGAATACTGAAAACTGGCCACGCCGCCGGTATCCGGCGTATCGATCGGATCGATGGGGCTGAGCGGAAGTGGCAGCGGCACGATTTCAGGATTCAACAGTTGCTCGTTCATTTTCGTTTCGCACAGCATCCGGGCGACCGCCAAATCGCTCGCGTCGCTGGCTGCATCGGCACCGGTGATCACCAACGACGACAACACCGCCAGCGAGGCACCGAGGATCGCGATCGCCAGCAAAATTTCCAGCAACGAAAAACCTCGCCGATTCATGGCAGTGGTTCTCCGACTGTCGCTTCGCCGGTCAAGCCGCGAAGGGCGATCACGATGCGACCTGCCCCCGACTGTTGCACGGTCACCGCCGCGTTGCTGGTCGAACCATCGGCGTAGAACAGAATCGGTAAGCTGGTATCATCGGACGCTTGAGTCTGAGCTGCCGCCTGATTGGCCAACAAGATCGAACGGGTGGTTGACTCGACCCGGCTATCCGCAAACGTGATCTCTTCGGGCAGTTCCACCGTACGCGGTTCCTCGTTGGTTTCCGTCGGCAGAGGAGCCGCCGTCGGCTGGCCGCCTTGAAGCAACATCGCGCCGGAGCCGATTTGGTCGGCCGCTTCAGTCAGGTCGGCCATATTACGAAAGGGAACGATGGTCATCGTGCTGCCGGCGGGTGGGCAACGCATGATCTGTGTCCGCCCTGATCGCATCGCTTCCAATCGAGCCTGCATCATGTGGACGCGAACCACCTCCGCTCCGCGTACCAGTCGGCGATTGGAAAGCATCCCATCGAGCAGCGGCAGTGACAACGCGGCCACCGCCGTCATGATGGCCAGCGTCAACAAAACTTCCAGCAACGTCAAACCGCTGCTACGACGGGTAGGAAGGCGAAGGGGCGGCCGCATGAGAAGCCTTAAGGACCTTTGACAATCAAGTCATCGTCGGTGCTCATCTGTCCGTCGATTCCACCCGAACGCAGTTCGTAGGTGTTACCGTTCAGCGTAAAGGTGATCGGTTTGCCCCACGCATCGGTCGGGATTTCGTTAATAATCGGCACGAAGCGAGCTTTCTTCGCTGGGTCGCTTGGCCCATCGCGTAGTTGTTCCAGCGTTTCCGGCCAACTGCCATTGTTGATTTTGTACATCTGGATCTGACCTTTGAGCGCACTCATTTGCGAGGTCGTGATATCGGCATTGGCACCTTCGCCGACGCCGATAAAGTTGGTCAGCACAAAACCACCAAGGACGACAAGGATCGCCAGCACAAGCAACAGCTCTAACAGCGTAAAGCCCGACGTTCGGCTGGCGCGTCGTGAATTGGTTCTTCGAGTCACCGTAATTCTGCTCCTGGGACAATGTGTCTTTTTCGGGGGGGTGGCACCACAGCACAAGCCTACTCGGAATCCCAGTCGGGCGGAGTCGGGCGGAGGCAAATCTGCGGCAGTCTGAACATTTCGAATTCAGTCTAGCGATTAAACCCGTCTCTGCCGATAAGGTTTCGGCCGAAGGAGGCGCCCGCTGATCGCCGAGCCCGGAAAAACCGCCGATGGGCGTGGGACGATCCCCCTTCCGCAAGCGTTGAAGCTCGCGGGACGTTGAAGCTCGCGGGACGAGACGCCTCCAACGGCGGGCCACAATTTACCTGCGGGCCATAATTTACCTGCGGGCCATAATTTACCTGCGGGCCACGAGGCGCATTGCGCGGTGTTTCAGTTGCACAAAGCCAAGCTCGTCGAACAGCTCGCGGATCACCGCCGGACTGGCTCTGCCGACCAAGGCCTCTTCCCAATGCATTTCGCAGGGTACATCGACGCACAACTGCACCAACTGGCGACTGAGCATCGCAATTTCGCGGCCCGCGAGCAAATTGGCACGGCGCGCCGGCCCTGACACGGCACCGGCGTTGGCCAACACATTTTCCAGCGTCCCGAACTTCTGTAGCAATTGGCTGGCGAGCTTGGGACCGACCAAGCGAATGCCCGGCACGTTATCGACTGGATCCCCCACCAGCGCCTGATAATCGACGCATTGATCGGGGCGGATTCCCCAATCGCGTTGCACCGCCGCGGCATCCCAGATCTCATGCCCACGCAGCCGATAGAGCGACACCCGTTCGGTGACCAGTTGCCGAAAATCCTTGTCATTACTGACGATCAGGCACTCTCCTCCGGCGGACTCGATACGGCGAGCAAGGGTCGCCGCAACATCGTCGGCCTCAAAGCCCGGGCAACCAATATTGCCTACCCCCAGCGCCTCCAAGACCGCTTCTAGCATCGGCAATTGTTGCTTCAATTCGGCTGGTATCGGTTGCCGGTTCGCCTTGTAGTCGCCATACAAATCGTGGCGAAAGTTACGGCTGCCGACGTCGAACACGGCGACCAGATAATCGGGCGAGCAGCGTTGCACGAGGTCCAGCAGCGTGGAAACGAATCCGTAAGTCGCGCCGACTTCTCGACCAGCCGGGCACAAGATCGAACCCATCGAGTGGAAGACTCGGTATAGCAGGCCAAACGTGTCGACCAGCATCACCGACCGACCCTGCAGATCTTCACCGCCGTGTCCGGATCGGGCTCGCTTTGTCGCCTTACTTGGGGAGGCGTTGTCTTCCAAAGGGTGCCCGAACAAATCGACGGCAAGACCAGCCTGAGCAGACGAACCACTGCGTTCCAGCGGGGAGTCACCGACAGGCGAAGAAGAGGGCCCTAGAGTTTGCGAGGAGAGCCCATTCATCTGACTTGGTCGATCCATGACGCATCCGCAACGAGGTTCAAAGAGACCAGATTAAGGCAATTCGCACCCCTTTGGCAGCCCCGATTGACCGCTTCGTTTTGTTTTTTGTTTGTCACAACAGGAATAACCGGATACTTTAAAGAGAGCGAACGAGGGCTTCTGGGCGATTATGCTAGACTTCGCTGGCGTTTGGCTGGCAGCCAAATACGATGTGTATTAGGTGTTATTCACCTAAACCCCCTTTTCCGAATCCAGCTATCTTCGCACGTTTCGCGGGATAGGCTTTTCACGTGAGTAATCGAATATGGCAGTCGCGCGCGACGATTCCGTCATCCGAGGCAGTTTGATCGCTACACTGATCCTGCTGGTGTTGTCGTTGATTCTGAACTTCTTTCTATATCGTTGGGGCGACGAGCAGGCGAATTCGGAGAAAGCCAAATCGACGCAACTGAGCAACGCGAACAGTGAGATTGCCAAGCAATCAACGCAGCTCGAGACGCTGAAGAAAATGCTCGGCGTGGGCACCATGTCGGATGCCGAATTCAGCTCCTTGGCGACCTCCGATTCGGGCGACCCCGATATCGATGCGATCAGTCAGCGGTTCGTCACCGACATCGGTCAAATGGGGCCCAATCTCGATCCAGCCAACCGCAATTACCCGGCAATCCCGGAGTTCATGATCAACTCCCTGCGCGATCGTAATCAGCAAAACACGCAGCGCAGCGATGAATTGGTGACGGTCAAGAAACAATCTGAAGCGGACATTGCGATTGCCAATCAAGCCGCCGCGGATGCCAAAACCGCCAAGAAAGAGATGGAGACGACTCTGAACACGCGGATCACCGAATTCGATGATGCCCGCGCCGCAATGAAGTTAAAGAACGCCGAAATCGCGGACAGCTTGACCAATCTGGATCGCCAGTTCAGCGCCTTCCGAACGAAATCGGCCGATGAATTGCAGTTGCGTCAGAAGGAGATTGCAGCCAAGCAAAAGTTGATCGACGACCAGAAAAGCCGCATCAACGACTTGCAGCAGACGGAATTCGAAATCGCACAAGGCGAAGTGACTTACGTCTCCAATAACTTGGTGCAAATCAATCTGGGCTCGGCCGATGCCCTGCGGCAGGCGGTTGTGTTTACGGTGGTCGATGCCGACGCGACGCGGATCACCGACGCCAAACCGAAGGCCAAGATCGAGGTCATCGCGATCCGCCGCGATCACTTGGCACTCTGCCGGGTTGTCGACGCGGCACCGCTGAGCGATCCGATTATTCCAGGCGATAAGATTTATTCGCCGTTCTGGGCTCCAGGCCGCACCGTCAAAATCGCTTTGGCAGGCGACATCGACATCGACAACGATAGCCGCAGCGATACGGAAGTCCTGCGTGGCATGATCTTGGCCGCCGGTGGTCAGGTTGTCGAAGAACTCGATCCATCGGTCCGGTTCCTGGTCGTGGAAGAACCTGAGGAAGCCCCTGACGAGGATCCGGACGCACGTGCCAAAGTCAGCGAGTTGGGAGAGATCAAAGCTCAGGCCAAAGAGATGGGCGTGACCGTCATCCCTGTTTGGAAACTGATGAACTATATCCAGGTCATCAGCGACGCTAAAACGACGCCGCTCGGGTCGGCCGTCCGAGGCAGCGACTTCTCGCCTCAAACCGAAGCGGGAGTCAATCGACGCCTGCCGAGCGACGTCTCGGGAATCTACAACGAGGAATAAACGCGTCCGGGAGCCGCTGCACGCAGCCCCTTTGGCTCGACTTCAACCCAGAGTTCGCTCTGGGTTTTTTTATGCCCTTGCTGTGTCTTGCCGTGCCTGGCTGTGCACCCAGTGTCGCCTGTGAAGCCACATCGCGGCCCCTCCGGCGAGTTTGCGCAACCGTTGGAAATCGCCGCGGTCGGCTGAGACAAATGAGCAACTAAGCCCTGCACCCTCTCAAGCCGCTTGATTCTTGGCTAGAATCTGAGCAGCATTCGCAATGCTCCTTCCCGTTCCTGTCCCCTCCTGCGAGAAACCGCCCCAATGAGCACCGTTGATACCAAGGTCGACGAAGCCCGCCAAGCATTGGACGAACACACCGTCAAAATGGTCCACTGGCACTTCAGTGAAGCAACCGGCAGCCCCTTCTGGCTGGAGAAGAAAAGCGAACTGAATTTTGATCCGTTGACGGAAGTCCAGTCGTTTGACGATATGAAAAAGTTTCCGCTGTTCGAAGACGATTGGTTGCGTGGCGGACCAATGCGTCGCTGGGTCCCCAAAGGCTTGGCGGGCAAGCCGGTTTACGTGTTTGAAACCGGCGGCACCACGGGCGTCCCCAAAAGCCGCGCCGTGGTCGAAGATCACTGGAAGGACTACGAGTTGTTCTCGCACACGCTGCCTGACCAATATTTCCCGAAAGGCTCGAACTGGTTGATGCTCGGTCCAAGCGGGCCGCGTCGTTTACGCTTGGCGGTCGAACACCTCGCACAATATCGCGATGGGATCTGCTTCTGCATCGATTTGGATCCGCGCTGGGTCGTGAAGTTGATCAAGAAGGGCTGGATGGAACATCTGGAAGAGTACAAGAAGCACTGCATCGATCAGGCCGTGACGATCTTGACGGCCAACCATGATGTGAAGTGCATGTTCGCCACTCCCAAGCTGCTCGAATCGCTGGGCGAAGCATTGGAAGAGAAGGGAACCAGCATTGCCGAAGTGGGCATCACCGGCATCTTCTCCGGCGGTACCGAATTCACCCCTCAGTGGACTCGTTACGCCGTGGAAGAATTGCTCGGCGGGTCGCCGGAAGAGGGCGGCGTGTTCATGACGCCAACTTATGGCAACACGCTGATGGGCTTGGCATGCAGTAAGCCGATCACTGCCGAGGATGGCTATAAAATCAGTTACTACGCGCCGCAGCCGCGTGCGGTCACCGAAGTGGTCGATATGGAAGACCACACGCAAACGGTCGGCTATGGCGAAACAGGCCGAGTCAAACTGTACACGCTGACGGATGAATTTTTCGTGCCCGGCTTCCTGGAACGTGACGAAGGCGAACGCGAAGCCCCCTTCGATACCTACCCATGGGACGGCGTCAGCGGAGTTCGCCCGTACCACAAATTGGCTAGCGGCACGACCGTTGGCGTTTACTAAACGTTGCTACTCTCACCATTCTAGAAAACCATGTTGCATCTACCGGCCCTTCGCTGGGGCAAACCCTACGAGTCTCTAGAAAAGCAGCACGTCGTTCACTTCGCGACCGGGGAACCGATCGCCGAAGTCAGCCAAGTTGGCGGCGGCATTGTGCAACGCGACTTGCGTAGTGCGGACAAAGCTCGACAAGCGTTGTTGAAACATTCGACCGATGAGTTGATCGAGTGCTGTAAACAAGCGGCCGTGCTGTTCGAATCGGCGACGTTGCCGATGGGGGACGGGACGCAAAGCGTGGATGATTTTATTCACCAACAATCCGCAAGTACCGGCCTACCGGAGCACATGTGTCGTTCGAACATGGGCAAAAACGCCTTTGTGCTAGCGCACATGGACCAGATCCTCGATTGCCTCACCCGTGGTTTGGATCTGTCGATTCTGTCGCGCGGTTTCGGTGAGGAAGGGCGAGGTGTGACGGTCAGCTATCAGGCTCAAACGCCGATCCTCGGTGCCGTCCTGCCGAACAACTCGCCCGGCGTGCATACGCTGTGGTTGCCGGCGATCGCTATGCAAATCGGCTTGGCCCTCAAGCCCGGTTCGCAGGAACCTTGGACGCCCTACCGCATGGTCTCGGCATTCATCGAAGCGGGCGTGCCGCGCGAAGCCTTCGGCTTGTACCCCGGCGGTCACGATGCCGGTGGCGCGATTATGACCAGCAGCCCCAAGAGCATGATCTTCGGGAGTGCTCAAACGGTGCAGCAACATCACGGGAACCCACGTGTGCAAGCCCACGGCCCCGGTTTCTCCAAGATTTTGATCGGTGATGACGTGGTCGATGATTGGCCGCTCTTCTTGGACATGATGGTCGAGAGCGTGCTGAGTAACTCGGGCCGAAGCTGCGTGAACTGCTCGGGCATCTGGGCCAGTCGTCACACGCGTGAGATTGCTCAAGCGATCGCCGAACGCATCGGACCAGTCGACGTGCTTCCACCGGCTGACGAAGAGGCCAAACTGGCGGCCTTCACGGTTCCAGCGATGGCGACCGGTACCTACGCGATGGTGAAGCAAGATTTGACCGAGGAAGGTGTCACCGACATGACCGATTCGTTCGGCGAAAAGCTGATCGAGAAGGAACTTTGTGCTTATCTGCGTCCGATGGTCGTGCATGCCGACTCGCCGGAGCGTGGCGTGGCCTCGAAAGAGTATATGTTCCCATTTGTCAGCGTCGTGCAATGCCCGCAAGCCGAGATGCTACGTCGAATCGGCCCGACCTTGGTCGGCACAGTGCTGACTCAGGATCCGGGGTTCATCGGCGCAGCGGGCCAGTGCGTTCACATCGATCGCCTGAACGTCGGCCCAATTGCGACCAACCGGTTGAATTGGTTGCAGCCGCATGAAGGGAACATCATCGAGTTCCTCTTCCGCAGCCGTGCCTACCAGATGGCCGACATGCCGGTTGCCGTCGGTTCGTAAACCGCAGCCCCGCGTTTTATTTCTCGATCGCCGCACGCAATGCGTCCGGCAGATCGGGTTGTTGCCAAACGCTCATGCCGCCATCGACCAGCAAGGTCTGGCCGTGAATATGGGCCGCCGCGTCGCTCAGCAAAAACACCGCGGCGGGGCCGCAAGCATCGGCCGACGGGACCACTCCGGCAGGCGTATGCAACTGCATCCAGCGTTCAAACGCGGGATCATCGATGGCGGTGTTCGTCAGGGGACTGCGGACCAATCCAGGAGCCATCGAGTTGACTCGGATTCCCTGTGGAGCGAGCGCCACGCACAGCGATCGGACCATGGCGGCGACAGCCCCTTTGCTGCAGTCGTACGCAACGTGATCGGGTTCGGCCAACAAGCCATTGATCGAGCCGGTAAACAAAACACGGCCGGCGATGCCTTGCTCCGTCCAACGCCGCGCGAACGCTTGGGTGAGAAAAAAACCACTCGCCACGTTGATCTGCATCGTGCGCTGGAACCGTGCGGCGTCCATCTCCAGGAATGGCTGATCGATGAACACCCCCGCGTTATTGACCAGTAGGTCGACCGGCATCGACAGCGCATCGACCGCCTGCAGCAAACGCTCGGTCACGGTGGGCTGGTCGTCCGCCAAGTCGGCTGTGATGATTTCGCAACGAACGCCCAGATCAAGACACGCCGCACGGGTTTGCTGGGCCGTTTCGTCTGACCGCAAGCCGTGCAAGACAACTTCTCCGCCCGCCCGCGCGATAGCCGTCGCAATCGCGGCACCGACACCTTGCGTCCCGCCGGTGACCAACGCCGTGCGACCATCGAGTCGAAAAGGATCAGACATCGGAAGGGCTCGTTGAAAAATCGAGAAGTTGATCGAGAGACGTGTGGGAGCGAGCGCGACGCATCACGACACCACGCGTCCGTCCTGCGGAGCTTCCCACAGCCCCAGCGCTGGATTGCGGACAAAATAAAATTCACCTTCGCCGCGATCTTCGTTCCAACCGTCGTTCAGTTCTTCGATCGGATAGCGTTCCATCAATGGGCCAATCGGAGCGTAGCGATAACCGACCCCTTCGACCTCCTCAGGGGTAAGGTGGCCGGCGGCGTAAACGATCTCGAAGCGGCCTTCGGAGGAACCGTGAACGAGGTGTGCCGCGGCGGACGGGTTGGCGGCTAAGTCTTCGTTGTCTTCAAAGGCTTGCATGATTTCCGCTTTGGTGCGGTACCCATACTTGCGGATCAAAACATCGATCTGCTTGTCTTCGCCAAAGCGTTTGACGGCGGGAGCAAGCACCGTCAATCGCCCGCCGGTGGCGATCGCCATCCGCGTCCGATAAATCGCTTTATTGCCCAGCCAAGTGGTCGAGAATTCCGCAGGGTCGAGGTAGGCGACGATATGCTTCGGAGCCCGGTCGAGGTGATTGAAGTTCACTTCATAAGACAGCTCGGCCGCTTTGAAAAAGGTGTCGTGATCGTCACCGATGAACAGTCCCCGCGTGACCAACCGTTTGGCCTGATGGTCCTCCTCGATGACCGTCAACGCGTACAGCAGCGGCATCTGCTGGCAGAATGCGTCTTGGGCATAGTTCAGAATCTTTCGCAGCGGCGTATCGGCGCGGCCCATCGTCCGTTCCATTCCATACACCGCACTGAGGAAGTGGCTTTCGTTGATCCCCTTTTCGCCCCCGGTGCCAACGAACACATTCTTGTTGTAATTCGCCATCCCGATCACTTCATGCGGCACCACCTGTCCGATGGAGAAAATCAAATCATGTCCCCCTTCGAGCAGCAGGCGATTGACCTGCGCGGGCCACGGCTTGTCATAGATGCCCTCGGTCACCTGACTGACGAACTCGGCGGGGACTTCCCCCAGGGTGACCACATCGTCCCGCCAGCGATGTTCCCGAATGAGGTCGCTGGGGACCCCCGGAAACATATGCGAGATTTGGGCAGCGGTCATCGGATCATGCGTGCCCAGTGCGGGCATGATGTCGGTCACGCTGTCTCCTAGCAACTCATACGTCAGCGAGGTAATCTCGCCGGCGCGACTGGGCAGACGTGTGTAGTCGGGAGGCAGGATCAGCGTCTTTTGTGGGTGTCCGATCGCCTGAAAGGTTTGCTGGAGTGCTGCGCGAATATCATCGCTAGAGAGATCGGTCGTGGCAGAGCCTTCGGCAAAGTAGCTGGTCATCGCGTGTCTTTTTCGCCCGTGAGATGGAATTCGCTGAAGCTCCCGATTATGAACCTCTATCTGCCCGTCGACCAGCCTGCTGGGACTAGGCCGCTTGGTAACCTAAATTAACGTGCTTGAACTAACTCCTCCTCAGCAGACCGATATGACCGTCGAACAAATCGAAGCCGCCATTCCTCACCGTCCCCCGATGCGTTTGCTCGATCACCTTGTTTCCAGGGATGATCAGAACATTGTGTGCGTCAAAACCTTTCGCGATGATGAGTTCTTCGTGCAGGGCCATTTCCCTGGTCGCCCCATCGTTCCCGGCGTGATTTTGGTGGAGTGCTGCATGCAAGCCGGCGCGATCTTGCTCAGTCATGTGACTCCTGGTGGCGAAGGGTTTGTGCCGTTGGCGACGCGGGCCGACAACGTCAAGTTCAAACGGATGGTGGTGCCGGGCGATACGGTGGAGCTGCACGTGACGCTGAACGAACGCGTCTCCAATGCGTTTTTCCTAACCGGACGCGTGATGCTGGAAGGCAAAGTCGCCGCTCGGCTCGATTTCGCCTGCACCGTTTCGGCCGAAGGATAGGGCCGTTGCCATTCGAAACGCGATGCTGCACGCGTCTCTTCCGTGATTTTGCTAACGATTCCCAAAAGAAACCGCGATGACCGATTCCGCTGTCCCGTTTGATTTTTTGTCCGTTGCCGGAAAACGCTTTTTGGTGATGGGCGTGGCCAATAAAAAAAGCGTGGCCTACAAGATCGCTGCACTGCTGCAACAAGCCGGTGCGGAGGTGATCTTCAGTGTCCGCAGCCCCGCCCGTCAGGAATCGCTATCCAAATTGTTGGCCGGCCAGCGCGTGCTGGTCTGCGATGTCGAACGAGAGACCGAAATCGAAGCGTTGGCCGCGACACTCACCGCCGACGGGGTGCCGCTAGCCGGCTTGGTGCACTCGATCGCGTTTGCCGATTACAGCGATGGCATCCGGCCATTTCACGAGACAACCCGCTCAGCGTTCCTGCAAGCGGTCGACATTTCGTGCTTCTCTTTGACCGCGGTTAGCAACGCTTTGAAAGATCTTTTCACCACCGACGCCAGTGTCGTCACGATCGGGATCAGCACCACACGGATGGCCAGCGAAAGCTACGGCTACATGGCGCCGATCAAGGCCGCCTTGGAATCCTCGCTGGCCTTCTTGACCAAATCCTTCAGTCGCTTTTCGCAGGTGCGGTTCAACGCCGTGTCGGCGGGCTTGCTGAAGACGAGCGCTTCGGCGGGCATTCCCGGTTACGTGGACGCCTACCTCTACGCCGAGCAGGTCATCCCGCGTGGCGCCGCCGTGACGACCGACGAAGTAGCCAACACCGCCGCGTTCTTGCTCAGTCCGCGGTCGTCAGGCATCGTGTCGCAAAGCATCGTGGTCGATGCCGGAATGTCGACCAACTACTTCGACGCCCAACTGATCAAAAAAGTGATGGACGTCTAACAGCTTCGGCGGTGGGGCTGCTTAGCAATGAGCAATAAATAAGTGGCAATAAATAAGTGGCAATAAATAAGTGGC
>CAYZHQ010000131.1:0-14659 GCA_964477385.1 uncultured Pirellulaceae bacterium
GGCTTGCCCGTTTTGCGGGGCCATCTCCAGCACGTTGACTCAGGATCTTGAGTTCACCGATGCCGCGGCGCTGGGAGTTTGCGTCTTGCCGGCGAGCTCCGAGGATCCGGCCGCCGTGCCGATGCATCGCTTCAAGGTGACTCGCATCTTGAAAGGTGACGCGGTCTCGCGCATCGGCGTGGAGGTTCTGCTTCCGGCCGCTGAAGCTTTTCAGGTGGGCGACGTCGCTTTGATGGTGGCCGTCAGCGAGGAGGATTTGTGGGAATGGGGAGCGGTCGGGCCGCTGTCGCCGGCGGCGGCCGAGCATGTCGAGAAACTGATCGAGCTGCCGAAGTCGGGCAAGGAGCGGATGCGGTATTTCTTGGGGCTGCTGTATGCGGACGACAAAGTGCTGGCGGACGACGCATTCAATGAGTTCGCGCTGGCGTCGGTGGAGGAGATGGCAACGGTCAAGCCGTTTCTCGATCGTGAGGAGGTCATCCGCATCGTTTCCGATCCCGCCACGAAACTGGAAGTCCGACGGTTGCACTGGACGTTGCTGAGTATCTGCGGGCGGCCGGAAGATGTTCGCGTGCCCGAACAAGCGATCGCGCAGCGGTTGGCCGAGGAGCAAGACAGCGTCGGCTTTGACTCGGCATTGTCCTGTGCGCTGGTGCTGGGTGGGGTGCCGGCGCTGGAAAAAATTGAACAGCGGATTCTGAAACGCCCCGACGCAAGGTATTCCGATATCCATTCCGCGGTGCTGGCCATCCGCGTTCACGGGACGGAGTTCAAACAGATTCCTCGTCAGCGGTTGGTGGAGTCGCTGCGGTTGGTGCTGGACAAACCGGAAGTGGCCGATTTGGTGATTCCCGACTTGGCACGCTGGGAGGACTGGACGCAAATCGACAAGTTGGTGCGTCTGTTCGCGGCTCCCGAACCGCTGTCGCAGTATCTGAAGGTGCCGGTGGTTCGCTACCTCCAAGCTTGCCCGTTGCCGGAAGCGGAGGCGGCACTGGAGAAGTGCCGGCAAATCGATCCGGAATCGGTTCGCCGCGCCCAGATTATGTTTCCCCGCCGCAAACCAGCAGGCTCTGAGAAACCAGCAGGCGCCTGAACGGGCCGCCTATCTGAACGGGCCGGCTAATGGCTCGGTGGTGCGTCTAACGTGGCAATCGAGCGGCAGGGGATAGCCAGCAACAAACGGTGAGCCGGGGAAACGAAAACAGGATTCACGACAAGCGTCATGAATCCTGATGGACGTTGAAAAGAATACCGAAGGAGGGACTCGAACCCTCACTGGATTGCTCCAACTGGATTTTGAATCCAGCGCGTCTGCCAATTCCGCCACTTCGGCTTGAGCCGCTTTCCGCGGCAAGTTCGTCGCTTAGTTTAACGTAAGGAAACGAAACCAACACCCGGAAGCCGTGATTTTTTCGCGGCGTTGCAGGGTGTCGCACCGGTCCAAGCGGGTGCCGGTTTTCGCTTCGGCCTGTGGGGCCGCGATCAAGCTAGCGAAGTATCTCGTAGCGGACGATTTTCTGCAAGCCGGACGGTACCCAACGGCGGGAAAACGGCTGCCTGCCGGGGCCGGTCGTGCCGGCTATTCGTGCGGCAGCGTTTTTTCGGTGCGAGCCGCCGCCAAGGGCAGGTTTTGGTCTCGCCATGGCGTCCGTGCACCTCCCCATGGCGTCAGCGATTGGAAGGGGACGCCGTCGGTTGCCGAAACAGTGCCGTCGCTTCGGAAGCGGAGAGGACGCGTTGCCAGATGGCCAGTTCATCGATCCAGCCCTCGAAGTTCCGTCCCACGCCGGCGCGGTGACCGCCGATGACCAAGCCACCGAACTCGCTGGCCGGGCCCGGAATCGGCAACGGATGCTCTGCCACAGGTCGGCCGTTCAGAACAAGTCGCAGCGTTTTGGAATCAAAGGTAACGACGACGTGATTCCAGCGATCGGCCAGGAGGGCTCGGTCGAGCAAGCAGTCGAAGGGGCCTTGCGAAATGTCACGCGGGGCCGCTTGGGGTTGAGCCGCCGGTTGCAGTGTCGAAGTGTAGAGTTGCAGGTTCACTTTGGCGGGCTGGTCGGTGGCGCGCAGTCCGAGGGAGAGATGCCATGCCTGCCGATCGCTGGGAGTGCCTTCGGCGGTGCTCTCGAACAAGAAATGGCGGTCCGGCGATCCGTGTGCGGGCAAACCGTTTGGCTTGAACCACAGCGACAGACTGTGTCCGGCCGAATTGTCGTCCAAGAAACTGCGGGGGACGAATGCGAACGATTGGGCGGTGCGTTGCAAACGAAGTGCGCCGCCGGAGATGCCTGCTTCGGCATCGAGGGCCGCGCCGCGGTGTGGCGCCGCATCGATCCGATTCCCTAAGCTCGACTCATTCTGAAAGCTGTCGTCGAAATTCCAGCGGCCGCGGAGTTGGCGGTCGAGCCCTGAGCGTTCGGTCGGCGTCAGCGATTGCAGCGGCAGCACCGTTTGATGATTCAGCACGCCGCCTGGTTGCCGGAACTGGGCAACGAGCCGCGGTTGATCACCCGTGCCATCGGCGGTCAGGACCAGAAACTGCGTCCCTTCGACCAGCGACCATTCTCGCGACGGATGGTAGGCGTCGAGCGTCGGGATCGTGTGGTCGTGTCCCGGCGAGATGATGAAGTCGTGCAGGTCATAGTTCAAGCGCCGCGGGTGCAGGAGGTATCTCGCCACATGAATGTCCCCACCGAGCAGACTGACGCCGGCGATTTTTTCATCGCGAATCACGTTCAGCAGCGCGTCCCGTTCGTACCAGTAGGTAAACATGTCGTCGGTTTCGGAGTTCTTTTTGTCTTGCCAGATCGCGCCCATCGCTAGGACTTTAAAGGGGGCCTTCGACTCGCGCAGGCCTTGCAGCAACCACGCCCATTGGTCGGCACCAAAACAGGTTGGTTGAGCCGCGTCGACGGGCGAAGGGGCGGTCTGTGAAAAGTAGCGAGGGTCGAGCAGGAAGACTTCGATCATCCCCAGGTCAAGCTTGTGATAAACTCCGGCTTGCCCGTTACCATATTGCGCATGGGCGCGGTACTCGGTGAAGCCGCGTAGCGTGTTGGCCTTGCCGGCTTGCATGTTCAATCCGTTGCCGTTGTTCAAGCCAAAGTCGTGATCGTCCCAAGTGCCCACGACGGGCGTTTGTGCGGCTAATTCGGCGAGCCCCTCGAGCTGTAAGAACTGGCGATGTTTCCCGCGGACGACACCGAGGTCGGAATGGTCGATGTAGGGCGTGTCTCCCATCAGGCAGGCCGCGTCGACCTCCAGTTGACGCATCTCCGACCAGATGGCGTTGGGTTCGATATCGACGCACGAGACAAACGCGACGCTGACAGCGTGTCCCTCGCGCGCCAGATTCGCGGTTGTAAAGCTGTGGCCGTCGCTGGGAGCGATCCATGGCTTGGCTTGGTCGCCGACTTGATCGATTCGGTAACGATATTTGGTCTTGGGTTGGAGGCCGGTGACGGTGAAGTGGGCAACGAAGTCGTGTTCGGCGCTGCATGCCGCCTCGGCGGAGCTGACGACTTCGCCGCTGGTCGAAAGCACCGACAGTCGGAGCCGTTTTGGCGTCGCGTCGGGACGATAGAGCAGGTGTGCCGTGGTGGCCTGGACGGTGCCAACAACAGGACCGACCGACTCATTTCCAAACGCAACCGGTCGCGATTCGACGACTAGGCAGAGCAGGATCATCGCCAGCCCGGAGCGTGCAATCGGGCTGGCAGAACGAAGTCGTTTTGTCGGAGGACTGTGCATCACGTTTCGGATCATGAGGGAATTGGATCGGGGGAAGTCGGGCGGTGCGATGGTGGCTTGGCGGACGGAAAGCCTCATCTTAGTCGTCGCGGTCGCCGCTGCGTAACGTTAGCGGCGGGCAGTGAGGCGCCGGCAGTGAGGCCGCATGCAGTAACGTCGCGAGCAGTGACGTCGCCGGCAGTGCGGTTTCTGGCGGTCGGCAGCCCGCGACGGAGGTAATCGTGATCGTTTCTGCTAAACTAATGGTCCCACCGGGCCACTCGCTGTTGGCAACCGAAGCGTTTTCCGGCCACTTCCTTCCCTGTCATCTTGGATTCATCTGCTGTGCGACGAGAAAAAATTTACGCTGGTTTGGTTTGCGGCTTGGTTTGCCTGGGAGGGCTGGGTTCCGTTGGCGAGCCGTTGTCTGCCGCGGAAGCCTACAGCGAGCAGCCAGGTTCGGAGGGTAACGGCAAGCATACGATCGGACCCGATTACACGATCGATCCCGATTTGACCGATCGAGGAAACCCCAAAGGCAAGTCGTTTGAATTTTCGATGCCGCTAGCCGACAGCAAGATCTTTCGTGGCGACGATGCCACGCTCGATCGTCGCAAGCCGGTTCGCGAGTCACGAAAGATTTTTGTCTACGTTCCGGCCGCTTACAAAGATGGCACGAAGGCGCCGATTTTGGTGACGCATGACGGGCCCAGTCGGCTGGATTTGGTGCGCAACGCGCTGGACAACTTGACGATTTCGCCGGACCCCGATCGAAAGTTGCCGGCGTTCATCGTCATCGCGGTGCAAAATGGCGGAGATGACAGTAAGGGCAGCCAACGCGGCTTGGAGTACGACACGATGTCGGACCGGTTCGCTCGTTTCATCAACGACGAGGTCTTGCCGGCCGTGCTTCAGCATCCCGAAATCAAGGCGGCTTATCCGCAGATTGCGTTTACCGAAAACCCATGGGGCAAAGCGACGATGGGTTGCAGTTCGGGCGGTGCCGCGGCGCTGGCGATGGGTTGGTTTCGGCCCGACCTGTTTCGGCGCTTGATTACTTACTCGGGGACATTTGTGGATCAGCAGGACGACGATGCGTCGGAAGAAGCCGAGTACCCACTGGGCGCGTGGGAGTACCATTCGAGCATGAAGCTGATCGAGAATAGCGAGAAGAAACCACTGCGGATTTTTACCCATGTGTCGGAGAACGATAACCGCGCCAAAGATCCAGAGGAGACGTATCACAACTGGGTGATGGCCAACGAGCGGACCGCCGCGGCGCTGGAGGCCAAGGGCTACGACTATCGGTATGTCTACAGTCGTGCGACACGGCATTGCGACCGCAAAGTCTTCGAGGCGACGTTGGCCGATACGCTGGTTTGGATGTGGCGTGGCTATCAGCCCGAAGAGTAGCCGCCGCGCTTTGACTTGCTGCCTGCTATGATGAAATGCCCCCCGGTGGTCTGCCGCCAATTCCCGCCACACCAACCTTTCCGACTGATCATGTTCCAACGCACCGCTGTGCTGCTGTTGATGGCTTGTTTCCCCCTTGCCAGTCGCGGCGATGAGCCTCCCAAGCAAACCGCCGCGCCGGTTGCGGCGAACCATGCCGAGCAATCGAAGCGAGGCCTGCGTCTGTTCAAAGAGCATGTGCGAGAACTGTTAGTCAATCACTGTCTCGATTGTCACGGCGGGAAATCGACGAAGGCGGACTTCAATTTGGCGACCCGCGAAGCGTTGCTCGAGAGCGGCTTCGTAGGTGCGAAGGCCGACGAAAGCTACTTGATGGAGCTCGTCCGTCACGAAGCCGAGCCGGTAATGCCGTTTAAGGCCGACAAGCTTTCCGACGCGTCGATCGCAAAGCTGGGCGAGTGGATCGACGCGGGGGCACCGTACGACGCTCCCTTGGTCGAAGGGGCGGTCGCCAAACCGGACCAGCCGATGCAGGTGAGCGACGATGACCGACAATTTTGGGCCTTCCAGCCGCTCGCCGATGTGTCGCCGCCGAAGCTCGCCGACGATACTTGGAGCCGCACAGAGATCGACCGCTTGGTGCTCTCAGCGATGCAGACTGCCGGTGTCTATCCGAACGCATCGGCTGATCGCCGGACGTTGATCCGCCGCGCGTCGTTGGACTTGTTAGGTTTGCCGCCGACGCCCGCCGAAGTGGAGGCGTTTGTGAACGATCCCGATCCCGATGCTTATCCGCGGTTGATCGATCGGCTGTTGGAGTCACCGCATTACGGCGAGCGATGGGCGAGGCATTGGATGGACGTGGCGCGGTTCGCCGAGAGCACGGGGTTCGAGCACGATTACGACCGACCGACGGCATACCATTACCGCGATTTTTTGATTTCCGCTTTTAACGAAGACCACCCTTGGGACCAAATGGTGCGTTGGCAGTTGGCCGGCGATGAATTGGCACCGGAAGAACCGTTGGCCTGGATGGCGACCGGTTTCTTAGCCGCGGGCGTCTTTCCGACGCAAATCACCGAAGCTGAATTTGAAGCGACGCGGTATGACGAACTGGACGACATCGTGGCCACCACGGGCGTTGCTTTTCTGGGACTGTCGGTCGGTTGTGCGCGGTGTCACGATCACAAGTTCGATCCGATTCCGACGCGCGATTACTACGCCATGGCGGCAACCTTTGCGACAACGATTCGCGGCGAAAAAGAGCTCGCCTTCCAGCCCGAAGCGCATCAAACGCAGCTCGCCGTTTGGCAACAGGAACAGACGCGGTTGACCGACGCGTTGCAAGCTTATGAACAAACTGAATTGCCCGCCGCGTTCGAGGCTTGGCTGGCCGCACCGCAAGTTCCCGAGCGTCTTGCCGATGGTTCCTGGCGCGTGCTCGATCTGGTGACGGCGGAGTCGCGCGAAGGGGCCACGTTGACGCGGCAAGCCGACGGCACTTGGTTGGCGAGCGGGAAGAACGCCGGCAGCGACGAGTACACGCTGGTGGCCGAGGCTTCCGCGGGCGCCGCGGCGCTGCGGATCGAGGCCTTGACCGATCCTTCGATGGCGCGCGGCGGTCCGGGCCGAGCGAGCAACGGCAATTTTGCCTTGAGCGATGTGTCGATCGATGCGGTCGCGCTGTCCGAAACGGGCGATGCAAAGGGCTCGCCCGTCCGGTTGGTCGCCGCCCGCGCGACGCATCAACAGAACACCGGAGGGCTGTCGGTCGCCAGTTCGATCGATGGCGATCGAGACAAAACGGGTTGGGCGGTCGACTTCGGCGGGATCGGCAAAGACCAAGCGGCGGTGTTCGAGTTCGAGCAGCCGTTGGAGGTGGCGTCTCGCTTGACGATCCGGCTGCGTTTTCACGTCAACACCGCGCATACGCTGGGCCACTTTCGCGTGGCGTTAGCCGATGACCGGCAAGCCGATTTTGAGCTAGGGCGGGGCGTGCCCGATGCGTTGGTTAGCGCGCTGGCGAACCTGCAAGCGAACTCGGCCGATGCGTTAAGCGAAGCCGAACGGGCGACGCTGCGTGACTGGTTTGCCGCCCAAGACGCCGCCTGGCGGCAGCACGACCGGCGTTTGCAGCAGCACACCGCGGCGCGTCCCAAGCCCGATGTGCGAAAGGTAATGGTCTACAGCGAAGGGATCAAACCGCTGAAGCATCACGCCGATGGACGTGGCTATCCCCATTTTTACCCGACCGTTCACTTGCTCAAACGTGGCGACGTGAAGCAGAAAACCGAGGTCATGCGAGCCGGCGCGTTGCAGGTCTTGCCGCCCGGCGCGAGCGACTTTGAGGAGATCGCACCGGCCGTTATGGCAGACGAGGCTTCGGTCAGGGCCAATGGTCCCAGCCACCGTCGCAGCGCGCTGGCGAACTGGATCACCGATCCCGAAGCGGGCGGCGGGCAACTGCTGGCACGCGTGATCGTGAACCGCTTGTGGCAGCATCACCTGGGACGCGGCATCGTCGACACGCCGAACGATTTTGGCTTTCAAGGCGGACGGCCGACGCATCCCGAGTTGCTCGACTGGTTGGCCAGCGACCTGATCGATCACGGCTGGCGACTGAAGCGACTGCACAAGCAGATCATGACCAGTGCGGTCTACATGCAGACCACTCAGACCGACGAACAACGGCTGGCGACCGACATCGACAATCGCTGGTGGTGGCACTTCGCCCCGCGGCGATTGGAAGCCGAAGCGATTCGAGATTCCGTGTTGGCCGTTAGCGGGCGACTCGACCGCACGTTGTACGGACCGGGATCGCGCGACGAGCAGATGCGTCGCCGCAGCGTTTACTTTACGATCAAACGCAGTCGCTTTATTCCGACCATGCAGGTGTTCGATTGGCCGGAGCACTTGGTCAGCATCGGCAAACGCTCGCAGACAGCGATCGCTCCACAAGCCTTAGCGCTGCTCAATGGATCGTCGGTGCGAAGCGACGCGAAAGCCTTTGCGGCGCGCGTCCATGTCGCCGATGGAACGACGGAGCAGGCGATCACCAAGGCTTACCTGCATGCGTTCGCTCGTCCACCGTCGGCGACGGAACTGGCTGCCGCGGCGACGTTTGTTGGAAACCAAGCCGCACGCTACGGCGATGGCCCCGAGGCTACCGAAGCCGCGTTGGTCGACTTCTGCCAAGCCCTCTTTTGTTCCAATGAGTTCCTGTATTTGCCATGACATACTTTCCACAACCGAACGGTGATGAGATGCCCCTTTCGCGGCGTGACCTGTTGCAGCGTTGCGGCGGCGGTGCCGGCCTGCTGGGCTTGGCCGCCTTGCTGGGCGACGAAGGATTGCTCGGTCGTCAAAACGCCTTCGCCGCGGAAGGCGGGTTGGGGGCGGAAGCGAGCCTGCATCCGTTAGCACCTCGGCCGGGACACTTTCCGATGCGTGCTAAACGCGTGATCTGGTTTTTTGTCAACGGCGGACCGAGCCAAGTCGACACCTGGGACTACAAGCCGGAACTGGCCAAAGCGGACGGTAAACAACTGGAGGGCTTTGACAATTTCACAGGCTTCTTTGCCAACTCGGTCGGCGGGATTATGAAATCACCGTTCGAGTTCACGCCGCGCGGCGCATCGGGCAAAATGGTTTCGGAGATCTTTCCGCAGCTCGGCGAACATGTCGACAAGATGGCTTTCATTCACTCGGGGCACACCGAATCGAACAATCATTCCCCGGCGCTGTTCATGATGAACTGCGGCTTGCCGCGGATGGGCTATCCCTGCGTCGGGTCGTGGGTTTCGTATGGCCTGGGCAGTGAGAGCCGCAACCTGCCCGCGTTTGTCGTGATGAGCGATCCGTTGAACCGCGGTTTACCCAAAGGCCACGCGGCGAACTGGAGTGCCGGTTTTTTGCCCGGAGCCTTTCAGGGAACGTGGTTGAAACCTCAAGGCGACCCGATCGAAAACTTGCGGCGGCCCGCGGCGATGAACGATTCGCAACAACGGGCTCAGCTCGATTTCATCGCTCGACTGAATGCCCAGCACATGCAAGGCCAAGCCGACGACGCCGAGTTCACCGCTCGGATGGAAACCTACGAGTTGGCTTATCGGATGCAGATGGCGGCACCGGAAGCGTTTGACCTGGAACAAGAACCGCAGCACATCCGCCAACTGTATGGGCTGGATGAAAAGAAGTGCCAGCACTTTGCCGCCCAGTGTTTAACGGCGCGGCGGATGGTCGAACGCGGCGTGCGGTTCGTGCAGATCTACTCCGGCGGGATGGAAAACCAACGCAGTTGGGATGGACACAACGACATCAAGGGCAATCACGCGGGGTTTGCCGCGGAGACCGACCAACCGATCGCCGGCTTGCTGACCGACTTGCACCAACGCGGCCTGCTCGATGAGACTCTGGTCATCTGGTGTGGTGAATTCGGTCGCCTGCCGGTCGCACAAAAATCGGCCAAGCCGGGGCGTGATCACAACCCGCATTGCTTCACCGCTTGGATGGCCGGAGGCGGCGTCAAGGGAGGCGTCAGCTATGGCGAGTCCGACGAACTGGGCCATCGCGCGGCGGTCGACAAGGTCCACGTCAATGATTTGCATGCAACCATTTTGCATCTGCTGGGCATCGATCACGAGCGTCTGACGTATACCTACAACGGGCGACGTTTTCGGTTGACCGATGTCGCCGGTGAAGTGATCCACAAAATCATCGCCTGATCATGCGTGCCGATTGCGATTGCAGGTAGACGGGATGATTGGTGGGGTTGAGCGGGGTGTGAGGCCCCGGCATACGGCGTCAAGCCTTCGTGTGTTCGCAGGCAGTGGGTGCCGCAGGTACGCGGTTTGCGAATCCATTGGGTTTTGCCAGCATTTTAGCCGAATTCGGCACTGACACGCGTTCGGTGATTGTTGTATCACCGATGGGAAATCTTCGCCCAGAATCCGCGTCTGCTAGGAATTGTCGATGAAAGCCCCCGCCCACTGTTGTCGCGTCGACAATCCGAGCTGGCTTTTTGCGGTGGGCTGGCCCATTCGATGGAGTTGGATGCCGGGGCTGATCGTGGCAATCGGGTTGCTTCAGACAGCTTCCGTTTGCACTATCGCGGCCGCTCAAGACGCCGCTCAAGAAGCCGCTCCAGACGCCGCGCCTCAAGCCGCTCCAAACGCCGCGCCGCAAGCTGCTCCGAAGAAGATTCGCTACTGGACGACTGACTGGTCGTTCGAGGATGTGGACGTTGGCAAGTTGGTTTCGGCATTGGAACGAATCGGTTTGGAGCTGCCGATCGAAATGCAAGGCGACGTGACGCTTCAGTTCCGCGTCTCGGTACCGCTGAATGCTTTGAATCGCGCCGAAACGTATCGTTTCGAAGGCAGCCTTTCCTCGCGGCGGTTGCGACTGGATCAATTGCAACTCGTCGATTTTAGCGCCGTCGTTCGCTATGCCGACGGCGTGTTGGAGATTCCGCGTTTGAACACGCAGTGGTCTGACGCGACCGATCCGCGCGAGCAGGTGGCGCCGGGGACGATCAACGGTTCGGCTCAACTGGAGTGGATCCCACGGGGCGATCTGTCGTTCGACGTGGCGGTGGAAGCGTTAGACCTCCAGCCTCTGTCGCAACTCTTGCAGACGCTGGACCTGTTGCCAGCGGCGACTCAATTTGCCGGACCGGTAACTGGCCAAGTCGCATGGTCGGCGCCGGTCGGAGAGAGTGGTGATCCGACGCAGTGGGAACTCACCGGAGAGGTGACGACCCCGGCCCTCCAACTGAATCGCTTGCCAGCGCTGCGTATTGAATCGGGGCCGGTCCGCGTTTCGGACGGGCTTGTTTCGGCACCCGATATTCGACTCGCCTTCGCAGCCGATCCGACCGTCAGGGTCACTTCGTCCTTCGAGTACAGCCTCATTGGCGACCAACGTTTCGATGTGGAACTGCGCGCCGACGATCTGCCGACCGAGCGCGTGGCGGCGTTTGTTCGCCAAAGTTCGGCATTGATGGATACGGAAACTTCGGCACCCGCACCGCCGCAAACGCCGGTCGTGTCCGGCAAGCTGGACCTTTGGCTGCGAGGCCAAGGGGAGCTGGCTCAACCCTCATGGAAACTGGTGGGACGCGTGGCCTCGCCGAGCCTCCGTCTGTTTGGGAATGATTTGGGAGTGATCCAGCACGCCCTACGCACCAACGAATCGATGTTTGAAATGGTGCCCGATCTGGAACAATCTGCCTTGCCCGAGGCGCTGCCCAGTCGCATCGGTGCTGTCCGGGCGGACTATGCGATCTCCGCTGCAACGGTTCGTCTGGAGCAACTCGATGCGGAATTGTTGGACGGAACGGTTCGTGGCGAGGCAACCTTCGCGCTGGATGAGGATCCGCAGAGCGAGCACCGGTTTGATTTGCAGTGGGATTCGATCCGCGCCACGCTGCCTCTGCCACAAGTGATTCCGTTGCCACAAGGCGGTCCGCTGCCGTCGACGATCACGGCCAGCACCTCTGGCAGTATCGACTGGCAGGTGCCCGCAAATGCGGTGCAACAGCCCAGTGCTCACGAGGGAACGATCGAAGTCACGGTGGCCGACGTCCGTCTTGGCGACCTGCCGGTCGGCGGCGCCGAAGTGGTCGTCAAAGCCGAAGAGGAGGCGATCACGGCGTCGGGATCGGGCCGCCTGTTCGAAGGCGATTTTCAATTTCGTACCGTTTCGGACGTCGACGCTCAGGCGAGCTGGAACGATGTTTGGGAAGATGCTTGGCGAGCCGACATCTCGCTCCGCGGGATGCGACTCTCCGCCCTCGGTCCGTTGATCAATCGTGACCCGACGGAACGGCTGGCGGGTAGCCTTTCCGTCGAGTTCGCTGCGGCTCATCGGCGAATCGCGGCGGAGCATGCCGGTCAGCCGTTTCCCGCGACGCGCTCCTCGGCGGCGCGTTCACAACGGACCCGGCAGTCCAATCCCGATGGTTGCATGCGGTGGTCCGCCGATGTGTTGGTGGAAAATCTGGCGGTACAGAACCGGACGATCGCGGGCCGTTTGGAATCGAATCTTCGGGGCGATGAAACGCGAGTCGTGATCGATCGTTTGGCGGGCCGCTACGCGACGGGCGAAGTGTTGGCGTCGGGCGTTTGGACGTTTGGTAGCGGTCAGCGGCAACTCTCGGTGCGCGCCTCGGCGATCGATTTGCAACTAGCTTTGCTGCCTTTTTGGAGCGACGCACCTCAGTTTGTCGATGGATATGCCACTGCGACCGGAACGATTACGGGGCGTGATATGCTGTCTGCCAATGGATCCATTCAGCTGCACGACGCGAAATTGCTACAGATACCGATCGATCGAGGGCATGCCGGCTACACCGCTAAACTCAGCCTTGATCGCTCTCGTTGGGAGGCGGCGCTGCGTGGCGTCCGTTTGACCACTGGGCAGGGGCGTTGGGAAAGCGACCTGCACTTGGCTTCGGCGGGGCCCGGACGTGGCTTTGACATGAGTAGCCAATGGAAAGCCCGCCGAGTCGACTTTACGAATCTGTTTCCTGACAGAGCGGGGCCGAACGCGTTGGCCGATACGCGTGCAAGTGGTGACCTGACACTGGGGGGCCGCGCGATTCGCAGTGTCGCTGATCTGCGAGGCCGTTTCTCGGCTTCTCTGGATGGGACCTCTGCCAGAGCGGTGCCAGGTTTGCCAAAAACACAGAACTATCTCGGTGCCGTCTCGCTCGGATCGATCCGGTTCGAAGAAGGCTTTATGGCCGGAACCATTGGTGCCGGGGCGATCTCGCTCAGTCAGTTCTGGTTGCTCGACGATCAACTGCGAGTCTTTGCCGATGGCTCGATCCGCTTGGCAGACGGTCGCATGCAGATCGATGCCGTGCTCAACACGGGCGACTTTGCGGCCCAAAATCTATTGCTTCGACAGCTTGCCAGCGCCACCACGTTGAACGCCGTGATTCCGCTTGGAGTGATCATCCAAGTCAACGAACTGCTCAGTAATCGGACCCTGTTGCTGCGGTTAAGCGGCCCGGCGAGCAACCCGCAGGTTCGCCTGAAGACGGTCGAGACGCTCCGTGAAAACGCCGTCGACTTTTTCTTGCGACAAGCCGCACGAGGTGTCGCGGCGGCCATCATCGGCACTTCGGTTGATTAAGCCAGTTGTACGGAATGTCCAGATCGATGCTGTTGTAGCAGGCCAGGAAGTCGAATCAAACCATTCCGATGGGACGTGACGATTAGTCAGGTGGACCCCTTCGTGCCACCAACAACAGTCAGTCCCATGATCAGGATTTTGCTAGCATCGATTGCGTTGTCTTTCGCCACAGGTTGCAGCACTTTAGGCATTTCGCTTTATCCGACAGGTCATTTTCTGACCGAAGACGCTGAAGAGGTGCTCCGTCAGGCTCCCGCCTCGGCGAGCCTTCCTAAGGAACTCGATATGTCGGTTTTGCACGAGCACTACCTACAGCCGGGAGACGCCTTGCTGATCGAACCGGTCGTCTTTAGCGACAACGTGCGCTTGCCAGCAGACCAACAGGTGCTGGCCGACGGCACCATTGACTTAGGTGGCTTTGGTCGTGTTCAAGTGGCAGGTCTGACGGTCGAAACGGCAGAAGCCGCCATTGAAGAACGGTTAGTGGCGATGGAAGCCGATCCCGCGCAGGTGAACGTGCGGCTGCTCGATTCGGTGGATCGTTATTACATTCTGGGCGAAGTGCAATCGCCGGGAGCTTATCCATTGGTGGGCAATGAAACGGTTCTCGACGGGGTTTTGCAAGCCGGTGGTTTGACCGACCGGGCGGCACCCTGCAAGATTTTGCTCGCACGGCCGACGCCACCGGGCTCCTGTCGCGTCACGCTACCGATCTGCTATCGACAGATCACTCAACTAGGCGACACGACCACCAATTACCAGTTGCAGCCGGGCGATCGTGTTTACGTTGCCTCGCGGACGTGCCTGGAGGAGTTGATGTTCTGGCAAGCCAGCAAGACCTGTGATCGTTGTTCGCCATGTCAATCGCCGTGCTGCCATCCCGAAGCAAACGGTTACCAGAGTCCGCTCAGCCCCGCCTTGCCAATGGGGCCACCCGTCCCGCCATGGTCGCAAGATCCTCAGCGGGAGAGCCCACGGCCGTTGCGAGCGACACCTGGAATGTTGGAATCCAATGACGTGCCCGGTGCTGCGAGCAGTGACGCAGCGCCACCGCTCGTGCCACGGACGCCCGTGCCAACGGATGCACCGGAGGCCGCGTCGGTGCCTAGTCCGAATCTCGGCGAACTCGACTTCGACCGTCCGTTGCCTCCCTTACCTAAGAAATAGCCGAGCCGTAAATCTCCGGAAAACCAGCACGCCGGTAGTGATTCGCCGTGTAACGGTTGGTATCGAGGTGCGTGAGAAAAGCTGTGGAAAGACAGTTTGCATTTCAAACGCCGCTACATCAGGACCGACCGGGAAACGGACTCGGCCTCATCAGATCGATCGATCTGGGTTTCTTAGCAATGAGCGATAAATCAGTGTCGGGTCC
>CAYZHQ010000132.1:0-14634 GCA_964477385.1 uncultured Pirellulaceae bacterium
GGGCGAGTTCCTCGCAAAAGGTACCCGACACTTTTTTGTCGCACGATCCTAAGCAACAATCTCCGTGATCACTCCACGGCTATCTTGAAATGTTTCCGGCACGGCGACACCGACCCGGTCGAGCATGGTTTGCCATAACGACGACAGGGGTGTTTGTTCGGCAAGTCGCAAATGTCCTTGGTGCTTAATCCCCAGGGCCGAACCGCCCGAAAGCATCGTGGGTAGATTGTCTTTGCTGTGTTCAAACCCCATACCGCTGGACAGTCCCAGCAGGGTGTGGTCCAGCAGCGTTCCGTCACCTTCGGTTACCGCACGTAAGCGGTCAAGAAAGTATGCCCAGTGGGACATGTAGATTGTGTCTACCTTGGCTAGTTCCGCCAAGTTCTGTGGATCGTTGCCATGGTGCGTCAGCGAATGATAACCCTTGGAAACATTGAACTCGGGGTACACTCCGCCGGCTAATTCTTTTCTCACCACATAGCTGATCACCCGCGTCGAATCGGTCTGCAGTGCCAACACAATCAGGTCGTACATCAGTTTGGCGTAATCGTCGTATAGATAGTCACCGTTCCCCTCGGGTCCCGGCATCGACTCGGCATAGCCATGCAGCCCGTCCAATTGGGGAACCGGTTTGGGGCGGTCTGCCCAATCGACTCGTCGCTCCAAACGGCGTTCCAGCTCACGGACGCTGTTGAAATATTGTTCCAATTGTTGGCGGTCGCTGCTGCCAAGCTGGCCGTTGATTTCTCGAGCATCGTCTCGCACTAGATCAAGGATCGACCCCCGACGCCGAAAGCTGCCCTTGCGTTGCTGCTTTTGTTGCTCGGTGTCGGGTAGAAACAATTGATCAAACAAGACCTTGGGGTCATTCTCCGCCGCCAGCGGCACGCCTTGTTCGTTCCATGAGATCGTCGCCAACGCTTGGGATCCATAGTTCGTACCTCGATCGACTGACATTTGCAAAGAGTCAAAACGGGTCTCCGCGCCGATCACTTTTGCAGCGATTTGATCGGGACTGATCGACTGTTTCTCCCCGTTGGCAATGCTGGTCGAAAACGGATAGGCCCCATCATGGCCACCTCCTTTTGCCAAATAGGTATTGCTGAGCACAGTGAATTGGCCGCGGAGGGGATCGAGCGGTTTTAAGATTTTTGTGGCCGTATAGCTGGGCCCTTCGTCATCTGGGGTGAACTGCCGCATGTTCATGCCGGTGCCAAAATAGAACATGCCCAGGCGAGGAGGCACCTTGGCAATCGGCGAGGCAATGGCACTGGACGGCATCATCGCTTCGAGATAAGGCAATGCCATCATCACTCCGGCGCCTCGCAAGATTGCGCGGCGTCGTAATCGGATCGACGCGACGTTGAAACGTTGACGATGAGTCATCGATTTGCCTATGGGTTCTGCAAGTAAACGGAATGAGTTCGCGATCGAATTTATTTGGTCAAAAATGCTTCGCTGGTTACGATCCCTTGAATCAAGCTGACCAGCGAGTAATCGTCGGCAGCCATCCGTGCCGCGAGCCGTTCGACTAAAGCTCGGTCGGTTGATTCGATCGGCCGGCCCAACGCATAGATTAACATTTTTTCGCTTAGGCCTCTGGCAAAGCGGTCCTGCTGGTCGAATAGCAAGCTTTTGAATTCCGCAAAGGAGCTGAAGCTCTTGCCATTGGGAAGTTTGCCTGAAGCGTCGATCGGCGGAGCATTGCCACCGCGAAAGTTTTCGCCATCCTGCCGCTCTCGCCAAGCACCGATGACGTTGAAGTTTTCCATCGCTAGACCGTAGCCGTCAATTCCCCGGTGACAGGCCGCGCACGATTCAATCTGTTGGTGCTGAATCAGCCGCTCGCGCACGGTTAGATTCTCACCCTTGATATTTGGTTCGACCTCGCCCGCATTGGGAGGTGGCGGGTCGGGTGGATCGTTAAACAGCACATCGCGTATATAAACACCGCGATGCACTGGCTTGGTCCGGTTACCATCGGAACCGAGCATGGCGACGCCCGCCATCCCCAGCAGGCCGCCGCGAGGTGTTGCGGCCGGCAACGAGACACGGCGAAACTGCTCACCTTCGACACCATCGATGCCATAAAATTCGGCCAGTCGCTCGTTTAGCATCGTCCAGTCCGAATCGATTAAGCTGAGTGCCGAGCTGTCGCTGCGCAATATTTCGGCAAAGAACTCGAGGGCTTCGTTGACCATCGATTCGCCCAGCTTGTCGTCGTATTCCTTGTAGAGTCGATCATCAGGGGTGAATGTGCGGAATTCATTGGTCCGCAACCACTGGGCGGCGAAACCGTGCACGAATCCATCGCTGCGGGGATCGCGGATCATGCGTTCGACTTGGGCGAGCAACTGCCGTTCGTTCCGCAACTGACCGCGACTGGCTAGTTGAAACAGTTCCTCGTCTGGCATGCTTGACCAGAGGAAATAACTCAGCCGTGAGGCGATTTCCCAGTCATTCAGCGGGCGGGCTGTTGATGGTTTCGAATCATCACTTTTTGACGGTTCAATTAAGTACAGAAACTTGGGAGAGCAGAGCACCGCTACGATGCCGGCCCGCACCGCATCGTGGAACGATTCACCGGCGGCAAATTCGGCGGCGACGAAATCGGTGATCGTAGAAACTTCCTCAGGGGGGACATTGCGACGAAAAGCACGCGGCAGCAGTCGCCGGAAAATGGCTTCGATGTATTCCTGGTCCTGCTTTGCCTCAGCGCCGCGAAACAAGATTTGCTGATGGCTCTTGGGCGGCCACTGTTCGTAGAGCGGACCTTCGCACTCGATCCAATCGACCACCAGTTTGGGCAGTTGCGTGGTGTCGGCGGTTTCGGGACTGGGCCGACCCCAGGTGAGTGCTTCCATTTGCTGGCGGGACTGCAAGCGGATGACCTGCTCGTAATCTTTCTCTTCGCCAGCTTGCTGTTGTTGATCGCGGACTTGCAATCCGGCCCGACTAGTGGTGCTGAATTTCGCGCCGTTGACAATCGAAACGTTATATTCGCCACACTTGGGATCACGCGGAACCACCACCTCGTAGACTGTTGGTTGATTGGTTACGGCGGTTTCCAGCAGCCGTTTTTGGTCTTCTTGAGGATGGTTCTGTCGGAACTGCATGATCACAGGTTGATCGGCCGTCGCATCCTCCGACCACGCTCGGACTCGAATCCGGTACATCCCTTTGACGGGGATTTCGAGATTGGTGCCTGGGTATTTCATCACGCCGTAGGAGCGTGTGGAGCCACTCATCAACACCACGTCGTGCTCGCGGCAGGTGATGCCGGGAGTGGCGCAAAGGTAGCGAATCGCGCGATTGTTATTTGTTTCTTCCAGCTCATAACGCATCACTTCGGTGGCGAATTCCGGTGGACCGTCGACGATCGCTTTGGCGGCGATCCGTTGCGCCGCTTCGAAATACTTTTCCAGCAACGAGGGGTCGAGCATTAACGCCAAGGAAACTTTATCAAAGCCTTCGGCCGTTCCATCAGGAGGCAATAATTCCTCGGGACTTTCACCGGGCAGGAATCGGATCGACAGCAGATCTCGAATCGTGTTCGCGTATTCGGATCGATTGAATCGCCGCAACACCACTTTGCCACCGGCGCTGCGGCGGATGCGTTCGGCATGACGCAGTTCCGCAGCGATCCAAGCGGTGACTTGCCGCAGTTCGTCGACATTGGGTCGGGGTTCTTCCGCGGGCGGCATCTGACCGAGGTTCATCTGGTCCATCACCTCGATCCACTGACCGGTCGATGGAGAGTTCAGGAAGTCGGCAGCGAGTGAATCGATGCGCAGTTCCCCGCTTTGGGTTTCGCTGTCATGGCAGGCTTGGCAGTGCTGAGCAAGGAATGGTTTGACGAACCGATCATATTGCTGGGGATCGGCAAGCCCTTGGGGAATTGGCTTGTCGGCAAAGCTGGCAACAGTCCACAACGTCGAGCATCCGTAAAGAATCAGCACCAGCGACGCGCATGCCGGTCCCTGTCGTCTCGAGAAAATCTGTCTGTAGATCCAAGGAAGATCGTTCTTCATTTGCCAGTAACCAATGCGATAACGGTGTCGTTCAACCGGTCAGCTCCGGCCCGGTCGAACTGACACCGACGGTTTATCTCGACCGGTAATCAACGCGGAACTTCAGTTATGCGGTGTCGGTTTTGGGCTGCAGTCGGTCGTCAGTCGATTGCGGCCAACGTCGCTTCCCCGCCGGTGCGGTAGAGAAACGCGTCCGATGTTAGCAGCGAGGTAATCATCGCATTCATGCTGCCACCGTTGTCTTTGTAGGCGCGGTGCGCTTCTTGCAGAACGGGCGCGTCGTTCAGCGTTTCATTGCGACCCATCCAAAATCGAAAAGCATGGCGGACGAAGACCTGTTCGGCCCGCTCGCTTTCCGCGATTTTCTGAATCATCTCGACGGCGTTGGCGACTTTGCCGTCAAGTTTGGCATCGCCGGAATCGATGATCTCGCCCGACGTGTCGACGGGAGCATTCTGTTCGGTTTCGCGATAGACCCCCGCGTGGTTGAACATTTCGAATGGCAGGCCCAGTGGATCCATTTTCTCATGGCAGGTCCAGCAGTAGTTGTCCCGCGTGACTTGCATCCGCTGGCGCAGAGTACTGCCCGGTTCATCAGGCAGCATCGCATCGACGGTGATCGGGACATCGGGGATGCCGCCGCCAAGCAGGCGTTCGCGAATCCAACGGCCACGGTGGATGGCGTGGTTGTCCATCGCATCGGAGTGCGAAACCAGCCAACTGGGGTGCGTCAGAATGCCTAGCCGCTGGCCTTCTGGGGCTGTGGCCAGGATGCGTTCTGGTTTCATCGTGCCGTTGCCGAAACTGCGGTGACTGACACGTGCGTAGATCTTCGGCCCCGTCAGTTTTGCTTCGGCGATGTTGAAATTGGTGTTCTGTCGTTTCTTCTTTGCGGGCTTCGGCGGTTTCTTGTCAGGATTGGCCTTCTTCCAAGCCTCCCGTTCGGCGGCGGCCTGCTTGGCCGCTTCGGCTTCCGCCTTTTTTGCCACAGCCACCAATTCAGCGATCTCTGCTTTTGATCGTCGCTCGCCAAAGTAAAAGTTGTCCGTTCGTGTGGCGACCACCTTGTTGGTCGTCAGTAATTGTTTCAGGACATCCTTGTCCTCCTGCAGGATCAGCTCAATTAAACGATCGGTGCTGGCCGTGGCATCAAACATCGCCAGATAGTGCGACGTACCTCGGGTGTTGACGCCGGTTTTCGCCAGAGCTTTGGCATCCTTACAGATGTAGCCACCCAGGTCGTAGTCGAAGTAGTCGCGAAAGAAACGCAGCACGCGTGGCTTGCGAATGCTGTCGTCGGCCAGCATCCGTGTGACTTCGCGTTTTACGTCTTCACTGGTGCGCATTCGCCCCGACATAATCGCTTCGCGCAATGCTTCGTCGGGCTTGATGTATCGCAGCGCATGATTCACGGCCAGCCCCAATTCCCAGTCCTGCAGCATCACTCGTTCATGTGCATCGGGTTTGCCGGTTTCGACAAGCTCGGGACGAAACAATGCGTCGCGATCAAGAAAGATCGCCGACAGACCCAACATCGCGCCGTCTTCTTTGCCGATCTTCTGAATCGAGTCTTTGACGATCGCCAGATACGCCTCCGATTCCTGTTTGCTCGGCGGCCGGAACGTCAACGCCTCAAACAGAAAGTCGACCGCGGCTCGCAGGCTCGACTCGTTAACACCCTCTTCCTTCATCAGTTCATAGACAGGCGTCAGCGGGCGAACGACTTTGGTGCTGTAAACAATGCTGGTCGGCAGGCCGCGGATATCGCCTTCCATCTTGTACGCGTTCGGGTCATCGGTGATCTGTTCCGGGTTCGCGATACTAAGCGGTCCGTAAGCCATGTAACGCAGGATGTCGTTGGCGACGTTCAGGATCTGTGTCGCTTCGGCGCTGTTGACGGAGTAGAAGTCGGGATAGTTTTCCAGGCCATGCGTTCGCGCCGACGACAGCACAACGGGAACGCTTTTGACCGCTGTGGCGTATGCAACCGTCCCGCCTTGCCACTTGATGATGCGATCGGTGCCGAAGTACAGCTTGCGTTCTCCGCCATGATTGGTGGGAACGACATCGCCACGGGTGCGGAGGCCCGGCTTGTTTGGGTCGAACTTTGGTTCTCGATTGATCAGTTCATTCAACCGCGTGATGTGTTCTTCCGGTGTGACTCGCCACAGACGAGCCGGCGACGCGGTTGGCGCAAGCTGGATGCCTTCGGGCAGCGGACCGAACAGCAGGTCATGATTCAGGAAGTTGCCTTTCTGCGGATCAAGATGAGCGTGGAAGCCACCATTATCGCGCATCACGCTGGACAGTTCCGCCACCACCGAGTCGATAAACTGCAGTCGCTGAATGACCTCGGGTTGCCCCGCATCGGCGGGCGGCATTTCCTGCAAAGCGACTTGTGCCCAAATGGACTTCCAAATGCCCGAGTTGACCTCGTCGACCGGTCCCAGGTCATGCAGCGATAGACCGCCTTCCGGATCGGTATCGCCGTGGCAGTCGACGCAATGGTTGGCAAGAAACGTTTTGGCAAAGGTACCAAAGTCTTTGTCGATCTTCTGACCGGGCGCGTAAGTTTCGCCTCTAGCCACCGAGGACATGAGCCCGGACGACATCGCCACCAACAACATGACCAACAACAGCCGCATTGCCGCAGCCAGACGGACCACGTTCATACCAGGATTTCCTTGAGTGGTCCGGAGCCGGCGTCGAACTTTTTGGCTAGGTTGTCATTCATGTTGAAGCGATCGCAGTTCTGGCCAGCGGCACGCAGCAGCGATGTGAACAGAGCATTGATCGGGCGTTTGCCATCAAGCTGCGTGAAGCATCCGGTTTTGAACGCACCGTCGAAGTTGCCCAGCAGCATCACCGGCCAGTTGCCGCCGTCGGTGTGTTGCTTGTCGGCGTTGTTGCTGGTGTAGACGATCAGCGTGTGGTCCATCATCGTGCCACTCCCTTCGGGCACGCTTTCCAGCTTCTCCATGATTTTGGCCAGCATACGGCTGTTGTACTGGCGGATCTTGATCCAGATCGGATTGTCGGGCTGATCCATGTGACCGAGGTTGTGTCCCTGTTGATCGATCCCCAGTCCTTTCCATGCTCCAAAGATTTCGCCGCGTCCTGAGCCGATCGTGAGCGTGTTGGTGATGCCCGAAGTGAGCGCCGAGATACCAAGGTCCAGCAGCACATCGTGCCAGTCGGTTTCGAACTCGGGCTTGCTGTAGCGATCGTCGACTTTCGGGGCGAACTTGCGCAGGTGATCGGCAACCGAATCCAGTCGATCGCGCAGGCCGTTGACTTCCTGGAAGCCTTGCACGTATTGGCCGTACCGCTGTTGATCGGCCGATGGGAGCGCACGCCCCTTCATGGCCGCCAGCTTTTCGATCTCCGTCAGCATGCCGGAACGCGCTTCGTGTTGTCGTCGAATGTCGCCTGTCGAGATCCCGCCGTACAGCGTTTGATAAAGCTGGTTCGGATCGGAATACATGAAGATTGGTTGACCGGCACCGCTGGCTGACAGCGTCGCCAGCGTCGGCTTGGTCGTCATGTTCTCCATCGAATCCATGCCGATGCACAGATGAGGCAACAGCGTCTGAGGCAACGCTTTGCTGAGTTCGTAATCGATTGTCGCGGCGCTCGGTGGAACCCCATCACCACCGCGATAGCCGCCCAATGCGCCGAAGAACGCGCTGTGCGACGGGCTGGTGTGTTTGCCGTGCAGGCCGTTGATAATGTGCAGTCGTTCTTTGTAGGGCTCGAGCGATTCGATGGGCTCGGGCAGTTTGGCTTTGGCCAGCGAACCGCTGCTGGTCATTCCCGCCGGGACGCAGGTCTTGGGATCAAAGCCCTGATTCTGCATGAAGAAGATGACGCGTTTGGGAGTCGTCGTGCTGCCGGGCAAGGCTAGGTTGCCGGGTGATGCCAGCAGGCGTTCGGGAAAAACGGAAGCACCCACTGCGGCGCCGACGCCGGCGGCCATTCCCTGCAGCATATTTCGACGGTTGAGCATGATCGATCTTTCAACGCGGATATCGGGCAGATGTTTTGGATCTGCAGTCTGGCTGCAGGGTACAGGCGGGACGTCACTGAGGACGCGGTTATTGACAGAGCGGACTTCGCTCGGTGCTATCCTCGGCAGCGGGCGGGCCAGCGGTGTGGGGAGGCGGCAGGTTACATGGTTATGGGAACCGACACCATAGTTTTGCAGCCCCGAGCGGCCACCGCAACTATTTTTGAAGGTGCTTTTTTGTTCAGGTTTGCGTTTGAGGTTGTAGTTTGTGGCGGCTTGCTTGGTCCCCGGGTAGGGACTGGTGCTCGATGGCCAGCGGCGGGTTGGAGGCGTTGCTATCGGCTCGGCAGCCTTACCGCTGTTGGGGATGGTTGATTGCGATCGCTGACAGCTTACTTACAGCCCAATGACTTTGAACGCTTGCTGGAGTCGTTGCCGAATCGCCGCACGCGTCGCATCATCTTGTTGGGCTTGCAGAGCATATTGCTCCGTCGGATCTTCCGCCATGTGAAACAGCCGGCCGTCGTTATACAGCTTCCAGTCTTGCGTCCGCATCCACTTTAGGCCTGAGCTGGTGCCGTCGGGCTCGACGCCTCCCGGCTTGGGAAGCACGGCCTCTTCGCAGTAGGCAAAGGCACGTGGCGAAACGCCTGTGCCACGCAGGCGTTTGGCAAAGCTCACTCCATCGAGTTGCTCGCCGCGGGGAAGCGGCGCGCCGGCGAGTTCGAGAAACGTTGGCAAGATGTCGCTGAAATCGACCAAGTCATCGACCTCCTGGCCCGGTCGAATCGTTCCCGGCCAGTTGGCGATCATCGGCACGTTCGTCCCTGCATCGGTCAACTGCTTCTTTCCGCCCGGCACATCGCGCCCGTTCCGACGAGACACGACCGGCGTCCGATGTAGTTCCGATCCCTCGGCACCGATGATGATCTCTGGCGGTGTGCCGTTGTCCGCAAGAAACAAGATCAGCGTTTTTTCTCGCAGCTTCAGCGCGTCCAGTGCCGCGACCATACGCCCGACCGCTCGGTCCATCTCGGCGACCATTTCGGGGTAGCTGTCGTAGCGATCAAATGGGCCATGGGGAACGGGCGGATCGAGGTCATCGGTTACCTCATGCGCGACCGCCATCGAATAGTAAGCGAAGAACGGACGTTCGCGATTGGCCTTCATGAATTCGATCAGGCTGTGTTGATAGACGTCCGGTCCGTAGTGTCCCTCGGTATCGTCGCGGACTTGCCCATTTCGATAGATCATCGGCTGGTAGTACCGCGGTCCTTCGTGCCAACCGAACAGATCCCAATGGTCAAATCCCAGACGGCTCGGGTGCAACGGATCGTCACGCAACAGACACAACTGCCACTTGCCCACAATGCCGTTGGTGTATCCGGCTCGTTGCAAGCAACGGCTGAAAGTTGCGTCTTCCGCGACTTTCGGATAATCGCCCCAAGTGACGGTGCCATGTCGAAAAGGATACTTGCCCGACATCAGCGTCAACCGAGACGGGTGGCAGACCGGCATGCTGTAGGCGTGCTGAAATTTCATCCCCGTCCGAGCCAACTCGTTCAAATGTGGCGTAGGGTAAGACTGGCCGCCGTAGCACTCCAGCACTTCTTGCCCGACGTCATCTGCGAAGATGAACAGAATGTTTGGCTGACGAATCTCCGCACGTAAGAGATTGCCCAAGCCAATGCAAAACAAGAAAACGCAACAGAGAGTAGTGGCTCGATGTGCCATGTCGTTCCTCGAAAGATTGTTAGCTGTGGGACGGGGCGTATAGGTTACCAGCCTCAACCGGACTCGTCTTGCAGTGCGAGGGCGTAAGCGCCCAAGCATTTGGTGCGGACGATGCCGTTTCAGCCGTTCCACGCGGAAAACAAAAGGAGGCGGGAGCCGTTTCAGGAGCATTCATAACGCGCCGCTTGCCTTGGCCTCCCGAAAGGCGGCATCTGCAAAGACGTCGACTCCAGGATGGCTGTGGTTCTCACGTCTGGCGTGCGTCGTCGCGTCGGCTAATATCGGCCGTCGCCCCAGGAATGTTCGCGAAGGCCCATGAATCGTTGGCGGGTCTGGGTTGGGGATTCGCCAAAAGCCGACGAATAGTCGATCGAGAATTGCCCTTCGTGGATAAATCCGAGCTCCCGTGCAACCCGTTGGATGCATCGCTGGTCAAGACGCTGGACAATCAACCGACGAGCGGCATCGAAGCGAAGCTTGTTAATGTAAGCACGGGGCGACAGGCCCAGCAGATCATCGAAGGCGTAGAACAATGTTCGTCGGCTGACCCTGGTGATCTCGCATAGTTCCGTAATGGACGGGGAGCGCGGAAATCGCGAGTGGATTAAATCAAGTGCCTCCCACGCGACTCTTAGCCGGTTTTGGTGTGACAAGAGGTTCCCATCTCGGGTGTCCTCGTCGAAGATCAGTTCCACAATGCTCTGTGTCAGCAGAATGTCGGCGTCTGGTCGTTCGAGCTCAGGAAAAGTGCCGCGGAGGATGCTGGAAATCATGTGGTGCAGCAGGTCCAGTTTCTTCTCACTCAGAATCAGACTCCGCCAAGTGATGAAAGCATCCAACCGATCTTCCGCGATAAACTCCGCCGCCGCCACTCGGCGGAAAAGGTCGACTGGAATGGACATGGCGACCTGACGATGGCCGGAAGCGAGTTGCTGCAACACCTCGCCACGCGGTTCCATGAAAAGGATTTGGCCCGGTTTGATTTCTGTTCCGCGAAAGCGTGAGGCGGCACACTCGCGGGTGATCGGTGAGATCGTCACAAACTTGTCGGCCCTGGCACCCGTCGCAACCAGTTCGACGTTGGTGCTGCATTCGTAAACCGAACAACGACCAACCGTCGCGAGGCCAAAATCGAGCCGCAAAGCTCCGGGGGCTGTTTGTACTAACTCCACGTTCCAAAAAGCGGACAGTCGCTCCGACGCAGCCTCAATGTCCCAATAGGTTTCTTGGATAGCTTGCCGCTGCATAAATCTCGCCCCTTTTTTCAGCAGAAGCCGCGCACCTTCGTATCAAGGATCCAATGACGTACCAGCCCCTGTTTGTCGCCGTGGAAACGAGGTTCATCGCGTAAAAGTCGGTCTCGCCACGACCCCTGCTTTTGGACCGAATGGCCCACCCTTCTGGGAGTGTCGTATCGTATCGCGACGCAGCCGGCGTCTCAAGCCTGAAGAGCCCTTCCATCCGTCTTGACAGTGGAGGGCCGCCGGAGCCTTTATTATAAGCAAACGTCAACTGAACCAATAAATGTTGACATCGGTGACTGTGCGCGCCTCCCCAGAAGCCTCCAAGCGATTCCGCTGGATTGCACTATTTCGACTGTTTGGCGGGGCGTTGGGAAGGGAAAAAGAGCAAAAATTGGACCTCACGCTGATCTGAATCCCAGAATCAGTGTGTAGCGAGCCAGAGTGTGGCGTCAAACAGGACGGCTCTTGACCCGTTTTCCAAGCAGCTCTCCAGAATCCGTTTTCCAGATTCCGTTTTTTCTTATGGCGGTCCGGTTGTGGAGAGGATTACAAGCCACAACATTTCGGGTCTTCGACGGAGCCTTACACAAGGATTGAATCATGTTCTCGCGAATATTAATGACAGCGGCGTTGCTGTTGGTCTCTGCTGAAAGCGGCTTAGCCGCTCAAGGCGCGCCGGAGGCGGCTGTCCTCCAACCGGTGACGACGCTTGATCCCGAAGTACCGCGCGAACAGTTGCGTCTCATGGTGCGGCCACTAACCAAGTCTGAACTCGAAGTCGAAGCGGCCGCGTGGTTCGAGTTGTTGCGAGGTAAGGCGCGTCAGATCGCCGCAGCTCGCTTAGGAGTGGCGAAAACCAACGAAGCCCTCGCCGCTAACGATGATCAGGCGGCTCAAGCGTCATTAAAAACCGCCGAAACGGTCACGCAGTCCGTCGATTCGGCCGCGGCTGCGACCGAGCAACAGCTCATCGAAGCGGCGACAAAGCAGTTGGAGGATGGGAACTCTGCGGAGAATGCCGACGCAGATGATCCGGCAAGCGAGCCGTCCGAAGAGAATGACTCTGGCGTTATCGAGGGCTCGGAAGACGACGATCCCGACCGCAAAGAATCGGATGAAGCCACTGACTCCACCGCGGCTAATGAATCCGCTGAGGGAAGCGATGCTGGCCCGACAACCGAGGGCACCCCGTCGTCGCAAGTTATCGATTCGGCGACCGCCATGAAGAAGGAACTCTTGGTCGGCGTCAACGAATTGCAAGATCAACGGACTGCACTTCGGGATCGTCTAAACATCGTGCTCGATTCGCTGGAAACCAAAGGCGGAGAGGTCCAGGAATTTCGTCAATACGCGGTAGCGGTTTCGGGGCTCGATATCGACACGTCCGACGCCAGTTCCCTTTGGGCTGGCCTGATCGGTTGGCTAAGTTCGCAAGAAGGCGGACAACGGATGGCTTGGAACCTGTTAAAATTCGCCATCATTCTGATGGCAACGTATGCCATCGGAAAAGTATTGGCTGGCGTCGTGAACTGGTTGTTGGAGCGAAAAGTCAATCTGCCACAACTGGCGGAGAATTTAATTGCTCGAACCATCAAGAACGTCGTCTGGCTGATTGGTTTCGTGATTGCTCTGGCGGCGTTGGAGGTGGATGTCACGCCGATCGCAGCGGCGATCGGTGCGACCGGTTTGGTCGTCGGCTTGGCACTGCAAGGAACGCTAAGTAATTTCGCCAGCGGTTTGATGATCTTGATTAACCGCCCCTTTGACGTCGGCAATGTGGTCAGCGCCGGCGGGATTACGGGTACGATCGATGAGATGAATCTGGTGTCGACAAAATTTCGCACTTTTGACAATCAGACGATTTACATACCCAACAATGAAATCTGGGACAACGTCATCACCAACATTACAGCCAATCCGAAGCGACGGGTGGATCTCGAATTTAGCATTGGCTACGACGACGACTTTGAGCAAGCCGAGCAGCTCATTCGCGACGTCGCACGCTCACATGCACTGGTGTACTCGGATCCGGAGCCGGAAGTGGTCATGCACGAACTGGCCGATTCCTCGGTCAATATTATCTGCCGCAGTTGGGCCGACACGGCGAATTGGTGGCAAGTCAAAACGGATATCGTTCGTGAAGTCAAACGTCGATTTGACGCCGCTGGGATTACCATTCCCTATCCTCAGCAGGATGTCCATATTCACCAGACGCCGTCTGACGCAAAAGAGCCCGCAGCGATTGGAAATGCCTGAGCTCTGCCCGTTTTCCGCTGGTCGTTAGCGTGAGCGATTCCTCGGCGCGAGTCTCCCCACCCGATTCGCCGGGTGCTCGAAAGTGCCATCGAAGATGGGCCCCACGCCCAGCACCTTGCGCATACGCTGGTATCCGTCCGCGCGTTTCGGTCCCGAGTGCCAGATCATCGCACCACTTGCGCGTTCATGGGCGAACATCGAAAGTTTGGCGACGCCGTATTGGGTGTCGCGGACACAAAGGTTGATTTCGGGCAACTGATCGGTCTCGGTCACTCCCAGAATGGCGTTGTGCGAGTCGGTCCCGTAGGCAGCCAACCCCGCCTCGACGATGACTTCCGCGTCGTCGCGGGTCTCTGCTAGATGGACGCCGCTGAGCCCCATTTCCTCTCGGATGCGATAGATCAAGTAGCCGTCTCCCAGCCCTTCCAGATGTTCGGCGTCGAGATAAACGCGTCGCTCCGCCAGTGGGGCAAATTCAATGCAGCGAACCGCCGCGTCGACAGACGCGTTTAGGAGCAACTGCTGCGAACCGGTCTGCGGAGTATCGGTGACTCGAACTGTCGTTTGGCAGCCGGTCGCGCCAAACGCGCTGAACGCGGTCACAAGGGCCAGCCACCGGAACGCTGTGCTGGATAGTAAACGCTTCATGTTTCAAGCTCCCAACCTTTCGATATGCTCTTCCTCGATTTCCCTCGCGGCCCTACGGTAGGACCAATGTGCGGAAAACCGTCGGAACCGATTGGTGAACGCCACCAAATCGAAATGCAAAGACAGCCCTTGCAACGCCCATTGCCAGCCATCGACCAGTCTCCGGCCGATCATGCATTGCATTAAGGCGAGGCCGCAAAGCTTCACACCCATCAACCGCGATGCCAGATAACGCAGTCGTCAATTAGCAGGTCACCGTAAGGCCGGGCTCGCCCGTCCCTCCACCTCCGATTGCACTATTTCGACTGTTTCTCCACTCGCACATCAAGCACAGTAGATCGCCCGTTTCGTCCCGCGGCGAGCTCTCTGTGTTGGAAACGCCCCAGAGACGAACGGCTTGACGCTCGTGCTTTAGATTGAAAGGAAAACCAAATGGACCGCAGACTGCTGCTCAAATTGCTCGCTTCGGGCACTGCCGCTACCGCGGTGCCAGCCACCGTCTGGGCGCAAGTCAAAGGCGAATCGTCCCCCCGGTCCTACGAGTGGGGCTTTCCCGAGTATCCGCCGACGCCCGCTGGTAGTGGCAACGCGACGCCTTTTGGCGAGGGCACGCTGAACGGGATCGAGACGGTCAGCGGACATGAGCTGTACAAGTTCCCACGGGACCATCGCTACCACTATGGTCCGATCTATCGCGGCCCCGAATATTGCGAGT
>CAYZHQ010000133.1:0-14330 GCA_964477385.1 uncultured Pirellulaceae bacterium
GTGACGCCGCGGGCTGGGAACTGGCCGGCGGCGCTCGCGGGGTAGCGGACGATGAAGGTTTTCCGAACCCGACTCCCAACCAAATGGGTCACTTGTTATCTTGTGTGTCGCTCCTGTTTCGACACCTCGAACGGGGCGGGCTCTCGTTCAAGGGATGGGATCGCCAGTGGGAGCTCGTTCACAGCCTGTTGGTGCCTGTCAGTGTGAGCACTTTACTTGCCCTGGTCGGAGCGATGGAACAAGTAAAACGCTGGATAAAATGTCGAAAGTCCAGCGATCAGCAGCACCTGCCCAGGTGGTGGAATTGGCAGACACAGGGGACTTAAAATCCCCCGGCGAGTAATCGCTATGCGGGTTCAAGTCCCGCCCTGGGCATTGGTTTTTGCTTTGCATTCCGACATTCTCTGTTCCATGCCCCTCGCTTTTTGGCGATTTTGGTCGGTCCTGCCGCGGTGCCGGATTTCCCCCATGGAGCCCGTTGGGGGCCGACATCGGACCGGATGCTACCGCTATCATTGCAAGCTGGGGTTCGGGTGGTCCTTGATTTGTCCCCGACATTCGCCTGAATCCTGTTCACTTATGCGTTGGCAGGAGAACGGACATGCAATCAAGATCGCGGTTGATCACCGGCAAAGCCCAGCATTCCTTTGTGGGAAAGCGTCGAAGAATGGCAGGCAGGGTCGGTTGGCTGATCGTTTGGTTTGGGATCGCGACCATCGTGTTGCCATCGTGGGGGCTCGCTTGCACGACCGCGGTGATCAGTGGCAAAGCGACCGCGGACGGTCGGCCGATCTTGTGGAAGAACCGTGACACTAGCTCGGTACGAAACGAAGTCGCCTACTTTAATGATGGTCGCTATCGTGTCGTGGCAGTTGTCAACGCGGGCAACCGCAGTTCCGTTTGGATGGGCATGAACGAAGCTGGTCTATGCATCGAGAATTCGCTCAGCAAGGATCTGGCCTCCGAGGAAAAAGCGTCGGGCCCAGGCAATGGTCGGATCATGAAGTTGGTTCTGCAGACCTGTCGCACGGTGGCCGATGTCGAACGATTGTTGAACGAAACCAATCGGCCTGGTCGCATCACGACAGCCAACTATGGAGTGATCGATGCCGAAGGGGGCGCAGCGCTCTTCGAGACCGGTCCGAAGTCGTTCACGAAGTTTGACGCCAACGATCCGTCTGTGGCTCCGAATGGATACCTTGTACGTTCGAATTTTGCCACTACCGCACGTCGGTTGTCGGCCCAGCCGCTTCCCGAACAGGTGGTTGCAGTGGAGGTTTATTCGGGAGCGCGGTACGCGCGAGCCTGCCGGTTGCTCGAGCAAGGTGGGACCGATCGGATCACCGTCGAGTTTGTGCTTCGTAACATGACGCGTGATTTGGCCGATCAAGCGGGTCGGCCCTATGCGGGCACGGTCAATGGTGGGGCCGGTCCTTTGCCGGCGGTCATCGACACGGCTTCGACGATCAGTCGCACGACGACCGTTTCCGCCGCCATCTTTCAAGGGGTTCGCCGTGGCGAATCGCCGGCGAGTACCACCATGTGGGCCCTGCTCGGGGACCCCAAGTTCACGATCGCCGTTCCTTGTTGGGTGGCCAACGAGACGATCGCCGATCCGTTGGAAGATCCGCAGGGTGCCGAGTTGGGGGAACTCGCCAGGACATTGCGTGATTGGAGTTTGACACACGATCGCAAAGGGGTCCGCACGCATGGCTTGCCGGGCATTTGGGAAGATCTGTGGTCATTGGAAAACGAACTGTTGTCGAATGTCCGTCAGGCGAGACGGCGCTGGACGCAACATGGTTTTGATGCCAAGGAAGCAGTTGCACTTCATCAGCAATCGGCCGAGCGAGCAATGCAGGCGATGCAACGGGAGCTTCTGCAGGCCAAGCAGGCGGTGCTGGAGACGGCGGCGGTTGGTGACTATCCCGACACGGCAGACGAGCCGAGGATCGAGGGTGCAAAGATTCGCGTGGCGATCTATGACCATTCGTCGGGAACCGCTAACGGACCGCGGAACCTGCTGCGTATTTTATCCAAGGAGGATGGATTTGAGTGTACGGTGTTGCATCCCGACCAGATCCGGCAGCCCCGCTTATCGGCGTTCGACTTGATCGTCGTGCCCGGTGGATCGGGAAGTTTGCAGTCGGAGAAGTTGGGGGCAGAGGGGCGTCAGGCAATCCGCCAGTTTGTAAATACGGGGGGCGGGTACTTGGGGATTTGCGCCGGATCGTACTTGGCCTCGTCCCACTATTCGTGGTCGCTCGGTTTGATCAATGCCAAGATTTTTGATCGCGCCCATTGGGCACGTGGCACCGGGACGGTCTCGCTGCAGATTACCAGCGATGGGCGGGAAGCATTGGAGGGGACGGATGATCGGGTTTCGGTTTACTATGGCCAAGGACCGTTGTTGCTACCTGGGGACGCCCCCGATTTACCTGCCTATGAACCGTTGGCGACTTATGCGACCGAGATCGCCAACAAGGGAGCGCCTGCGGGAGCCATGGAAGGTACGCACGCCATCATCCGCGCTGCGTATGGCAGTGGTCGAGTGGTCTGCGTCAGTCCCCATCCCGAAACCACCAGCGGCCCCAATTGGATGATCCGTGCCGTCGCAAACTGGGCAGCCAAAACCCCGGAAAGCAACTAAACGACAGGCCAGTAAACGACAGGCCAGCCCGCCGTCGCAACGATTTGTACCTGTTGGGTTTTGATTTTGGTAGACTATGCGATCCCACCATCTTCTTTTGACTTCAGCTCCCTTCCCGCAAAGGTCTGTTATGACTGCTCTTCCTGTGGTTTCGCGACGTCGTCTGCTGCTTGGTTCCGGTGCCGCGGCGGCGGTCGGCTTGTTGCCTCGCTGGCGTTTGTTGGCGGCTCAGCCGGCAGAACCGGCTAAGCTGAAATTAGGATTGGTAACGTACAACTGGGGTAAAAACTGGGACATTCCGACGATCATTAAAAATTGTTCGGAGACCGGGTTTACGGGGGTCGAATTGCGCAGCACGCATCGGCATGGTGTCGAGATTTCGCTTAATGATTCTCAGCGGCAAGTCGTCCGTCAGCGGTTTGCCGACAGTGGGGTCGAATTGATGGGGCTGGGTAGTGCGTGTGAGTACCATGCAGCCGATGCCGCCGTTGTGCAGAAGAACATCGACGAAACCAAGCAGTTCATCGACCTGTGTCATGCTGTTGGCGCGAGTGGGGTGAAGGTTCGTCCTAATGGCTTGCCGGCCGACGTGCCTGTCGAAAAGACTTTGGAACAGATCGGTAAGGCGCTCAACACGGTGGCTAAGTACGGAGCCGATCATGGGGTGCAAATTCGCTTGGAAGTTCATGGTCGCGGGACCAGCGAGCCGGCCCATATTCGGACGATCATGGAGGTTGCTGATCACCCTAACAACGTTGTTTGTTGGAACTGCAATCCGGGCGATTTGAAGGGTCCTGGATTCGCGGAGAATTATCAAATGGTCCAGCACCGCATGGGGACGGTTCACATTCATGACTTGACGAAGGACAACTACCCCTGGGACGAGTTGTTTGAGCAGTTAAAGTCCTGCACCGCACCGGGCTTTACAGGCTGGACTTTGTTGGAAGATGGCTCGGTGCCCAAGGACATTGTCGGTGCAATGCATGCCAATCGCAAAGCTTGGGAAGGTCTGGTTGGTTAGCAACCGTCATGTTGTGACGTCCTGGTCGGTATTGACGGTTGGAAGGTTTTCGAGCTGGAGTGGGCTGTCAGTAAGACGCCGGATCGTTTTCAGCAAGTAGATCGCCAAGGTCAATCTGGTCGGTCTCGGGTGCAAGGATCAGTTTTCGAGACAGCGGTGCGACAAGCTTCGATTCGATCGCCCGCTGCAGTGGTCGAGCGCCGAGAGCCGGGTCGAAACCGAGCCGCATCAGTTGGTCGACGACGGAATCGTCCCAGTTCAGTTTGACGCCGTGGTTTTGGATTGCCTCGCGGTTCGAGAGTGCCGTCAGTTCTTGCCGAATGATTGTGCGGATAGTGTCTTTGTAGAGCGGTTGGAAGGTCACCACTTGGTCGATTCGATTGAGGAATTCAGGCCGAAAGGTGTGGTTCAGCGCCCGTTGGTAGGAGGCACCTTGGTCATTTTGGTTGGTGAATCCGAGCGGTTGCGTGCTGCGTGCACCGACGTTGCTGGTCATGATCATCACCGTGCCACAGAGGGTTGTCGTGCGTCCAAAGCGGTCGGTGATGCGACCTTCGTCCAGAGCGGTCAGCAGGCAATCGTAAACCTCCGGCGCGGCCTTTTCGAATTCGTCCAGCAGGATCACCCCGAGTGGCCAGGTGCGGAGTCGCTGGATCCACTGAGCCGGTTCGCCGTCGGGGCTCATCAGCAATCGTTCGATGGCGTCATAGCCACCGTATTCGCTCATGTCCAAACGGATCAGTCGGCCACCATCGGTTCGTCCGGCGAGTAGGTAATCGGCTAAGCTGCGCGCCAATTGGGTTTTACCGACACCCGTTGGACCGCAGAAAAAGAGGGTGGCGATGGGACGTTTCGGATCGCATAGTCCGGTTTTCAACCGCAGGACGGTATTCACGGCCGCTTGCACCGCTTCGGGTTGGCCGATGATTTGACGCTGGAAGTATTCGGTCACGGTCCGTTCGGACAGCGGCTCGGCATCGTTGGCGATGCGTGGTGGCAAGCCGGTTTGGGCGGTAAATTTTTCGATGATCCGCCCCGGCGTCAGCATCGGCAGGGGCTGTTCGCCCCGTTGGCGGGTTTCCCCGATGACTTCGCGCAGCAGTTGGACCACGCCGCGCGGAGGCGTTTGATACGGCAAAAAGCGGGCGAACAGCCGGGTGCTGACTTCCGCAGTCGCGGGGTCGGAGGGGATACCGAAACTTCGCTGGGCGTCGGACAGCAGCCGATCGGCGATCTGTCGGACGGTCGCTGGCGGCAGCGTGTCGATTTTTTGGATTCGGAAGGCTTCCGCAAAACCGGGCATGAGACGGCGGCAGGCGGCCAACTGTTCCGGCGTCGCTTCGGCAACCATTTTCAGTTCGCCGCGAACCAAGTAGGGCAGCAGGAATGCGGCCAGCGAGCCGCTTGGATCGCTACCTCCGAGCCGCATCAGATCGGCCAGCGAATCGACCGCCAGGATACCCCGAAAATCGGCTAGCACGGCGATAATTTCTTCCAGCCGTTCTTCCCATTCTCCCAGATACTGCATGCCTGCGATCAGGTTGCCTGCCGAGGTGGCCCAAACCAGCGAGGGCGGCAACGGTTCATGGGGGTCAGCCCGCTGGGTTTGGTTGCGATAGGGCAGGGCGGCGGCTTGCAAAACCGTCGACTTACCGCATCCGGCATCGCCCAACAGCAGCGTACTGCCGGGTTGGCTCAAGCGAAGCATCAGTTCGGTGACCTCGTCGTCGCGGAACCACGCGGTTTGTTGAGGGCTTCGACGCGACCGAACGCCGAGTGGCTCGCTGACCGATTCGAGCGGCCCCAGACGCCATGTGGCGGAGTCGTGTCGGCGCTGCTCAAGTCGCACGCGAACGGTCACCAGCTCGCTGGCCGCGTGGGGCAGCAGCGAGAGGACTTGTTGCGGCGTCATCGCAGCGGTGGCATTGCGAATCGCTTCACCTATCAATGTTTCCAATTCCTGTTTGTCAGGGCAATGGAAGACATCACTGATTGCTGGCAAGAAACACTCGAGCGAACCTTCGGCATGCTGTGCCAGCACATATTCAATCTGCAAACTGAGCGGGCGACTGGCCGGAAAGCGTCGCTTGCCATCGCGATAGTACAGCCGCACCCGAACGGACTGTTGATGGAGGTCGTGGGTTTTAGGAGGCGGCCAATAATGATCCTCAGGACGGCGCGCGGCCGCTTTCAGGTAGCGGGTTACCTGATCGATCGACTCGGAAACCGTTTTGCCCGTCGCACTAACCTCCGGGCCATCGATCGAACGCGCGACAAACCAGTTGTCATCGATCTGACTGACCAGGATCGGAATTTGGGATACGTTCATGGCAGATTTCCCGAAGGAGGAGGCTGTCGGTCAGCAGGCATCAGGGAGCGGGGCAGGGCAGCGGCGAGCAATTTGACCAGTGCTTGCTCAGACAGGGGTTCATTGACCGCTGCGCCACTGCGCAGGTCGACCAGTGGGCCATCGGCATGCAGAACGTATCGCACTGGAGGAGGTGAATCGGGGATGTGGTCCAGTGCGGTCACGGCGAGTGTCATTCGGCCATCGGAGAGAATTACCAGATAGCCGCCGAGTAAATGCTCCAGCGAGGTGATCGCTAGAGGGCTGTTGAATTGCATTTGCCACCGATGATTATGGTGGTCGCGGTCAGCCGACGAGTCAGGCGTTAATTGTTCCTGGGTTTGAAGAAACGTTGCGAACGCGTCGTAAAGAAAATTGGCAAAAGTCGACAAGGTATTGCCATGGTCCGGCTTGCCAAAGATGGCTCGCAGCAGTGCCTGTTCGGCGTTCGATTGGCTGTTTTTCGGCAGGCACATCAGGTGATCGCCGTAGGTTCTCGCGACTAGGCAGGTTTGATAAGCCGAACCGCGGTGGTGGAGCATCGCTGTCAATTTCGCTGTCGTGCGGCGGACCGCATCCCCAACCGCTTCGCCTTCTTGGTGGGGACGCAATTCGGTCGCATCGGAAAGGTAGGCTTGGATGTCATCGGCAGCTTGGATTTGTCGCATCACCGGGCGTTCGTTACCCAGGAATTTTGCTCGCGTGTTCGAAGTTGGTTTATCGAGCGCGGGACGACGCTCGAGTGTTACCTCATCGAGCCAGCTTTGCAGTTCCGTTAGAGCCGCTTTTGCCTCTCGGTAGGCTTCGCGAATCGTCAACACTTCCAGGGCCTCCGGTGCAATTCCTTGCGAGCCAACTTCCAGTTGCACAGGCTGGTGGGAGATCCGTTGCTCCATGTCGGCCAACTGCCTAGCAGCATGGTAGGCGACTTCCGTCAGCGTCCAGCGAGCATCGGGAGCGAGTTGCTTGGCCATATCTTCAAGCGGATCGAGACGTGTACGAATGCCATCCTCGGTTTCTTGGACACGCACCAAGACCGCCTGATCGAACTGCAGATTGGTCAGTGCCCGGGCCGTGGGGTTGACCAAATCGGTTTCGAGTCGTCGTCGCACAGCGCGTGCGCCGAGGCGTGCATCAAAGCCTTTCGCAGCGACACGATCGACGGATTCTTCTTCGACATTGAGCACTAGGCGTCGGCGTGCCAAACCGTCGCGTTGCAGGACCTCTTGAAGTTGCTTGTCGAGGATTTCTCGAATGGAGGCACGATCGAGCGGGCTGAAATCGAGCAGTCCATCGATCCGATTAAAAAATTCCGGACGAAAGAACTGCCGTGCCGCGCGAAGGTGCGTATTGGATCGCGTTTCGGTGTCACCCGCAAAGCCCGTGCGCTGCAGTGATTCGCGAGCCCCGAGGTTGCTGGTCATGAGAATGAACGTACCGCTAAAGTCCGCAACGCGTCCTCGCGCATCGCTCAGGCGCGCCTCTCCCATGACCTGTAACAGCAGGTCGAGGACTGCCGGATGCGCTTTCTCGATCTCGTCCAGCAGTAAGACCGCGTGTGGCTTTTGGCGAACCGCCGCGGTCAGCAAGCCGTCGGGATGGTCAAACGTTCCGACCAAGCGTGCCACCGCGGTGCGAGAATTCAGTTCGTTCATGTCCAGCCGAATCAGGCCCTCTTCGCCGAACAGGTACTTAGCCAGCCACTTTGCGGTTTCGGTTTTGCCGACCCCGGTCGGGCCTAGCAGCAGAAACGTCCCGATCGGCCGCGAGGTGTCGTTCATGCGCGCGGCACACAGCAGGATCCGATCGACCAGCGCTTGCACCGCGTCGTCTTGGCCGATGATGTGGTCTCGGACCGCAGCGGTGATTGCCGACCGTGTGAGCGAGTTTCGGGTATCGATGATCGATTGGCTGATCCCGCTTCGGGCGAGGAATTCCGCCACCGCCGCTGCACGCGTAATCGGTTGCCCCTTGGTGTGTCGCGCTGCCAAACGATGGAGGGACGCAGCGGCTTTACCGGGCAAGACCGCGTCGCGCACGAAGCGATCATAGAGGCCGAGCGTTTCGGGCAAGACATCGAGTTCAAATTCGCAGCCGTGCTTTGATTCCAGTTGGCGTTGCACACCCATCAGGACGCGGATCGATTGGTGCTTGTCCGTCGCTTCGGTGCGGATCACAAAAAAGCGATCGGCTAGCGCGCGATCTTTTTCTCGCAGCACCGCCCAGGCTTCGGCGGTCATCTCGGTCACGATGCGGACGGGCAAGCGGTCGAGATGCGCGCGCAGCAAATCGGCGACCGACATCCGGCTATCGCGCGTCTGGCCGGCTTGGAACAGGCCGAGGAAGTCGTCGATATACAACACATGGTCCTGGCGTGAACTGTGCTTAAGAATCGCCAGCACGCGCCCTTCCCATTGGCCCATGTAGGACATACCGCTGATCAACCGAGCCGGCGACAATTGCCAGACCAATTTGCGCAGCGATTGCGTGCCCGTATGCAACTGACGACGTTTGCGGACGGCTCCTTCGATAACAGCCGACTTCCCCGAACCGGCTGGACCAACCAGCACCACCGGTTGTCGCTCCTCGACCTGCAGTCGCTCGTGCAGGGTGTCTACCAGCGTCTCCATTTCGATCGGCTCGGTAAGATCATCGATGTCCAGCCAACTGAGGCAGCGACCTACTTTCTGGAGTTCCTCCGCACCATCGGTGATTGCATTGCCGGACAGCGCTGCCAGCAGGGCCGACTGCTTTTTCTTAGGCTGAGCCCGTCCCGGTTGGATGGTGATGGAGATCGAATCGAGCCACGCACTTTGAGCGACCGAGTAACGTTCGACTTCTAGTTCGGGCGTTTCTTTTAAAGTCGCGCGGAAGTGCGATTGGAAAACCGACTGAGCCTGTTCCGCCAAGTCCTCTCCTTTCCGCAGGTCAAACCAACATTCGGGCAGCGAAGGTGAAAACACCAGCGGTCGATTATGGCGCGTCACCGCGACAAGTAGAAGTTTCAGTCGTGCCGAGCGATCTCCGAGGTCGAGCCGCATTTTTACGATCTTTGATGCATACGTCTCGGGATCGTGCCACATCAGCAAGCCATGGTGCCGGTCGCGCCGCGTGAACTCCGTCAGATCGCGGCGCAGTCGCTGTGTCAACTTGCTCAGCACGCGTTGCAGCACCACACCCTCCGCACTCGGCTGGGTGTGGAAGAGGGGCCGGATGCGATAGATCAATTCGCCCGCATCGTTATTGCGAGTGGTAATGTAGATGGGAATTTGGAGGATCATAAGACTAGCTGATCTGGCTCCAAACGCGCCGCTGAGCTTCTTTCGCGACCAGGTGCGTTAGCAATTGATCAAAGGAATTGTCGTCGTCCCATAACTCGATTTGATTGAGGGCCATGTCATGGATTCGCTGCTGTTCGAATTGGTAGCGGCGTCGCGGATAGCCATCGATGGGGAACTGCCGACGATGAATTTCGCCCGGTACCTGCAAGTCGGTAACTTGTCCGCCTTGGGTTTCCATTAGAATCACATCGTCATGCGCTTGGGAGCGGCGACCATCACGGCAAAAACTGTGCAAGCCCGCCTCCGCTTCGAGCATTAATTTTGCCGCGCGGCCTCGGATATTGATGGCATAGCCGACCGTACCGCGAGGTGGTTCGGTCAGCGCGGCTGGCAATGCCAGGCGATGGAGGTCGACCAGTGGTTGGGATGCGGAGCGGTTTTGAGAAGCCGACGCATCGCCCGAGGGGGAGGAGGTGGCGGACAGAGAGCAGGTCGAAAGCTCTTGCCAGCCATACATTTCCTCCGAGGTGATCGGCGGTATCAATTCCTTGGGCAACATTGCGTAAGCTTCGAACGACCAGTCATGGTGTTGGGCGATTTGGCGATAGGTTTCCAGCAGCGGCGCAAACGGTTTTAGGTTAGGCCCGGTGACTCGTATCGCTAAACGTTGGTCCTCCAGGGCTTCGTCGGCGAGCAGGGTTGCCAGCCCATCCCACATCCGCTCCCGAAACTCCTTCACCTTGACGGTCTCGGCTGCCACGTCCAGCCACGCCGATTGGTGATATGACCAAACTGCTTGCGTTTCGGCCTCGATTAAATCGTTGACGATCGAATCGATCTTTTGAATCCGCTCCTCATAGGTGCGCAGCATCGCCATCGACGCGCTGGCTCGGATGCGTTGTCGTGTTGTCCGTTTCGTCGCCGCTTGGAGTTTGCGACGCAGCATCCGCCGCAGTTGAGTGCGGCGATTGGTGAGTTGTAGGAAAGCGGGAGACCGCAGCATTGCTTGGCCGTTGCGACGAAGCGCAACCCATTGTTCGACCACCTTTAGCCGTGCCTGGGGAGCGTCGTTGGGGTCTCCACGACGTGGCCAATGATCGCGACGTTCGACATCGACATGCAAGCGATTGCCGCGTGGTTCGACGCGCGCGAGCACGCCGCAGTCGGGCGGTAGACTGCAAAGTGCTTCGGCAAGCGGTGTCACTAGATGATATTCAATCAGTCGTGCCAACGGCCGTGCGCCGAGTTCGGGCTGATAGCCTCTGTCGGCTAACCAATCGAGCGTTGCTTCATCCCATTGCAGTTTCCCATCACGCGACTTCAGCCCATCGCGACGGCTGATCGTTTCCAGGTGTGACTGCGCGATTTGCCGGATCGTCGTCGGGGATAGCGGATCGTAAGGAATGACGCGGTCGAGCCGATTGAACATTTCGGGACGCAGGAAGCGACGGACTTCATTTTCAAAATGCCGTCGATACCGTAGCGCATCGTCGGTCGCGGCGAGACCCATCGAGACCGCTTGGAAGGAATCCGCGCCGAGGTTGCTGGTCATCATCAGGATGCAATTGCGAAAGTCGGCGACGCGTCCTTGCGAGTCGGTCAACCGCCCTTCACCTAGAACTTGAAGCAGCAGGTCAAACACTGCCGGATGGGCTTTTTCAAATTCGTCCAGCAGCAATAAAGAAAAAGGTTGAGCGCGAATCGCACCGGTCAGCAAGCCTTCCGGTTTGGCGTAATCCCCAATCAAACGAGCGACTGCAGTGGGCGAGGAAAGTTCAGACATGTCGATCCGCACCAGTCGGCTTTCATCGCTGTAGATCAGCCGAGCGAGAGCTTTTGCCGATTCCGTTTTGCCGACTCCCGTGGGACCGGTTAGCAGCAGCGAAGCGAGCGGACGATCACCGCGCGAAAATCCCATCACCAGCGTCGACACAAGGTCCAGCAGGCACTCGGTAGCGTGGCTTTGGCCGATCACCTGCTGGGAAAGTTGCCGCGAAATCGCCGACAGGTCGGGCCGCTGCTGAGGATCGATCAGGAAGGCGGGCAAGCCGGTCTGGCTGATGAAGGCCCGCGTCACCGCAGCGCGCGTCAGGCCTTCGTCCACCGCTAGTTCGCTGCGGACTTGCTGCAGAAACCTCAGTTGCCGGCCAGGTGCCGCCGCGTCGGTTGGAAAGCGTCGATGCAGATGGTCCAACCATTCGATCGCGTCTGGTTCGAGCGGCACCGGTTCGGGATGCTGTGCCGCCGCGGTAAGGATCGCTCGCGTCTCTTCCGCGAAGGGAGGCGATACGTGAATGATTTCGAATGCGGCGGCCAGTTTAGGATCGCGTCTCTGAAGCAACTGCAATTGCTCCGCGGTGCATTCGGCGATCGCGAGTAAAGAGGCTTCAGCGATGCGGCCGGCGAGAAAAGATCCGATGCCGCCTCCACTATCGATCCGGCCCGCTTCGGATAGTTCGAAGAGGTTTCCCAGATGCATGATCGCATCGCTGGCTTGGGCTTCTTTTGCCATCTGCAACGCCTGTTCTTGCCACATTCCAAAACCACATTGGCCCGAAACCAATCGCGTTCCCTCGGTCGCCCAGAAGGGATGCTTCAAGGCATGTGACTTAGCTGTCCGAACTAGTTGGTGCACGATGGCCGTTTTTCCGACACCCGATGGTCCGACCAGCAATGCCGACCGTCGCGCGGGCTCCGCCAAACATTCCGCCAGACGCGACAGCGAACGTCGGCAGTGGTAAGCGGGCTGGAGATCTTTGCGGTGCAGTCGTGTCGCCACTCGGCGCAGGGTGACAGTGGTCTTGGCTGTTTGTGAATCCTGTTGACGTTGTTGCTCACGTGGTGTCAACAACCGTGCCCTCAGGTGCCGGTTCCAAATCCTACAAGAGTGGCGGGTTGCATAGTCCAGTTGCGCCAACTGTGCCAACGACCGAATTCCTTGTCGCAACAATTCGGCGCGAATCTGAGCGTCGATGATCGCGGCGGCGTCATCACGACGGCCCACGAGAATTGTCAAGTCGAGTGCATGTATGTAATAAGCAACTAGGTCGCCTCCCGGTTGCCAGCGAATGCTTTCGAAGAGACAGGCGAGCGGTTGCTTCCATGCCAAGTCGCCCGGTGGGGGAGTCAGTTCGACAATGTGCCGCAGCGTTTCGGCGGGATGGCCTCTTCGAGTGGCAAGTTCTAAAGGCGAAAGCTGCTTTTCGGTCAACCGCCGCACGCTCTTGCCGACGCGCGTTGTCGCGGTCCGTGCGTTTTCAGCAGCGAGTCCAAGCTCTGGGAACATCAGCGGTTGGGCGATCACCAGCGGGTGCCGGCCGCGAATCAGCAGCAGGGGAACATGCAGTCGAATATCAGGCATGAAACTCGAGCGTTATAAAGTGATGAGTCATCGCCAAGCGATTAATCGGGCCCAACCGAGTCGTGTCGTTCGGCGTCGAGCCGGCGCGGTCCAAGGAGGACCAAAGTTTAGCAGGCAAAGTTCGCGGGAAACGCAACCGCGTTGGTTTTGGCTACAATCGACGCAGCCTACACGCATTCCCAACCTGAATCTGCTCGAGGAGTTTCGTTTGTCATCGCCTTCCCCACTGTTTCGCTGGGCGCAACTGGTGCGTTTGCCCAATACGTTTACAGTCATTGCCGATGTTTCGGCCGCTTTTTTGTTGTTGGCCCATGGCGGACAGCCGGTCGGGCGTTTGATTGTGGTCGTGTTGGCGGGTATCTGCTTGTATTGGGCCGGCATGATTTTGAACGACCTGTTTGATATTGAAAAAGATCGGCTCGAACGCCCGCAGCGACCGCTGCCTGCCGGACATATCTCGCTCAATGCCGCGAGGCGTGCCGGTTGGGGACTGTTGTTGTTCGGAGTCGTGTTGGCTGCCGCGAGTGGATACGTACCAGCCGAAGGTTGGGAGACCACTTGGCGTCCGGCTGCCGTCGGGTTGGTTTTGGCGGTTCTGATTGTCGCCTACGACGGACCGCTGAAGCGGAGCGTCGCGGCGCCGCTGGTGATGGGGTTGTGCCGCTTCAGCAGTTTTCTGCTGGGAGCTTCGGTGTTGTTGACTGGACCGGTGACCGATCTGGCCAGCTTTGCACCGCAATATGTTCTGGCGTTTGCCACTGGGATGGGTGTCTATGTGATGGGCGTGACCAACATGGCAAGGCATGAAGCGGACATCAGCACCCGCTCGCCGACACTTCCGATTGGACTGGTGGTGGCAATGGTGGGTGGCGTGATTTTAGCGATTGCTCCTGGGATGGCTCCCGCGGATGTGCCGTGGCAGGTTTCGCCGGAGCGTGGTTTTCCGATGTTGATTGGTTTGATCGCGTTGGCGGTCTTTGTACGCGGTGTGCGGGTGATCTTCGAGCCTTCCGCGGCGGGACTGCAGATGTTGATTCGGGTTTCGGTGTTGACGATCATTCCGCTCTCCGCAGCGATTGCTTTACTCGCTGCCGGACCGGTTTGGGCGATTGGGATTTTCGCCATGGTGGTTCCGGCCATTTTGTTGTCGGCTCGTTTCCGTGTGACTTAGGCTCGCGTGATCGATGGTGATCCCAGGCTTTCATTCTGCCGGGCTGTTGTTGCACGACGTTCCCACGGCCATCGATTCGCTCGCGGAGATCGGCTATCGAGCGGTGGTGGTGCGGACGCATCGCAACCTGCTGTCCGAGGCGGGAGCAGATTTGGTTGATGCGATTGGAGAGGCTCGTCGAAGGACCCGTGTCGAACTGATTTGGGATTCCGAAGGTTACTATCTGAGTGACCCGTGGGTATTCGAACCGCCGGGGCTTGGTGAGGCTTTAGAGTCGAGTGCGGTGGCGCTGTCGGCCCGCGAGCAACTGATTTGTCGGAGCTTGGACTTAGCCAAGCGGACAGGTAGCCGGTTGGTCACCTTCGGTGTCGGGCCGGAGCTGGTCGGCGTCGATCCGCAGACAGGATTGGAGCGGTTGTCAGCGAGCTTGCAGCGTTTGACGGACTACGCCGACGCTGCAGGGCTGGCGTTGGCTCTTCGTCCTAGCGGTCGCTCGAGT
>CAYZHQ010000134.1:0-14216 GCA_964477385.1 uncultured Pirellulaceae bacterium
GATGAAGCAACACCTGGATGATCGAGGGGCGGTCGATGCCGTCGGCCGGAGTCGCGGATGCTTGATTCTGTTTCGGACGACTGGGGATCCAACGAACCCAAGGAACCAGCCACAACAAGCCACCTAACCCCAGCACGACAAAGAGCGGTCGCCAACCAAATTGGTCAACCAATAATCCGCCTGCCAGGATGCTCAGAGCGGGACCGATTTTGGTTCCCGCGTCAATCAAGGAATTAGCCGTGCCACGTTGATGCTCCGGATAATTCTCCACGATTAACCGCGAGATCGCTGGGTAGGCCGCGCTTTCACCAATGCCCAACAATAACCGGGCGGCAATCAACAAGGCAAAGCCGTTGACAAACCCCGTCAGCGCCGTGGCAATCGTCCAAATCAAATAGCCTCCGGCGTAGACCCATTTGACGTCGAACCGATCGACCAGCCAACCGGCTGGCAGTTGCAATAACGCGTAGGTCCAAAAGAAAGCCGACAGCAGCAAACCTTTTTCCGAATCCGACATCGAAAATTCGAGTTCCATCGATGGCACGGCGACAGATAACGCACCGCGGTCAATATAATTGACCAAGATCGACAGGACCAACAACGAGAGTAATACCCAACGCGTTGTCGGCGAGGGTAGTGGCGATGTGGATGTGGATGTGGATGTGGATGTGGATGTGGAGGACAAAATCGGCTGCCTCTTGACTGGATGGAAGCCAAGAGTTTAGCCGATGCGGACAGCCTGTGCCGCATCGTCATCCGTAGCGGGGGCGACACGAGTGGTTTCACGTCGAAGAGCACGACGATCGCTCCACGCGAGGTTTCCAAGGCGAAGTCCGTGCTGGCCAGTCATTGCACTCCGAAATCCGCATCATTCCGTCTGCCGATCCTGTTCAGACATAGAGCAGGCTGCACCTTGTCATCCGCTACTGGCGAGCAGGACCGGGCACGGCGGAGTCTCCGACAGGGGCCTGCCGGACACATTCCAATCGCGAGAACCACACGGTCCCAGCGGCCCGTTCGGTGCAGCGGACGGGCCGGTGCAGCGGACATTTTCCACTCCCCAGCCGAAGATCGACAACGCGTCGCCCTTTAAGAAGCAGACCAGCGAACAAACCGCTCGCGGTGCTAAGCTGCAGGAGCAGACTTGTCCTTTCGTTTCGCAACCTACCGAAGCGCTGAACGGCAGACAGGCTGTCCAAGTGGATGGTCCACGAACCTTCTCAAGATTCACTGATGCGAAGCTTTCTGTGTTATATAGCCAAATGTCTCGCGTTTCTGATAACGGTGTCGTTGTTCGTCGGCCCTACCTATTGGGTCTGCGATCGCATGGTAGGTTCCGCCGATCCGATTATGCATCCTTTTCTTATCTTGGGCCCGATCGCACTGCTTATCGGTGGGGGTACCGGTGCCTTTGCAGTGTTGGTGGTTAATGCTTACGAGCAGCGGTTAAACCGCATTGAGTCCAGAGCAAAATCGAGGGGCCCCTCGGATCCACAGCAACCGTTTAACCTCCAGAGAAATAGCAATCCCCCGAAGTGCCAGCCGGATGATTCGCGGCGTGCGGAAGACGATTAACCTGGATACTTTACTTGACCGGCGGTAAGTTCTTGACGCGATGCATCACGATCTGCTCATTCGATTCCGGGAGAGTGATCAATAGATTTGCATCTGCGAACAGATAAATGCGTCGGTCGAGCGTCATTCTATCTCGATTATGAAAATCGCCGTATCTGCCCGGCCGTAAGGCAACTTTGGGTAGCGTCAGAATTGGCTGAGGGGCACCCTTGACATGAATGTTGACCCGCGCAGAATCCTTCACCTTTGGATTATCATCTCTCGCGACGCTGACGGAATAATCACTGTCAACCGAGGGCACTGAAAAGCTTTGCGCATGCAACTTGTCATTCGCGGCATACTCCTTTGCCTGATTGGTGTAGATACCTTTGGCCGTATACACCAAGTCTCCATTGGGACTCGGAGCAATATAGCCCATGGTGTCGTGACGGTAATAACTGTCGACGGCGCGGCCCTTGAAAACAAGCGTACGAAAACCGCCGGGAGAGCCATTCGTGGACCAAACCGAAAAGACCTTTCCATTTGCACTTGCGCGGAATCGTGTCTGCGGCCCAGCGCCGGGCATCTCGCCGTCGCGTTGATACTGATTATCGATAACGCGCAGCGAAATCGGACGTAGCGACTTCGGGTCCAGCAGCAATCCCGGGACGTGCTCGGAACCAATGTAGATCGGCCCACGCGAGGCGAAGCCGGTCACCATCGCTTCGATCGGGTGCTGGAACGGCAATTTCCTCGACTCTGTTTTTTCAAACGTTTGCAAGTTCCATCGCTCAATGGTGTTCGGCCCTGGATAGGCGATAAATGCTGAGTTGGCATTTACCGCGAATTTGGCATCGGAACTTTCGAGGGGAATTTCACCGGTTACTTTTCTTTGCCTCACATCGAAAAACAGCAGCTTTTCCCGCGATGTAACCAGAAACACCAAATACTGTCCCTTGCCGCCCAAAACGACTTCTTCGAACGCCGCTGGTAAGTCGTAAACAATCTGATCCTCGCCTTCGGGCCATGGAGAGCGAACAACGAATTTCTCGCTTGCTTTGGTGCCTCGTTCTCTCGCAGAGACGGAATCCGACATCTCTTTCGAATGTTTTTGGTCAGCTTGCTTTTTACGTAACGTGGCGATCTGTTCCTTAACGGCTTTTCGGTTGATCTTGTAGTGCTCGCTCATCGCCAACACGGCGTTAGTGGCGGTTTCCCAGTCCTCCGCCGCGCGCGCGATGTCAAGCGAAAGCCGCAACATCACGTATCGCTCAACGGAGTCTTGGGTGTTCCTAGCCGACTTCAGTACCTGTTGTGCGAGGTTGGATTTCGCTTGGTATGTTTTTGCCACTGCAAAATCCGCTTCGTAGCGATTCCGAATCTTTGCGGAAGCTTCGCTTCGCTCAAGTTCATTTGGAAGCGGAACGCGATCTTGCGCTAGTGACGAATGCGTCAGAAAAAAAGCTGCCAAGCCTAGCGCCCATAGCTTAACATGTAAATTCAAAAGCATTGCCTCTGATCCAAAAGTCGATGTGAGTCTCTGCTTCGCCATGCTGTCCGTCGGCGAAGGTTTCGCCGTAACAGAGGCGACGTTCCCCGCCAAAATCGCCTTGCGTTCGCAGGCAAACGACAAACGTCGGTCCCGCCAACGTTTTTCTGATCGTCGATTCTCTACCCAGGTGAACTGCCATGCAAGTCAGGATCGTTTGGCCTTCATGGAACGTAAAGCCAAACCATGCAGGCCACTGTCGACACCTCTTTTTACGAGTAAAATTGAAGTCGATTCCTTCTGATTAGGCTTGTCTCCCGCCCCATGCTCCGTCTGTCCTACCTGTTTGTATCGTTGTTGAACGTCATGGCTCCGCTTGTTTTGCGGCGGCGTATTTCGGAGATTGGCACCAATCAGGTTGCTGAGCTTTTGGAAACGAAAGATGCTTCGATGGTGTTGGTGGATGCGCGTTCAGAGGCTGAAGTGGCCGTCTCCATGATTCCCGGGGCAATCACGCAAGCGGAGTTTTGGAGTCGGCGAGATGAGCTGTGCGGGAAAACCATCGTCGCTTACTGCACGGTCGGTGGTCGTAGTCTGCTGTTGGCGCAGCGATGTGCCAAAGCCGGATTTGAGGTTCGTAACTACCGCGGCAGCATTCTTGATTGGTGTGCGACAGGGCGATCGCTGGTGACGTCTGATGGCTCGACGACCACACGGCTGCACACTTACAGCCGGATATTTACGGTCCCCAGCGGCTATCAGCGGGCTTAGCTCGCGCCAAGTCGCCACCTCGAACATGCAGTCAACGCCGGTGGCTCCGCGCTCAACCTACGGCTGCTCAAACGCTCCACAAGCCGCGCGGTTAAAATTCGACAAGCCTACCGTGTCAAGATATCCTTCAGCCTTTGGATGCTGCGTCTTACCGCGTGCTGGCGATAACGGCACCAAGCTTCGCACCTCCACGACACGACACAGCGTCCCGACTTTGTTTTCCGTTTCAGGAAAACCGCAACTCGTCCCCTTCGATCAAAACCTCTTCGAGAGCTGTAACGATGACCACCTTTTGCAGTCAGCTAAAGCTTGTGTTCCCGATGCTTCTTTCATCGCTCCTGATGATGTCGCCCACCTCGGCCGCGGACAAACCGGTGAAGGTCTACATTCTCTCGGGCCAGTCAAACATGGTTGGAATCGGTCAGGTCACAGGAGGCGGCAGTCGCTGGGGAGCGGAATTCATCGATCCCATTGTTTCGGTTTATCCGGGCGAATATGAACCCGACACGAATTACGAAAAGAGGGAGCCGATCAAGACGCAAAAATTGGACAGCTTTGGGGGTGTGAGACCGACCCCTTATCCCGGTGGCGGAACGCAAATCGTGCGCGGGTTCATTCAGGTCGGTACGTCGGGTGTCTATGAGTTTCGACCAGGCTACGGCGAATCGACTTACAACATCATGGAAGTGGATGGCCAGGAAGCGTACCGTCGAGAACCCAGCGGAGGCGCGATTCACAAACCTATCGAGTTGACGGCCGGCAAGAAGGTTCCTTTCAAGATCACGTACTTGACGAAACAAGCCAACGGACTCGGCTGGATCGCGCGTTTGGACATCCCTGGAACGCTCGCGACGGTGGTGAAACAAGAGGGCAAGTTTCCCTACCTCGTCGACCAGCAAGGTAACTGGGTCGAAAGGAAAGATGTCTGGTACAAGGGCGTCGTGACCGCAGGAGCCAACCAATGGCTAAGCGTTGGTTGCGGGGCCAGTCGCAATAAGATCGGTCCCGAACTCGGTTTCGGTCACGTCGTCGGTGATTACCACGATCAGCCGGTACTGATCCTGAAAGCATCGCAGGGCAATCGTTCCTTGGGATGGGATTACCTTCCACCGGGCAGCGAACGGTTTGAGCACGAGGGTTATGTCTATGCCGGATATAAAGACTCGCCATCCCGCTGGGAACAGGACTCGACGCCCAAGCCGATCGACTGGTACGCCGGCAAGCAGTACGACGATTGCTTCGGCGCGGCCCACGAGGTGCTGGACAACTTTGACACCCAATTCCCGCATTGGAAGGGACGCGGATACGAGATCGCCGGGTTCGTTTGGTGGCAAGGCCACAAGGATGGTGGCGAACCTTACGCAAGTCGGTATGAGCAGAATCTAGTCCACCTGATCAAGACGCTAAGGAAGGAGTTCGACGCACCGCGGGCCCCGTTTGTGATCGCGACCATTGGATTCGATGGATGGCAGATGACAGGTCCACACCAAATTGTCGCGAGCGCCCAACTTGCCGTCAGTGGCCACCAGGGTAAGTACCCCGAATTTCGGAACAATGTGCAAACGGTGGAGACACGCGACTTTTGGCGTGAACCCGAAGTGTCGCCGACGAACCAAGGCTTTCACTACAACCAGAATGCCGAAACCTATATGCTCGTTGGCGAAGCGCTTGGCAACGGCATGCTGAAACTGCTGAAACAACCGACTGAGGAATAAAAGCGGTTTGTCAAAGCAACGCTTAATCCGGCGGCGGTACGGCAGAGTTGGCTTCCACAAACTGCAGTGCCTCTTTCAGCCGGCGCTGCTTGTCCTGCTCGCGCAAGGCCTGAACGATTTTGCTCCTGTCCCCACGGGAAAGCGGCAACGTCACCTCGTCGTCATGCACACCTAGCGGCACCTCTTCCATCTTCCAATCGTCACTTCGTTGCGTAGCAAATGGTAGGTCCAGATTGCCGCTGGCTTGGAGATTCGCCAATGGGTTTCGTCCCCAGGCATAGCGGAAGTGAGTGGGCTGCGGCACCATTGGGCTGGTCAGCACGAGTTTTCGGCGATCGTATTGAATCCGTCCACGGTCGTCCTTACCTTTCTCGGCATAGGTCACATCGGCGGGGTGAAATTCGCGGTCTTCACCGGCGATGGCAAATCCCTCGATTGCGCCATCCTCTGGATCGCTGACTTCGGTGTCTAACTCGATTTGCAGGGCTCCGTCGCGCTTGTCCATCCCAACCAGCAACGGCGGCTTCCAGCGGATTTCTCGGTCGAAACCATACTGCGTGGCCAATGCCCAGCGCGCTATTCGCTCGCCAGCGGGAACTTTAAGCTGTGGGTGGTACCAACGTCGCCGCAGATCGTAGGTGCTGACGAAACCGATATTTTGATCCCCCGAATTGTAGAAATCGAGAAAGGTTTGGTACTGCGCGGCGCGGATCGCGATACCCGCGTTGAACATCTTCTCACAGTAATCATTCCGGGTCTGTGGATAGCCGTCGGTGCAGAGCGAGAGGATTCCGAAGGGCAACTCTGGATCGCCAAACGCGTCGCGCCAGGCGCTGATCATTTCCGGAAAGATATCGCGATACATCTCGGCCCCGGCCGAGCCCTCAAAAGCATTGTTATAACCCTGGTGGAAAATCGCGCCGGCAATGGAGAGTCCAGCAATTGGCGAAATCATGCCTGCGTAGCAATGGCCGGGAAAATTGTGATTGCCGATCGGACCAGGTCGGAGATCGCTCGGCGCCTGCTGCTTGTCATCAGGGATCGGCTTGCCCTGTTTGGTCTGCCTCTCCATCCATTGGCGATGATTGGCGATACGGCTTTCCAAATCGGCCTGCGGATCCCAGGCAGCGACCCCACTATCAAAATGAGCGAGCTTGGTCCGCGTCGCTTCGCTGTCCATCGCGCGGAGCACCGGTAACGGAGTCCAAGTCTCGACCGTCGTTCCGCCCCGCGAGGCATCAATGACACCGATCGGCACATTACTGGCCTTGTGAATCCGCCGCGCAAAGACGTAGCCAATGGCGGAAAGGTCGCGAGCTGTTTCGGGCGTGCAAACCTGCCAGTCGCCTTTACGAAAATGCCGTCCAAACCATCCGCTCCATTCATGCAAGCGAGCAAATCCCTGTTTGAACTCTGGGCCTTGGCCGTAAGGAACGGTGAGGATACGAATCTCGGGGAAGTTTGCGGAAACAATTTCGAGCTGACCGTTCTCCACCTTAGCGAGCTCGAATTCCATGTTGCTCTGCCCTCCGAGCACCCAAACGTCGCCCACCAAAATATTGTCGAGAACGAGCGTCTTCGCGTTGCCTTGGATCGTCATCGGTTGCGGCGTGGTGTCGACCGTGACGGCGGCTAACGTCACTTTCCAAGCACGGTCTTTGCCAGCCTTGGCCGACACCTGTTCTCCGGCGAAACGAACCGTTACTTCTTCGCCCGGATCGGCCCAACCCCAGACGTGAATCGGCTTGTCCCGCTGCAGCACCATGTTCGATTGGAATGTGTTGCTAACGCACAACCCATCGCTGATCGCCGGCACATCGATGACGTCCTCCCGCGGCATTGGCTGGGCATACACGGGCAGCGTGACGAACTCTGCAAGAGCGACGACTGTGATTAAGAAGCCTAACCAGAGACTAGCTTTCATTATAGAGCTCGTTCGAGGAGAAGATTTTGAAATGTTTGACGCATTCCCATTCGCGGGAATTCCATGTCACACCAACATAGTCTTTCGCCTCAACCTCTTCCACTGATCGGGGCGCGGCGAATGCTTGTCGCCCGTCGAATTTGGGCATGGGCACGTCCGTTACGACTAAGGCGAACGGCTGGCCAACACCGCGAGCTTTCAGCGCCGCATCGATACCCAGTTGTCCATCTTCAGCCGCCCTGCCCTCCGCACCTGCCTTCTCCAAGAAGTGTTGGTTGACGTGCCGCACATCGCGACGATCGTCAACGACCAAGATACGAGTCTTCATCAGTGAACTTGATGGCGTTGCCAAGCAAGTTAATCAGCACCTGACGGAGCCGCGTCGGATCGGCCTGAATCACCCGAGGCACCTGCCCAAGAAAGTCCACCGTGAGCAAAATCCCTGCTTCATCGACACGCACCTGCATTAGCGACTGGATATCGGCAACCAATTGCGTCAACCGTATCGCTTCCATCTCTACCTCCATTTTGCCGCTTTGATCCGTATCCGTTTTGCTTCATCTGGTGGGCTTCTTCCGCTCGTATCCTGCTCAGCTTGTCGCAATTCTTTATCACGTGGTAGCGATCCAAGATGTGAACTGTCCGAAGGCTTGCTCCGATATCACGGTCATGTAGCCTTTCGTTGCATCTTGTTCGATCTCCAGAGCTGATGGATTGTGTCGTAACACCACCCATACCCGACACGGACATCGGGAACCAAAGGCTGAAGAGGCAACCAGCGATTTATCAGAAAACGCACTCAACCGGCGGACCCCGTCTTCACCACAACGCAATGTTGCGGAATCGGTCACCGCTGGCACTGAACCCGAAAGCACAGGACGCAGCCTTTTGAATGCACCGAACTGGAACGGTGTAAGGGATGCACCGGTTAACGCAAGGGCTGTTCATTGCAAACGGGACAGTCCAGGAGGACGGGACGCCATGATGTAGATGGCGTAGACAATGCCGGGAACGTAACCGAGCAAGGTGAGCAGGCAACTGATCCAGAAATGGCGATCGAAGCCGAATTGAAGGTAGACTCCGACCGGCGGTAGGATGAAGGCGAGCAGAAGACGAATGAAAGCCATAACAGTTCCTGAGTTGCATCAAGCGATGCGGACGAGTTGTTTACCGAGGTTGTCACCTTCGAACAGGCCGATAAACGCATCTGGAGCGTTCTCGAGTCCCGCGGTGACCGTTTCTTCCCAAACGACCTGTTTGGTCTTGATCAGCGGGGCCATGTCGGCAATGAAGTCGCTGCGGACATCAAGATGGTCGCTGACAATGAAGCCTTGCATGCGGATGCGTTTGACGATGATTTTAAATAGGTTGCTTGGCGCGGCGGGTGGCGTGGTGGCGTTATAGGTCGAGATCATCCCGCACTCCACACAGACGCCAAAGTCGTTCATGACTTCCATCGCGGCTTCTAAGTGATTGCCACCCACATTATCGAAATAAACATCGATGCCGTTAGGTGCTAGACGAAGGAGTTCGCCAGCCAAGTCATCGGTTTGCTTGTAGTGGATAGCCGCATCGATGCCGGCTTTCTCCTTCAGCCACTGAACCTTCTCCGCTGTGCCAGCGCTGCCGATCACTTGGCAGTCCTGAGCCTTGGCGAGTTGGCAAGCGATACTGCCAACTGCGCCCGATGCGGCCGAGACAAATACAGTGTTGCCACGTTTTAACTTGGCGATCTTGTTGAGGCCTACCCACGCGGTCATGCCAGTCATGCCCAACGCACCGAGATAGGCCTGCACGGGAGCCAGACCGGGTTCGATTTTGGTGGCCCCTTCGCCTGGCGATTTCCAAAACTCACGCCAACCTAGGCTACCCAACACCCAATCCCCCTCATGAAACTCAGCGTGGCGTGAGTCGACAACTTGGCCGATACAACCCCCTTCCAGTGGTTCATCGATCTTGAATGCCGACACATAGCTGTCACCCTGCTGCATGCGGCCGCGCATGTACGGATCGACCGACATCCACTGGTTTTTGACCAGGAACTCCCCATCATCGATGGGTGAAAGTTCGGCGGTCGCCTGTCGAAAGTTGGATTTGGTCGGCATTCCCTCAGGTCGTGAAGCGAGCACGATTTGTCGCGACTCGATCACGCCGGATGTTTTGGCTGGCATATTGGATTCATTTTTAATTGTGGAGAGACCGATCTCGAGGACGCTCCGGTAATGAGACCGGTTGGCATGTCATAGCTCACGGAATGCAACATGGATGACCAATAAGTTTGTGGAGAAACCTATTCGGCATAGCGGATGCAGACCATGCAAAGCCTATTCCAAACGGCCCCCAGGCACACTTACGATCGCTGCTCCGCAAGGGCGAGCAAGAGTAGCGCAAACCGTCCCAGATAACCGCATAAAGAGACAACCAAATTGGACACTTTGCATCGCTTCATAGGCACCGATGCCGACTCGATCTTGTGGTGGCAAATGGTGATCCGTGGCGTGTTGATCTTTTTCTACACGCTAATGCTGGTGCGATTTGGCGGTCGGCGGATTTTCGGAAAAAACACCAGCTTTGACATTGTTTTAGGCGTGATCCTGGGTTCGATCATGAGCCGTGCATTGACCGCCAATGCCAGCTTCCTGCCCACAATTGCCACGGCAACGGCTCTGGTGAGCTTGCATTGGCTGATGGGGGAAGTGGCTAAGCGAAGCAAAACGTTTGGCCACTTAATCAAAGGCATTGAGGTCCAATTGGTAAAAGATGGCCGTATCATTCCCGAGGCGCTCGAGCGAACTAATTTGACCGAACATGACCTGCACGAAGCGTTGCGTTCCCGTGGAAGCACGTGCGAGGTCAAGAACGTGAAGGCCGCCTATTTGGAACGCAGCGGAAGTATCAGCGTCATTTCACGATAGGGCCGTGATGCTTGGACTGAAACCGAGGTTTGGTTCCTGAGGCCCCCAATGCTTGAGGTTTCATCGATGCACTGTTTTTTGTGCAGTCCACCACACCAGTGCAATCCCGAGTCCCACCGCCGACAATGTTGTTAGTACCGGTCGCACCTTGGCGACCGCGAACGAACCCAATGGAACTGTGGCGTATTGACTGCCGGTAGATGGACCGCCGTCCCATGCACGCCACTGTGCTTCTGCAAAAGCTCGCAGCGGAGCGAATCCGGCCGATGCACCGGTGAGGACAACGATGGGTCGTTTCGAGAAACGATTGCCTTGGGGCATCGCTGTTTCCTCAGCCTGCCGCCCCTTGTCCGTCATGGCATTCTCCTCAATCGACTGCCTTACGGGACAATGCTGTCGACCGTTTGGCTGAAAGCTTTCTTGATCATGCGCAGGCGGTCGGGATCACCCTGAGCGATCGAAGACATAAAGTTGACCGCTTGCTCCACCGTAATATGAGGTGGCAGGGAGGCGATTTCAGGATCGGTCACCGCTTCGACCAACACCGGTCGATCGGCTGCCAAAGCTTCATCCCAAGTCGAAGCGACGTGATCGGGATCATCCACTCGCAGGCCCTTCAATCCCAGACTTTCGGCGTAGCTGGCGAAGGGGAAATCGGGAACAAACTGGGACTCCTCGAACTTCTTACAACCACTCATCACCCGCATCTCCCAAGTGACCTGATTCAAGTCGTGGTTGTTTAAGACCAAAATGATTAACCGCGGATCGCTCCACTGCTTCCAGTAACGGGAAATGGTAATCATACCGTTGATACCAAGCATCTCCATCGCGCCATCACCGACCAAAGCGATCGCGGGTCGATCGGGCCAGCAAAATTTTGCCGCGATTGCGTAAGGAACACCGGGACACATTGTGGCCAACCCGCCGGAGAGGGAACCCATCATTCCTTTTCGCAAACGAATGTCGCGGGCATACCAATTCGAAGCGGAACCGGAATCGGCGGTGACGATGCAGTGGTCCGGTAACTTGGGCGAAAGCTCGTAGAAGACTCGTTGAGGATTTAGCGGTTTCCCTTCATCCATCGCGCGCGACTTCAGCGTTTCGTTCCATTGGGAAACATTCTCGTCGATCGTTTCCCGCCAACTGCGATCGGCTTTGCGTTTCAGCAGTGGGATCAACTCTCGAAGCGTCTCTTTCGCGTCTCCCACCAACGGCACGTCCATTGGGTATCGGATCGAAAGCATTTTGGCTTCGATGTCGATCTGCACCCCTTTGACGCTGCCTGGCTTCGGCAAGAATTCCGAGTAGGGAAACCCCGATCCGACCATGAACAACGTATCGCAATCCTGCATCAGATCCCAACTCGGCTTGGTCCCCAACAGACCGATGGAACCGGTCACACCGGGATCGTCGTCGGGCAGCACCGCTTTTCCGAGTAACGCTTTCGCGACCCCCGCGCCGAGTAAATCGGCGACCTCCGCCACCTCATTCGAAGCATGCAGGGCTCCGGCACCTACCAACATGGCGATCTTCTTTCCGTCATTGAGAAGTGCCGCCGCAGCCAACAAGTCGCGTTCATACGGGACCACGCGTGGCTGGCGATACCCCAGTCCCGATTCAACGCAACCGTGAACACGAGGGGGATCGGCATAGTCGAGTTCCTGCACGTCGTTAGGAATGACGATGCACGTTACGCAGCGACGAGCCACCGCAATCCGGATGGCTCGGTCAATCAAATGACGAATCTGAGCCGGATCGTTGCACTGCTGGATGTACTCGCCGGCCACGTCTTTGAAGAGCGACACAAGATCAACCTCTTGCTGATACGAACCGCCAAGCGCCATGCGAGCTTGTTGGCCGACGATCGCCACGACCGGTTGATGATCCAGTTTGGCGTCATACAAACCGTTCAGCAGATGAATCGCACCGGGCCCCGAGGTCGCCAAGCAGACGCCCACTTCGCCAGTAAACTTAGCGTGTGCGCAAGCCATAAACGCCGCCATCTCTTCGTGGCTGACGCGAACCAGCTCAAAGCGGTCCATCACCCGATCCATCGCGGTAAACAAGCCGTTGGCACCATCCCCGGGATACCCATAGATGCGATGAATGCCCCATGCGTCGAGCCGATCAAAGACGAAGTCTGAAACGGTTTTTGACATCTTGTAGCGCTCCCGTATGCCGCGTATGGAAATGATGAATGACAACTGCGGCGTCCACTGTTTCCACGGTTGTGGACCATTGGCTGCAAATGGTCTTGATCGGTTGAAGGCGATCTCTCAAGGGCTAAGTTCGCGTATGCTTCGTGCGGTTGCCTATTCGAAGCGAAGGCATTCCGCAATGGGTTGCTTATATAACGTCCAAACGTGTGAGCAATTGACATACCGTGTCGCCGGCATCCGTCGCATTCGGAGATTGATTCTCCGCCATTTCGTCAATGGCACCCTGCGTGCTGCGAAGGCAGTTGCTTTCAAGGACTTGTTTGTTTCTACAACCCATCGGAGTGATGGGTTCGAAGGCACAGCAGGCGGCCACCCAACCGGCGGCGGTATCGGCACGAATCGACGAACAAGCCGCCACAGATGCAACTGGAGTGATTGATGATTTCCGTTAGCGGCGTTCAGAAGAACTCCATTCGCAGCCACTACCAACTCGGCACGCTGTTTTATCGTCTGCTGTGGGGGCCACATATCCACCATGGCCTGTGGAAGGGCAACGAATCTCCTTACGAGGCGCAGTGCAATCTGATCGACACGCTGGCGGACTTGGCCAGCATTGGTGGTAGCGACAAAGTCGTCGACATTGGTTGCGGCATGGGTGGCTCGTCGATTCGCTTAGCGAAGTTGCGAGGCTGCGACGTGACAGGCGTTACGCTCAGTCCCGTGCAGCGTCGCTGGGCCACGATTTCGTCAAAGCTGAAAAGAGTTGGTCGACAAACGCGATTCCTTGCCGAGGACGCCGAGACGGTTGTTTTCGAAGACGGCAGCTTGGACGTAATGTGGAGTATCGAATGCACAGAGCACCTGTTCGATAAACCCGAATTCTTTCATCGAGCCTCTCGTTGGTTGCGGCCGAGTGGCCGGATGGCGATCTGCGTTTGGTTCGAAGGCGAAGATACGACTTGCGTTGACCACCGCCGTCAATGCGAGGAAGTCTGCGAGCGTTTTGTCTGTCCTTCGCTGGCAACGCGACAAGACTACACAAACTGGATGACCGATCACGGCATGCGGATGGTCCACAACGTCGACTGGACCGATCGCGTTACCAAGACATGGGAAATTTGCAAACAACGCGTCGAGCGGAGCGGCGTTCGACACCTAGCCAAAATACTCGATCGTGAGCAAGTTGACTTCCTTGATGGTTTTGATGCGTTGCTCGATGCCTATCGCAGTGGCGCGATGCAATATGGCGCGATCGTTGCTGAAAAAACGCAGACATAACATGGTAGCTCCCACTTGCGGCATCGACCGCAGCAAGGAGCCTGTCGATTGATTGGGGCGAGCGTTAGCCTGGGCTGCTAAAAATTCGGGTTTGACACACGCTTTCGTGCTGTCACTTTTGTTCCCAAACGCAAAGCGATCACCGGCACAAACCTGGGACGCAGGCCCTAGAAAAGCCTGGCACAGCATGCGATTCCTGTCGTCGCTTTGCGACTTACGCTCCCACCCTGCTTGGCACCACGGACTCACGTCCGTGGCTACAACCTGCCATGGCTTCGCCATTGAAGCGAACCCATCCTGGGCAATTCCAAATCACCGCAACCCCGAATTGTTGACAGACCAGCGTTAGCAGTTAGCAGCTTGGCACCACGGACTCACGTCCGTGGCTACAACCTGCCATGGCTTCGCCAT
>CAYZHQ010000135.1:0-14067 GCA_964477385.1 uncultured Pirellulaceae bacterium
GTCCCTGATGGTGCCCCAGGTCGACAGCGTGCTGACCAAGTTCCACCCCGCGGAGCGAGAGCGAGAGCAAGAGCGCTGGGCGCTGATGGATGATTCGCCGACGAAGCGAACGCCCGCTGACATTGGCAGTCTAAGATTTTGCAAGCCTGAAGGCGGTCACCTACAGTGCGTTTCATGACCGAGGCGGCTAAATAGAAGGTCTTGCCCCTTTGCGAACGTTGTCCCCTCAGTGAAGATGAGGGCTCAAGGCCTTCTTCAGCGAGCATCATTCGTGGACAAGCTGTCCGAAACCATTTGTCGAATCACCGGTGCCCAATCCATTGAGCTTGGCGAAAAAATCCAGAGCCTTTGGAGTGGGTATGGCGTTATTCAGCGAGCCGATTTACGAGGAATGGACCAAAGGAATGGGGTTGCTCCGGTTCCGGTTGTCATCAAACACATCGACCTCTCTCGCATCCGCGCAAACGTCCGGGGATGGGGTGGCGACGTTTCGCATCAGCGAAAGGTCGAGTCCTATCGCGTTGAAAAGACCTTTTACGAACTCTTTTCCGACCAGTGCGACCGTTCCTGCCAAGTCCCCGGCTTCGTTGCGGCTGATGAAAAAGCCAACGAAAGCGGCTGGGTAATCGTGCTGGCAAATCTCGACGCCCATGGGTTCGACCGCAGAAAGAGTCGTGTCGACCAGCAAGCGATGCATGCCTGCTTGGCTTGGCTCGCAAGCTTTCATGCCACATTCATGGGCAATGCTGCGGTCGGCTTATGGCCCGTCGGAACCTATTGGCACTTGGGAACTCGGCCCGATGAATTTGCCGCCATGCCCGCAGGACCTTTGAAGAGGTCGGCGGATGAAATTGACCGACGCTTGAACGGAGCCACTTACCAAACGCTGGTTCACGGCGATGCGAAAGTGGCGAACTTTTGCTTTTCGGATCGAGACCGCGATCAAGTCGCTGCGGTTGACTTTCAATACGTCGGCCGCGGCTGCGGAATGAAGGATGTGGCCTACCTCATTAGCAGTTGTTTCAGCGAACACGAAGCGGCTTTGCAACAGGAGTCATTTCTGGGCTACTATTTTCAACGGCTGCAGGAGGCCGTTTCCAATCGCAACCTCGAAATCGACTTTCTGGCTCTTCGCCGTGAATGGGAAGAACTGTACTCCTTTGCTTGGGCTGACTTCTGTCGCTTCCTGTCGGGTTGGTCTCCGGGGCATTGGAAGCTGAATACCTATAGCGATCGAGTCACGATGTCCGTCCTCGAGAAACTTGGTCATGCTTGATTGGTCGTCCACGTCGATCGTCAAACAGCCAGGTCAGCAATGCAACCTCATCCGTGTACGGTTCGCCACGGCGGGGCGAAAGCAGGATCCAGTTGCTCGCTGGCACCTACACTGTCGAGGCAAATAACCGGTCGAGATATCGAACCGGGAACTGCTGGCTAAGGATCGTGCGACAAAAAAGTGTCGGTTGGATCCAGGAACCGCAGCTATCGCCGAATCGGCTCATTAAGCGGATGACTTTAGTCTGCCTGCTGAGAAGCCAGCGATGATTTCCATTTCACCATCGAGCCCCGATTCGCGAGTTCGTGAATTGGAGCACAGGAGCACAAAACAACGCTGCAAGTCAAGACTTCGAATCGGTTTGGCATGCACCTAGGACAGTGAACGGCGGCTTCCTCAGCCGGACGGCTTCTGCAGCCATAAATGGTTTTGGTCCGCAACGGCCGAAAGACCAACGATCGTTGATCGCTGCGCAACGGCGACGGAACGTGACCTGCGGTGGTTGCGACGGTGTTTTCTGGTCACGATAATATGGTTTCAGGCAGTTGCTTCGAAATTGGACCAAGCGGTCCGTTTCTCGCTGCGACGACTGTTTCACCCGCGCCGCGGACGGTTCCCTACTCGGTAAAGATGCATGAAACTCATGGCTTTCGTTTCTCCGTTGGATCGTCGCTGTGCCTTTTTGGCAATCTGCCTCGGATTGTCGAACAGCGTTACCGTCGCACAGGATACGGAAGCAATTGGGGAACAGAGTGTTTCCGGCACGGCGCCGCCGACGACACATTCCGCACCGGTTGACTTCTTACGCGAGATTCAACCGATATTGCGAGACAATTGTTACGAGTGCCATGCGGGAACCACGGAAGAGGGTGGCCTGAACCTGGCCCTGAAAAACAAGGCGTTTCGGGGAGGAGATAGCGATGCGGCGATACTCGTAGGCAAAAGCGCCGAGAGTTTGCTGATTCAATTGGTTTCTGGTGCCGATGAAGATCGCTTCATGCCGCCGGAAGGAAATAAGCCGCTCACCCAAAAGCAGGTCAATCTACTTCGTGCTTGGATCGATCAAGGCGCGCGGTGGCCCGATGGCGCGGACGTCATGGATCCGAAGCTTCAGCGTGCCAAAACACACTGGGCATTCCAGCGGCTGGAACCTGTTGATGCACCGGAGCCGCAATCGGCTGACCAGTGGTCGAAGAGTCCGATCGACCGATTTGTTCTACGACGACTGGGCGACGCTGGTCTCCGACCTGCGCAGCCTGCCGATGCCAGAACATTGGTGCGGCGATTGTATTTCGATCTGATCGGTTTACCGCCGACTCCAGAACAAACGAATCAATTTATCGTCGCTCATTCCGAAGATCCCACTGCGGCAGTTGAGATGCTCGCAGACCAATTACTGGCTTCGCCCCATTACGGAGAGCGTTGGGGTCGGCACTGGCTGGACGTCGCTCGTTATGCCGACAGCGACGGACAAGAAGCCGATCAGGATCGCCCATACGCCTATACCTATCGCGATTTTGTGATCCAGGCTTTCAACGACAACATGCCGTACGACCAATTTGTACGTTGGCAGCTTGCCGGTGACGAATTCGAACCGGAACATGACGCCGCGGTTTCAGCCACTGGTTTCTTGACCGCCGGCCCAGCTTTCAAGCTGCCCGAGAAGTTCCTCGAAAGCGAACGTCTGGCGAATCGTTACAACGAATTGGACGACGTGATCTCCACATTGGGATCTGGGCTTTTAGGAATTACCGTCGGCTGTGCTCGCTGTCACGACCATAAGTATGACGCGTTTTCGGCGAAAGAGTATTACCAATTGATGGGCGTCTTTCACAGCGGTGACCGCGTGACCGCAAACTTGCCGAGTGGGAAGGAGGCCTTCTTCTTTCAAGACTTTGACAGCGAGCGCCGAACCACTTGGTTGTTTCGCCGAAGTGATTTCTATGATCGAGAAATCGAAGTCGACATCGGATTTCCTACGGTCCTGTCAGCCGTTACCAGCGCTGGCGACTACTGGCAGAAAGCCAAGCAAGCCTATGGCGAACATGGAGAAGCGAAAAGCACCTTACAGCGGCGCGCCCTTGCCGACTGGATCACCGACACGCAGCAAGGAGGCGGAGCACTGCTGGCCCGAGTCTTTGTCAATCGTGTATGGGACCATCTTTTCGGGCAGGGCCTTGTGGGGACAACCAGCGACTTTGGCGTTCGTGGGGATGCACCTTCTCATCCGGAGTTGCTTGAGTATTTGACGAATGAGTTCGTTGACAGTGGCTGGAACATTAAATCGCTGCATCGACAGATACTAACCAGCGCGGTTTGGCAGCAGGCCAGTATTCAAGGTACGGCGGACCCGCGTGGTGCGGAGCTCGATCCTGCCAACCATTTGCTGTGGCGAAGGACTCCGCAACGACTCGAAGCCGAAGTCATGCGCGACGCGATGCTGGCGGTTAGCGAGACGCTGAACCTCGAAGCGGGTGGTCCTGGATTCAAGCCCTACATCGCGCCCGAGGCCAACCTAGCTAGGAACATCAAGGGCGAAGGCTATCCCAAAGAGGCCAAGGACAACGCGAGCACCCGGCGACGTAGCGTTTACATGTTCCACAAACGCCTGATCCCGTATCCGATGTTTCAAGCCTTTGATCGCCCAAATCTGATGACTAGTTGTGCTCGGCGACAAAATACGACCGTTGCACCACAAGCCATGGTGATACTGAACGATGGCTTTGTTCGGGCCGTTGCTCGCGACTTTGCAAGCTCGCTGATTGAAGGGCACGTCGGTAAATCGGTTACGAAGGAATTTGAGCTGCGGCCGATGATCAAAAAGGCGTTTGAAACTTCGTTCGCGCGTTTGCCGACAGAAAGCGAAATCGAAACCTCGTTCCAATTTATCGAGGCCCAGACCAAAGCACGCAGCGGACGAGCGGAACGTGATCCACGCCTCGAGGCGCTGACCGACTACTGCCAGACGCTGTTCGGGCTAAGTGAATTCATCTACGTCGATTGAGTGAACGAATATGACGAACCATTTTCAGTTGTTTCCCCGCGGTCGCGTCGCGAATTCAGTCAGTCGCCGAGAGTGGCTTTGCCGCGCTGGCGGCGGAGCAGGGATGCTCGGCATGGCGAACCTCCTCGCCGATCAGAATCTGTTGGCAGCGCCCCCAACGGAAGCTTCTTCCGACCCCGTGACTTCTTTGCAGCCACGGCGAAGCCACTTTGCCGCCAAAGCAAAGTCGGTGATCTGGCTATTTATGGAAGGTGCTCCCAGTGCAGTCGACATATTTGACCACAAGCCTGAGCTTGACAAACGAGACGGGGAAACCACCGACATTCAGGCCTTCTTTGGCAATCCCGGCCCGTTAATGAAGTCACCATTTTCCTTCAAGAAATATGGCGAGTGTGGACAGTGGGTTTGCGACAAATACACCCACGTCGCCAAGCATGTCGACAAAATGGCATTTATAAAATCATGCCACAGCGAATCGAATGACCATGTGCCAGCGATCTATCAAATCAACAGTGGACTGCCTCGCCCGGGCTTTCCGACCGCCGGAGCTTGGGTGACTTACGGCTTGGGTAGCGAAAACCAAAATTTGCCGGGCTACGTGGTGATGGGCAACACCCAGGGAGCCAAAGGCGGCCCGCACAATTGGGGTGCTGGCTTCTTGCCATCCACGTTTCAAGGAACGCTTTTTCGTTCCCAGGGCACTCCGGTTCTAAATCTCGACCGACAGCCCGAAATAACAAAACAAGACCAACGCGCACAACTCGATTTGATGGCCAAATTAAATGACGAACACATGCGGCGTCATACGCGTGACGCTGAGTTCGCTAACCGCATGCAATCCTTTGAGTTGGCGTTCCGCATGCAGAAAGAGGCTACCGAAGCGGTAGACCTGTCGCAAGAGACGCGGGCCATGCATGAGCTGTACGGTATCGACAATCCAAAATCGAAATCGTTTGGGACCAAATGCTTGATGGCCAGGCGGCTGGTCGAAAGTGGTGTTCGGTTTGTGCAGGTCTACAGTGACGGTGAATGGGACGCGCACGGCAACCTCGAGAAGAACCACACACAGCATTGCGAGGCTACAGACGTTCCCGTGGCCGGTTTGCTCTCCGACCTGGAGGCTCGTGGATTACTCGATTCCACCCTTGTGATTTGGGGTGGCGAGTTTGGTCGCATGCCGATTTCGCAAAACGGGAAGGGACGTGATCACAACCCTAAAGGATTCTTGCAGTGGATGGCCGGCGCGGGGATCAAGGGAGGAGTTAGTTACGGGGAGACAGATGAGATTGGCTACGAAGCCGTTGAAGATCGCGTCAGCGTGAACGATCTGCACGCCACCATTCTTCACCTGCTCGGGCTCGACCACGAGCGACTGACCTATTACCACAACGGCCGAAGTTACCGGCTGACCGATGTTGCCGGCAAAGTGATCCAAGAGATCCTGGCTTAGCTCGGATCTAGAAAGAAAACGCGATTCCATCGAATCAATCTCGGACATCGCACGCATACAAGAGATATCCTGAACCGCGTTTTGGCTCCGCACCCCCTCGCACCCCGCTTGGCTCCGTGTGTGGCTGCCACGGTGGCCCCCTTTTAAACGGTCCATCTCCAGCCCCCGACGCAGGCATCGTGAGTGTGTTTACCTTTGCCGGTGCGGAAGAGATCCTCGGTAAGTCCCTGACGCAGTTCGGCCGGAAAGAACTTTCCGCGTGGATTCGAGTTGGAATTGGAAATGATTCAGCTTCCCCTAGCAGGAGGCGTGGGTGAGCTGCTGACAGCGAGCGGTTCCTCCTGCCAGAGTGCACAAACCAATCCTAAATCCACCCTGATTTCAGAATCAAGATCAGCGGTGATGATTTGAAGTTGGAAGGGATCACCAGAAACCAAAGGATTCGAAGCTTAAAACTGAAAGACAAAACGGTGGCGGAGGTGCTGACTGCCATAGTGCTGAAAGCAAGCCCAAATGTCCTTGTGAAGGACCCAAGAGATCCGCGGCTGAAGCTGGTTTGGGTCGTTGCGAAGGACCAAGATCGATCTGAAGGCCAATCCGTTTACATTACGACGCGCGATGGCTCACGGAAACGTGGGGAGAAACTGCCGGAGGTCTTGGCGCTGAAATCGTCTTCAGAGTCAGGATGCGAGATTTCCTCCGCGTGGTCCGTCGGTCGCTTTTTGGGGTCTTGATCGTATGACGCGTTTGCATTTCCACGCGCAGCCACGATCAGATCGTCGATGCGGCGTTTGGTCGGTAAAAATCGATTGCAGGTCGTGCGTCAACAGCCCACAGATCGCATCCTTAACGTCGTTTCCAGCGAATCGAATCCTTGTGCGGCCTCACGGCCCTCGCCGTTGTGTCAGTTTGCACCCCCGCTTTGCAACCGCCTGACTGCTAAGAGAGGATCTCTGCGTCGGGCAGTCCCGCGCGCAGCGTTTCGACTCCGTGAAATGTAAGCTGTGCGTCCGCCACGTCGATGTAATTCAAAGTCATTGCGACGAGAGTGGGAACCGATGCATCTGTAACCTGTGTCCCGCACAGATTGAGGCGAGTGAGTCGAGGAAGCTGCGCGATTCGCTCAATCGCGTGATCGGAAATACCGGTATTCCAAAAGCTGATTCCCTCGAGATTCGTGAGCGGCAGTAGTGCTTCCACGTCAGCGTCGCTTATCTCCGCTTGGCTGAAGTTGATATCCACGATGTCTTCGTTCGGGATCTTCTGCCGGCCTCGAAAAGGTTCGCCTAAGAACGTGAACTGAGCTCCGCGGTCAGTCAAAGCGATCAAAGCGGCATCCATCGAACATCTCTCGTTTCAAAACCTATGGGGTATGCAGCCCACCGAGAAGCCAACCCCGTCTGTCGGTATTTCACGGATGGCTAGCTGCAAGTCGCGTGCCCTGTCTCGCGGGCGAAGCTCAGGTGTCGATCTGATTCCGCGGTAGTGGCTAGCGTTGCCGTAAAAGCTATGCGTGGCGTTCCATGGATCAGATTGAAAAGAAGGAGCGAACCGAGTGGCCGAATCGATGGTCGTTTTGATGTTGTCTTAGCCGCTGATCGAATTGATCAATCCGCGCCAGTTGGCTGACCCGCGAAGGATCGCTCTGGAGCGAAACCGGCCGGCCAATGTCTTCGGAAACCGCTTTTTCGATGTCTGCAAGCTGAAGCTGTTTCCCGGTTAGGACGAGGCGGCGGAGGGCAACGTTGGTCTGCCGCGGGGCAAGATGCTCCGTGGAACCCAGCTGGCTTTCAGCCGCCTCCGGAAGCGCTCCATAGGGCGGATGCACGTGCTCCCGCGGCAAATAGATTGCTCCAGTGTAGAAGTCGACGGCGAAGGCGACCACGCCAGGAACAAAGAAAAGGATCAACCCTAGCCCGTTCATCGCGACGATTTTCCAATCGAGCTGGTTGCTATGGGTATGCCCGCATCGCTCGCGGTGAAGCAGCGATCCACACCCCGTGACAGCGGAACTTACGCAACCGGCCGTGGACGTCTGAATCAGGATCGACAAAAATCGTCTCCGTCGCATGCTCGAGCTCTTTCGAAAAGTCCGGATTTGAACACCAGGATTGCTAGACCGGTTATATCGGTTCTTCGCTCGTGCCGCGCCATCCAATTCGGCCGATCGCTTTCAATCGATCGGCGTTCTTTTTTGCCGCTGGATGGTGTTTTTCGATAACCCCACCACAGCGTAAGTTAAGTACCGGATGTCAAAATCCCACCTTTATCCAGATCGCCCGACGCATCCTCAATCGCCTTGGCCCAACCGCTGAACGTGCCGCGGATGGCCAAGGCTTTGTCTCGGTTTTCTAAACAGACCTCGGTGTAGTTGGGCGACTGCCCGGCGGCTTGGCGAGCGCGAAGCCAGAGGAGCATGGGCTCACGCGAACCGAATTCTTAGCGATGGAAATCTGGCGGTCCCGTCATCGCGGATCACGGACAACTACGCTTTCGGCGACGGCAAGGGAAATGGTAAAGGCAATAACAAGTAGTCTGATCGGCTCTGCGGGAAGGCTGCCGGGCAGCAGAGAAACTCAGCCTGGGATGTGACCTTTCCAGGATGGAGGAGCTGCCGGTATTTGCGTGCCAACTTCAGGGGCTCACGTTCTGACGATGTGGGCGTGACGGAGAAGAGACCTCGAGGACTGTCTTAACCCGTGCGCCATGCGGGAGAGGAGTCTCAAGCCCACTGCATAGCAGCAAAACGGCATCCCCTGCAGCGGCGTTGCCGACTTGCCCATGTTAGCGACCTCCCCTTGCTGCGGTTTATGTTGCGGGAGAGGATCTTCGGGGCGGTGCTCCAAGCTACCCTAGCAAAGGCATTGAGGCGTCTAACAGTCCGTTGCTGGAACAGGCCGATTTTTGTCCGAGCGAACGTACTCAAGAAAACCCTGAAAAAAACAATCATTCGCTTGCTATTCACATCGCTACTCCACTAGGATCCTTGGTGTAGTCCTGCGGGGAGAATTGGGTTAAGGCAGTTGAAATGGCCTTTGTAGTTCCGGTGTGTCGCTGTTCGCCAAGAACCCCCCGTTTGGATCCGGCACGAATTCAAAGGCATCAAGCAAGGTAGATCTAGCGGGGGGAGTTGGGATGCGTGATTCACAGCGGTCGAGAATCATCGACCAAGCTATCAAGACGAGTATCGGGCTGCTGACGACAGTGATTCTTGGATTGTGGGGCTGGAGGGTGGTGGCCGACGCCACGATTCTTCAGGTCGGCAAGACGTCAGGATGGCAGGAAGAGTCCAAAGTGCCTGAGTGGGACGCCGCTTTGCTGCCGCCGACAGCACTGGCTGACTCAGTGCCGGATCACCGTCCTCTGCAAGCCCGACTCGACGAAGCCGGACTCGTGCAGCCATCACTGGCAACCTATTCGGAAGCCGATCTGCCCGATGAAACCCCGGTCATTGGAGTCACCTTCGAGGAACAGCACCACGCTTTTGTGATTCACGCGATGGAGTGCAGTCGCTTTCCCATCGCGAACTTCTTGTTCCAATCCAAACCGATGTCGATTGTTTACTGCTCGGCAAGTGATCGTGTACGAGTCCTGGTCAGCGAGCAGCACGCTTGGCCGCTACCGCTTTGCAACGGCGGGATCGATGATCGCGGCCAACTGGTATTGAAATTCGGCCAGCAGCGTTTTGACTTGGCGTCCACGGCGCTACCTTTAGCCGACCATCCTTTCGAACGAACGACGGTCGGACAGTGGCATCAACGACACCCGCTTTCCGATTACTTTATCGGGAAGCGCCCCGAGGACGCACTGCAGTTCACGGTTAATCGCAAGCGACTGCCGGCAAACGAGTCGGTCGTCTACGCACCGGCGGAGTCCACTTTCCCTGACTCGGATTACCCGGTGGTCAGTCGTGCGGCCGAAGCGACCGTGGTTGGGCTACGCATGATGATGTCACGCGTGAAAATCGACTGAACCCCAACCCTCTTCAAGTTCTCAGACGCAAAGCGATCATCGGCACAAACCCGGGACGCGGGTCCTAGGAAAAGGAAAAGCGCAGCATGCGATTCCTGTCGTCGCTTTGCGACTTACGCTTCCGCCCTGCTTGGCACCACGGACTCACGTCCGTGGCTACAACCTGCCATGGCTTCGCCATTGAAGCGAGCAAACCCCGCGCAATTCCAAATCGCCGCAACCCCGAATTTTTAGCAGCATGCGATTCCTGCCGTCGCTTTGCGACTTACGCTTCCGCCCTGCTTGGCACCACGGACTCACGTCCGTGGCTACAACCTGCCATGGCTTCGCCATTGAAGGCTCGCGACGAGAGCGGAGTTCTCGCGACGCCGCTTCCTACTGTTAGCGGGGGTGACCGTCGCCGAAAGAGATACCGAACAAGTCGACGCCGCAGCATGCTATGTACAGCAAATTCGGGAACGGGTGCTGAGCCATGAAGTCCTCAGTAGAATCCCCAGTATTAGCTCACTCCTGGCTCGTGCCGACTTGCCGGGGCGGGAAAACGGCCGCCTGGAGGAAAGCTTCGATTGGCTGAACCGTGTTTTTTTCGGAGCAAGGTTCTGTTGCAGACAACGACAAACGTTCTTGAACCCGCTAGTTTTGGCTACGAGGTCGCGAGCATCTTCGCGATCTTTTCCAGCATTGTCATTTTGTCGATTGGCTTTGGCAGGTAATCGTTGCAACCGGCTTCAATGCAGCGGTTCATGTCGCCTTGCATGGCGTCTGCGGTCAGGGCAATGATGGCACCGGCGTATCCCATACGGCGAAGCATCTTGGCGGCTTCGTAACCGTCCAGTTGCGGCATCTGCATGTCTAAAAGAATCAGCCTGGGTTCGTTGCCGTCGACCATCGCCTGACGAATCCAGTCAACCGCCACTTGACCGTCTTCGGCTTCGTCGACCGTCGCTCCAGCGCCGGTAAGAAATCGTTTCGTCAAGAACCGGATATCGCGGCGGTCGTCCACAATCAAAATGTGATCGTGAAGTTGCACTTCATCCGATTGCTTGATCGAGGAAGTTTGAAGGTCTTTTCTGCTCGGATCGAACAAGTCAACGTCGTCCTTGCCGGTTGCGATCGAGAATGTGAATTCGCTGAATTTGCCCTCGACGCTGCTGACTTCGATTTCGCCGTCAAGCATCATCACCAGACGCCGGCTGATTGCCAGCCCGAGTCCCGTGCCGCCGTATTGACGGTTGACCCGTTCGTTGCCTTGCGAAAACGGCTTGAACAGTCGTTCTTTCTGTTCATCGCTTATTCCAATTCCGGTGTCTCGAATCCGGAATCGCAGCGTATTCTGACCTGGCTGATAACGAATCGTAACGCGAACTTCGCCGCTTGGTGTGAACTTGATGCCGTTACCGATCAGGTTGACCAAAATTTGCTTCAGTCGTCTCGGATCGCTGCGAATGGTTTTTGGAATCTTGTTCTCGTAGTCTAGTTCCAGGTTGATACCGCGTTCGCATGCGCGGACCAACATGATGCTGTGGACGTCTTCGAGCACGTCGGTTGGCGAAAATAATTCGCTGGCGACATCCAATTTGCCGGCTTCGATTTTGGACAGGTCCAGAATGTCGTTAATGATTCCCAAGAGAAAAACGCCATTGCGTCGGATGGTTTTTAAATGATTGAGCGCCTCTTCGTCTTGAATCAGGCCTTCCATCAAGTCGGCGTAGCCAAGAATCGCGGTCATGGGGGTGCGAATCTCGTGCGACATGTTAGCCAAGAACGCACTTTTGGACTCGTTGGCGCGTTCCGCGCGACGCAGCAGGTCACGAACCTCGTATTGCCGCTTGCGATCTCGCAGCTTCGCTTTCAACAGGCTGACGAACAGCGCAATCCGCAGTGGACGTTCCAGTAGCGTGACATGACCGAGCGACAACCAGTCGGCAATTTGGCCGGCGGATGATTCCTGTTGTCCCAGCAGGATCACCACGGGAACGTCAGACCACGACGGTTGTGCCTGCAACGCCAGTCGCAAATGTTCGAGCGATTCACCACTTAAGAATTCCTTGGCGATTAAAACCACGCCGGTACCGCGTCGAATTCTTTGAATGAGTTGCGGCATCGACGAAACGAACTCCGCCGATACGCCTGCTTCGTGCAGAATCCTGTGACACATTACGGCGTCTTGCTGCGTCGGCGGAAGAATCACGACTCGGTCACTCTCCGTGGCTTCTTCGTCGTTGCAGTGAGTCACTGTTCGGCCTCGTCGCGGTCGATTAAGTCGCCTCCACCACCGGTGTATTGGGGCGTACCCGTCAAGACGCCATGAAAGTCACGCAGAGGATCACCAATTTGAAGCCCATGACTACTCAATTCAAATTCACGAATCGTGTGTTCGTGGTTTCCGGTGCGTTTTTTGACCACCGAGATGGCTTGCCGAATCTCTCCAGCCGCTTCGAAATAACGAAACAGCAGCACGTTATCAGCAAGGTAGCTGGCATCGACCGGCGTCTTCATGAGTTGCCCCATCATGCCATGCTGCGCGGAAACCAAGATCGAAACAATCCCAAGCTGGTTGAGGTTTTGCAAGATGTCGTTGAGCTGGATGATCAAGTGTTTCTCGTGCGGCATCGAATTGAGGTAGCCATTGAGACTGTCAATGACGATGACCGACATGCGTGGGGCTCGACCGTCCTTCTTGAGCAGGCCACGAACATGTGAGCTGAACTCGGCGGGCGTCGTTTCACCGGGGACGAAGTGAATGATCTCGATCGTCCCCTCTTCAACGTGTTTGCGAAAAGGAAAACCAAGCCCGTCGGCTCGAGCGAGCATGGCATGACGGCTTTCCTCGAATTCGAGGAAGACCGCCCGTTCGCCACGCTCGGCCGCCGCGACGGCAAACTGCATCGCCGTGGACGATTTGCCGACGCCAGCCGGGCCGAGCAGCAGCGTGCTGGTGCCCGCCAAAATGCCGCCGCCCATCAGTGCATCGAGCTCGACATTGCCGCTGCTGATTGTTTCCTGGGTTGGCGAGACCTGGGGAGAGCCGATCGACTTGCGTGGGTAAACGCACATGCCGCCTTTGATCAATTTCAGATCGTGCCTACCCCCGACAAAGTTGCGTCCGCGGTGCTTGATGATCCGCAGGTAACGACATTCTGTGCCGTAGTGATTGAGTTGTTGTTCCAATCGGATCACACCGTGAGCAATACTTTGCAGGTGCTGAACGTTATCTTCATTGTGACTGTCGCCCGACTTGTCGTCGAGCAGCAACGTCGTGCACCCGCGACCGACAAAGAACTGTTTGAGCGACAACACTTGCCGTCGGAAGCGCAGCGGTCCTTGGGCAAGCAGTCGCATCTCGGACAACGAGTCGAAGACGATTCGTTTGGGGCCGATCGCCTCGACCTTTTTAAGAATGCGTTCGATCGTGACGCCCAGTTCGACTTCGGCGGGTTCGAACATCGTGTATTGGGCTTGCTTTTGTTGCAACTCGTCCTGGTCTACCAACTCGTGAATGTCGATGCCGTCGAGCGACCAGCCGTGGGAATCGGCGATCTCTCGAAGTTCCTCCCGCGTCTCCGAAAGGGTGACATACAGCCCCCTCTCGCCGACTCGAACGCCGTCAAGCAGGAATTGCATTGCCAAGGTCGTTTTGCCCGTGCCGGGATAGCCTTCGACGAGATAAAGCCGGTCGGCTGTGAAGCCGCCGTTCATGATTTCATCCAGCACGGCGATCCCCGTGCTAATTTGCTTTGTGGGACTGGGCATCGATAGGGATTCCAGGAGGACGCAAATGCGGTCAGTCGCTCGATCTTCGAATGGAGCCTACTCGATTTGATTATATGGATCAATCGTCGGCACGATGGATGAGAGCCGTGGTATCGAAGCATCCGTACAGGAGCAAAAAAGTGCGGACACACCCGACGCCCTCCCCTTGAGAAAGCAACCGCCTCTGTGATTCTAAATAGGCAGTCTCGACGCGTTCGCCGACGGACCGTTCACCGGCAACCCGACGGCCGTTTGCATTCCGGACGATTGCCGCCTCCGCCCTTACTTGTCGAACAGAAATCCATTGCAATCTCGCACAAAACGCCGGTTTCGTGACCGACTCTTTTCGTTACACGATTACGACGCGTTCCAGGGCTGATTTCCAGCTTCCAAACTTGCGGCCGATCGCTATGGATTTGCCCGAAACGACCTTACCTATGGATGAATCGGGTTTTCGAACGGGTGCCTGATGGGGTGGGTAATCGAAAACGACCGAAACCAATCCGAAAGCCGCAAGACTTCGCCCTGACTCAAGCTGCATAACATGAAAAACGTCGTGCTAAGGATCGTGCGACAAAAAAGTGTCGGGTACCTTTTGCGAGGAACTCGCCC
>CAYZHQ010000136.1:0-14058 GCA_964477385.1 uncultured Pirellulaceae bacterium
GCGAGTTCCTCGCAAAAGGTACCCGACACTTTTTTGTCGCACGATCCTTAGCAATTGGAAAGCCGCAGTTCTGCGCGAAGCCATGAGCAGGGTCGATGTAAGGCGTTGCCCACATCGGCGTGCTCCGAACAAAAAGGCCAGCCGCAGAGGATCGACGGGAGCCCCTGCAACCGTGACACAAAAAAGGATACGCAGCGATGTGGCAGATGGTCGCCGGAAATCTTCGTGCCTGTTGGCGCCCCTTGATACTTGCCGACTTGGTGTTCAAGCTGCTCGCCGTGTCGGTGTTGCTGCCCCTGATCAGCCTACTGTACCGTCTCTTTTTGGGAGCCTCAGGCCGAACGGTATTGGCCGACATGGAGATCGTTCGATTCCTGGCTCATCCCCTGGGCTGGATCACATTGATCGTCGTCGGTGGAATGGTGGTCGCGGTTTACGCGCTACGCCAAGCGGTGTTGATGACAATTTGCGTTCGCTCGCAAATGCGCCTGACGGTGACACCGCTAACCGGCGCACGATTTATTGTCAGCCGCACACCCGACTTACTGCGTTTAACGTCGCGCGTCGTCGCCCAACTTGTCCTGCTGGCGTTGCCATTCTTACTGGTTGGCGGTGGACTGTATCTGTGGTTGCTGACAGACCATGACATTAATTTTTACCTCGTCAACAAGCCGCCCAAGTTTTTCATCGCCAGCTCCTTGATCGGCTTCGTCTTGGTGGCGATGCTTGCGGTCCTCACTTGGCGAATCGTGACGTGGGCGTTTGCGATGCAGATCCTGCTGTATGAATCGCGTTCCCCACGAGCCAGTTTGCGGCACAGCGGGAAACGGTCAATCGGTGATCGCAAAGCCTTGGTCGGCGGGCTGTGCGGCTGGGCAGCCTGCCATGCGATGCTCGGGATGGCCGCCACTTTTTTGGTCTTTCATGCCAGCCGTTTAACGCTGTCGCTGGCAAGCAGCAGTTGGGCCGGTTTGGTCTTCGCGGCAGGCATGCTCGCACTATTGGCAATGGTGGTCAATTACGCTTTGACTTTCGCGGCGAACGCGTCGTTGGCCTCCTGGCTGGGCATGACCTTCCTGCGCTTCGCCAATGAGGATCCGCCGTCGTTGCCCGCGCTTCGTCGGCTGAACCAACCGGACGCCCCAGTTCGATTGCCCCTGCGGTGGTTAAGCGGGCAATGGTTAAGCGGACGGTGGTTAATCATCGGTTCTGCGGCCGCGGTTATCGTGGCGACTTCACTGAGCGCGACGGCCCTGCGAGACATTTCGTTCGAAGATCGTGTTCAGATTACCGCCCATCGTGGTGGCGGCGGCTCACGCCCAGAAAACACTCTGGTGGCGATTGAGCATGCGATCGAGGTGCAGGCCGATTGGGTGGAAATCGACGTCCAGGAAAGCTCGGATGGGGTGGTGGTTGTGGTCCACGACAGCGATTTCAAACGCATCGCTGGCAACCCCACCAAAGTTTGGGAAGCCACCGCGGCGGAGTTAGGCCAAATCGATATCGGCAGCTTCTTTGACCCTCGCTACGCCGATCAACGCGTGCCCACGCTGGAGCAAGTCCTGCAGGCCTGCAAAGGCAAAGTGGGACTGAACATCGAACTGAAGTACTACGGCCACGACCAGCAATTGGAACAACGTGTGGTCGATCTGGTCAAACAGTACGAGATGGAATCGGACGTGGTAGCGATGTCGCTCGAGGCACGTGGCATCCGAAGACTGAAAGCGATTGCGCCCGACTGGCCCACGGGCTTGTTGACGGCGGTCAAGGCGGGCGATGTGACTCGCACCGATGCGGACTTCCTCGCTGTTAACCGCTCCATTGCCACGCGAACGTTTGTGCAAGCCGCACATCTCCGAGAGAAACCGGTTGCGGTCTGGACCGTAAATGACGCGCAGACGATCTCTAAAATGATCAGTCTGGGCGTCGACAACGTGATCACCGATTACCCCGAGCGCGCTCGGCAGGTGCTCGCGACCCGCGCCGCACTCAGTCCCGCCGAGAGATTGCTGCTGGAGGTTGCTTACTTTTTTGGAATCTCACCACCTGCCGAAAAGCTGCTCGAAGGATAGGCGGGAACTTGACGCATTGCTAACATCAGCGAAGCTCTTTTCTGTTTTTTGCCTGGAGTCCCACCCGATGCTTTCCGATTTGTCTCAACGCCAGCCTCGCAATCTGCGGCAGGAGTCTCTTGCGTTGCTGCTTTGCCTGACCTCGGGGTGGGCAGTCTTGAATACCGGTTGCCAACCGGCCAGCACCGCTCCGATAGAGCCAACGCCGCCGCTGGTCGAATGCCAACCGGCCAGCTCCGAACAGGTGACCGACTACGACTTTTTTGTCGGACGGACCGAGTCTTCCGAGATGGTGGAAGTACGTGCACGCGTGTCGGGTTTCTTGGAAACAATCGAATTTACCGATGGTGAGGTGGTCAAAGAGGGAGACTTGCTGGCGACGATCGAGCCGGACGACTACCAAGCGATCCATGATCAATCGTTGTCCCGAATCGTATTGGCGGAAACCCAGCTCGAACTCGCTCAAAGTGTGTTCGCTCGCTCCGAAGATCTGCTCAAGAATGCCGCAATCTCGCAACAGGAATTCGATGAAAACGCAGCCAAGCTGAAGCAAGCGAAAGCGGGCGTTGCGGTGGCTAAGTCCGACGCTGCTCGCTCCGCACTCGATCTCAAGTACACCAATGTGAATGCTCCGATTGCCGGTAGGATCGACCGGGCGATGGTCAACGCGGGGAACATCGTCACCGGCGGAATCGGCTCGGGGACGCTGCTTACACGCATCGTCAATGACTCGCCGATTTATGTCTACATGGACGTCGATGAAGCTTCCATCTTGAAGTATATCCGTATGAATACCGAGGCGGAGGAAAAGGAAGCGACAGGACGGTCGTTGCGTGAACTAGGGATTCCCTGCGAGCTGCAACTGGGGGACGAAACGGGTTATCCGCATGTCGGAATCCTGGATTTCTTGGAAACACAAATCGATCGCCAGACCGGCACCATTCGACTGCGAGGCATTTTTGAAAACAAGGATCTGCTGCTGCGAAGCGGTATGTTTGTGCGGATGCGCATCCCCGTCAGCAAACCCTATTCGGCGGTGCTGATTCCCGAAGTCGCGATCGGAACCGAGCAAACAGACAAGTTTGCTTTTGTGGTCAACAAGGACAATGTAGCAGAACGCCGCAAGCTGACTCTGGGTCGTGCCAAAGGAACGCAACGCATTGTGACCGCTGGTATCGAGGAGGGGGAGACCGTGATCGTCAACGGGATTCAGCGGGTGCGACCGGGCATGAAGGTCAGACCCGAGCTTTTAGCAGTGGCTGAACCAGCGAACGCCAGTGCAACGGAAGCCACCGCAGAGGGAGCCACGGAATGATCTCTCATTTCTTTATCGATCGGCCCATCTTTGCCAGCGTGATCTCGGTGATGATCACTTTGGCGGGCGCGATTTTTGTCTTCAGTTTGCCCGTCGCGCAGTATCCAGAGATTGCCCCGCCGACCGTCCAGGTCTCCTGTGTCTATCCAGGTGCGAGCAGTGAAGTGGTTGCCGAAACGGTCGGTGCGCCCATTGAACAGCAGGTCACGGGCGTTGAAAACATGCTGTACATGTCCAGCCAGTCCACCAATGACGGCGGCTACAGCTTGGCGGTGACCTTTGCACTTGGCACCGATTTGGACATGGCCCAGGTGATGGTCCAAAACCGCGTCAACCTGGCATTGCCGTCGCTCCCATCGGAAGTGAAACAGACCGGTGTCTCGGTGAAGAAACGCTCCCCCAGCATTCTGTTGGTGGTCAACATGGTCTCACCCGATCAGTCCCGCGACCAGTTATTCCTAAGCAACTACGCGACAACGCGCATCAAGGACGAACTCGCTCGGGTGCAAGGAGTTGGTGATATCACGTTCCTGGGGCAACTCGACTACAGCATGCGCGCCTGGCTGGACCCCGAATACATGGCATCCCTTGGCGTCACTGCAACGGACGTACTGGCGGCGCTGCGGGAGCAGAACGTACAAGTCGCCGCCGGAGCCCTCGGCCGCCAACCCGTTCCAGCCGGCCAAGCCTTTCAATACACGTTGACGACGCAAGGGCGGCTGACCGATCCCGACGAGTTCGCTTCGATTGTGATTAAATCTGGAGAGGACGGGCGGGTAGTGCGACTGAGCGACGTGGTGACCAAGCGTCGTCTGATGGAGGATGGCCGGATGTTTGGCGGCATTCAACTTGGGGCAAAAAACGAAGATCTCGCCTGCTCGCTGGACGGCCAGCCATCGGTCGGGATTGCGGTCTACCAACTGCCTGGATCGAACGCACTGCAAACCGCGGATCTTGTGCGAGAGCGAATGGATGAACTGAAACAGCAGTTCCCCACCGGTGTCGACTATGCGATCGTCTACGACACGACACCCTTTATTTCCGAGTCGATTCACGAAGTCTTCAAGGCCCTGCGGGATGCGATCTTCTTGGTGGCCATCGTGGTCCTGGCGTTTCTGCAGTCATGGCGGGCGACCATCATTCCCCTGCTAGCCGTGCCGGTCGCGATCGTCGGTACCTTTGCCGTTATGGCGGGCCTTGGATTCAGCTTGAACAATCTCTCCCTGTTTGGACTGGTGTTGGCGATTGGGATTGTTGTCGACGACGCGATTGTGGTTGTCGAGGCGGTCGAACATTCGCTGGAGAAAGGACTCTCGCCCCGTGAAGCGGCAAGGAAGGCGATGACGGAAGTCTCCACGCCAATCATCGCGATCTCTCTCGTGTTGATGTGCGTTTTTATCCCATGCATCTTTATCAGCGGCATTACGGGACAATTTTTCCGCCAATTTGCCATCACGATCGCGGTCGCAACGTTCTTTTCCGCCGTCAACTCGCTCACCCTCAGCCCCGCTTTGTCGGCGTTGCTGCTACGCCCCAAGGACCAGCAAACCGACCCGTTGTCACGCCTCCTGCAGCGAACACTCGGCTGGTTCTTTCGCATCTTCAACTATGGCTTTGATCGTGCGGCCAACGCATACGCACAAGCAGCCGGCTGGCTGCTGCGGCTCAGCTTTCTCGTGCTGGTTGTCTACGGCGGCTTGCTGTATTTGACCTACTTCAGCATGACCAACGTACCCACGGGATTCATTCCGGCGCAGGACAAGGGCTACCTCTTGATGGATGTGCAACTGCCCGACTCCGCCTCGCTGGAGCGGACCACGGCGGTGATGCGGAAGATCGATCGCCTGCTGCTGGGCGAAACGGCCGAAGACAACGAATCCCCCATTGCAGGTGTCGGACACAGCGTGGCGGTGAAGGGACAGTCGATTGTGCAGGGTGCGGTCGGCTCGAACCTCGGTTCGGTGTTCGTGATCTTGGATGAATTCGAAGAACGCGAGGAAGCCGAACGAAGTGCCGACATGATCGCGAAAAGGATCCGCGGAGTATGTGCCGAAGAAATCCCCGAGGCATTGGTCTCGGTCTTTGGCCCACCACCGGTCGATGGGCTTGGTGCCGGCGGTGGCTTCAAAATCATGGTCCGCGACGTCGCAGCGATGGGGCTAGGCCAACTGCAGGCCACCACGGACGAATTGTCGGCCGCAGGCACACAACAGCCCAGCCTGCTCGGGATGTTCAGCGGCTTTCGAGCCAATACGCCGCAGATGTACGTCGATGTGGATCGCACGAAATGCAAAACGATGGACATTTCGCTGCAAGAAGTCTTTGCCACGCTGCAACTTTATCTGGGTGGCACCTACGCCAATGACTTCAATCAGTTCGGTAGGACTTGGCAAGTGAACCTGCAGGCCGACCCGAACTTTCGCTTGCGGCCCGAGCAGATTTCGCAGTTTCGCGTTCGTACGCGGACGGGAAAAATGGTGCCGTTGGGAACCGTGGCGACCGTGATGGAAAGTGGCGGACCTTCAATGGTGCTCCGATATAACGGAGTTCCAGCGGCAGCGATCAATGGAGCGGCCATTCCAGGCACCAGTTCGGGAGACGTCGTCAAAATCGTTGACAATCTAACGTCCGAGAAACTGCCGTTCGGGATGGATGCTCAGTGGACCGAGTTGACCTTCTTGCAGATCGCCGCGGGCAATACGGCGTTGATTGTATTTGCGGTCGCCGTAGTGTTGGTCTTCCTTGTATTGGCGGCGCAGTATGAAAGCCTGACGCTGCCGCTGGCAGTGATCTTGGTGGTGCCAATGTGCTTGCTCTGCTCGGTCATCGGGGTGGCGATGGCGGGCATGGACATCAACATCTTTGTTCAGATCGGTTTCGTGGTGCTGGTCGGGTTGGCGAGCAAGAACGCGATCTTAATCGTGGAGTTTGCGAAGGGAAAACAGGCCGCTGGAGCCAATGCGTTTGACGCCACGATCGAAGCCTGCCGGTTGCGATTACGCCCGATCATCATGACATCCCTGGCCTTCATCTTAGGCGTCGTCCCGTTGGCGTTGGCGACCGGAGCGGGGGCCGAAATGCGCAGCACCCTCGGTATCGCGGTCTTTTCGGGGATGCTGGGAGTGACGTTATTCGGTGTCTTCCTCACGCCGGTCTTCTACTACCTCGTTGCCAACAGGAAGTCAGCTGATCACCAACAGGCACTCGGGACCGAACGAACTGACCTGCCGCTGCCCAAAAAACAGCCCGCAGCCGTGCCGGGAAAATAACGTTTCGCTGGGACAATATCGGCACGATGGTGGTCAGCCCGCGTGCTCGGCCCAGCGACGGCGCGGCGGCAGAATTGCGAAGTCCGCATCGCTACGTCAAGATCTCGTGCACGACTTCGCCATGAACGTCGGTCAACCGAAAATCGCGGCCTTGGAAGCGATAAGTCAACCGCTTGTGATCGAGACCTAAGAGGTGCAGGATGGTCGCGTGCAAGTCATGCACGTGGACTCTCCCTTCGGTGGGCCCGAAGCCCAAATCATCGGTTGCGCCATGAATGTAGCCCGGCTTCACGCCACCACCGGCCATCCACATCGTGAACGCATCGACGTGGTGGTCGCGGCCGATCGTTGCCCGGACTTCTCCCATCGGCGTGCGGCCAAATTCGCCGCCCCAAATGACAAGTGTTTCGTCCAACAAGCCGCGTTGCTTGAGATCTTGCACCAGGGCCGCGGCCGGTTGATCGACCTCTTTGCAGATTCCCTCCAACGCCCCTTCCAGATTTTCGCTCCCGCCGTGGTGATCCCAGTCGGTGTGATACAGTTGAATGAAGCGGACATCTCGTTCCACCAAGCGTCGAGCGAGCAAGCAGTTGCGGGCAAACGAAGGCTTGTCAGGATCGACCCCGTACGCAGCGAGCGTTTCGGGCGACTCATCGTCCAGTCGAGACAGTTCCGGGGCTGACATTTGCATCGCAAACGCGGTCTCGTAAGCTTGCATGCGCGTTTCGATTTCGGGATCTTGCACCGCTTCCATCCGCAACCGATTCAGGTGCGAGACGGTCTGTGTGAAATCGCCTTGGTCGGGTCGGTCGATTCCCGGTGGATTGTTCAGATGCAAAATCGGGCTGCCCTTGCTGCGGAAGGGAACGCCTTGGAAGCCGGTCGGCAAGAAGCCGCTGGCCCACAAAGTACTGCCGGCTCGTGGACCACGGGGGCCCGATTGCAACACCACAAAACCGGGTAGGTCCTGACTTTCGCTGCCCAATCCGTAGGTCACCCACGAGCCCAAACTGGGACGTCCGGGAGCTTGGAAGCCGCAGTTCATAAACAGCTTTGCCGGCCCATGATTGAACACGTCGGTCGACACGCCGCGCAGCCAGCAAACGTCATCGACGATTTTTTGGTGATGCGGCAGCAGTTCACTTAAATCCATCCCGCACTCGCCGTAGCGTTCGAACTTGCGGGCACTGCCGAGCAGCTTGGCATCTTTTTTCAAGAAGGCGAACCGTCGGCCTTCCATGAAACTGTCCGGCGGAACTTGATTGTGGTATTCGTTCAGCAGCGGTTTGGGAGTGAACAGCTCAAGCTGGCTAGGCCCACCCGCCATGAATAAAAAGATGACGTTCTTGACCTTCGCCGGAAAGTGGCTCGGTCGCGGTGTCATCGGCCGTTCCGATGGACCGCCATAAGCGAGGTTGCGATCTCCGTCGACTCGACTGGCAAGCGTCTCGGCAAAGGCAAGTCCCCCCATCCCAAGTGCCGCTTGGCCGAGAAAATGCCGACGCCGGATGGCGGTATCGATTTTTCGTGAGCGTTGCATGGTGAGTCGTCCGTTAAGATAAATGATTCGGAATTGCAATCGAAGCCGTGATGGAGCACGCAAAGGTGAAACATCGGCGTTCAGTTGCGAGTAATGAATTCGTCGGTGTTGATCAGCACTCGGGCGAGGCAGGTGTAAGCGGCTAAGTCGCTCGAATCGCTACCGACGAACGCGACACACTTTTCCTTCGAACCGGCGAAAGTCTCGATCTGCCGCTGCACGTAATCACGCAACACTGACGCTTCCTGTTCGCTGGGGCGACGTGATAGACAGCGTCGAAACATCGACTCCAACCGCGATTCGAATGACGCGTCTTGCTCTTCTAAGACCGACTCGGCAAGCGTCTGCGCGAGTTCAAGGAACATTGGATCATTCGCCACCGCGAGTGATTGCAAAGGCGTGTTGGATCGCACTCGCGAGGTGCATGTGGTACTGAAATCGGGAGCATCAAAGGTCGTCAGCAGAGGATACGGAGCACTTCGGTAAAAATAGGTGTACATCGTTCGCCGAAACCGATCGGGCCCCTGTTCGGTCGGCCATCTCTTCTTCTGCTGTGTAAAGTCAAACACTCCAGCCGGTTGCGGCGGATAGACGCTCGGCCCGCCCAATTTCGGCGTCAGCTTTCCGCTTGCCGAAAGCGCCAAGTCACGGACGATTTCTCCTTCGACGCGGAATCGAGATTGCCGCGACAGATAGCGGTTACCTGGATCGATCGCTAATTTCTCCGCCGTCGCGTGACTGCGTTGACGATAGGTCGCCGACAGCACGATGCGTCGATGCAAGGAACGCATCGACCAACCGTTTTGCATAAAATCATCAGCCAACCAATCGAGCAGCAGCGGATGAGTGGGCGGGGTGCCTTGAAATCCGAAGTCATTTTCGGTTTGGACCAAGCCGTTCCCAAAATACCTTCCCCAGACCCGATTCACGAAGACCCGCGCGGTCAGCGGGTTCTCTTCAGAGACCAGCCACCGAGCCAAGTCCAAACGGCTTTGGAATTTTGGGACCGCGTTTTTGTCAGTCAATGCTTGAGGGATCGCCGGTGACAATGGGCCCTCGTCATGTGCGGGGCTGAGGAAGTCACCGCGAACGAGTCGGAACGTATCAGGCGTCGAACTTTTTTCCGCCATGATCATTTGGCGAACCGTGTTACCTCGATTTGGCAGTTGCGATTCGAGTTCGGTAACGCGCTGACGCAGTTGCTGCCGTTTGGCAACCCAATCGGTAGCTTCCGCGGGAGACGGACGTTGCGAGTGGCTGACGTCGACGGCAAAGCGGCCGACTTGATAATCGGGGTTGCGGTCGTGACGTAACATCAAAGTCAGCGGCTTTCCTGCCGTTGAAAGCGGTTCTTCGAGAACGAAGATCGCCTCGTGCTCCGCGTTCATCGACTTGCCTTGCTTACGTTGTTTGCCGTTAACGTTGATCGCCCAGCCCGTCTGCGAGTCACCATCAATGGCTTTGCTGATTTCGTAATCGCTTTGGCTGTGATCTGCCCAAGCTTGCACGAACCGAACCGGTTTGTCGTCCACGATCAATGACACATCGGTCAAAACGAAATTACCGTTGCCCGCCTTTCCCGGACCATTTGAAGGCAGCCGCGAATCGGGTAGGACTCGCAAGCGAACGGCCGTAATCGGCGAGGCGATGTCGGTCAGTTCGACAAGGTAATGATCGTTCGCCGACACATCGTCTCCGGCGATCAGCGATCCGTCGGACAATCGCTCCAGTGGAGCTTTGCTACCGGTGAAGTGACTTGCAAGCGCCGGCGACGCCCATGACCATTGCTTCGGATCGAAACCTGCGACAACCGCCTTGGCTCGCTCTTCGACTTGCTTCAGTTCGGCCTGCAGACGCTTCAATTCGTCCAATGATTGACGCTGCGAATCGCTCCAGCCAAACATTTCGCCTTCTCCGACCTCGACCGTCGCGCCGACGTTGTTGGCATCCGAAGTTCCGTTGAAGAATGCGTAGAAACGGTAGTAGTCATCGTGCGTGATCGGGTCGTACTTATGCGTGTGGCATTGAGCACAACCGAAGGTCAGTCCCAGCCAAACCGCTCCAGTCGTATTGACTCGATCGATGATCGCTTCGTGTCGATATTGGTCGGCTTTCACGCCCCCTTCCTGATTGATCATCGTGTTGCGATGAAACGCCGTTGCGACCTGCTGGGCTTTAGTCGGTTTTGGCAACAGATCGCCAGCCAACTGTTCCACAGTGAACTGGTCGAATGGCATGTCTTGATTCAGAGCGTTGATGACCCAGTCACGGTAGGGCCACATCGTGCGATCGCCATCGATGCTGTATCCATTGGAGTCGGCGTAACGAGCTTGGTCGAGCCAATGCCGGCCCCATCGTTCACCGTAATGCGGGTTTTCAAGCAGTCGGTCGACCAAGCGTTCGTAGGCATGCTCTTCGGTGTCATTCACAAAAGCATCGATATCTTTGATCGGCGGAAGCAGGCCTAGCAAATCTTGGTAGAGGCGACGGATCAACGTTTCGCGATTCGCTTGCTCGGAGAGGGAAAGCCCGACCTCTTGCAAACGTTGGATCACGAACAGGTCGATCGGATTGTTGACCAACGACTGCAGTTCGGAGTTCAATTGCGGCAACTCGACCGGTTCCACTTTGCCGAACGCCCAGTGCTGTTGATACGGAGCGTCCTCGGCAATCCAGCGACGGAGCTGTTCAATTTGGTCTTTCGAAAGTTGCTTTCCGGTATCGGGTGGTGGCATCCGAATGTCCGCATCCTCGGACAACACCCGTTCGAGCAGCATGCTGTCCGACGGATTGCCGGGCACGATGGCGCCAAAGTCAATTGCGTCCGAACGGATATCGAGACGCAACCCGGCAGCCCGCGCGTCTTCGTCTTGACCATGACACGCGAAACAATTGTCCGACAAGATCGAGCGAATTTGCGAATTGAAATCAACCTTGGCGGTCGCCGAATCAGCGGCCAACAAAGGCGACTGTACCCCCCCACCGACGAGGCCACACGCGAGCGTCGCGGCCACGAAAATCCTCCCAGCAAAAAGGCTGTACTGCCAATGTGATCGCCAGCGACGCGGATCGTCAGCGCAGGAGCCTGCGTTTCGTGCGCGACAGTTTCGGTAAGTTTCAGGCATCGTTTGAGCACGCGGTGTCTGGTCGGAATACGATAAGGTGGTCACGCTCAGAGGGCACGACCGACAATAATGAAACGGTATGAGTCGCCTTTTTTAGCAGCAGTGTGATCCGCAAAGAAGCTCCGCACGTTGATCGAACACCCGTGCGGTGCGATTGCCTTCGCGTCCTCAGCATCAACGATTGGGTCCGAACGATCCGGAATGTAGAGTGCAGGCCACATGGCGAGGACGTGTGCAGATGTCCCCTTCGGCGGGTGAGGATCCCCTGCTGCATGTGTTCCGTGCCGAGGCATTTCAGTTAGGCCACCTAAGACGGGCAGCGGCACTACGACAGCGGGCCAACCAATAACAATCAGGCAACTCGCCAAAAAGGTTCATCTATTGTAGCCTTGCTGGCTGGTGTTTCCCAGTCATTTTTCGATTCACTGGCGGCGAACCGCCACCTTTTCAAGAAAATCCAACGCATGAAACGCATTCGGAACTTTTGCATCATCGCTCACATCGATCATGGCAAGTCGACTTTGGCGGATCGCTTGATTCAGGCCTGCGGTGGCGTGACGCAGCGCGAGTTCCACGATCAGATGCTCGATTCCATGGATATCGAACGTGAACGGGGGATCACTATCAAGAGCAACACGATCACACTCGCCTACACCGCACCGGACGGCGAGGCGTATCAACTAAACTTGATCGATACGCCGGGGCACGTCGACTTTTCCCACGAAGTCCGACGCTCGCTGATGGCTTGCGAAGGGGCGCTGATGGTCGTGGACGCTTCCCAGGGGGTTGAAGCGCAAACGGTGGCCAACCTTTATCTTGCTTTGGAGTACGACCTGGAACTGCTGCCGGTGATCAACAAGATCGACCTGCCGGCCGCCGATGTCGATCGAGTGCGTGAGGAAATCGACTCCGATCTGGGGCTCGATCCGTTTGCCGCGATTCCCGTGTCGGCGAAAACGGGCGAAGGTATTGAGAACGTCTTGGCGGGAATCGTCGCCAACCTTCCGGCTCCCAAAGGTGACCCCACGGCACCGCTCAAGGCGCTCGTCTTTGACGCCCACTTCGATAAATATCGCGGTGTCATTCTGCAGTGCCGAGTTATGGAAGGCACTATGAAAAGCGGAGATACGATCCACTTTATCCATGGTGGACGTGACTACAAAGTGGACGAATTGGGATACAACCAGTTCAAGCTGATTCCGCAAAAAGAGCTGACTGCCGGAGAAGTGGGATATGTCGTCGCTGGCGTCAAGAGCGTTCAAGATATCGAAGTTGGCGATACCGTAACGCTGCTCGATCGCCAAGCCTCCGACCCAATCCCCGGCTACCAGAAAGCCAAGCAGGTGGTCTTCTCCTCGGTCTATCCGATGAGCACCGATGAATACCAAGACCTGACCAAGGCGCTCGAAAAACTGTCGATCAACGACGCGGCACTAACCTACGAAAAAGACAGTTCGGCGGCACTAGGCTTTGGCTTTCGTTGCGGCTTCCTCGGCTTGTTGCACTTGGACGTGATCCAAGAACGATTGCAAAGAGAGTTCGATCTGGGGCTTGTCATTTCCGCCCCTTCGGTAAAGTACCACCTGTCGCTAAGCGACGGCACAACGATTGAGGTCGACAATCCGAGCAACTGGCCCGACGCGACTAACATCGAATCGGCCACGGAACCGTATATCAAAGCCTCCATCCTCACACCCGAGGAATTCGTCGGCCCGGTGATGGAGCTGTGTCGCGAACATCGTTCGGAGAGCCAGACGATGAATTATTTGTCTGCCGGCCGCGTCGAGGTGAGCAGCGAAATGCCGCTTGGCGAAGTCCTGTTCGACTTCTACGGCAAGCTGAAAATGATCACGCGAGGTTACGGTTCTTTTGATTATGAACCGATCGAATATCGCAAGACCGATGTCGTGAAAGTCGACATTTTGGTCAACAAAGAACCAGTTGATGCGCTGTCCTATTTGGTGCACCGCGACAAAGCAAGGTCGCGGGCACTGCATTATTGCGAACAGTTGGCCGAAGCGATTCCACGCCATCAATTCAAGATTCCCATTCAAGGCGCCATCGGTGGCTCCATCATCGCTCGTGCAACCATCCAACCCTATCGCAAGGACGTGACCGCCAAACTGTACGGGGGCGATGTCTCACGAAAGAAAAAACTGCTTGAGAAACAAAAGAAGGGCAAAGCCAAGATGAAGCAGTTCGGGAATGTCAACATTCCGCAAAAGGCCTTCGTCTCGGTGCTGCGGGCCGACAAGGATTAGGCACGCCCGATGAAGCACACTGGCCAAACAACAGCGGCTCCGCACTGGCTGCTGCCAGTGACTCTGCGCGGTCGCGGCAAAGCGTTTGTTGCAGTCGGACGAATCGTGTATCCTGATCATGACAACGTGCCGCCCGCCAAACGCTGGGCAACGTTGTGGCTCCCACCCGCTGCCGCCATTGGCTACCTCCCTCTCCTGAATTTCCGCGGTGTCGCCCGCTCCCGTCGGTCGATGCCGCTCCCGCCTGTCGATTCGGATGTTGATCTTGACTATGCGATTCGCATCATGCGCCACGCTTGTGTGTCTGCTGGTCTGCAATGCTGACACCGGCAAGAGTGCCTCCGCCGCGTCGCCCGAATTCGAACAGGTGCCCGAATTCGAACAGGTGGTGGCCCCGCTGCTTCAGACGCATTGCTCCGGCTGCCATGGCCCAGAAGAACAGCAGGCGGGCGTGCGACTGGATAACCTGTCTCCCA
>CAYZHQ010000137.1:0-13941 GCA_964477385.1 uncultured Pirellulaceae bacterium
CCGATCGGATCGATCTCCTGTGTGATCGCGATCTATGCTTTAAAACGCGAAGCCAACCAACACATCAGCTGGGGCACCTTCTTGAAGCTCGGTGGATCGATCATGTTGGTGCAGATCGCCTTGGCAATCCTCTATATTTTAGCGTTGTACAACTTTGGGTGGATTCCCGATCTGCCGACCTCGGGAGCAAGCCATGTTTGAACCACCGCAAACCGATCTGGACCGCGATGTGGATACATCGATGCGGATGTTTAAAAAAGCCCAGGTCGGACCGGCCGCCGAGATCAAAGCAGTCCAGCCTCAGCGTTGCTTGGTGGTACTGGACGGCTCGGGACAAGACGTCAGTGTTATGGCGGCAGCGACGGAACTGCAGTCACGCCTGTCGATGGAGTGGTTGATCCTGGACGCGCGTGAGCCAGGCACGGCTGAGAAACCGGACGCTGACCGAGCACCAGGATGGGAGCAACCACTGAAGAAGACCCGCGCCTTGGAACGCGGTGATCGGCCAGCGTACGATGAAATATTGGCTGCCATCGAAAAAGAGCAACCCGACCTAGTCATCGTCCCCTGTCCGTTCGGCCGCGATTTTGAATCGATCGGTTCCGATAGCGCGGGGACGGTGATGGATGTTTTGATCAGCCGTTGTCGAGTGCCGATGCTGGTGATTCGACGGCAAGACCAACCGCTCGCCGAGGCGACTCAAGAGGTGACGATTGTTGTCGGTGCGGAATGCAAGAGTGAAACACGAGCGGTAGGCTGGGCGATCTGCTTAGCCGCTCCCAAAGCCCAATTGACGCTCAGCTTGGTGATCGACCGTGAACAGTACGAAAACATGCGCGCCCTGCTCGATGTGATCGCTCCCGACAAACCGCTCGAACTGAGTCAGTTGAATGATGCAATGGCGGAATCGCACGCTCACCTGCATGCCGCTATCACCAAATCGGCCGCGTCCCACGATCTGAAGTATCGCTTGCAACCGATGGCCTACGAAGACGCGCCGCCGAGCGTGCTCGATTCAGCCCGGCCCTTGCTGGTGATTCTGCCGCTGGAATCGGACGATCGGTACGTGCAAGGATTCGTGCAAGATCGGATTCGACGCTCGCCTCATCCGGTGCTGGTGGTGCCCGAGCCATGAACGATCCCGCTCGCCATTTTCTCGCGCCCCAGGTTTTCGATTTCGCCTACACCGTCGAAGCAGCCGAAATCGATTCCCAAGAACATGTTCATAACCTGCGGTACCTGCAGTGGACGTTGTGGGCGGCCCACCATCACACCGCCGCGGGAGGCTGGGATTCCCAAACCGCTTTAGAACAACATGGCATCGGTTGGGTCGTGCGATCGCATGACATTACCTACCGCGCGGCCGCCTTTGCGGGCGACGAAATCATCGTACGGACATGGGTCAGCGAAATGACGCAGGTGGCCAGCCGACGACGATTCATTGTCTGCCGACCGGCGGACCAAAAGGTGCTTTGTCGTGGCGCGACACGGTGGGCCTTCGTCGACCTGAACGTTCGCAAAGCCATTCCGATTCCCGAATCGTTGCGAGCCGCGATTCGGCCACTCGACGGTTCACCCGGTTTGCCATGGGAAGCGCCATGAACCTAGCACCGGTGTCCTCTGCTGACACCGCCACCGATGCGCAGCGGTATTGGCGCCGGTGGCTGAGAATCTTCCTGCAATGCGTTGGCTACGTATCGTTACTGGCGTTTGTAGCGGCCGTGATGCCGGCAAGCTGGTTTATCGAAGCCAGTAAAGGGCTCGGCTTGGAGTTTGCCGACCTACCGTTGACTTTCTATTTGGCAAGAAATCTGTCGACGCTGTATGGCTTTGTCGCTTTGGTCTTGCTGGTCATTGCGACCGACCTTGATCGCTACCTCCCGCTGGCACGCTATGCCGCGTTCGGAACATTGCTGCTTGGAACGCTGCAGTTGGTCACCGACGCGCAGGCCGGCATGCCGTGGTGGTGGACGCTGGGCGAATCGGTCTCGACCTGGATCGGCGGGTTGCTGCTGTGGTGGCTGTGCAGAAAATCGGGGGCCTGAGTTGCCTAACTACCTGCCATTCGACTAGCTCAGGCGTGGACGCAGGCGGCGAATAAATGCTGCCATTCCCGCCACTGCAGCTCGCGACACGGTTCGAGCTGTTCTCCGGTGCGAAGCGCGGTTTGACAAGCGTCCACGAAAGCAGCAGGCTCGAATCCGGCCGGCATCTCGTTCCACACGGCGTGCTGTCCGACTCGCCGAAACCAGTACTTGGCATTGCCGAAGTCCCCTTCACGGCGATGCATGATTCCATGCCAAAAACTGCCTTCGGCAGATCCCATGTCTTGGCTGATCACGTGCGACCGATCGAGCTCGCCAGCTAACAGCCACAACCCCGACTTGCAAAGCGCAATGGCCGTTGGCGAATGGCTGTCGCCGAAACAAAGGTCAGGATGCTGGTCAATAAACTCGGCCACGTTGGCGTCGGTTGTGCCACCATCGAGCGGAGGCAGCGGCGCGGACTCGATCACTTGACGCAGCGACGGGGGAAGGTCTTGGAGAGCCAAAACAGTCAGGGCAGGCATAGTGTATCAAGCGGTTCGGAAGGAGAGCGGGAGCAAATAGCGGCGAGCTTATAAATCGCGAGGACGCACGTCCTGCAGTTGCTCTTCCAGCTTTTTCAAGCTGCGAGATAACAGGACGCGGACGGCGACGTCGGTCTTTCCCAGTTTTTCCGCAATTTGCTTCGTCGGCAAGCCATCGACGAATCGCATTCGCACCACTTGCTGCTGCTCCTCGGTCATCGCACTAATCGCCTCCTGCATCCGAGCCATGCGGACATCGTTGCTGAACGCGGCACTGGGGCTGGTCATACTGGCGGCCAAGCAAGCTTCCAAACCGCCGGCAGAGTTAGCGCTCCCACCAAAAGCGCCCTGCAGCGAACGCTCTTTGCCGGCGTCACGTCGCTGAGCCTGAAAGTGAAATCGATGAGCGTCGATGACCCGCCGTCGTGCGAGCTCCTGAATCCAACCGAAGGGATCGCCCGCATTCAGCTGCGCCGTCGGCAGGCCGGTAATCGCTGCGGTACAAACTTCTTGCACCAAGTCATCGAGGTCGACGCGTGCCAGTAAATGCTCGCCCGTGATCGCTTTTAAGAACCCCGTCAGCCGTCCGCGGTGGGTTTGCAGGTAATCCCCCAAAGCCTCCACATCCCCAGACCGAATGCGAGCATGCAGCCGCTCAGCTGCCGCGTCCACCGACGAATCCGACGACGAATCCGACGACGAATCGGACGACGAATCGGACGACGAATCGGACGACGAATCTTGTGGCGGGAGCTTTTCCATCGTGAACGGTCTCCTAGTCGGCAGTGATTTTACCCCCCCATATTCTAAACGCAAATCGGATAGACTGACGAGCAGTCCGGTTTGCAAGTCGCTATCCCGCCCGTTCTCGATGTCATCGCCCACCGGAATCATGATGAACGATCCTCTTGACGGTTTCGAACAAGCGACCAAGACGCGCGGCGATACGCTCGATCTGGAATCGTTTCTAGAAGCTTTCGCCGCCTCCGCACCGGTCGACGATCCGCGACGCCTGCTCGAGTTCTTGCCCGTCGGTGATTCCTCGAAACGCCGGTTGGTGCTGGTCGAATTGATCAAGCTGGACATGTCCGAAGCGGCCGCGAAGGGAGCGGTGCCGCGAATCGAGTGGTACGTCCAAGCGATACCGGAACTGCTGACGACGGAATCGGTGCCGCTGGACTTGGCCTTGGAGGAATTGCAACTCCGGCGAGAGAGTGGCGAAGCTCCCCGGAGCGAGGCGTACGCGGAGCGGTTCCCTGGGCTCGCCAACGCGCTGGAGAAATTGCCTCTGAATAACCAGACGATCGCCCCGCTGGGCAAACTGGCGGGAATCACCGAATCGACCGCCGGGGAACGGATCGATGACTTTACGATCATTCGGCCGCTGGGAAAGGGTGCCTTCGCCCAAGTCTATCTGGCGCGTCAGGAATCGATGCAACGGTTGGTTGCGCTAAAGGTCTCGCAGCGAAGCGGCGATGAACCGCGCGCGTTGGCCCAGTTGCAGCACCCCAACATTGTCCGTGTGTATGACCATCGCCAAACGACCCAGCCCGCAGCGCATCTGTTGTACATGCAATATGTCTCGGGCGGCACGCTGGCCGATGTGCTGAAGTGGGCGGCAACGCGGATTCCCGAACATCGCGATGGCACTTTGGTTCTTCAGTCGGTTGACGAAAACCTGCTTCGCGCCGCACAACCGACACCGGAAGCCTCTTCGATTCGCAACTGGTTACAGACCGCCAGTTGGCCCAGCACCGTCGCCTGGGTCGGCATTCAACTAGCTCGCGCATTGGAGTATGCGGACCGCAACGCGGTGCTGCACCGCGACGTCAAGCCAGCGAATGTACTGATGTCCGCCGAAGGGATTCCCAAGCTGGCCGACTTCAACGTGAGTGCCACCGGACTTTCGGGGCGAGCCGGTGCGGCGGCTTTTTTTGGTGGCTCGCTGGCCTATATGTCTCCAGAGCAATTGCGGGCGGCCGATGCAACGGACCCCACCGAAGCGGCCGACCTGGATGGTCGCAGCGATATCTATTCTTTGGGCGTGCTGCTGTGGGAAATGTGGCAATCGCATCGCCCCTGGTCGACCGATGCCTCGCCCACTTCCTGGTCCGCGGCGATGGAGTCACAGCGTCATCTGCGGAACCTGCCACCTCACGACTGCGACGTCGATGGCGATGCATCGGCGAGAGTATTGTACCGCGTGTTGCTGCAAACGTTACGAACCGATCCGGCCGAGCGTCCTGCCGACGGGGGTGAACTTGCCGGACGGCTCCGGCTGGCGCTGTTTCCCAACGTCGCCAACCGTTTTGATCCGCCGAAAAATAGCATCGCCAGCCGCCTGCTGTTGCTTTCCCCTTGGATGCTGGCCGCGCTCGTGATCTTGGTTCCCAACGCCTTGGCCGGCGTGTTCAATTTTTTCTACAACGAACATTTCATCATCAAGCAATACGCGGAAATGCAGCCGCTCGCCAGCGGAAGCGAACTGCCTTGGCTGCAACGACTGACGTTTTTCGAAACCTTGGCGTTGGTCGTCAATGGCATTGCTTTTCCGGCCGCGGTGTTGCTGATGCTGTGGTACTTGAAACCGCTGCTGCGGGGACTGCAACAGGTCGCGCGAGGCGAAGCGACCGACGAGCACGCGCTCGGATCGGCGTGGAACATCGGCTATCAAGCGGCCACAATCGGAGCGGCGTTTTGGGCGATTGCCGGCATCGTTTATCCGGTCGCCCTGAAGCTCGCCTACCCGCATTTCGCGCCTGCCGATTGCGGGCACTTTTTCTTGTCGCTGATCATGTGCGGACTGGTGGCGTGGGCGTATCCATTTTTTGGGCTGACGGTGATCACGGTGCTGGTTTACTACCCGCAGATGATGCGTCCGACGATGAAAGACCCGGCCTTCGAAATTCGGGCTCGGGTGCTGGAACGTCGCGCGGCGAGGTTTCTGTTAATCTCCGCCGGCATTCCGCTGCTCGCCGCCGTGCTAGTGCTGACGAGCGAGCACAAGGGGGAGAACATTGTCACATTGACGGCGGTGATCGCGACCGCTTTTGGATTGGCAGCCGCCTTTACCGCTTTCCAAACACTGCGTCAGGGACTGGCCGACCTCGGTACGGTGCTGTCGCCGGAGCGTCCCTCGCCCGTCCCCATGCCCGACGAAGAGCTGTGAGGATCACCAGGGTTGGCACAGCGAGAGGCAAGCGATTACGTCGTGTAGAGCGAATTAAACTCGACGTAATGGGTGGTTAGATCGCTAGCCCAGAAATCGGTTTTGCCCGGGCCATCGCCTACCACCAAAGCGACTTCGACAAACGGTGCCGCCTGCATGGCCCGGCTGAGTGCCGCAGCGTCAAACGGCACCGGTTGGCCCTGTGCAAAGACGGTCGTGCCGAGAATCGAAAGACTGGTTTGGGAAACCATGATCGGAGGTCCGGCATATCCGGCAGCCGACACGATGCGTCCCCAATTCGGATCGCCACCGGTGATGGCGGTCTTGACCAACGGGCTGGCCCCCACGGCCCGTGCGATGACTTCGGCGTCGTTGTCGTTGACGGCGCCAGTTACCGACAACTGCAAGACATGCTTGGCCCCTTCGCCGTCCGCGGGCAACTGCTTGGCCAGCTCGACGCACATGGCATGCAAGGCAGCCCGAAAGGTCTCCAAATCGTCTCCCGCGAGCGGCTGCGGCGAAGCCTGTGCCAACAACAGTAAGGTGTCGTTCGTGCTGGTGTGCCCATCCACGCTGACGCGGTTGAAGCTCCCGTCCGCCGCCGTCGCCAGCAAGCTCTGGGCATCCTCCGGCGCGAGCGGCGCGTCGGTCAGCACGGCGGCCAGCATCGTAGCCATGTTGGGAGCAATCATCCCCGCACCTTTGGCCATGCCGCAGATGCGATAGGTTTGGTCGCCGATCGTGACGTTTTTGGCGGAGACCTTTCGCGCCTTGTCAGTCGTCAGGATGGCGTCTGCCGCCGCCGCGAAGCCGCTCGGAGTCGCCGCCAGTTGAGCATGCGCCTCGGCGATCCCCTGCCGCACTTTGTCCATCGGCAACGCGTGCCCGATAATCCCGGTGCTCATCACCAATACCGCATCGGCCGGCGCACCGATCTGCTCGGCAACCCACTGCGTCATCTGATACGCGTCGGCTTCGCCCTGTTTGCCGGTACAGGCATTCGCGTTGCCGCTGTTGACGACCACGGCTCGAACGGAAGCCGAAGGAGTGCGTGCCTTACATAACAACACCGGAGCGGCGACGATTTGATTTGTCGTGAAAACTCCCGCCGCCACCACCGGCCGATCGGCAACGATCAGCGTCAAATCGGGACGGCCACTAGCCTTGATCCCGCAGGGGACACCGGCAAAACGAAAGCCCGCGGGGAGTTGATCTTCGGTGAGCATCATGGAAGTGGAAAGTTACCGGGGCGAAAGGGGATGATCTGACGAGCGATCAGCTGTCAACGCAAGTTTCCAGGAACCGCGCCAAACGGTGGAAGTCGCTTTTCAGATCGATGAAGCGGACCTTGGTGACCAGCGTTTCGGGATCGACCAAGTCGGTGAAGGGGACGTACCTCAGATCAAACTGCCGTTCGACCGAAACCATCACGCCATTCAGTTTTTCTTCCACCAAGGCACGATAAGCGCCGACGCCCAACTGAGCACCCAGCATTACATCGAAAGCAATGGGCGGTGCACAGCGAGCTTCGTAACCCATCTGCAGACCGTTAACCTTCCGGTTTCGTCCCGTACGTTCGGTGTACCGCTTGGAAACCAACGTCGCCATCATCGCACCGAGGTGCAACGACGAAATGTTGATATGCCCGTGGTCGTCTCGATCGATCCCTTCCAGAATCGACGACGGCAAAAATTCGGCCATTCCTTCAGCGATCACCAGCGTGCCATACTCTCGGCCTTCGCGTTCCCTGGCCAGCATCATGTCGACCATGCGGTCGATCACGCGATCGATCGCCATCACCTTTCGCGTTTCGCCCGTCTCGGCATTCACCACCTCTTCGCCCGCCAGGGCGCCGGTGATGTCCTCCACGCTCAGCACCATACTCGCTTCGCCAGCAATGGCGGCACCGTAAGCCAGCCAACCGGCACTTCGCCCCATCGCCTCGCACACAAAGTAGGACTTGCCCGCGGCGGCATCAAAATTGAGGTTCCGAATTTCTTCGGCCAAGGTTTCGACGGCGGTGAAATAACCAAACGTGAAGTCGATTCCGGTGTAGTCGTTATCGATCGTTTTGGGCAGATGGACAACGGGAAAACGTCGTGCCCCCTCGGGCAAGCGGTCCTGAAACATCTTCAGCTTATTTGCCGTCTTCAGCGTGTCGTCACCGCCGATCGAAATCAGTGCGTCGACCTCTAACGAACAAAGGCCTTCGTAAACGCGGCGCAGCGGCGCGACCAGTTCGGGATCGGCAAGGTGCTCGGGGCTGCTGACGTGTTTGCCGGGATTGGTGCGAGCGGTCCCGATCATGATCCCACGACTGGTCCGCGCGTGGGTCAGCATCTCGTGGCTAAAACGAACGTAGTCGCTTCCTTCCTGCAACGGGCCGGCGGCGGTGTATTCCGCCAAGCGACTGTAGCCGTGCTTGATTCCAAATACCTGAGCTCCCTCTTCAAGGAACGAGAACGCAGCGGTGGAAATTACCGCGTTCGCTCCTGGAGCCGGGCCGCCGGCAAAGAGGATCGCGACGCGTCGAATGTCAAGATTGTGTTTGTCTGCCATAAGACTTTTTCACCAGTAAAAACGTTGCGCTATGAAGAAAGCTGCTGCCCGCAGCGGAGATCGACTGGTCACGATTCTACGCCAACCAGAAAAAAATCCTAGATGGCGTTTCCTGCGCCCCTGTCGAGCAATGCCAGAGAAGCTGGCTCGAACGCCTGTTCCATTTCGCCGGAACAGGCGATGCTCGGAACAGGCGATGCTCGGAACAGGCGATGCTCAGAACTCAGGTGATGCTCAGAACAGGCGATGCTCAGAACTACAGTTCGCTAGGCTCGCCGGGCAGAGCCTCCTCGTAGAGCGACTCGTTTGCGAACCGTTCCGCCCCAAACTGCGAGCCATCCAGATCGCCCGAAAGCTCGGCTGAGGCAGCAGCGGCACTGCGTGTACTCGCCAGCTCACTCTGGAGCACCATGTGCATCCGAATCGCTTCCCAGGTCCAATAGCCCGACAGGACAAACAGGCATCCGGCGGCGAGCAACTGCCAATTCGGAGCGAGTTGACTGAGGTACAAAAAGACGCTGCCCGCGATCACGCTGCCACCCGCCTGAGCGAACTTTCGCAGCACGGTGCTGTGCGTTTGTTGACGAACGCTGCGTTGAATAGCAGTCCGAGCCGAAGAATTGGCAAGTTCACGCATCGCCGCCAGGTTGCTGGAACGTTCGGGTGCTTGGGAGCGCGGCACATACGGAGAATTCGCATCGACCGGTGACTCTTCTTCGACAGGAGGTTCACTGGTCGCAGCAACGGTCGCGGGATCGCTGGCGGCAAGCTGTGTCGAACGAGCCACCACGGAACTTACCGAACCGGATGCAGGCGCCGGCTCGGCAGCGGGCGTCTCACTGCGGCCCTGGACTCGCTGCAGCAAACGGTTCATGTACGCTTCGATGGAGTCTTCGTCCTCGGCAGCAACGGGCGTCGGTGCGGGGGCCTGCGGCCCTTCAGCCACTGGCTCGGGTTCGTAAGCCGACTCGGGTTCGTAAGCCGACTCGGGTTCGTAAGTTAGCTCGGGTGCAAGATCAGGTTCTGAATTCACGTCGGCTGCCGCCAAGTAAGCAACTTCCGCGTCATGCTCCGGTTCAATGGCCGGTTCAATGGCCGGTTCGGACCCGTGGAAGTGCGAGGGATCGACGCCGGATCCCATTGCCGCGGCGTAGGACAGCGGATCTTCCTCGGCAGGACAGGCCTCCTCGTCATTTGCTGCTTCCCCTGCAGCCTCGCGCTCGCTCGGCGTGTCAGTGGGCTCTTGCTGAAACGGAATCGCCAGCGTGTTGCCTGACGACTCGGTTGGCCAATCGTCTCCACGCCCTAGTTGCTGATCGGTATCTTCGGCCGCTAATTCGCTTAACAGGCGACTCGCCAAGGACCCCGCTTCGGGCTCCCCATTCCCAGCCGTTTCTTCGGCACGCACTGGGGCGGCGGCAAGGTTTTCCTGCTCGGTCGGTGACTCTTCCAGCAGGCTGGAATCGGCCCAAGGATGGAAGTCCCCCAGTTTCTCGAAAGTGGCGGCATACGCATCGGGATCGGTCAATGCAGCCGAAAATTCGGTTGCCTCAGGCAAGCCGGTCTCGGCATACGCTTCTTCGACGTCGGGCGGCAGTTCCCACGGGTTGGCCATCTCCATTGCCACGGGCTGAGCCCCAAGCTCACCTTCCGACTGGTCCCCTGTGGCCCCCGGTGCGACGCTCGTGACTTGGTCTGCTTCAGAGGACTGCTCGGCGTCAAGGGTCTGCTGAGCATAGGACGTTGGAATGCTTTCCGCGTCGGGCTCGTCTTGGACGTCTTGCACTTCAGCGGGCTCTTCGGCCGACCGCGATGCAGGAGTCTCGTCCGCGGACCATCCCGAGGCGGTCGCCCCGGCCGCTCCATCCTCATCCGTCGAAGGAGTGCCCATCGGCGGATCGATCGAGGCCGATCCCCAAACCGGCACCTCTTTGGATGGCCCCACCGCGGCTGGTGGTTCTTGGGCAGCCAATGCCTGGGCTGCGGGCGAATCCGACGCGACCGGCGGTTCCGCTTCCTCTTCTTGCCACGGATTGGCTGCGAATTCGGTTCCCGGCAAATAATCGTTTACCGCTTCCGCCGCGGCCGCTTGCTCGGTGCGGAAGCCCGCTGGCTCGTCGCTGCCGGGGAGGCCTTCGCTGGCGTCGGCGGCAGGTGCCTCGAGCGAGGCCGGCCCGGTGCCGAGTTGGTAAGTCGGCCAGCCACTGCTCAACCAATCGGAATCGCTGGACGCCGGTTCCTCCGGCAACGCCGCTAATTCCGGGGTCGCCTCTTGACTGCTAAACGGACTCGCAGCCGCAAATGGATCAAGCGGCACAACCACCGTTGGCATTCGCTGCGATTCCTCCGCATCGGTTCCCTCCTCGGAGTCGTCCAAGGCCGGCCCCGGTTCCTCCCAGCCAGGGCCGTTCGATTCCAGCGGCGAGCGAGCGTCGTCAGGCGGTTGCCCCCCCTCGGCCGTGTCCCCTTCGTTGGCCGTGTCCCCTTCGTTAGCCTGCGCCTGGTGCGAAATTTCGGACGGCGTGGGGAAGGCATCGGCTGTCGATGCGGTGGCGACCACTTCGCCAATCGATCCCGCCGTTGTTGCGTAGTCGTTTTGCAATTGCTGCAATTGCTGTTCGGTCGATTCCAGCCGTTCGCGAATCGTCGCCAGTTCGTCCACCGTGGGACGCTGCTGAAGGTCTTGCTCGGCGGCCAACAAGGCATCTCGAGTTCCCTGCAGTTCGGCACTCAATAACTCGGCCGTCGCATTGCTGTCCGACAAGTTGGCCACGGCGATCGCGAGTTCTTGGCTGACACGTTGCATCGAGTCGCGCAGATCATCCGCTTCCGCTTGCCAACTGGCACGATCATTCTGACGGGCGAGGTCGTTCTGGGAGACAAAGGTTTCCAACCGCGCGATCGATTCCATCGCATCGGCACACTGTTCTCGCAACTGCTCGGCTTCGCGGTTCGCGTGCTGAACGCTTTCTTGCAGCGCCTCGATCTGCTGTCGCAGTTCTCCGATCAACCCTTCTTGACTGGCAATCTGTCGCGCTCGCAACTCCGCCAGTTCGGTCGCTTGTTGGCCCTGCTCCAGCGCGTCGTCACGCTGCTGCAGGACATCATCGTATTTCTCCGCCAACTCCGTATGCTGGCCGCTCAGGACCTCATGCTCGCGGGTTAGCGACTCATGCCGCAGGCAGAGCTCGTGATGCTGGCTGGTCATCTCGTCGCGCTGAGCCGTGACGTCGCGGAGCTCTTGCGTCAAACGATCTCGCTGCGCCGTGATGCCTCGACAAACTTCGTTGGATCGATCGAGCTGTTCCGTGACGGCGGCACATTTTCGCGTCAGCTGCTCAACCGTTGCGATCGCCTCTTGCTGCTGCCGTGATAATTCCTGACTCCGTTTTCGAGCCGCCTGGAGATCGGCGTGAGCGGATGCGGCATCGGCAGCCGTTAAGTCCAACCGCTTGGCCAGCCCGCTGTTGTCCCGGCGCAGACGCTCGCGGTCATCGGCCAATGTGTCACGTTGCTGAGCGATTTCGTCGCGCTGCTTGGCAGCTTGGTCACGTTGCTGAGCGTGCAACTGGGACGCCGCGGTCACGCTGTGCAGATGCTCCGCCATGTCCATCAGCTGCTGCTGCATTTTTTCTATCGAACTGTTGGTTTGAGTGCTCTGTCGCTGAGTCGCCTCAAACCGCTGCAGGACGTCGCTCAACTGCGACTGATAGTGTCGCTCCAAGGTCGAGCGAAGCGGCTCTTGGCCATCGCCACCGGAGGGCTTGGTCTCCGACTCGGGCGAGAGAGAGGCAGCTCCGATAGACTCCGCATCGGACCGCTCCGACGACGGACCATCCGATTCGGAGAACTCCCCAGCAGCCGTCCCAGCGCCAGCAGCCGTCCCAGGATACTGCTTGAATCGCATTCCATCGGCAAACGACAGCCGACCTCGCTGTGCCGCCTGTTCTGCCGCCGGATCGGGAACCTCTTCATCATCCATGTCCCGTTCCGCGGCGGTCGAGGAGGCCACGGGGGCCACTTCCGAGCGGGGCACCACGGCCGACTCAGAAGCTTCCGCGGTTCGCATCGACGCTTCCGAGCCCTCTGAACCGGATCGTTCATCGATCAATTCGAAGCAATATTGACCGATTTCGATGCAGTCCCCCAATTGGAGATCGGCCTCCGTCGTTCGGTTTCCATTCAATACAATGGGTACGGAATAGGCCCGAATCAAGCAGCGCCCCGGCCGTCGCAGCAAGACGGCGTGCATGCTGCGCAGCGTCGAATCTTCCAACCGAATAGAACAGCCCGTGCCATTTCCGAGCGTATAGCGCGAGCCTGCCAACCGCATGCGTCGGTTGGGCGTTCCTGGTCGGGAGACACGAAACTCCACAAAACCGCTTGGTGCTAGCGTCGTGTTGCCGATGGCTCGTTGATCCGTTGTCACAATTCTTTCCCTGCAAAGGAGCCTGACCTGGATTATCCGTATTCTTTACTACGAGTCGGACAAAGCATCCAACCCCCATAATCCGGTGCGTAGACTTATCTTGTGCTTCGACCAGTTGAGGGTGTGCGGCTTAAGCGAAATGGTTGCTCGGTAGGTTTTCTACGGCCATTTGCAGAAAGTGGGTGAACAGAACCCTACTACCCTCCCCCCGCAGGGACGGCGAAGCAAAAAACAGAGCAAACCAGGCAGTCACGACCAATACCGCTTATTGAGGCGTTTTCTTCCCCGTTAAATGTCCCCCTTGCTTGGCTTGAGAAATGCAATGCCACTTCGTTCCGTCACCAGAGGCGCAAACGTTTGCTGGAGACGAACTTAGGCTCCGTCCCCTAAACCGCTTGGCCAGTCGTGTTGTAAGAATTTGGGCCAGCACTTCACATGCAAGGTATAGTTCTCTGCCCGTCCGAAATGTCGCCTGTTCTATCAGCGAGATTTCGTAGGCTCGGGCGTATTGCGAGCGTCGCTTGATTCGGGTGGGACCTCTACTGGGTGCCCCCTCCCAATCGGGCAATCCTTGATGGTGAGCAAACGGAATACGAATAGCGAGTGTGGCCGCGGAACAACACTGAACATTCACTGATAAGCGAGGGCAATCCCATGCCGAAGAAAGAAACGTTAGACAAACTGCGGGACGTCCTCCTTCGCCGCCGCGATGCGTTGCGGCGTGCGTTGGCGGGTGACCTTAGCTTGCTGCAAGAAATTCGTGACACAGGCCCCGGCGACCTGCTCGATGCGGCCGTCGACACGGCACAAGATGAGGTCAACAGCCAATTAGTAGAAGCGGAAAGCCGCGAATTGGCTTTGATTGATGAGGCGATGGAACGGATGAAGGACGGTTCCTACGGCACCTGTGACGATTGTGGCAAACCGATCCCGATGGCTCGCTTGCAGGCCTTGCCCTACGCGACCGAGTGCATTCAGTGCCGACGCAAATCAGAGCAAGGTCCCTCGGCGGCACCCGCTTGGAACCGAGTCTTTGTTGACTCGCCAATCGATAGCATCTGACGACCGCCGATAGCGCCACGGTCTTGATCGCGCCACGGTGCCACAAATGGTAACCCGATGCGGAATGGCGTGTTGATTTAGTCAGCCGCAACGCGGTGGCCCGGATTATTGATAACCCGACGCGTAAGTTTTGAAGTTGCGCTTTTTGGGCAT
>CAYZHQ010000138.1:0-5164 GCA_964477385.1 uncultured Pirellulaceae bacterium
CTCGATAACCTGACGAACTTTAATGAGCGACTGCGGATGGAAGACAACCTGCAGGACTAATCGCCGGCTTCTCGTCTACTCGGAAAAACTTATGCGACGTGCATTTACTCTTGTCGAACTACTGGTCGCGATGGGCGTCTTGGCAATCCTTGCCGGGATGGTCACCGCCGCGCTGGTCAGTGTCAACGCCGACGCGCGCCGAGCCCGCTGCGAAACGCAATTGACGGCCATCAATGCGATGCTGCAATCGCGTCTCGAAACGTTCCTGACTCTGCGAGTCAACCCCGGTGCGGAAGTGGCTCGCATCCCTCCGGGTAGCGAGAGCTGGGTGACGCTGGGCCAAGAGTCCGCGCGGGTGCGTTTGATTAATCTGCGCGATCAGTTGCGATACGAACTGCCCGATCGCAAATCCGATTTGATGTTACCGCCGCAACTCGCGTCCGGTCCGGCGCCTGGACCGACAACGCAGTTGCGGATCGTTGATCCGAACACTAGCAACATCGGCCGCGTCACCTATCAGCGCCCCGTTCCCCCGGTGTTGCTTTCCTACCGCCGCGCGGTGGCGCAATTGACCGGCACCACGCTGGGGCCAAACTGGGCCGACAACTGGACCGAACAGTACGAAGCCAGCGAGTGCTTGTACTTGGTACTCGCGACGACATCCATCGCCGGTCGTTCCGGTCTAGAAGTCGTCAAGAAGGATCAGATCGCCGACCTCGATGGTGATGGCGTCCCCGAGATTCTCGACCCATGGGGCACGCCGATGGTCTGGATGCGGTGGCCGGTCGGGTATTGGCTGACGTATGAACAACGCGCTAACTGGCAGTTTTTGAACCCCGTTCAGCGGAAAGCGACGATTCTGGAGAAGAAAAAACTCCTCGGCTTTGATCAATACGATCCCTTGCGGATCGACTGGCGAAACATCGATTCGCCCACTTCGACTCCGCCGCCGCCCGATGTGGCTAACGAAGTCTTGAACGATACCTTCAATGTGCCGTCTTTGGTCGTTTCGGCTGGTCCCGACCGCGAATTCGACTTGATGCTCCGCAGTTCCGATGGTGCAGCCACCGATTGGCAATACGGACAGCCAATCATCTACGGCACGATGACTTGGCCAGTCCCAAGCCCTCCATTTGCTGGCTCGTATCACTACACCGATCCATTCCCACGTGGTTATCACGGCATGGCGGACTCGAATTACAACGTCGATTACATCAACGACACGAACCCGTTTGCGAATGCAAATAACGCCGGTTGGCTGGGAGCGTACTTCGATGCCGACGCCGATCTGACGGATGATTCGGCCGACAATATTTACAGTCTGAGGGCCCCATGAGCGATTTTCTGATCCGAAGAATACTGCGGACCAATCGCCACGAGCGCGCTGAGGCTTCGGCGCGGCATGGGGCTTCGGCACGCCATGGGCTGACACTGGTCGAGCTGTTGGTGGTGATCGGGATCCTGTCGCTGTTGGCTGCGTTAACGTTGCCCAACGTACGGGACGTGATCCGCGAACAGAAATTCACTCGCACCGCGGGCATCATCCAGTCGTACGTGGCCGGTGCCCAAGCCAAGGCGATCGGCGAAGGTCGACGCTACGGCGTGGTGATCGAACGAGCGAGCGCCGATTCGGCGATCGGTCGAGCCCACTCGGTCCGTTTGTCGTACGCTTACGGACCGCCGCTCTACACCGGCGATGTCGCGGGAGCACGTGCGGTGGTGACGAATCTCGGTAACTTGGCGTTTGATCCTGCTGAATCGCCGACGTTGCTCGCAGCCCGCGATCAAGTCGCTCAGAACATGCCCAACCCGGTGATGGGGCCTGGCGACACGATCGGTATTGGCTTGGTGCCGTTTTATTTCGAGGTCACCGGATTGATTCCGTTGACGGGCCAGAACCTGGGATCATTTGGGATGCCCGCTAACCCGGGGCAGTGGACGGTTGCCGTTTTTACCGGACCGGTTCGTGCTCAGATCCTCGCCCAGTACACGGCAGGCACTCAGTTGCCGTTTCGGATTGTTCGCAAGCCGACCCCTTCGATGACGGCGCCGCTGGAATTGCCCGAAGGAACGGCGATCGATCTGGTCTACTCCGGCATCGGTCTGTTTGGTGACGATTTTTCACCGCTGGCAATCGAAAACCGCCGTCGCGATGCGACCAACACGCCGATCACCAATCGCTACGGAGTCCTGCCCTACAACCCCGGCGCGACGCTCCCCTTTGCCGACGGCTTTGTCGATTACGAATCGATCACCATCATGTTTGATTCGCAAGGCACGGTGAACGAAATCCGCTTCGGTAATCCGTCCACCGCGGGCGTTACAGACCAAGTCGTAGTCTCGGGTGGCTTTCCCGCGTCGAACATTTATCTTCTGTTGGGCAAGAGCGATGGCGTCTATCCCGACGCTCCCTTCTTTGTGACCAACAAAGACCGCGCGAACATTGCTGACTTCGAATCGGCTTGGGTGGTGATCAATCGCCAAACAGGCCAAGTCGCCGTCTCGCCGATTTCGTCCTTCGCGGTCGATGCGGCGGGCAACATCCTGAATCCTCAAACCGGTTTGGTCGTTGCCGCGGCAACGGACACGTTGCAAAACCGTGTGCAAGCCGCCATCGCGCTGACGCGCTCCGAGGCAGCGGCCTACTCCGCCGTCGGTCTATAGGAACTGTTATGAACTTTTCTCCATCGATCTCATCGCACCACATGGTTCGCCAACCAAGACACGACGACGCGCCGCGTCGCGGCAGTCTGCGGCAGGCTGCCCTGCGGGTTGCCAGGCTGCGCACCTGTCGCGACGGCGTGACGATCATCGAAGTCCTGTTCGCCATCGGCGTGATCTTGATCGGTCTGCTCGGTGTGTTGGCCGTCATTCCGATCGCCGGCCGTGATGCGGGCGAAGCGATCCGCTTGGACGCCGCCAACCGGATCGCCGCGGGCATCGCCGATGAACTGCAAGCCCGTGATTTGGCGTCGCTCGACGGGTTGGTTTACGTCGATAACGATCCGTCCCAGGCGGATGACTTCCTAACGACCTCACAAATACTCACCCCGTTCGTTAACTATCCTGCTGAAAATGCTCCGACCAACCTGGGAAATCCCTGGCGGTCACTCGGCGAAGTTATCGACGCGCCGGTGGTTCCCAATACAACGGGATCGGGACCGCCGAACATTCGAATCAAAGGGCTCGACTCGCCCGGCTTGGCGTCTCGGTTTCCGGGCAGCGGCCCGACCTATCGCACCACGCGGATGGCGTCGTTCTGTTTGGATCCCGACTTCTTCAGCAAGAATGCGACCGGCGCGTTGGGAGGCACTCGCAACGCTTACCAACCGAGCCGCTTTCCTTATTACAGCGAGTGGTACAGCGGCGTGACCGATCCCGCAGCGAACTTGGGCAGCGTCGGCGCCATGCCGCCGATGCCGCGGATGTATCGCGTCGGCGCCGGTGGCACCAGCGGCGGCGGAGGCGCCTTTGCCGCGTCGGTGATCGCCGATGCGCTGACGCATGCCGACGGCAGCCTGATGATGTACCGCCCCAAAGACAAAACGTTGGCACCCAGCCAAGTGATGAATAATCTGGACGTCGCCGGTGCAACGGCTGGTTCGCGACGCAGTCCCGGCCGGTACACCTGGTTGGCAACGGTCACGCCACCGCTGGATAACTCCAACCACTACAACGTGACGGTGGTGGTGATTGAATCGCGCGAAGCGTTCGCCAATCTATATGACGCGGCCAGTGCGCCGCCCGTTTCGAGTGCCGATGTTAATCCCGCCAGTGAACGGGTTTTCTGGGTCACCAATCCGGTGCAGCTCGGGTCGACGATCGAAGTCACCGCCTACGGCCCCAATACGGTCGACGATTCGATTCGTGTCGGTCAGTGGGTGATGCTCTCGCGACAGGTCTATCAGACTTCCAATGGTTTTCCGACAGGCAACCCGGTCCAACCGCATCCGACGCAACCGGCCGTGCATCGCTGGTACCGCGTGCAGCGAGTGCTGGGCCGCGAAGAGGGTGCGTTTACGCAACCACCGTTCGATCCCACGTCCGGCGTGTGGCGTCGACAAGTTGTCTTGGAAGGGCCCAACTGGCAATTCGGTTTCGAGAACAACGGCAACGGCGGCGCTGCGGAAGTGCTGCTGGCCGACGACACCTACATGACGGTCGTTTCGGGTGCGGTGAGCATCAAGGAATTCACTCTCGAGCTCGAGTTTTAAGCAGCGCTGCGGGAACGATGGTGAAGTAGCAACCGATGACATAACAAATGGTAACCCGACGCGTCAGCGAGGCAGCCCGCTCCGGGACTGCTCGTCCGGCTCTTCCGGAGGGAGAGTGACACCGGGTTGCCGAACCGATTCAAACAACTCCTTTTCTTTCGCTGAGCGGATGGGTTATCCAGCCGCTCAGCCAACCGGAAGTCGCAGGCAGCCGACCGTTTGGTCGCCGGAATGCGGTTTCTCATCGGACCCCTGGGTCCACCGAGGTTTTCGCGATGACTCATCCGACTCTCCCACGACGCGGCATTATTCTGCTGTTGGTGCTAGGCATGCTGGCGCTGTTCAGTCTGCTGACGGCTACCTATGTGATCTTCAGCAGCCAGTCGCGGCTCGCTTCGTACGCGATCAGCCAACGCAATACGCGCGCCCTTGATCCCGCTGCGTTGCTGGACCAGGCGACGATGGGGGCGTTGGTCGGTAGCGATAATCCGTCGTCCGCCTTGTGGGGCAACGATCTGCTAGCCGACAAGTACGGCTTTGACAGCTTGGTCGGCAACCTTCGCAATGCCAGTGCGTTCGTCGTCGTCGGTGGTGAAACGGCGGGCCTGCCCGAGTACGTCGTCGACCGACGTTTCCTGCGTGTCCAAACGAGCTTGGGAGCCGGCGTCGATCTGGATGACATGTTGGTCGGCCGTCACTTCACGATGACCGAAGGCCCGCTGAAAGATATCACCTTTCGGATTGTCCGTTCCTTCGGCGACCGCAGTGGCTTGACCGGCACCGCACTGTTCCTCGACAGCATCCTGGTCCTCGATGTGGGGCCGTACCTCGATAAACGCATCTCGCACGAAGGCCGCACGCAGTCGCTCGATTGGTGGCTCGATCCGACCAACAACGCCGCGGCATCGCTGTTCTACGGCAAGGGTGTCGATGGCATTTGGGGCGACGGA
>CAYZHQ010000138.1:5264-7042 GCA_964477385.1 uncultured Pirellulaceae bacterium
GACGTCGGTTTGCCGTTTGTGATCAACGGCAAGGAACGCAACGGCTTCGGTTTTGGTTGGAACGCCGGTGCAGGTGGTCAGCGAAACCTGAACGAGCCGGTCGCCATTAACGGGGAATCGGTAGCGGTCAACTTGCTGCCGAATTATTCGACCTACCGCACGACGGCCGCCGGTTTGCCTGCCGGTGATCCCGACGAACCGTACGACGTGCCCGATTATCGCGACATGTTCTTGGCGCATTTTCCAGATAACACGGCCTTGCCGCCCAATTCACTGGGAATGAATTCGCCCTCGTTCCTGCGCCCCGCGTTGGTGAATTACATCGTGTCGTATTACACCGGTGCGTTTGACTCGCTGAGCCCCGCGCAACTGCAGACCGTGCTCCGCATGTTGATCCGATCGACGATGCGACCACTGCCGATTTTGAATGCCCCTGAATACGGCGGCGGTGCGCGCTATGCGGCATTCAACGGCGGCGGCGAAGGCGACGTGGCGTTTTCCACGCCGATCAATTATGCCAATCCCGATGCCAATGCGGTCCATCAATTGGCGATCGCGTTGGCACTCGGGCCGTGGGATGTCGACAACGATGGCGACGGCATTAACGACAGTGTGTTTGTCGATGTCGGCATGCCGCTGGTCACAATGCCCGACGGCACCTTGGTCCAGCCGATGGCGGCCTACCGGATCGAAGACCTCAGCGGTCGCGTCGACTTGAATGCCACCGGCAGCTTGGCCACGATGCGTGTGCCGCCCATCGCCTACAGCACCATCAACACGGCGGTCGCCGTCCAGTCGGTCTACGCTCGCGGAGCCGTCGGAGCGGCGCTGACCAATCCGGGCACTCAGAGCTTGATCCAAGGTGGTGGTTTTGGGTACGGCCCGGCCGACATCGATCCTCGCGGCATCTGGGGTGTGGGCTCTGGTATTGGGGCCGCCTCGGCGCCATGGGCGAACTTGATCCGCGAACGCTACGGCGATGTCAACAATGGCATTCCCGGCACCGGTGACGGTGTGGCGGCGCTCAGCAATGAAGCGATCGGTAGTTTGCGACGCCCGAACCTGCCTACCATTCACGGTTACGGCGCGTGGCGAGGCATCCCAATGGACGCTTGGGGCCGTGCTCGGATCGGGGTCGATCCGACGGGAGCCCCTTTGGTCAGCACGGTTGGTAATTTTGCTTACCTAACCACCGACGCAACGCCCGACGGCAATGAACTGGTCAACGATCCTTACGAAGCGGCGTTCGCACAGGGTGGAACGGGCGACCAGGAATACAGCTTGGCCGAGTTCGAACCGGTCCTGCGCGCTTGGGATTGGGACCGCTCTCAGTTACCGCAGCGATTGGTGCAACAGCTCGAACCGATCGTCACCGCTGGGCTGGACCGCCAACGGCTCTACCGCTCGGTCACACCGGTCTCTTCGTCGGATGATTTACTTCCCGCCCAACCGTCCCGCGAAAACAGTAACTTGGCCGTTTACGCCAGTCCGACCGATCCGGTGCGTCGCTTGCTGGCCGGAATCACGCCACCGGTAACGCTGCAAAAGATCCAAGATTTCATCCCGCCCGAAATTCGCATGGGGATGAAGATCGACTTGAATCGCATGCTGGGCAACGGCTTGAATGATGACGCTGCCGTGGATCAAGTGATTGACGATCCGCAGGAATTGGCCAATGGCGCGATCCCCGAACGCGTCTACGGCGGCACCATTTGGAATGCCGTGGGGGACTTTACCCCGGAAGCCAACTCGCCCGACGTAAACACGTTGGTCGATCC
>CAYZHQ010000138.1:7142-9590 GCA_964477385.1 uncultured Pirellulaceae bacterium
CGAGCCAACGGTTGCACATGGATGCGTTCAACAACGCCGACAACATCACGGTCGACCGAATCATCTGGATGAGCAACCGCAATCCGGCGACGGTGGCTGCGGCCAATCGTCCGGCCGATACCAACGAACGCAACGTGTATTGGAACCGCTACACCGTTGCCGACTACACCGGTGCGGGTCTGGAACCTGGCCCTTTCCTGCGGGGCGGCCAGTATGCGGTCATCGGGCCACGCGAACAGAGCTTCCTCGGTGCTCGAACGACGCCGGGACCGGCCGACCAATTCGATTATCAGAGCAAGCAGCGGATTCAACTGCTGCCCAACCAAGTCCGCACGTTTGACTTCGACGGGACCGTCAACGATCCCAACGAGCCGACGGTCAACCCGCGGTCGGTCGTCGACGCACCCGATCGCGATGGTGCCAACGGCCCCGAGCGCATTCGTCCGGTGGTCGGGATTTTGGCCGCGGCCAATCCTCCGGCGGGCTGGGGCAATGCGACGATCCCCAATATCGGCTTGAGCATTTCGGAACCGGTTCCGGGGGCCTCCTACTACCCGGAACCCGACACCGAAACCTATCCCGGCTTGGACGACAGCTATCCCACGCCACTCGACGCACCGCTCGATAAATCGGCTGCACGGCCGCTGGGCAATGCGCTCAATGTCGACGGTCAGCGAACGGGCACTCGCAATAACTTCCGAACCGCCTTGCTGCAACGCTTGGCCGATCCGACGCGAAACTACAATGCCGACACCAATCCCTACATCACCGTCGACTGGATTCCGATGGATCTGACGGTCTTCAACGGAGAAGAACCCGAAACGATCCGTCAAGACATGGCGGGAACCTCACGCCACATCGATGGCGACGATCCCAACCCGTACAACGACGCGGCGGTTGCCGATCCGGCGCTCGATATCCGCTTGGGCTCGCGTTACAAGAGTGGCGTTGCCGTCGGTGCGGGAAACCTGGGTGCGAATCCACGAAACCTGATCTACTCGTTCGATACGCTCCACTTGGGAAATGCTCCGGCGGGTCCCAACACCAGCACTGCCAATGGTGCGGCGCCGGTCAACTTCAAGCACGAGCTGAATGTGGACGTCGATGCCAACGCTGCGGGAGCCGTGGTCAATCAACACTCGACGACGCTTGGTTACCTCAACCATTCCTTCGGCACCCGCTGGGAAGCTATGAATGCCAACGACCCGACAATGGTCGATTGGCTGGGTGTGCCAAACCAAGCGGCCTTTCCGTGGGTGCCGTGGTTCAACCGCGAGTTCTCCTCGCCGTATGAGTTGATGTTCGTTCCCACGTCGGCTCCTGGTCGACTGGGAGCGGAGTTCTTCCTGCCTAACAACAATCCCACAGCCAACGTTGGGAACCCGTTTGATGGGACCGATCCGATTGCCTTGGCGGGACACTACGGCGCGTTCTGGAACTTCCTCGCTTACGATGAAGATACCGATGGCGCGGGTGGCGATGTGCGTCAGTCACCGAACTTCCATCGTCTGCTGGAATGGGTGCGGACGCCGCAGCCGTTCGACAACTTGGAACAGATGGTGCGGCCGAGTGCGTTGCCCGCCACGCCCGTTCCGTCGGTCTGGCCGATTCCACCCTTGCCACCTCGGCAGTACGTCAATCGCTACGCGTCCGAACTGTTTCGGCCGCCGTTCAACTGGATCAGTCCACCGGATCGGCGAGGCAAGATCAACCTCAACACGATCATCGATCAAAACGTCTATCGTTCGTTGATGCTGCCTCGATCGAGAGTTCCAGGTGAATTCCAAGCTGGTGCCTTTTGGAATGAGTTTGTCGCTTCGCGTCGCCGGTACGCCCCAACCGCCGAGGATACGAATGTGACGTCGACCAATCCGAACTTGGTGCGTGGTTTGAATCCCGATTTCCCGACCCCCTTCGTCGGCGCTTTCCAACCTGCTTCGACGGCGCACATCGCGCCGCCGCTGCACGTCAACGGTGGCCCGGCCAATCGCTTGCGGTTGCCAGAAAGTGCGGTGACGTTGAATCGCGAATCGAACACCGCCGGGCAACCGCTGTTCGAACGACCCGCCGCGACCGCCGTGCCGGCCAACACGCCGAACCGTCATCCCTTCTTCCGACACGACGAAGTCAGCCGACTGGCGAACTTGACGACCGACAACTCCAACACCTTTGCGATGTGGGTCACCGTCGGCCTGTTCGAGGTCAATCCCGCGACGCTGGATGTGCTGGGCGAGTACGGTGCGGACCAAGGCGTCAACAAACGCTTCCGCGCCTACTACATCATCGATCGTTCGGTGCCGGTGGCGTATGAACCGGGACGCGAGCATAACGCTCGTAACACAATCATTTATTCACGTATTTTGAACTAACGCAGGGGCGCGTCGCCATTGGCGTCGCTTCTCCTTTCGCCTGCTTTGGTAGCGAACATGTTTTCCTTTGCTGATTCCC
>CAYZHQ010000138.1:9690-13725 GCA_964477385.1 uncultured Pirellulaceae bacterium
TCGCTTCTCCTTTCGCCTGCTTTGGTAGCGAACATGTTTTCCTTTGCTGATTCCCCCTCCTCGCCCGCCGCTTGCCGACCTGTCGGTAGGTCGACGTTCCGGCGTGGTTTCACGATCGTTGAAATGCTGATCGCGATGGCGGTCACGTTGTTGATGATGGTGGCGCTCGGGCGGATGTTTCAATCGGTCGGTCGCGGCATGCAAGACAGCCGCGCCAATGTGGAAATGAGTGCCCGTTTGCGAACGGTCGCCTTTCGATTGAAGGATGAACTGTCGCGCTGCACCGCCAGCATGACGCCGCCATCGGCTGGCGGGGAAGGATCGGGTTACCTGGTCTACTACGACGGTCCGATGAACGACGCCAGCACGCTGCTGCTGACCACGCCGACCGCTTTGACCGATGAACAGCTGGTTGACTATCGCGCGACCGGCAAGTTTGGCGACTTCGACGATTACCTGGCCTTTACCGCCGTGGCCGAAGGCGACGCCTACTTCACCGGCGTCGTGCCCGACTATTTACTGAATCCCGCTTCGGCCACGCCGCTGGCCCTGACACCGACCAGTTCCAAGTACGCGGAGATCATCTACTGGATGCAACCGGTCTCCGACGCGGGCGGAATCATCGATCGCGACAACGATTTGATTCCCGATCGGATGAACCTGCATCGCCGCGTGTTGTTGATCCGGCCCGACCTGAACAATCCCACCACCGGTCGGTTGCCGCTGCCTGGACCATTGCCCGGCAGCAGTCCTTCCCCAGCCAATATCCCGATGTCGATCCGCCGCTACGATGGATCGACGATCGCCGCCACCGGCGCGCCGCAGTATCACTACAACGACGGTTGGCCGGGCAACTACCGGCAGTTGCTGGAGGTGTTTCAAGACTGCGATTTGTCGGTTCGGCGGTCGCTCAGTGAAGAGGCCGGTTTCGAAGGCCTACCGCAACCACGCTCGACCAGCTCCAATTCCCCGGCCGACCCGCGCAGCGTCGTGGCCAACTCGTTGAAAGATCTAACCAAACCGGAAAACCGCTTCGCACACGTACGGATTCCCGGCGGTGTCGATGCAATGAACGGCGTCGGATCGGCGTTTCAGTTGACCTCCATGCCGGTGCTCGACTTAGCCGGTCCCACCGCGTTCGTGCTCGCCGCCCAAGCGAACGGCTTGTTGTCGCGACCGGTCGAAACCACCAGCGGATTCCTCTCGCCCGACTACACCTTGCGTGGCAACCGTGCGGGCGAAGACATCGTGTTGCCTGGCATGCTGTCCTTTGACGTCAAAGCCTTCGACCCCGAAGCTCCCGTGTTGATTCACGCCGGTCCGGACGGGATTGCCGGCAGCACCGGCAACCTGGCGGACTTTGGCATGTTGGGCAGCGACGACGTTGTCTTGACCCCTTCGGATCCTGGGTTTTACCCGGCGATCCGCAGTCCCACGCCGGCGAATTTCGTCGTCGGCAGTCGCGGCGCGTTCGTCGATTTGGATTACGTCTACAAAGCGGCCGGCGCGGTCCAAGCTCCGGCCAGCCTGACCGGCGACCTGGCAACCAATCTGGTCAATCTGTGCAATACGCCCTTCAGTGGCTTTGACCGATTCGGCGCTCCCGGCGCGTTTCGCTTTCCTACCGCTTTGGCCAAATCGGGACGTTACATTCCGGGCACCAACCCACTGTTTTATCAACCGGCCTTCGATACCTACGCGGCAGATTACGAGTACGACGGATTCAACCAAGCTCCGGTCACCGGGCTCGGTGGCACCGTCTGGTGGGTACCGCCCTTTCCCGGCACGGCTGCCAATCCAGCGCCGGTAGATGAAGGCAACAACGGCTTAGACGACGACAACGCCGGCGGCGTCGATGACGCGACCGAGAAAGAGACCAGCCCGCCGTTTCTGGCACCGCTGCGTGCCCTGCAGATCAATCTGCGGATCGAAGACACCGGCACACGGCAAGTGCGACAGATGCTGGTGACGCAAGAGTTCATCGAGTAAGCAGCCGAGTCGTCTCGACCTAAGAGGTCACCGACAGCGATGTAACCGTACACCAGAACCGTTGTAGGCGCGGGGTTTAGATTTGTGGGTTTTGTTTCGTTTCACTCAAGCGGAGAAACCTCATGCCCCGTCCCGAGACCATCGAACTTTGGCGGCAGCGAATCGAACGATTCGATGCCGCCAACATGACCGTCGCCCAGTTCTGCCGAAGCGAAGGCGTCTCACAGCCTTCCTTCTACCAATGGAAGAGAACGATTCGCCAGATGCCTCAGCAAGCCGAATCGCCCTCGGTCAGCTTTCGGCCGGTGCGTGTGACGACTGCGGCAATCGAGGGAAATCCACTCGATGCCCAAAACACTCCGCCCGAGCCACCCGCACCGCCGATGGCCAGCACCACCATCGAATTGCCCGGTGGCGTTTTCATTCGGGTCGAAGTGCCGACCGACTTGGTCGCAAGTCGCCTCGGTGAAACTCTTGGCGACGAGATTCAAGCATGAACGGATTGCCCACCGCCACCAACATCTATCTGTGCACCGATCCGGTCGACTTTCGCAAAGGCTTCGATGGGCTGGCCGGGATCGTCACCACTGCGATGGGCCACAACGTCACCGACGGATCGTTGTTCCTGTTCGTCAATCGAAAGCGTGATCGCGTCAAAGCCCTCTGGTGGGAAACAGGCGGGCTGACGCTCTGGTATAAACGGCTCGAACAAGGAACTGTTGAATTGCCCAAAGCCGACGACGACACCTCGCACGTCACGATCGATGGCGTCGAGCTTGCCATGTGGATCGCTGGCGTTTCCTTGCAGTCGGCCAAGACAAGACGCAAGCGGCTGGTCGCCTAATCGCGCTCGGCGCCGCACACGCGACGAATCATCGACCGGCCTTGTGAAAACCTTTTTTGCAAAGCCGGTTTTCTTTTGAACTTTTTTCGAAGCAGCGATTGCGCTCTTCAAGGCGAGCTTTATAATGTCGCCATCATGGATACGAAGCCTTCTTCAGACGACTTACAAGCCGCTCGCGAGATCATCGCGAGCCTGCAATTGCGGGTGGAAGAACAGGCCGCTGCGCTTGAGCAAAACGCCATCAAGATATCCATCCAAGACAAACTGATTGAGGAACAAGCCCACAGCGTCCTGGAAGTCAAAGCTCATCACGACAAGCTTCAGCAAGAAAACGTCGAGCTGAACCTAAAGATTGAAAAACTGCTCGATCAACTCTACGGGCGCAAGAGCGAGCGACGCGTTGACTGCGAAGGTCAGTTGTTCTTGCAGCTCGGCGAAGAACCCACGCCCGAAGTGCTCAGCGCTCTCGAAGAGGCGATCCGTGACGCGCAACAAATCGTCGACGACGCGGAAGAAGAAAAGAAGAAGCGACGCGGCAAGCGGGTGACCAAGAGCGCCCGCAAGTTCCCCGAACACTTGCCGCGCATCGAAAAAACCGTCGACCTTCCCGAAGAGGTGCGCGCAGGCCTTGAGCTGATCGGCTACGACGAAGTCGAAACGCTGCGGTGGATTCGCCCTGAACTGCAAGTGATCCTGACCAAGTACGCCAAATACGCTCACCCCAACGACAAAAGCCAAGGAATTGTCAGCCCCGAACGTCCGACCGGACTGGTCGAAGGCAACCGTTTCGATGTGTCAATCGGCGTCGAAGTGGTGGCTTGGAAGTACTTTTATCACTTGCCGTTCTACCGCCAACAAGACCTGTTCGCTGGCAGCGGTTGGACGCCCAGTCGCAGCACGCTTGCGAACATTGAAACGGCGGTCGAGTTCGCACTGCGTCCGCTCGCTGATTATCTGCGAAGCCTGATGAAGCAGGACGCCTGCCTGGGTTGCGACGACACCAGCGTTGTGTTGATCACTCCCGCTTGTGTGCCGGACTTGTCGAATCATCCTCGCGGCGAACGTATCGGCGAAGTGCTCGCGGAGGCGATCGCCAAAGGCAAGCCGAGCATCAAAGCGAACTTCTGGGGCTACTACGCATCGCGACTTCCGGTGGTGGCGTTTGACTTCACGGTCAGTCGTCACCGAGACGGACCGGATGA
>CAYZHQ010000139.1:0-13695 GCA_964477385.1 uncultured Pirellulaceae bacterium
GGTACCTTTTGTGCGAAGCACCCGAAGGGCGAGTTCCTCGCAAAAGGTACCCGAGCCTTTTTTGTCGCACGATCCTAAGCGGTTGAAAACGGGAGGCAACGGGACGCGACCACGTTGTCCGAGCTACTTCTTAGCGAGGAACCTGCAGGCAGCCGAAGTGGTCCATCGAGAGGGTGCGGAGGATGGAGTTCGTCGAGTCGCTCATTGCGGGATCCAATTCGCTTGCCTGTCGCGCGTGCTCTGCCGCCAATGCCGTTTTTTGGTGTTCACGGTAGCACTGTGCCATCAGGAAATGATGCTCGGCCGTCGGGGCGACTTGCAGTAACTCACGATAGGTCACTTCCTCGAGCGTGCGGTCTTCTAATCGACGGGCCGCAAAGGCGATGCCTCGCAGGGCGCTGGCCATGCCGTTGGATTTGTTGCCGCTCGGTGGTTGCTCGGTCCAGTACTCCACAGCGCGCCGGTAAGCCTGCAGGCTGGCATTGGGCTGCTCCAGTCTTTGGTAGCACAGGCCGAGGAAGTCCAGAGCGACTGGGTGTGGCGTCGGGCCCGCGGTTAAACTTCGGACCAGAGGCAAGGCCGCCTGAGGACGCTCCAGTTGTACCAAAACGGTGATCCGCCGGCCGAGCTGCGACAGCGAAGGGGAGTCTCCCAGGGGAAGCTGAGCCTCTGATAAGAGCCGTTCGACTGCCTCCTGTAGTTGCGGCCGCAAGCGATCGACGGCGACGTCGCCGATCTTCCAGTGAGGCTTCAGTTGGCTCAGTTGAGCGGCTTGCTGGTAAGCTCGCAGGGTCCGTTGGTTTTCGAGCGACTGTTGCAGGTGGCTGCGAAGTCCATCCGCGACCGCATCGGCATAACTACTAGGGACCAGCACGGCTGCCAACAGCAGCAACAGATGAATCGCCCCGGCGGGAAGCCCGACGTCCGCAGTGGATCGCGGTTGTGCAAGGCAGTGATGAAACAGACCCAAGCCGAGCATCGCAAGCAGGGCGACCGAGGTTCGCCACAACGTCAGGGTCAGTTCCGAACCGCCGGAACTGTGCGTCAAACCGATCGCCGACTGCAACAGCAGCGCGCTGATCGATCCGCAAAGCAGCGCGAGAGCAGCTTTGATCCACAAGGCGGTCGCATGAAAATGCTCCGTGATCCGCATCGCCAGCGGCAACGCCAATAGCAAGCTGCAGGCGAGCACGTCCAGCCGACCAAACAGCAGCACGGCATTGCCTGCAGCACTGCGAAACATGCTCATGAAAAGCACGGCGGCAACCAGGCCGCCGACTAAAACCAACAGCGAACGAAAACGATACGGAGCCATCATCAGCGGGTGCCTCCTGCCGCAACGATCGGCTTTGCCGGTTTTGCCGGCCTCTTCCAGATCATCCCATCAAAAAGGTAATGCCAAAACGCGACGACGATGTTGATCAGCACCCAGAACTCGAACAGGCCTCGCGAGAGCAAGTAGTTCCCCACGCCGATCACGACCACAAAGATGAGCAGAAACAAAATCCACATCTGAGACAGATAGGAAAACAAGGCCACCGACGTTGCGCGTTGTGAGCGCTGGCGAGACTGCTGGACCGACCAAGTGACGATCGACAGGTATTCAAAGGAGTGGAAGATTGCCGAGGCGAGCGCGAGCTGGAGGACAAGCTGTCCTTTTTCCCAATGAGCCGCGAGCAGCATCGAGGAGAACAGAGCCATCACACTGGTCAGGTAGCACAGTCCAGCCATCGACCCGGTAGGTGACCGCCAAGTGCGGATGGTTTGCCGGAGTACGAGCACCACGGGGATGACGAGCCAGAACCCGTCGGCAAACTTTAGCCACTCGGAGCCCAGGAAGGGGCCTTCGCTCCAGCCTAGGCCTGCCACGCGAGCGATCACGTACAGCAAGAAACCTCGGAACAGAATCTTCTCTAGCGGGAGTTTGCCTAGTTGGCCTGTGCCGGTTCGTTGCCGCTCATAAATCCGAAAGATACCGTGATGCTGTGAGGAAAAATGCCAAGCGTTCCAGACGTAGTCCACCACACCTAAGCACAGCAACGAGCCGGTACCGAAACGCAGGCAGAGCGTGATGGCGAGAATACCGATCGCCAGCCCACCGAACAGAGCACCACGATTCGAAGTCCGTTCCCGATCCAATCCGACCAGAATCAGGGTGATCCAGCGATGCGGAGCGGTGATGAAATAGATCTGCCAAAACAGCAGGCTTTCGTGGGTGTCGATGCCACCGAAGCCATCGACCAGCAAGATCGCCGGCCAAAATAAGTTGGCGATAAAAATCAGATCGATCGTTGGCGAAAACAGAAAGCCCGCGGGCGGACGCTTGGGCGTTGAATCGGTTTGGGAAGGCCGGGATGTTGGTGAGTGATCCGAGCCGTCCGTGGTGGAACGATGCGGTGGAGGCGAGGCAGCGACGGCGTCTGTTGGAATGGTGCGGGACATGGTGGGAAGATCGTGTTCAAGATCGGATAGGGGTGTCACCGGGGTCGTGGGCTTGCGAAGCCTTGCGAAAAAGGTTCCTGACCCCTTTTTTCATTCGGGGATGCGGATCCAGTGATCGTGAAAGGCGATTCCCGCGGTCCACTCGACCGATGGCATGTGGCAGGTGATGCAATCGCCGACAGGTTGGGATTTGCACTGCGCATCGGACTGCGGGGCGTGGCATTGTTGGCAGTTCGCGATGTAAGTTGCGCGGTCGCGCGAAACGGCATCGTGAGGGTCGTGGCAGGCAGAGCAAGTCATGCGCTGCGGGTCGGCTTGGTAGCAACGACTGCGTTTTAATCCGTAAGGCTGGAAGCGAACGAGTTCATGGGGCTGGGCAGTGGGTGAGACGGAGTTTTCATCGCGATGGCATTGGCTGCAGACCGCCATGTAGGCTTCGGCCGTTTGATACTTCAGCAGCGGGGGTGCTGCCTCGGCGCGGCCTTGGCGCGCTAACTGAACGTGCTTTTTGCGTGGTCCGTGGCAACGTTCGCAGCCAACATTTGGAATGTATAAATCGCGTTGGATCGGGACTTGCGATGGTGGGCCAACGGTGGTGTGGCAGCCCAGGCAAGCCCGGATGTCGTCCGCGTCCATCGGCCTTCCGTACGACTCTCGTGTCTGATGGTGATAATGCTGGAATCGTTCTTGATCGGGTGTCACACCGAGTGCTTGCTCGTTGGCCAGAAAAGACCAACGCAATTCCACGCCGCTCTGCGTCGCTTCGTCGACGGCAACCGGCGTTTGCGCATGCTTGCCGGATCCGAGCAGCCAGGTAACCGGCAACGCAGGCAGCGCCGGTTGATCGGCATCGCGTACCCAGAACTGATCATCGTCGTTGAAAAACAGGAGGGTTTGATCACGTTCGAGGTCATCGTATTGGCGGGCAGCGATCAACTGCTTGGCCAGTGGCGATTCGTGCATCGGCGTAAGGGTGTGCGAATGCCCGGAGCGGAGGTGCGCCTGATAGATCTGGGCATGGCATTCGGCACACGATTGGTCACCAGCGAAATGGACCTCAATCAGTTTCTCCCAAGCTTTCGACGACCGGGCAGTTTTTTGGGGTTGCGTTTCCGCGGGTACCGGTCGCTGCGACCGTGTCGAGTCGGAAGCGAGTTCCGCGGGAAGGCGGAGTTGATAAATCGCCAGAGCGGTTATGATCGACAAGATTCCCAGCAGGCCGGCCGCACGCCACGAAACCACCCGCTGCCGTTCCGCAGGTGGCTCCGTGAGCGAGGCTTGACCGAGCGTCGAACCAATACGACGCTCTGGTTTTCTACGACGTTTCCGAGCAGGCTCACTCATCCCAGCGGAGCGTCTTTGATCTTCCACTCATCGTTGACCCGCTGCAGGACCCACACCTGTTCGGTCGAGCCACCCGGTTCGCTTTGCGTGGTTTTTCTGTCGCCCTCCGCTGAGGAAGCAACCCCACCAAAAATGGTCACCGGAATGCTTGCCGATTCCCCTTCGATGCTTGCCTCACCGGTGACCTGATAGCCCCGCTGGCCGTAGGCTTGTCGATCCTCGGGAGCCGCTCCGGGAACAAACGCCGCCGCGAACATTTCCTCGCTGCTCGCTGCATCGCCCAAGCCTTCAATCTGAGCGTAGGCATCTTGATTCAGAGTGGACTCGACAGCCACCGGCGCTCCGCAACCGAGCAGCAGACCAAACAAAGCGAGCGATAAAACATGACGCCACTGCATACACATGGAAATTCAAAACCTTAAATGGAGAAAGAAAAAACGTGCTGCCAAGCAATGTCTCAGCAGCACAAACGGTGATCTCGTAAATACGTCCTGCTGATCGGATGCGTTACTCGTCGATGACTTCGTTTCCTTGGATCGTCGTCATCGGTCGCCAGATGTTGAGTAGGTCGATCGAATCGGTAACGAATCGGACCGACCCATCGCACATCAAAGTGTTCACGCCGCCGGTGTGGTAACTGCGAGAGGCGGCAAAGACGTCCGCGTTATCGCGTACTTCCAAACAGGCCAAGTTAGGACGCTTGTTATCGGGAATGTTTTCATCACAGGCGGCGATCACGTCACGTTCGATTGAGTTGGGGCCGAGGAAGGAGCTGAAGATCACGCCTCCCATGGCATTGGTCATCCATGCCCCTCGCAGGTCGGTGCTGGAGGTGCCGCTGTTGCCGTCCACGCCGACGATTTCGGACAAAGCGACGGTGTTGCTCAGGCCATCGGTGATGTCATTGCTTCCCATTCCCTTGCGGTTTTGAAATCGATCACCGCTACCGCCTAGACCAATGACGATCTCGGTCTGATCAACGTAGTAACATCCAAATGCACCGCGCGTATCGGAGTCTTCCCAGGAAAGCATGTTTCCCGAGCCCCAGTTGGCGGCGTAGTTGAGCCCCTTGCCGAGAGCTTCCAGGCCGTAGCTGCCGTCACTGAATTGCTTTCGCAAGGTGGGAGCCGACGGGCAACGAAAAGTACCAGGGGCTTGGTCGCGACCAAAGTGATTGGGGCCGAGCCATTCGCAGTGGTCGGCCGGGTTCGCAGTGTGGCCATCCCTGAAATCGTCGGCACATTCTTGGCACTGTTCCCACAGGCCTGGTTGTTCCACGTATGGAAACAGCATCACCAACCAGTTGAAGCCGATTTCATTTTGACCGTGCTGCCAACCACCTGTTTTGTAGCGATTTCCTGCTTCGTCATAGTTGACATATCCGGGCGGAAAACCGCCGTGGACATCCATGTGATTGTGCAACGCCAATCCGCTTTGCTTCATGTTGTTCTGGCACTGCATGCGCCGGGCCGCTTCTCGAGCCGCTTGCACGGCGGGTAACAGCAGGCCAACGAGCACTCCGATGATGGCAATCACGACAAGCAATTCAACCAGCGTGAATGCGTTTGAGTTTCTGCGAGGCCGACAAGCCCCAACGCTACGAAGCAACATGCCATAAATCCTTAAAGATGGTGAAGAAAGATCGCGAGCGGGAGTGAGTGCCGCGGCACGACACCTACGCCTCCCTTCCGAGGCTCGCGAATTTCAACAGACTCCCGTTAACAACAGATGAATGCTTTGTGAGGAAACAAACAAGGTTTGCCACGCTTCGCAGATCAATCTGACCAGGCAACTCGAACACCCGTTAGAAGTCGCGCACAGGTGCGTCAACTTCCGTTAAAGCGATCGGCGGACTATCACTTTTTTTGGAAAAACAATCTTCTTTAGAGGTGCGAGTGAATACTTCTCCTGTCTCTGGCGGGGAGGCGAGGGGATCGTCCGTGCGAAGACGCACCGCATCAGGCCGAAGCGTTGCCGTTCACTGCGGTCGATCGACGCCCGAAGGCAACGCCGAACGAATGTGTGAGTCGTTTGACCGTCAGCCGCAGGCGTACGCGCTGTCGCCCGCCTGCGTTTGCGGCTGGCTGTCCCGCAACAAAGCTTCGGCGGTGACGAATTCAACAGCCCCGACGGCAACGGGCCGTGGCGTTCCGTTGCTTGCGAAGCTGGTTAGAATCCTGGGGGTGTGATAGTTACGGGACTTTTCTTGGCTGACGCTTTTAAAGGACGCGACGGTTGAACGCTGGTGAATCCGAGGACTTGCGCTGGATGCGACGCGCGTTGGAACTGGCTGCCGAAGGCGAGGGCTTTGTCGAGCCGAACCCGATGGTGGGCTGTGTGATTGTGCGTGATGGACGCTGCATTGCCGAAGGGTATCACCGTCGCTTTGGCGGGCCGCATGCCGAACGCGACGCGTTGGCCAATGTGCCGCAGGGGCAATCCATTGCGGGAGCGACTGTCTATGTGACGCTGGAGCCTTGTTGTCACACCGGCAAGACGCCACCTTGTACCGATGCGTTGCTGGCCGCCGTGCCGGCACGGGTGGTGGTGGCGATGCGCGATCCGTTTCCGCGCGTCGATGGTGGCGGATTGCGGCTGTTGTGTGAAGCGGGAATCACGGTCGACGTGGGCGTCTGCGAAGCTGCCGCGCGGGAGCAACATGCGCCTTATCTCAAGCGAGTACAGACCGGCCAACCGTGGGTGATTGCCAAATGGGCGATGACGCTGGACGGCCGAATTGCGACCGCGACGGGGAACAGTCAGTGGATCTCGGGCGAAGCTTCGCGAGCCGAAGTGCATCGGTTGCGAGGCCGTTGTGATGCCGTGTTGGTGGGAGGCGGCACCGCGGCGATCGACGATCCGACCTTAACGGCGCGACCGCCGGGACCGCGCACGGCGACGCGGATCGTGCTGTCACCGCAAGGCCGCTTGCGAGTGACCTCGCGGCTGGTGCAGACGATCGAGGAAGCGCCGGTGCAGTTGTGGACCGCTGCGCCGGCAGCGGAGTTGCAGCCGTTGGTCGATGCAGGTGTGGAAGTTTGTCGACTGGAAGGGGACACTCCGGCGGCCCACGTGAAGCAACTGCTGGACGATTGTGGTGTGCGGGGCATGACGAATTTGCTGGTCGAAGGGGGAGGCGGTTTGTTAGGGACGTTGTTCGATGCCGACGCGATCGACGAGTATCACGTCTTTATCGCTCCCAAGGTGATTGGGGGGGCGGCGTCGTTGGGCCCCGTGGGCGGCCAGGGACGCAGCCTAATCAGCGATTCGCCGCTATTTCATCCGCCGCTGGTTCAGCAGTTAGGCCCCGATATCTACGTGCGAGCTCGACGCAAGCAAACTTCCGCGGATCCGGGAGTGTCCAGACCATAGCTGTCGTTGCGCTTTGTCGTTTAGAATGACCGCTCGGAAATGAACCACGGTTGGCTCGTTCGATACGTATTCCGCAACATCAATGGATTATGAAAGACATTCCTGAACTGCTTCGCATCGGCCCTCGAATCGCGGTCTTGCCGGTGATTCACGGCAGCGGTGAATGTGCTTTGGCGGTCCGTCGCTGGATGCTGGAGCATGATTTTGACTGCGTCGCCGTTCCTTTGCCGGAATCATTTCGCGAATCGGTCGAGGAGGGGGTGTTGCAGTTGCCCAAGCCGAGCATCGTGATTCAGCCGACAACGCCCAACTTTGAGACGACCGAGAGCGGTGAATTCCCCGCTTGGGAGCCGACAGCTTGGTCGGAAAATTCGGCCTGGGATGAAGAGGACGACGACGATGACGACGAGGAGGATGAAGACGAAGACGACGACTTGGAAACCGATCCGTACAGCTATGTCCCAATCGATCCCTGTCAGCCGGTGATCACGGCGATCCGTTCGGCGCTAGGCGAGCACATCGCGCGGGCGTACATCGATCTGGAGACGGCGCCGTTTCATCCGCAGTCGGCCACGATGCCCGATCCGTATGCGCTCAAGCACGTCTCTCCCGAACGTTTTGCGGCGGCGATCTTGCCCAGCATTCCGCGGCCTCCCGATCGTCAAACCCGCGAGCGGTTGGACCACATGGCGGCGCGGTTGCAAGAATTGGAGCAGCGTTACGAGCGGATTCTGTTGGTCTGCAGCGTGTTGCATTGGCCCTGGATCCGCGAAGCCTTCACCGAAAAACGCCAGCCACCACCGGAAGGCGATGCGGTCGAACCGGCCACCGGTTACGACGTCGATCCACGAACGCTGATGTTTCTCTTCGGCGAATTGCCATACATCACGGGGTTGTACGAGCGAGCCCGTGCGGAACTGGAGGATGACGAGAACCTCTCCATCGATGGACTGAAAGAGCTGCTGCTAGCCGGTCGTGACTCGTACCGTACCGACTTCGGTCGCCGCGCCCGACCGGTCACGCCGCTGTTGTTGTCCCAGTGCGTCAAGTACATCCGCAATCTATCGTTGATGGGACGACGCATGACGCCCGACCTGTATACGATCGTGACGGCCGCCAAGCAGGTGCTGGGCGATCAGTTCGCGCTGCATGTCGTCGAGCGTGCTTGTGAGTATCCGTATGAATTGCAGCCCAACACGCAGACGGTGTCGTTGGGGATCGATCAATGTCGCTTGCCTGATGGCGAAGTACGCGACTTGGTCAGCCGTTTGCCGGGGCCGTCATCGATTTGGAAGACGGTGCAACTGCAACGCCGTCCAACGCGAAAGGAATCGAAGCGTTGGCAATATTCCTGGAATCCGTTTCGGCAATGCAGCTATCCCCCGGAAGACGTTCGGATTGAGAACTTTCGGACCCGCGTCTTTGATCGTGCACAGGCAATCATCGGCAATGATTTGGCTCGGACCGAAAAATTCACCACCAGCGTGAAGGACGGGATCGACATCCGCGACACGCTGCGGCACTGGTACGACAAACAGATTTACGTGCGCGTGAACCCGCCGGCCCGCGGTCAGCTCGATGCTTGCGTGATGCTGTTCGACAGTCCCGCCGATCCGCGGGATTACCCCTGGCGTACGACTTGGTTTGCCGAGCACGCCGAGGAATCGACGATGGCGTTTTACGCGACCGATTTCCGCCAAGAGATGGTCGGACCAGGGATTGGTTTAAGCGTTTACGGTGGTGCGATGTTTCTGTTTCCGCCGATCGTGATTCCCGATATTTGGGGCGACCGTCGACTGGATTTTGTCGATTCACTCGAAGAACGCTTGCTCGCGGCGACCTGCCTGCATGCTCGCGGACGGCAGATTGCGTTGGTGTCCTCGTTGCCGCCCGGAGCGGGTTGGCGGCGACTTGCCCGACGCTTTAAAAAGCAATTCATCCATGTGCCGTTGGCATCCTTCAGCAGTGCCGAAGTGCAACAGTTGCGAATGGCGCATGTTCTGAACGGCACCGAAATCCGCAGCTACGCCGCCGACTTTATCCGCAAGGCGTAGCACGCAGACGCTACTGTCCCAAGCGTTGATCGTCCGGCGTCAGCTTCCCTGCCGGGCGGATGCCGGGACCGGCCCGTTTGGTCAGCTTGTCGCCCAAATCATTGCGAGCCACTTCGGCGGCGCGGAGCAATCGCTCGACCACTTCGGGGTGGCTGGCGGTGACATCGGTCGTTTCCCCAGGATCGGCCTTGAGGTCATACAGCACCTGTGCGGTACGGGCTTGCGAGTAACCGGTGGGGCGTCCGTCGGTGCCGCCGGGGCGTCCAGCCATCGTCCGGTACCGATGCGGGAAATGGAGTTTGAACTGTCGATCGCGGACCGCTTGCAGTTCGCCGCCCGAGTAATAGCAGTAGAAGGTTTGATGCGGCGAAACCGCATCGGCGTGACTAAACATTAGGGGCCGGATATCGTGTCCGTCGATGGAGTGCTCCGGCAGTTCCGCATCGATCAGCCGAGCGACGGTGGGCAAGATATCGATCGTCGATGCGAGTTCGTCGCAGACCGTGCCGGCGGGAATTTTTCCCGGCCAGTGCATCACCGTCGGCTCGCGATAGCCGCCTTCGAACATGGTGCCCTTGCCTTCGCGCAGCGGACCCGCGGAACCGGCGTGCGTGCCGTAGCTGAGCCATGGGCCGTTATCGGCGGTAAAGATCACCAACGTGTTCTTGTCGACGCCGACTTCTTTTAAACAGTCGAGGATTTGGCCCACCGACCAATCGACTTCCATCACCACATCGCCGAACAGGCCGGCACCACTTTTGCCTTTAAACGCGTCCGACACATACAGCGGCACATGGACCATCGGGTGCGGTAAGTAGACAAAGAAGGGTTGGTCCGCGTGGTCGCGAATGAAGTCGACCGCGCGCTCGGTGAACTGTCGCGTCATCACTTCCTGATCGGCAGGCTGGACGCTGCGATTGACGATGGTCGTCCCTTCGATCATTGGCAATGGCGGCCAGCGGTTCTTGGCGTTTGGATTTTTTTCCAACCGTGCGACGTCTTCGGGATGCAGCGGCCACATATCGTTCGAATAGGGAATGCCGTAGTACTGATCAAATCCGTGCGCCGTTGGCAAGAATCGCGGATGGTGGCCGAGATGCCACTTGCCAAAACAAGCCGTCGCATAGCCTTTGGATTTGCAAACTTCCGCCAGGGTCGTTTCTTGATCATTGATACCGATATTCGACGACGGCCCGAGGGCGCCGGAGATGCCGACGCGCCGGTGGTAACAGCCCGTCAGCAGCGCCGCTCGCGACGCGGAGCAGACGGCCGAGGAGGCAACGAAATCGGTGAACCGCATCCCTTCGTTGGCCATCCGGTCGAGGTTTGGGGTGGGATAAGCGGTCGCACCAAACGGCCCGATGTCGCCATAGCCCATGTCGTCGATAAAGATCACCACCACATTCGGCGGTGGCTCGGCGGCCGACAATGTGCTGCCGGAAAGTGCGTTGCCGAAGAAGCCGGCGATGGTGAGTCCGATGGGGAACGCAGCCAGGCAAGCGACTGCCAGCGGGAGGCGTTTTAACGGCATGAGGGAGGGATCCTTAGCAAGGAGCGAGTCAGGACAGGCGGGAGGGGGAGTCTAGAGCTGGAAGGTTTCAGCAACCGCTTCGTTGGTGACTTTACCATTGTAGATATTCAAGGCGGCCATCAGTGGTGGATACTTTTCGACCGCCTGATCGATTCCCTCTTGGGCCAGTTTGAGAACCCAGGGCAAGGTAGCGTTGCAGAGGGCAAAGGTGCTGGTGCGGCCCACCGCGCCCGGCATGTTGGTGACGCAGTAGTGGACGACGTCCTCGATGATGAACGTCGGTTCCTTGTGCGTCGTGGGGCGACTGGTTTCAATACAGCCCCCTTGGTCGATGGCAACGTCAATGATCACACTGCCGGGGCGCATGCGACGGAGGTCTTCGGCGCGAACCAAGTGGGGCGCTTTGGCGCCTGGGATCAAGACCGAGCCGATCACGAGATCGGCGAGTGCCAACTGTTCGGTAATCGTATGCCGATCGCTGAACAGCACGTTCACGTTGGCCGGCATGATGTCGTCGAGGTAACGCAGGCGATCAAGATCGACATCGAGGATCGCCACGTCGGCTTGAAAACCGGCGGCGATTTTGGCGGCGTTTGCACCGACCACTCCGCCACCAAGAATCGTGATGTGAGCCGGCGCAACGCCGGGGACGCCACCGAGCAAAATGCCACGGCCCATCTGAGGCTTTTCTAAAAACTTGGCACCCTCCTGGATGCTCATTCGGCCCGCCACTTCGCTCATCGGCGTCAACAGCGACAGTCGACCCGCGGAGTCTCTTAGCGTTTCGTAGGCCAAGCATGTCCCCCCGCTGTCGATCATCGCTTCGGTCAGTGGCCGGCTGGCGGCAAAGTGAAAGTAGGTGAACAGCGCTTGGCCGGGGCGCAACAGCGGCCATTCCTCGGGCAACGGTTCTTTCACCTTGACCACCAAGTCGGCTTTGGCAAACACATCGCGGCCACTGGGGACAATCTCCGCGCCGGCTTGGAGGTAAGCGTGATCGGCAAGGCCCGAACCGAGGCCCGCACCGGTTTCGATCAACACTTGATGACCGCGCTGCCGCAGTTCTTCGGCTCCCACCGGCAGCATGGCCACACGGTACTCGTCCGATTTAATCTCACGCGGTACACCAATAATCACGATGAAACGTCCTGTTTGCAAAAGCCAAGGAAGCAGAAATCCGACAGCGAGAACCGCGCTCGCCGGCGTCCGCGGTTATTCCCAACGGTCATCGGGATCGATCGGTTTACCTTCCCAAATGTACTGGTCGCCGTCTTGCACGAGAATCCGATGAGCACTTCCCGGCGCGGGCGGCAGGTTCACCGTCGGCAGCCACCGCTTGTGTTCCGCGACCACGACAGCGTATTGCGGGTCGTCGATCAGATTGGTGTGCTCATTCGGATCGACCTGCATGTCGTACAGTTCTTCCGCGCCGTCGAGATAGCGAATGTAGCGATAGCGCGTGCTTCGTACGGCGTTGTTGTGCACGTTGTGGGTGGTGATCGCTGGTCGCTCGCGCACCGCACCGGCGGGGTCCAGCAACTGCGGTTTCAGGGAAATCCCTTCGACTGCCGCAGGCGCTTCCAAACCGGCAAGATCCGCGAGGGTTGGATAGAGGTCCAGCAGTTCAGCCGGCTGGACGCACGATTCGCCCTGTTCCAGACCTGGGCCGGCGAAGATGACCGGTACGCGGGTCGAGCGATCCCAAAGGGAGTTCTTGCCCGAGATCCCCTTCTCTCCCAAGTGCCAGCCGTGATCCGACCACAGCACGACGATCGTATTGTCGGCTTGTCCGGAGGCTTCGAGTGCATCCAAGACGCGGCCGACCTGACTGTCGACAAAACTGATTGAAGCCAAATAAGCGCGGACAAGTGGCTTCAGTTGATCGTTTTCGCGGAGCCAACTGGTGCGAGGCTCGGGCAATTTCCAGTGGATGTACCACGAGGAATCGGGCGTGTCTTCGCGATCGTTGTCTAGGATCGGAGGCAGTTCCAAAGTTTCCAGCGGATAGAGGTCGAACCATTTCTGGGTCGCATAGCAGGGGACGTGCGGCAGGAAAAAACCGACCGACAGAAACCACGGCTTCGTTTGGTCTTGTTGTTCCAATTGTTGGCAGGCCCAGGAGGCGACGATGTAGTCTCCCTTGTCTTCATCCTTGTGAGGAAACGTGCCCCAGTCCATCAGCGGGTGGTTGCCCATTGGCGTGGGCGGAATCAATTTCTTGCGTGGTTTGACGCCGACACCGGCTGGCGGCCCCCAGACGTCGGCTTCGCTGGTATCTTTGCGGCCGTTCGCACCGTGGTAAATCTTGCCTCCGATTGCAGTGTGGTAACCGTGGCGGGAAAAATACTGCGGCAACGTTTCGATATCCTTCAATTCCGGCACGCGACGAAACCAGGGAGCCAGCCCGTAGATACCGGTCGAACTGGGGCGGCGTCCGGTCATCAAACTGGTTCGCGACGAATTGCACAGCGGTGACTGGCAGTGCGCGTTTTGAAACGTCACACCTCGCGCGGCCAAGCGGTCCATCGCCGGGGTTTGGACTTGAGGATGCCCCTTCAGCGGACCGACCCAGTCGTTCAGGTCATCGATGGCGATCATCAACACATTTGGTCGTTGCGGGCCAGCGTCGTCGGCGGAATAAGCCGACGCAACGCTGAATAGCGGAAACGAAAACAGTAGCAGGCGGCGTAACAGCATGGTGGGGCTCGTGATAAGGAGGGACGTCGAGCGTGCGTAGTAAACCGCGAGGTGACCGGTGCGGTTGAACAACTCAGTTTAACTTAGGCGAAGAAGACTGTGGGGCCGGTTCGAAAACTCGGTGAATCACCAGAAATGCGCTCTTCCATTTGGCTTCCGCCGGGCTTGTGCCGCTTGGCACCGCAAGTGGAAGCGATCACGGGTTAGGATCGTGCGACAAAAAAGTGTCGGGTACCTTTTGCGAGGAACTCGCCC
>CAYZHQ010000140.1:0-13663 GCA_964477385.1 uncultured Pirellulaceae bacterium
AGATCGCCAGCGTCAGCCGGCCATCCAGCTGCCGCAGCGGCTCCATCGGCCGCTGAGGCTACGGTTCCGCGGGGATGTAGTCCGTTGGCTGACGCCAACGGCAAAGATGTGTCGCCCGCTGGCCTGAAGCCTAGCTGTCAAACTTGCGCTCCGGCGGGGCGAGCCCGCTCGGGGCGACAGGATGGCGGGGGTGTTAGCCCGCCGAGTCGTGACTTAATGACTCGGCGAGTTGAGTGACCGTTGGCTGCCTGTGGGACGCCTTGTTAGATCTTTCCGTCGAGGCCCATCTGATAGTATTTGTGGGTTATCTTGTCTTGGTTTTCCAGCAGCCAATCGATCGATGGCTCGTTGTGCATCGCTTTGTGGATCGCTTGCGCCATGGCTTTGCGATGGATGTCAAATAGCGCCTTGTGGTCGAGGTTGTCGTCGTCGATGACGCCGGGATTCAGCCACACGCTGCAGATGATGCCGAGATCGTTTGCTTTTTCTTTAGGGATATCGCCGGCGCGCACCGCGTCGAGGACTCCGTTGGCGATGGCTGCCTGAACCGTGCCCATCAAGATGTTGGTATAGCGAGTGTTTTTGACCGTCACCTTGCTGACACAGAGCGTCACCGGGCGAACTTGAATGTCGGTATTGAGGATCGCGAAGACTTTGGAGTGGCCCATCGCTTGGTCTCCCGTCAGCGTCGCCAGGGCGGTGCCGACCGGTCCGTCGAGTTCCCCGATGACAACTTCGGGTTCCGCTGCGGTGAAAGGAGGGCCGCCGGCAACGAGGGCTTCGCCACTACGGAAAATGATGCGGTCTGACATGGTAATCGTGGTCCAATCGGGAGGCGGTAAAGGGTGAAGGGGCTGTCGTGGGATAACCGTACCGACCGAGAAATCGCTTGGCAACCGCGAGTCGAGGAACTTAAGCAAGGAGGGTTGCGTGTTGGTGATCGTCGTTTCCCGATCCTCCATCAGTTACCATCAGAGGCCGCGATGAATCAGCAAGTCGATAGAAAACCTTGGGAGGAGTGTGATGAAATTTGAGCGATCACCGTTTGGGATTGGAGTGTCGGCATGGGTGCTTGTTTTTGTCTGGGGCATTTCCGATCAGGGATTGGCGACCGAGCCGATGGGAAAGCCGATTCGTTGTGAGGTAGTGCCATTGCCTGGCCAAGAGGTTTCGTTTCGTATCGATGGTGTGGAGAAGACGCGTTGGCATTATGGCGCCGACTCCCCGCGTCCTTTTTTCTTTCCATTGCGTGGTCCGCAGGGTGGGGAGTTGACGCGGATGGGACATCCTGGGGCTCCCAATCACGACCATCATCGCAGCGTCTGGTTTGCGCATCACAAGGTCGCAGGAGAGGATTTTTGGGGGGACGGGCATGGTACTTCGATTCGGCAGAAACGCTGGATGGCGTATCAAGACGGCGACGAGGAGGCGATTATGGCAACGGTGTGCGGTTGGTACGGTGCCGATGGCAGTGAATTGGTGGAGCAAGAAGTAATCGTGGCGTTGTTGCCGCTGTCCGATGGCGAGTACGCATTGGAAATCCAGACCACTTTGCGGCCGGGGGGTGGGCGACCACAGACACGCTTGGAGAAGACCAATTTTGGGTTGTTAGCCGTTCGCGTTGCCAAATCTGTGTCCGCCCATTTTGGGCAGGGGCGTTTAACAAACGGTGAAGGCTTGCAAGGCGAGCAAGCGATTTTTGGCAAACGCGCGCGATGGATGGACTACAGCGGTCCGATTGCGATCGGTGAGGGGGACGCGCGTCGCATGGTCGCTGCGGGGGTGACTCTGTTTGACCATCCGGGGAATCCGCGTCACCCGACACATTGGCACGTACGGGATGATGGTTGGATGGGAGCCGCCTGCTGTTTTGAAGCGGAGCATCTGCTCACTGCAGAGCAGCCCTTGGTGTTGCGTTATCTGCTGCACGCGCATGCCACGGACCTGCCGACGCGAGCTGCCGAAGTCTTCGCCGCATTCAGCGCTCGCCGCCCGTTCAGGGTCGAACGGGCGGCGGAAACGCATGTGCAGTTCGTCATTCATCGCGATAGCAAGTGAGGTTGCTGGTTGCGGTTTGCGAACTGTCGGTCCCCGCGCTGCGGCGGGTGAATTCGTTTTTCGAGAGGCAATCGCGTGGTTGCCATAACTTTTTTATCATCGCCCCACGTGTTGCGGGATGTCAGGTTTTTGGAGCGGGTGGTTAGCTGCACGCTCTGGCAGACTGCTAGCGGAATCATAGCAAACAGATGTAGCTTTATGCTGTACGTGACGGTCATTGCCCTGTGCACTGGGGCGGTCGCAAAACGCGGCGAGAGTCGATCGGAGCTCGTCTAACCGCAGTGAATACAACTTCCGGGGGTGCGAGGAGTGAGCGAATCCGTTAGACTCTGGCTACATGACAGGATGTGAATCGAATTACACACGCGTCGGTCGGATTGGTAATCTAGAAGTCTCGTCTTCGTATTCGACGATAATTTCTCGCGAAACGCATTCGCGAGGTTGCCATTTCGATTCGCACTGCTTTCCCGGGAAAACGACCCAAGCGTTTGGGTAGCGACGGGATAGGCGTCACATCCGTCCTCGATGCCTCGCAAGGGGTGTTTTTCGGGGATTCTACGATGCGAACCAATCTGCGAGGACCGCCATGGCAGTCAACGAAAAGATGGGACAATCCACTGCGCTTTCACCGCCAGAGCAAGACTTTGGTGAAAATCCGGTTGGTCGTCGCGAGACCGACAATTATGCCCAGGAATATATTAAAGGGTTCGTCGACAAGTGGGATGAACTGATCGACTGGGACACGCGTGCCAAAGCCGAGGGCGATTTCTTCATCAAGACTTTGCAGGCTCATGGAGCTCGCAAGGTGCTCGACGTGGCAACGGGCACCGGTTTTCATTCGGTGCGTTTGCTGGAAGCCGGGTTCGAGGTCGTCAGTGCCGACGGCAGCCCCGAGATGCTGGCGCGAGCCTTTGAAAATGCTCGGAATCGCGGGCACATTTTGCGCGCCGTGCATGCTGATTGGCGGTGGCTGAACCGTGACGTGCATGGGGAATATGATGCAATCATCTGTCTAGGCAATTCATTTACGCATCTGTTCGACGAGCGTGACCGTCGCAAGGCGTTGGCGGAGTACTACGCGATGCTGAAGCACGACGGTTTGTTGATCTTGGATCAACGGAACTACGACAGCATTCTCGATCACGGTTTCAGTTCGAAGCACACGTTCTACTACTGTGGCGAAGATGTCCGTGCGGAGCCCGAGCATGTGGATGATGGCTTGGCTCGCTTTCGCTATGAGTTTCCAGACAAGTCATCGTTCCATCTGAATATGTTCCCGCTGCGGAAAGACTATATGCGTCGGTTGATGCATGAAGTTGGTTTTCAGCACGTGGTGACCTACGGGGATTTTCAGCAAACTTACCGCGAAAACGATCCCGACTTTTTTATTCATGTCGCCGAGAAATCTTACGATGCTTGGATGCGTGAGCAGGAGGAAGCAAAGTGAGCGAAGACTACTCTCAAGCCGTCCATGCGGCCCGCGACTACTATAACAGTGAAGATGCGGATAACTTTTATTATTATGTCTGGGGTGGGGAGGACATTCATATCGGTTGGTATGAACCTACCGAACAGACGATCAAAGAGGCGAGTCGTCAGACGGTCGAGCGGATGGCCGATACGCTCAAGCAGCCGCTTGATGCCTCCTCGCGAGTACTTGATTTAGGTGCGGGCTATGGCGGTGCGGCTCGTTATTTAGCCGATCGTTTCGGGTGCCATGTGACGGCGCTGAATTTGGCCGAAGCGGAGAACGAGCGCAATCGCGAATACAATCGCGACCGGGGATTGACCGAACAGATCGACGTCATTGACGCCAGTTTTGAGGCCATTCCAGGGGACGCCGCGCAGTACGACGTCGTCTGGTCGCAGGATGCTATCTTGCACAGTGGCAACCGCGAACAGGTGATCAAAGAGATCGCGCGAGTGCTCAAGCCGGGCGGTGAGTTCGTCTTTACCGATCCGATGTGTGCCGACGATTGCCCGCCGGGCGTGCTGCGTCCGATCTTGGACCGCATTCATTTGGATTCACTTGGCTCACCCACTTTCTATTTGCATCAGTGCAAGGCTGAAGGTTTGTCGCTGATTGGATTTGAAGATGCCACCAAGTTTTTGATTGAGCATTACAGTCGCGTGCGTCAAGAAACCGAGCGACAAGCCGATCGCTTGAAAGGGTTCGTCTCCGAAGCATATCAGACGCAGATGAAGGCGGGGCTGCAACACTGGATCGACGGCGGCGCGAAAGGTTACTTGGCGTGGGGAATCTTTCATTTTCAAAAACCGCTAGGTAGTTAATGGCGCTGAAGCAACAACCACCGTCGCCCGAAGGTCTTGTGCCGCGCATCGGTCCGCATACGCTGCGGCGGCGTGTCTTGGGGATGGAGATCGAGATGCACCCGGTGGTGTTTCCGGTTTCGGCGCTGTTGGTGATCCTGTTCGTGATCGTCACCGCTTACGTTCCTCGTCGTGCGTTGTTGCTGTTTGGCGGTTTGCAAGATTCGATTGCCGCCCACTTCGGTTGGCTTTATTTGGCGTCGATGACAGGCTTTCTGTTGTTTACGATTTGGCTGGCCTGCAGTCGCTACGGACGGATTCGGTTGGGGCCGGATGATTCCCAACCCGCGTATCCACGATGGACGTGGTTTGCGATGCTGTTCAGTGCCGGGATGGGCATTGGCATGCTGTTTTTCGGCGTCGCCGAGCCGATGGCTCATTTCCTTTCGCCACCGAAGATGAACGGTAGTGATTTAGCGGCCGCTCGCGAGGCGATGGGGATCACGCTGTTTCACTGGTGCTTGCATCCATGGGGTTTGTATGCGCTGGTCGGGCTGACGTTGGCCTATTTCAGTTTTCGGCACGAGTTACCGCTTAGTTTTCGTTCGGCTTTTTTTCCGCTGCTGGGAAAACGCATCTACGGTCGCTGGGGAGACGCCGTCGATGTGCTGGCATTGTTAGCAACGCTGTTCGGTTTGGCGACATCGCTGGGTTTGGGGGCCAAGCAGGTCAACGCGGGGTTGGCGTTTGTGTTTGGGATTCCGCAAAGCACGACGGTACAGGTGATTTTGATTGCGGTCATCACCACCTTGGCGGTCGGGTCGTTGATATCGGGATTGAACGTCGGTGTGCGGCGCCTGAGCGAGGCCAACATGTTCCTCGCCGGATTGTTGCTGCTGTTTGTCTTTGTCGCCGGCCCCACGATTTATTTGCTTGGTGCTACGGTCGCTAATACGGGGGCCTATTTGACGCGCGTCCCGCATCGCTCGTTTTTGACATCCAGTTACGCGGGGCCGCAGCAGTCGGCTTGGTTGGCAGGTTGGACCATTTTCTATTGGGGTTGGTGGATCGCCTGGTCACCGTTTGTCGGAATGTTTATTGCCCGGATCTCGCGAGGGCGAACAATTCGAGAGTTCGTCGCAGGAGTGTTGCTGGTGCCTTCGACGGTCGCCGTCCTGTGGATGACCGGTTTCGGGAACACGGCTCTGCATCAGGAACTGGCCAGTCGAGTTGCCGCGACGGACATTGTTGAAGGGGCTTCGCAAGCCTCGGTAACACCTGGCCTGCAAACCTATCAGGTGCAGGTCCTGGATCAGGCGACCGGATTGCCGCAAACGCCCGACGGCAATTGGTTGGTCGGCCCTGACGCGAAAGCGATCGCCAGCCCACGCGGGGTACTGATGCGTTGGACAGACGATCGATTGATCACAAAAGAGGGAGATACGGTCGAATACGATCGCGGCGTGCTGGTGGACGCACAGAGTCGCGCACCGTATGAACCGAGCGAAGAGTCGCTCTACCGCGGTCCCTTCCAAGCCGAAAGCGTTGCGTTATCGATCGGTGGCTATCTATCGCAACCGGTCCTGAATGACGATGCGATGGCTAAGGCCGACACGACGGCAACGGCGATGTTTGTGATGCTGCAGGGGTTGCCACTGGGTTGGTTGACGGCACTTGTCGGCACCCTGTGTGTGGTCTTGTTCTTCGTAACCTCGTCCGATTCCGCATCCTTCGTCGCCGACATGATCGCCTCCGGTGGTAGCCAAAATCCTACTTTGGGGACTCGTTTGTTCTGGGGCATTTTGGAAGGGTTATTGGCGGCAGTGTTGTTGATCGCGGGAGGGCTGAAAGCTTTGCAGACCGGTGCGATCACCATCGGTCTGCCGTTCTGTCTGCTGATCATCTGCATGGCTTATAGTCTTCTGCTGGCGCTCCGCCAGGAACCTGAAACCGCGTTTGAGGATGCCGCGGAGCCTGCCGAGGAGCAGGGAGAGCGGCAGCTTCTGCGGGACGAGCTAGTGGAAGCTTAGGCTAAACGCTGCCTTCGTCGGGTGGCTGCAAGGCGGCGGCGATACCGCCACAATAGCGTTTCTCGCGGTGGCATTTCTCAGTGATCGGTTCGGTGCAGAGGCAAGTCGGTTGAGCAAGCAACGTGGTGCCGGCAAATTGCGGACTTGGTTAGCCGGTCGAGCGGTGCTCTGTCCAACGGTCCATCCCTTGGAGTGTGGCGAACAGGCCAGGGTGGAGCTGCCTGCAGGGCCCTTTGGGTTGATCGAAGCGTTTGTGCATGCCAAGCCACGGCGACCGTTGGCCGAAGCAAAGCCCGATTTGTTGATCCTGAAACTGCCTGGGACAGCGGGGCGCGCGGAGCGCTCGAGTCCCTTGCCGGCCAACTTGATCGATGACCTCTCCACCGAGGTGTGGACCTGGAATCCGCCGGGTTATGGCAAGAGTCGCGGCCGCGCTACCTTTCCGACACTGCCGGCCGCATCGTTAGCGTTTTTTGACGCAGTCGTGGAGCAGCGTCGTGGCAGCCACACGCGGGTCTGGATCTTCGGCAATAGTTTGGGGTCGGTGTTTGCGTTGCAGCAAGCATCGCAGCGAGCGGTCGACGGATTGATTTTGCGAAACCCGCCTCCGCTGGTACAGACGATTTCTCATGTCGCCACTCGCAACCGACCACTTTGGTCGCACGGCCTTGTCCTGCAGGCCGCTCGTTGGCTTGCGACCGCCATCCCGCCCGATCTGGATGCCTTGCAGACCAGTCCGCGCTGTCACGCGCCGGCCGTATTTGTGCAGTGCGAGGAAGACACCTTCATCCCTCCTGCTTTGCAGCAGATGATTCGTGATCGCTATGCGGGACCGAGCAAGCTGGTTCGCTGGGCGGGACTGGAACATCATGAAGTGCCTGATGAGGGGCACTTGCAGCAGTTGAAAGAGGCCATCGATTGGTTGCGAGCCGCGCGAGTTTGATGTCGGCGGTTACGGATAGCGTTGTGGTCGTCAGACATGACGAACCGCTCGCCCGGCTATTGTCCGTTCTCGGCGCGACGGGCTTCCTTTAGCATGTCGACTAGTTCAGGCATCACCAGTGAGCCGGGTAGGGCATAGCTGACGATGCGTCCGGCACGGGCGATATTCAGTCCGATGACGCGGCCGTGGGTGTCCAGCACGGGGCCACCGCACTGGTCGGGTTCCAAAACGGTATCGTGTTGCAAGACGCGATCGAAACCGCTTAAACGCATGCTTCGCAAGCCGTTGACGCGTGCATCATTTTCCGATTCTTGCATCAATGTAAAGTCACGGATCTGCGCGTTGACCTCCAGTTTGCCATCGTCCCGTTGAATGGTCAGGCGGACGGTTTCGCCGGGGTAGAGACCATTGAGGGCGCGGATGACTCGCTGCTGGCCCGCTTCGTCGCGACCATTCACCGCCAAGATTCGGTCGCCAGGCAAGACGCCCGCATCGTCGGCCCCGCTGTCGGGCCAGACTCCATCGACCCGAGCTTGCCCGCGATTGTCATTTCCCAGCACGACACCGAGTCGGCCGACATGCTCTACACGTCGTGGCAAGACACCCATCACGCCGATGCCGATCGGAGCCTCGCCCCGGCCCGCGCTCACCAGGAAGCTTCCCACGGACGGTTCTTCGGTTTCAAAGTGGACACGAGGCAAGCCTCGCACATTATCGATGTGCAGCAGTGCCAAATCGGAGGCGCGTCGGACCGCGGCGATACGAGCCGACAGCAGTCGCCCATCGGCCAGTTGCACGCGAAGGGGATCGGCGCTCAATTCGCTTCGTTTGGTCAACACATAGCCATCGGTCGAGACGACGGCGCCGAGCGCGACGGGCTTTCCATCGGACAGTACCTGACAGGTTGCCTCGCCGGCCGGCTTTGCCAGCGGTTTGACCAGTTTCATCATCTGGCCATTATCGCGACGGTTCGACAACCGAGTCCCAAGGTGTTCCCGCAGCCAATCGGGAGTGCCCAGATCTTCCGCCGGTAGCAGTTGACTGCTGCTGAGTGTGACCAGCAACATAAGTACAGAGCGAATCAGCATTGTGTTAGACCTTCGCAGTGGTTTCGAACAAGCATCGGAAAAGCGTGTGGAGCAAAGCTGTCGAGCAAGGATCAGGGATCAATAAAGCAGTCGCTATTCATCGAACCGGGCGTCTCGCCCAATTTCGACGATCAGTCGTTTCGTTTCGCCGTTGCGTTTCAGGCGAACGATTAACCGCTTGCCCGGCATCGTTTCGGCAACGGCAGCTTGGAGTGATTCAAATGTCGTGATGACATCGTCCCCAAGTCGTTCGATGATGTCGCCTGCCTGGATGCCCGCCGCTTCGGCAGGCGACCCTCTGCGAACCGCTTCGATCACCGCCAATTCACTTGAGGGAACTCCGCTGACGCCAAGCACGGGCCGAAAGCCCGGCAGAAAGCCCCACGACTTGCCTGCCGCCAAATCATCCCAGCTTTTCTCGTAGTGGTGCACCGGTACATGCAAGTTATCCGCCACATCGTTGCCGATGCGACTGTGGACGGCGATCAACTGACCATTCATGTCAAACAGGGGCCCACCACTGTCTCCCCCGATCAACGCACAGTCGGAGACGATCGAGCCTGGGCGAACGGCGAGGATTCGTCCGACTCGGGTCACCATTCCACGCTCTTGGTCGTAGCCACCGGGGTGTCCGGTCGCGATGCACCACATGCCGGGTCGGAGGTTCACACTGGTTCCCAGCGAAGCGTGACGCCATGGCTGGCCGTCGTTCTGACCGCTGTCGATCTTGATCAAGCCGGCATCGACACCGCGGTTCATACCCAGTGTTCGAGCCGACACGGCGCGTCCATCGTTCAACGTCAGCTTTACCTTCAAGCCCGGTCGTTCGGCAACGTGGGCGGCGGTCAGCACATAACCATCGTCGGTGATGATCACGCCGCAGCCTTGGGTGCTGCCTGTTTCATGGCCATTGATTTGAATGTTGACGGTACAGTCCGCCGCACGCTTGGCGATTTGCTGTTGTTGCTTTTCCAGGGCCAGCAACTGCTCAAGGTTGGACGGAACGCTGCCATTGCGGATCAACGATACCAATTGCTCAGGCGGTTCGACACGCGTGATACCGGAGGCGTTTGGCGAGGATGCGGGTTGACCGACGGCTACGTTGCCGCAGGCTGACGCAATGCAGATCGCCACCACTATCAAAGCTAGACGTGACCGACCGCCGGCCAGCTTGCTCGGACGCAGTCCATTTCTAGCGCGGGCGACACCAACCAGACATTCGAAAACCATGGCATTGCGGGGGCTGTGGGGATCGGATGATTAACAAGACGCGATATACTCACGACATATTCTAACCAGATGCCCACCCGATCCGGCAAATGGTCGCTTTCCCTCCAGCATAACCGCTGCGGGCACACCCTCTCTCCAGCAATATCCATCGACGTGAATGATCCGACAAATCCAGCCCGCCGCGCCCTGATTGTGGGGTGTGGCTATTTGGGGCAGCGGGTTGCTGGCCGGTTGCTGACGGCAGGCTGGCAAGTTGCGGCAACCACTCGTAACCCTCTTCGAGCAAGGCAGTTAGGAAGGCAGGGCGTGCAGCCCGTGTTGGCCGATTGGACCGATCCCGCCAGCCTGATGGGTCTGCCTCCCCATGATCGGCTGCTGGTAGCGGTGGCCTATGATCGACGGTCGAATGTCAGCCGTTACGAGAGCCAAGTCCTTGGGTTTCGAAATCTTCTGGAGGCTACCGATCCGTTGGCCGATCTTTGTTACATCAGCACGACGGGCGTATATCACCAGGGCGGAGGCCAATGGGTCGACGAAACTTCGCCCTGTGCCCCGCTGCGTGAATCGGGCCGCGTGCACCTGGAAGCGGAGGAGTTGCTCGCCGCCGAGCGCGGATCGGAGGGGCTTGGTCGGCGGAATCGAGAAGGCGGACAAGCCGCGCGGTGGTGCGTATTGCGATTGGCGGGTATTTATGGTCCCGATCGCATTCCCCGCGCCCGCGATGTGGTGGCCGGTCGTCCGATTGAGACGCACCCCGATACGTATTTAAACCTGATCCACGTCGAAGACGCCGCAGGTGCGGTCATGGCGGCTTGGGATGCTGGTCCTGTGAACCGCGGGCGTTATTATGTCGTTGCCGATGGCGTACCGGTCTTGCGCGGCGAATTTTATGGCGAGATCGCGCGGATCACGGGAAGTGACTCACCCCAGTTTGTGCTGCCTCCCGGTACGGAAAACGCTTCTGCAGCCGACCGTAGCGGCGGAAACAAACGCATCTGGAACGACCGCATGCAGAGGGATCTAGTGCCGCGCCTACAGTTTCCCGGCTATCAGGCGGGCTTGCGTTCCATTTTGGGGTAGTAGCCACCGCTGCTTTCGGGCAGGCTGGCAGGAAGCCTCGTTATCAACCTTTTCTAAACTCTTACGGAGTCATCCCCCTGATGCTGTCTCGCAAGCCGATGTTTCCGGGCGTGATCGAATTAAATTTCCAAGCCGGCGAAGTCTTCGGCTGTAATGTCTATCTGGTCTATGATGGCGATGAGTGGCTGCTGATTGACATCGGTTATGAGGAAACAGTCGATGATTTTATCGAAGTCATTCGGCAACTCGATTTTCCGCTGTCGCGCTGCAAGACGTTGGTCGCCACACATGCCGACGTCGACCACATTCAGGGCTTAGCCAAAGCCAAGCAGTTGTTACGGACCACCGTGACTTCGCACCCCAATGCCGTGAAGCCGCTCGAGACGGGAGACCGCTTGTTGACCTTGGCCGAGATCGAGGCACAAGGGCTGCAGATGGAGATGCCTCCGGTGGAAATCGAGCATCAGATCAACGATGGGGACATCATCGAAGTCGGCAACAAACGTCTCGAAGTTTGGCACACCCCGGGTCACACCGACAGCCAATTGGCGTTTCGCATCGACAACATTTTGCTGAGCGGCGACAACATTTACCGCGATGGATGTGTGGGGGCAATCGATGCGCATCACGGCAGCGACATCAAAGCATTTATTCGTTCGCTGGAACGGATTCGCGACAGCGACGTGGAATGGTTGTTGCCCAGCCACGGCCCTGTTTTTCGGAAAGACGCCGCCATGCTCGACGCGACGATCGCTCGAGTCAAAGGCTATCTGACGATGGCCGATTTTGGCACACTGGCCGAATCGTGGCCGCTGATGGATGAGTGGGAAGACGAGGTCGCCGATGGAAAGCTGCCCGACGGCGTGGGCTAATCGGCGTCGGCTACTTCGTTCTGCTCGCCTGCAAGCGTCGCTTCAGCTCGCTGGCTGCCGATGCGGGGGCTGAGGCTTGAGAAACCGCCGCAGTGACGGCAATCCGTCGCATCCCGGTCGCCAAAACTTCGTCCAAGTTGCCCGCTCCGATTCCGCCAATGGCAAACGCCGGCAGTGTGACGGAATGCGCCACCTGCTGAAGAAACGCCAAGCCGGGGAACGATGCAAACGACTTGGTGTGGCTGGCAAAGGTCGGGCCGCAACCGATGTAGTCGGCTCCTTCAAGCTGTGCCCGTTCGGCTTGCGGTAGGCTGTGGGTCGAGACACCGATCAGCCGCTCGCTGCCAACGAGTCGCCGCACCACCGAGTAAGGCAGCTCCTCCTGGCCGACATGGACGCCATCGGCTTGGGCAGCAATTGCGATGTCAGGCCGATCATTGATGATCAGCAGTGGTCGATTGTTTGCAGGGCAACTACGGACCGTCTGGACCGCCACCCGCGCTCGCTCGAACAGCGTTCGATCATCAAGCGACTTGTCTCGCAATTGCAGCAGGTCCACCCCCGCGTCAGCCAGCAATCGAATGTGACTCGCCAAAGCTTCCAGCGACTTGTCCGCATCGATCAAAACGTAAAGCTGGGACTCGGCCAAACGTCGGCAGCGTCGCGGTAACGTCTCGATCGCGCTGGCCAGCGAATAGGTTTGGTAGCGGATCGCTTCGAGACGCTCCGCTACCGCTGGCTGAACACACTTGACATATTCCTCGGCCGACCGGAGGGCCTGTTGGCAGCGCACCGCCGCGGCCATGGCGACGGCCGCCGGATCGGTGCGGACCTGTTCGGAGGAGGTTGTCAGCGTGGTTCCAACATCGCCCGGAGTGTCGCGAGCGGCTAACCGTTCGGCCGACGGTAATTCGCCGGCTGCCGCGGCGAGGTCATGTCGCAATTGCTTGGCCAAGCGTGACAGCGAAGCATCATCGAGCACAAAGCGGGCGTAGTCTTCCAGCGTCCGCAAACCTTCTCCTGCACGATTCAGCGATACGTCGATAATGCGATAAGCAGCGGACAAAGTCAGGACTCGTGTAACTCGGCTCGGGCGGGGCGTGTCCCACGAGGGGACCGCGTTTGATTTACAATATCGTATCGCGGCCTCGGCAACGTGGGATGCCGCCTCGGTTACCTCTATCTCTCCCCTGGGTGGTTTTCATGAACATGCGATTATCTAGTCTGCCCGCGGCGGTTTGGCGACGTTCGGTCCTGGGCGCTGGACGGCTGTTTGCTGTGCTCGTCGCGGCGCTGCTTGTTGCCGACGCTCACGGCCAAGCCACCGGCAAGCAGGTGGCAGACGCACCGATGAAACCGGTTGTGGAAAACGCTGATTTACCACGTGTGCTGCTGATTGGTGATTCGATCTCGATCGGCTATACCGTGCCGGTTCGCAAATTATTAAGCCAGGAAGCGAATGTGATTCGGCCGTTAACCAACTGTGGCCCTACCACGCGAGGCCTGGAAGGGATCGAGCAATGGTTAGGCGATGGCAAGTGGGACGTGATTCATTTCAATTGGGGGCTGCATGACTTGAAGTACGTTCAAGCGGGGACCGGGAAATTGGCACCCGTCGAGGGGGATCGCACCGAGCAGCAGGTGTTGCCAAAAGACTACGCAGCGAATTTGGAAAAGCTGGTGCAGCGGTTGAAAAAAACTGGTGCCACCTTGATTTGGTGTTCCACGACACCGGTCCCCCCTGATGCGAAAGGCCGGGTCGTCGGCGACAGCCAAAAATACAACGCTTTGGCAGCCGAAATCATGCAGCGTCACGGTGTGGAGACCAATGATTTATACACTTTGGCAAAACAGCGTCAGGGTGAAATCCAGCGGCCAGCCGACGTCCATTTCACGCCCGCGGGATCGGGCGTATTGGCCGAGCAAGTGGCCCAGTCGATCGGAACCGCATTGGCTTCGCGGGCGTCCCAGTAAACGCCTGCCACCAACGCCAGCGGCACGTTAAACTGTTCGAAACGCCCTCGTAGCTCAGCTGGATAGAGCAGCGCATTCCTAACGCGCAGGTCGCAGGTTCGAATCCTGCCGGGGGTA
>CAYZHQ010000141.1:0-4985 GCA_964477385.1 uncultured Pirellulaceae bacterium
CGGTACCGGACACCTTTTCTTGGTCACCTTTTCTTGGTTAGTGATGATGCTCGGTTTCGAAACCGTATTCTTTAAGCCACTTTTCCCACTTGTGGGCGTCTGCGTGGGTTTTTAGCGACATTTTCCGCCAGGCGGGGCAGCGATATTTTAGATCGACGTGCCCGTTGTGGGACGACTGTTGGACTTCGCACTTCAGGTCGGTCAGCGTCTTGCTGATGCTTTTCGCTTGAGCCTCGTCGTGGATGTGCTTGGTTTTCCACTCGACACAGCGATAACGGACTTCTTCTTTTTGTTCTTGCGAGGTGGCCTGTGGAGTGGCGACAAAAAGCACGCAAACGGCGAGCATCAAACTCGCAACAATTGATCGATTCTGCATTATCGGATCCTTAGGTAGGGGAGGTCGCGAAATTGCGACGAGCTACCCTAGCGAAATGCTGCAGCGAGATGCAATCGCATTCCGCACCAGCCCTATTACCGAATCACGCGCCGCCGCGCTCCGTTAGGGTTCTGTGGATCCAGGAGGCGGGTGGGCGTTGAATGTCGGGCGGACAGGAACGATAATGACATCACGGAGAAAAACGATGCGAACATGCCCCCCGCGAAAACGATTGCCCCCAGCCGCCGTCGCCCTACCCCAGCCCCTGCCCGAACGCCGGTGGCTTGGCCTTTTGTCCTGGGTGCTTGCCGCCGGCTTGGCATTGCCACTGCTGGCTGAAGAAAAGCGAGCCAAGCCTCCACGGTTTGAAAGTGGCGAGTTCGGAAATGTCTTTTATTCCGATTTGACGAGTGCTGTCCAGCCAACGCGGCCGAGTGCCAGCCAGTTGCAGGGGGCGAACGCCCAACCGTTGATGGCCGCCGCTAAGCCAACCGGCGGCGGAGCATCGGACGAAGCGGCAGCGGGAACCGGTTGGTCGGCCCTGGCGAGTCCTGTTTCGCTGGAAGACGAAGTCAAACGGTTGAAGTTACATTTTGACGGAGTGGTGACCACTCCGGGGCCTTTTAAAAGTGGTGGCTATCAGGATGCGCGGCTCGATCTATCGGTCTTGGCGACGCTCTTTGCTGTCATTGAAGAATACGAAGGCGACGTGCGTTGGAAAGAGGAAGCCGGGGCGGCGCGCGACCTGCTGGCACGTACGGCTTTCAATTCCAAAGCTGGCTCGGTGCAGGTTTACAACGAAGCGAAACTCCGCAAGGCTGATTTGCAAGATTTGGTTTCTGGAGCGGGGCTAGCGAGTCGCGAATCTAAAGAATCCAACGATTGGTCGATGATTGTCGATCGTGCACCGTTGATGGAGTATTTGGATTGGTTGCAGTACGAAGAGTTGTCGACCAACTCGAATAACAAAGCGGCGGTCACCGAGCATGCCGATTCGCTGCGTCGCTATTCCGAAATGGTCGCTTTGATGGGCACCGTCTTGACGCAGGAGGGAATGGATGATGCCGACGACGAAGACTACAAACAGCTTTCCGCGGCGATGACGAAGGCGGCCCTCGATGTGCGTGCGGCACTGGAAAGTGGCGATGCCGATGGCGTTCGAGCGGCGGTCGGTGCGATCGGTCAGTCGTGCGACGCTTGTCACGAACAGTTCCGATAACCGACGGCCGGGATCAAGATTCAATATGGGAGTTCGGTTTGCCTGCCACAACTGTGGCCATCGTCTGAACATCAAGTCCGAACTTGCGGGAAGGCGAGGAAAGTGTCCCTCCTGCGGAGAGCGTTTGCGGATTCCGAAAGCGGATAGCGAGTTTTCCACACCGCTGGATGAACCGCAGCCTGTTCCGAGCAACGCCTCGCCGGAAACCCCCTCGCCGGCCGGCATGCCCGAGCCCGCTGCGGACGAAGCGGCCGCACCGCGCCCCACCGAGCAAACAGCGATCGCAGCGGCCACGCCGGTGGAATCGCTGCCGGCTCAGCCCACGCGGTATGCGATCATCGATGAAGAACCTCACGCGCTGTGGTATGTCCGCCCAAAAACGGGTGGCCAATATGGTCCCGCCGCGGTCGACCTGTTGTACGAATGGATTGAGGAAGGCCGCGTCGGTACGGCCGCCTTGCTATGGCGCGAGGGCTGGAACCAGTGGCGTGGTGCCGAAGAGGTGCTGCCGGAGAAGTACGCTCCCGCCGCCCCGGCGATTCCGCAGTCTGCGCCGGCAACCGAAACTCCGGCTCCCACGGCTTCGGCAACTCCGGCGCCGGAGATGCCTCCCACAGTGGTCGACCATTTCGAGGCTCCCGGAACGCCCGCGTCGGCTCCCGAACCATCGCCGGGCGTCGTTCGCAGCCGCCGCAAGTCGCGTCGCGTGCTGTTGATCAGCCTGCTGCTTGCGGCTTGCATCCTCTTGATCGGAGCCTTACTGTTCGCGGTTTCGCGCGCGTAATAAACTGCTGGCCTGCACGGTCATCTCGCCTCTTACCGCGTTGTCGTTGCCACGCCGTTTGGCCGCAGTGACATCATCACAGTCCCTCCAAGTCCCTACTGTCCCCTTCTCGCTCTCACAGAACCCACCATGCCTACCGTTACCTTGATCGCTTCGGGTGATCTGCGCCAATCGGCTAATCAAGTTTGCTGGCCCGCGCAAGCGGCGATGGAAGAATGGCTCGCCCGCGCCGTCGAGTCGCACGGCGGATCGCTGGTCCGTGGGCATCTCTTCGACGAGACCCGCGGGCACGGGTTTATTGCTTCGCAGCGTGAAGGAATGGAAGTCTTCCGCGGCATCGATCCCGACGCGCCGCTGATCGTAGCCGAAGCGGTCTGGCAGTATTCGCACCACGTGCTGGCGGGGTTGATGACACATCGCGGTCCGATTTTGACGGTCGCCAACTGGTCGGGGCAATGGCCAGGCTTGGTAGGGTTGTTGAATTTGAATGGCTCGCTGACCAAAGCCGGGATCCGCTACAGTTCGCTGTGGAGCGAAACGCTAGAGGACGACCGGTTTCTAGAACAACTGGGCGGATGGTTGAAAGCAGGCCGCGTAACGCACGACACTTCGCATGTACGTGGTTTTCACAGCGCCGAAGCGAGTGCTCAATCGCGCAACGTGGGCCAGCAGGTGGCGACGGAGTTGCAGCACCGCAAAGCGATCATGGGCGTGTTCGACGAAGGTTGCATGGGGATGTTCAACGCGATCATTCCCGATCACCTATTGAACCCGCTGGGTGTCTTTAAGGAACGGCTCAGCCAATCGGCACTCTATTACGAAACGTTGCAAGTCACCGATCAAGAAGCGGCCGCGGTGCTGCAGTGGCTGCGCGACCAGGGAATGCGTTTTCACACCGGTCCAGAGCATGCGACCGATCTGACCGAAGAGCAGATTCTTGACCAGTGTCGGATGTACATCGCGGCGATGCGCATCGCCGACGATTTTGGCTGCCACGCGATCGGCATCCAGTACCAACAGGGCTTGAAGGACCTACTGCCGGCGAGTGATCTGGTGGAAGGCATGTTGAATGATTCAGTCCGTCCGCCGGTTGTCTCCCGCGATGGCCAGCGCGAGCTGTACGCCGGCCGACCGCTGACGCACTTCAACGAAGTCGACGAGTGCGCCGGGCTGGATGGCTTGTTGACCGACCGCGTCCATCGGGCGCTCGGTCAGCCGGTCGAGAACACGTTGCACGATTTACGCTGGTCCGACGCCGACGCATCGGGCACCGTCGATGACGAGGTGTGGGTGTTGGAAATCAGTGGTGCCGTTCCGGCGTCGCACTTTGCCGGTGGTTGGTCCGCGGCCGAAGGATTCCGCCAGCCGCCGATGTATTTCCCTTCCGGAGGCAGCACGATTCGGGGGATTTCAAAACCGGGCGAAGTCGTTTGGTCACGGATCTTTGTGGAAGATAATCGGCTGAAGATCGATCTCGGCCGTGCTTCGGCGATCGCGCTGCCGCAAGCCGAAACCGAACGTCGCTGGAATGCGACGACGCCACAGTGGCCGATCATGCACGCGGTCTTGCACGGCGTCAGCCGCGACCAAATGATGGCGAGACACAAGGCCAATCACATCCAAGTCGCCTATGCCCATTCGGCCGACGAAGCCGACGAAGCAATGTATGCCAAAGCCGTTGCGGCGGAAGCGCTGGGAATGGAAGTTTCGATCTGCGGTCGATCGAACGCCTAAAGAAGCTTGCCGCTGGCCTGAGCAAGAGTTACGCTCGTACGTCGATGTGTCCGGTGGCGAGTTGCTTTTGCAAGCTGACGCTTTGTTCCAGCAAGGCGTTGACGGCGTCGCCCGCCTGCTGCTGGGCGTCCAAGGTTTTGCGAGCCACGGCGGTACCGATCTGCTGGTTGGTCGCTTGCTGTTGAGCCGCGAGGACTTGTCGAACCGGAGCGGGAATGCTGGACATGGAAAGCACGCGGTAAGAGAAATGAACGAACGCTAAGCGGGCAGACCGGAGTCATCCGGTGAATGAGCCGCCTTGGCGATAGCCGCGGTTTCTGGATTCAACCCAGGCCAGCGCCCAAACGGCTAAGCCAAGTTCCGCGGGATGATTCCAGCAAAGCTGCTCATGTTCCATTTTTCGACCGCGTTTCGGATTTTCAAAGCCGAACCGCAAACCGAAACGGAAGAGTCTTGGACTGGAGCATCGATCGCACCGGTTACAAGACATCTACCGGCGCGGCAGCATCGCCGAACGTTAGGAGGCGTGTCCGGCGGCAGCGCGATTCAGTCGATCCATGATCGCCCGCCCGACCCCGATCGGCTGGCAAGTGTCGACATAAATCGCCTCCAAACCGGCTTGATCCAAGCGTCGCAAGGCGGCGAACAGATGCCGCGCTACCTCGCTTAAATCACCGGTCGGGCTGAGCGTTTCGACGACGGTGAAGCGTGCCGCTTCGTGGTCCCGCAGTGGCTGAAAGGCAATCCGACCCGAGCGGGCAGGGACGTGGGTAGGCGGGACTTGGGCAGGTGGCGGCTCAACCAGCAATCGCAGCGGAGTGGTCGGCGCGTAGTGCTCGAGCATCATGCCTGGGGCCAGTAGACAGTCGGCG
>CAYZHQ010000141.1:5085-13510 GCA_964477385.1 uncultured Pirellulaceae bacterium
TCGGCGCCGGGTGCCGGAGGCTGTGCCGCTTGGGACGAGTGACTTGCCTTGGTCAGTTCCGCAACCGAGACGTTCAAGCGGCGGGCGATCGCTTCGGCGGTAATCGCCCCCGGCCGCAGCAACCGCGGGCCATCGTCACTCAAGGCGACGATGGTCGATTCCACGCCGCATTCACACGGCCCGCCGTCGATCACCAATTCGACCAACTCACCCAGCCCGCTGGAGCAGTGTGCCGCGCTGGTGGGGCTGATGTATTTCGAACGGTTTGCGCTGGGGGCGGCCAGCGGGAACGGGCAGCGATTGAGCAGTTCGCGAGCGACGGGGTGGGATGGAATCCGGACCGCCACGGTCGGTCGCCCCGCCGTCACACAATCGGGGATCTGTTCGCCTCTTGGCAAAACCAATGTCAGGGGACCGGGCCACCACTGCGTCAATTGTTCCAGTTCGTTTTGCCGCCGGGCTGACAGCGGCAGTGCGACCGCCTCGCCGAGCCGTTCGAGGCTGGCGACATGCACAATCAGCGGATTGTTGACCGGCCTCCCTTTGGCGGCAAAGATCTTTCCCACAGCCGTGGGGCTCCAGGCGTTGGCTGCCAGACCATACACCGTTTCGGTGGGAATCACGACCAAACGATCGTCGGCCAACATCGCGGCGGCTCGGGCAAGCGTCTCTTCGGTAGGCGGCAGCGTTAGCATGTCGGTGGCGTTAGCGTGTCGTTAGCATGTCGGTGGCGTTAGCGTGTCGGTGGCGAGCAATCGGGGGCTGCGTCCAAAGCACAGGTTCGGGGCCGGCAAGGGTGTGCTTTGGTAGTCTATCGTGGACCGACCTCGCCACAAAGGATGAAAAGCCACAGACGAGCTCTCAGGGCCTGTCGCCGAGGGCTTCGCGGCGTGGGACTCCAAACCCAAGATGGCGGGCCGAAAATTCGCTCGGCTACGAGAAATCGGATCGGCTGATATAATCCCGGCACGTGCCACACGACGCTTCCTTTTCATCCTCTCCGTAATTGCTTCCGTGCCACTTTTTTCTTTTTTGCAGACGAGCGACTCGAATGGTTCGAGCGAACCCGCGAACGCCGGGATTCCCAGCGAGTCGAAAGTCGATGCTGGGGCTGCCGATGCTGGGGCTGCCGATGCTGGGGCTGTCGATGCTGGGGCTGCCGAGGCTGCTCAGCGGGCGGTTCAAGAGGCAGCTGCAAGCGCCGCTCAATCCGAATGGGTCACCTCGCGTACCTTCTTGCTGCTCGCGGTCGTCTTAGCCGCCTTGAGTATTGCCTCGCTGGTGGGCTTGTTGCTCTCTCGCCGCGAGACGGTCGCGATCGAGTCGGCGGTGGTGCGGCGTTTCACTCGCCGGCTGCGCATCTGGTGGATGATGTGCGCGATTTTGATGTGCGGTTTTCTCCTCCACCGCGTCGGCACGATCATTCTGTTTGGCTTGGTGTCGTTTTGGGCCCTCCGCGAGTTCATCACCATGACTCCGACACGGCGAGGCGATCATCGCGCGCTCTTTTGGGTCTTCTTCATTTTTACTCCGCTGCAATACCTGTTGATCATCTTGAACAATCTGCCGCCGAGTTGGATCACGGCGGGACGCAGGATCGATTTCTACGGTTTGTATAGCATCATGATTCCGGTCTACGGCAGTCTCTTTATCCCCGCACGGATCGCCTTAGGGGGAGACTACAAACGTTTTCTCGAGCGGAGTGCCAAGATTCAATCGGGATTGTTGATCTGCGTCTATTCGCTCAGTTTTGCTCCCGCTCTGTTGGATTTGAATCTACGTCGAGTCGACGGTGCGGTTTGGAACGGCAGTAACGTGACGCTGTTGTTTTACTTTTTGTTGATCGCTCAATTGGCCGGCGTTCTGCAAGGGGCTTGGACACGCTTGATCGGGAACCATGCGATCGCGCGAGAGATCAACGCGGGCCGGACGTGGGAAGGGTTGGTTGGATCGGTGGTCACGACCGGACTGATCGGCGCGGCGCTGTTTTGGGCCACTCCGTTTGCTCCGTGGGAAGCGGGTGTGATGAGCATGGTCGTTGCCTGCATGTCGTTCGCCGGTGCGATGACGATGAGTGCCATCAAGCGTGACCGTGGCGTGAACGATACCGGCACGCTGGTGCAAGGTCACGCCGGACTGCTGGACCAGATCGACGATGTCTGTTTTGCGGCACCCGTGTTTTATCACCTGACGCGTTTCTTTTTCTCCGCTTGAACCGATGCGATATGCTGTTTGATACTCACGCCCACTTGGACGATACACAGTTCGACAATGATCGCGAGCAGGTGATTGAGCGTGCGCGCGACGCTGGATTGGTCGGCATTTTGGCAATGGGCACCACGGCCGTATCGAGCCGACGGTGTTGCGACTTGGCGGCCGAATATCCGAACTATTTGTACGCCGCGGTCGGCATTCAACCGAACTATGTGGCGCAAGCCGAAACGGAGGACTGGAACACGATTGTCGAGTTGGCTGGCTACCCCGGCGTGCGTGCAATCGGCGAGACGGGACTGGATGGCTACTGGAACGACAGTCCCATGGACTTGCAGATCGAATATTTTTTGCGACACATCGAACTGGCGCACAAGTGCGGTCTACCATTCATCATTCACATGCGCGAAAGCTGCCAAGAGATCATCGATACGCTCCGCCCGCTCGCCGCCCGACGCACTTTAGCGGGCGTGATGCACTCCTTTACCGGCGATTGGCGGCAAGCCAAACAGTTGCTCGACTTTGGACTGCACATCAGCTTTGCCGGAATGGTTACGTTTAAGAAATCGCACGACCTGCGAGAAGTAGCCAAGCAGGTGCCGGCCGATCGGCTGCTGATCGAAACGGATGCTCCCTATCTCAGCCCCGAACCGCTGCGTGGCAAGCGGCCCAACGAGCCCGCGCGGGTGGTTCATACGCTGCGTTGTCTCGCCGAGTCCCGCGGAGTGTCACCGCAGGCGTTGGGCGAAGTTACCACCGAGAATGCTCGCCGACTGTTGTCGCTGCCAAGCTAGCATGCGGTAAAAAACGTTCGCAAGGTTTCCGCTGGCCGCAGAATCCCCTCTGACTGCATTCTCAAGCCGTCCGGCCCTGGCTTGTCTTTACGGCACTTCGCACGGAAGATTGCAATACACTCCGGTGGCGGGGGTTGCTAAGCTGCCCCGATCACTTGGCTAGGCAATTGACGATGCGTGGCCAAAAATGCTTGTCCGCCAGGATGCCTTATTGCGACGAGACCCTTGAAGATGCAGCTTTCCAGAACGCATGCCGGCATCATCGGCGCCGTCTTTTGGGGCGGTTTAATGTTGCTGATCGTGACTGCGGTCCAGCGAACCGGATCGACCAAGACCGCGGATGCGCCGCCGCTGAGCCAACTGGTCGATTTTGCCGTGCAGCGCCCGCTGTACCTGCAAGCCGACTTGCCCGCCGAACAGGTGCGCCGCGGCGATCCCATTTTTTCGCAAACCCCGGTGGGGTGGAAGCAACTGGGCTATCTCGATCGCATCGACAGCGAAGCGGCGACCGCGCGCGTGGTGTGGTATGCAACGGATGTTGATCCCTATGCCTATGAATTGGACTACTACCGCAATCGTGGGAAGTTTGATGACGTGCTGGAAACGTTGTTGCCGCCTGAAAAACGCCAGCGGATTCAGGATCGTATCTCCCAGGCGTTGCGAGAACACGGCGACGAAGTCACCGCTGCGTTTCGGCCGGTGGTCGAGCAAAGCCTGAAGGAATCGGCTCCGGTGCTGGAGGATGCGCTCAAAGCTTCTATCGAAGCTCATGAAGAGGAGTTCAAACAGATCGGCAAACGTTGGGAAGAGGATATTTTGAAGAAGCGCATCGTCCCATTGCTGCGGGAAGAGGTTTTGCCCACCGTGCGTCAGCATGGAGAACCGCTCGCGCAGACGATCGGACGCGAGTTGTGGGATCGCGCGTCGATCTGGCGATTTGGTTGGCGGGCGTTGTACGACAAGTCACCGCTGCCGGAAAAAGACATGCTGAAGCGGGAATGGGAGCGGTTCGTCGAACGTGAAGCGATTCCAGTGTTCGAAAGCCACATGGACGACATCATCGAGGCACAAAAGAAAATCGTGGTCGACATTTCCGAGAACGAAAAAATTCGCGACGAGGTCGAAACGGTGTTTAAAGAAATGGCCGGCGACAAACCGTTTCAAGATTTGATGAAGGCGGTCGTGCGGGAATCGGTCATCGACAACAAACAACTGCATGCGATTTGGACGCGGAACTTCAAGTCCGATCAAGCCCGCGCGGCGATCGAGTTGGCGGGCGAACGTCTTGAACCGATCGTGCGAGAAATCGGGGACGATCTGTTTGGGACCAAAGAAGACGGTATCGACCCCGATTTTGCACGCGTGCTTCGCAATCAAATTCTTGGCAAAGACAAACGTTGGATCATTGCCATCCCTAAGCCGGTCGAGCAACCCGCGGACGGCAATTCTGACACTTCGCGGCTGGTTGTTCGTCGCGGCACGGGAGCGTCTCGTTTTCCATTGGTGATCATGGCTGGATCCGAAAATACTCTCAACGGCAAGGAATAGTTCGCATGGCTGGATTGGATGCGATGCCGGAACAAGAGAAGGACGAGTACGGGGCGACGCAAGCGTCTTCTGTGGGGTTGGATGAGTCGAGCGCGGTGCGGCCTTTGGTGCTTAGCGATCTGACGGTACGGGCCGATGGCAAAGTCCTGCTGGACAGTACCGCGGCCGAGATGCCGGCTGGCAAGATCACGGTGATCGTCGGCGGCAGCGGTGCCGGCAAGTCGGTGTTGCTGCGGATTCTGTCGGGCTTGATTCCGCAAGCAGGCCAAGTGATCACTTGGCAAGGGCACGTCGGCCATGACAACGGCCAACCGCTGGGACGCGTCGGAATTGTCTTTCAGCAGTTCGCGTTATTTGACGAACTGTCGCCGACCGGCAATGTGCAGTTTGCCATCGACCATCGGCGTGATCGCCGCCAGCCGGCCGCACAGTCAGCCGCAGCTTGGCTGGATGAGCTCCGGGTGCCGACCGATGTTCCCGTGGCGGCGCTTAGTGGCGGGCAAAAGCAACGCCTGGCGATCGCCCGCACCTTGGCGGCCGATCCCGAACTGGTGCTGTACGACGAGCCCACATCGGGTTTGGATGCCGCCAGTGGACGGCAAGTGGCACAGTTGATTCGCCGCACCCAAACGTTGCACCAACGTACCAGCATCGTCGTCACGCACGATTACGAAACGTTGTTGCCGATCGCCGACCATGTCTATTTGCTCGACAGTGACCAGAAACAGTTGCTTGCCGTTGCACCGGAGGACTGGACACAGATTCCCGATATGATGAAGCCGGTGCAGCGGCATCCAAGCGTCGAAGAAGGCGACGGTCAAACAGACACGGTTGCCGAGCGACCTCGGACGTGGAACACCTGGATGAGTCGCATTGGGAACCACGTGGGCGATTTCTTTAGTGTCACCGGCACCGCACTCGCCGCGGGACTGCGACTGCCGCTGGACATGGTCCCCGTCTGGTCACGCGTGCGCTGGGGGCTACGTTTCCTGCTGCACTATTTACAGCTCGTCTGCGGCCCCTCGGCGTGGGTTTACGTGATTATCTCCGGCATCATTGTCGGCTTTACAACAACCTACTTCACCTTCAAATTCCTGCCCTACACGCTGTATACGAAACCGTTGCTGCTGGAGGACCTGCTGACGGCCATTGGGTTTGCCTTGTATCGCGTGCTGGTGCCAATTTTAGCAACCACGTTGGTCGCGGCGCGCTGTGGCGCGGCGGTGGCCGCCGACGTCGGGGTTAAGCAATACGGATCGCAAATCGAAGCGATCAGCACGCTAGGCGTCCGCCCGCGCAGCTATTTGCTGACGCCGATCCTGATCGCGTTTATGATCGGCACGCCATTACTGGAGTGGCTGGCATATCAAGCGGCCCGGATCGTCAGCTTGATCAGTTTCACCGCCGCACATCCCGACGTCGGCCCGCACTTTTGGAAACTGCATTTCGAGGCCGAATTGGTCGGCAACGGCTGGCTGCCAAGTGGCGCTTACTGGTTGATGGTCAAAACGGTTGCCGCCGGTTTGGGCGTTGCGGCGATCGCGTACTACCGCGGTTCGCGTCCCAAGCAATCGGCGACCGATGTCAGCCATGCCATTACTTCGACCGTGCTATGGGCAACGCTATATGTATTGCTGGTCCACTTCGCCGTCGCTTTCTACGAATTTTAGGGCGATCGGCAGCGAACATTCGACCATGTTTGCCAGATTCGCCGACGCCTTCGGCTTGGGGTAAACGAGAGGATTTGCCGTTGGCGACCATGTTTACCAGGATTCGCCGACGCCTTCGGCTTGGAGTCAATCTAGGATTGCAATCAGCTTTCGCGGCCTTGGCGAGGCCAATCGACATCGCTCAGTCTGGCCAGGGTCAGCAGCAAGGCTTGGGTGCCGTCGCGACCGTGGCCTTGCGCACGTAACGCTTCGTAAAACTGCTTTGCCATCGCTAGGCCCGGCAATGAAAGTTCCATCCGTGCCGCTTCGTCCAACGCAATGCCCATATCTTTGATGAAGTGTTCGACGAAGAAACCGGGATCGAAATCTCCCGCGATCATCCGTGGCCCAAGGTTCGACAACGACCAACTGCCAGCCGCACCGCTGCTGACCGACTGCAGCACGGTCGGTAAATCCAAGCCTGCCTTGTAGCCATACAGCAAGGCTTCGCAGACGCCGATCATGCCTGTGGCAATCAATGTCTGGTTGACCATCTTGGTATGTTGACCGCAGCCGGGGCCGCCTTGATGGACGATGGTTTTCCCCATCGCCTGCCAACAAGGCGCGAGCGCCTCGACCACCTCGGCATCGCCACCGATCATGATCGACAGTCGCGCCTCACGTGCTCCGACGTCGCCACCACTAACCGGCGCATCGACGCTGTGCATCCCTCTCGCTCGACATGCCGCGTCGATCTCGACTGCCAATTGCGGGCGGCTGGTCGTCATATCGACCAAAACCATTCCCGGCCGACCGTCGCTCACCACACCTTGGTCGCCGAGGGTGACTTCGTACACATCCTCGGGAAAGCCGACAATACAAAACACCACATCGCTGGCTGCTGCCACGGCGGCCGGGGAATCGACAATCGCGGCGCCTCGATTGGCCAGCGCCTGCGTTTTGGCACGGGTGCGGTTGTAGGCGGTGACCGAAAACCCGGCATCGATCAAGTGACCGCACATCGACGATCCCATCACACCGGTACCGATCCATCCGATGCGTGTCTTGCCGGGAACAATCGCTGTAGAAAACCGTGTCATCTCCATCCTTTGCGAATCAAACCTCGAAACGTTGCAAACCTCCGACACCGGCATGGCGATCGGATGACAACCCAACGCGTCACGGCGTGTGGCTCTATTCGGCCGTTTTGACGCGAGCCTCGGTTGGGCTGCCGTAGAACCGAGGTCTATCGTCCAAGCGACTCACATGCGGAGCGTGGGATACAAAACCAGCGTTTGGATCTTGCTGATGCGTGCGTCTGCGTTCGCGGGCAAAACGATTTGAACTTAATCCCAATGCTTACCGCGAGGTTCTAGGATCTCGCGGAGCAAGATGGCTTGTTGCAGGCCGTTGGGCGACTTCAAGATTCGCAACAAGTCGGCCGCCGGCGTGTTGGACTTCGACCGCGTCTGCTCACCCTTGGTCGTGCCCGACGTCCGCGACAACGCATTGTCGATTTTCCGTTGATCGGTCGCCTCGCGAGCTCTCCGCATGTCGCCCAGCGAAGCCACCACCTCATCGGCTTCGTCCTCGATGACCTCCGCCATCATCGGTTCAGCAATCGGCTCCACCGACGGACGCATCACCCGTTCGGCCGCACGGTCGGTGTACTGCGGGGCTTTAGGGCGGGTTGCCTGTTGCTGTTGGTCGTTGCGTTGATTGGCGCGTTGTTGTCGACGCTGTGCCGCCCGCCGCAGGAACTCTTCGATATCTCCAGCCATCTGCCGAGCCTCCGTTACCTAGTGGGATTCGAATCGGAATACGCATCGGTGCTTTCCTTGGTTGTCACCGCGAGGGCTTTGCGCATATCGGTGTCAGCACTCACATTTTGCAGTTTGAAGTAGTCCAAGATGCCCAGTTTGCCGGAGCGAAACGCATCGGCCATCGCTTCGGGCACGGCGGCTTGAGCGAGCACCAGTTGAGCGCGACTCTCTTCGACCCGGGCTTCCATTTCCTTTTCGGCGGCGACAGCCGACGCACGTTTGTTTTCGGCACGGGCCCGCGCGACCTGCGTATCCGCTTCCGCTTGATCGGCTTGCAGTCGAGCCCCAATGTTGGCACCGACATCGATATCCGCGATATCGATCGAAACGATTTCGAAAGCGGTTTGTGAATCGAGTCGTTTGGCGAGCACCGCTTTACTGATCACATCGGGATTTTCCA
>CAYZHQ010000142.1:0-13476 GCA_964477385.1 uncultured Pirellulaceae bacterium
CTTTTGATCGCGGTTTCGCGATTCACTTCAATCCAGTGGAGAAGACCTCATGGCAGCGACTCGAGAAACGACCGTCGGAGTTTTCCATTCGCACGCAGCCGCCCAACGCGCCGTTCGGCGATTGAGGGAGGCCGGTTTTAGTGATGAGCAGATTGGCGTCGTCGCACAGGACCCGGAGAACCGCTATGGCGAGTCGGGGACCGCTACCGAAGGGGCTCATGCGGGGACCGGCGCTGCCGCAGGTGCGGCAACGGGCGCTGGCATTGGTGCTTTGTGGGGCTTGGGTATCATCGCGGGGGCTTTTCCCGCGATCGGTCCCGTCATCGCCGGGGGCGCTTTAGCGAGTGTGTTGGCCAGCGCGGCAACCGCAGCGGTCGCCGGTGGTTTGGTCGGCGCGCTGGTCGGTTTGGGAGTGCCGGAAGAAGAGGCTCGGTATTACGACAGCGAGTTCCAGCAAGGTCGTACTTTGGTCACGGTGAAAGATTCGGCTCGCTACGATGAAGCCCGGCAGATCATGCGTGACGAAGCTGCCTATGACTATCAAAGCCGCGACCAGGTTCAGCCCGCCGCAAGCACTGGCACGCGTGCCGGCGCGTCGGTGCCTGGTACGACCGGGACGATTCCGGGCAACACGGGTGGCCATGGCGTCGTGTACGACGACACGACGACCCGGCGCTAGTACGGCAGAGGAGGCTGGCAGCGACTTCATTACAGGGAAAGCCTGTCGAGACTTCTGTCACAGGACATCGGCAGGGTTCCGCATTTAGGAACCACGCGTTTCCGAAGGCTGCCGGTCCACGGGCTGTGGCAAAACTTTGGTGGCATGGTCAAGCTTTGCCGCCGAGGCAGATGCGCGCTCGGTGGCCTCTTCTCGCTGCTGTCGTTCGAGCTTGGCGATTTGGCGTCGAATCTGTTTGGCATCGGCTTCCAAGGTGCCGAGTTGTCGCCGTAGTTTTTCCAATACGCGTTCGGGATTGGAGTGCGTGAAACGCGTGAATAGCTCCAGCAGCACCAAGGCTCGCAGCGTTTTGACGGTGGTTCCCCGCAGTCGATAGACGCGAGCAAACTTGGTCAGTTGCTGTGCCCGTAATAGTTTCGTCATTCGCATCGTACGCAGCATTTGCAACGACCGAAGAAACGACAGGATTGGCAGCAAGATAATCGCCAAGTCGACCCAGTGCTTTTTGCAGTAGGCCAGCTTTTTTTCCGATACCGAAATCATCAAGATGAATTCCGCCGCGAAGGCAAACCAAATCACTCCGGTGCTGACATGCAGGAGCATTCGCAACCAAGTGTGCTGGGCGACTTGGGTTTTCATGAAGAACTCGACCATCAGCACCGGCAGGATCAGCATCGCGATGCCAATCATCGGCAGGCTAAAAATGTGCTCCAATCGTTTTTGCAGTCGTTTGTTTGGTTGCCGCCATCCTAGACCCGGCAGCCACATGCGGTAATGCATTTCAGGGCTGCGCGCGCACATCCGCAGCGAGGGACAGAGGCAGACGACCAGGCCCAGACCATGAAAGCTTCGTGTCTGGCGATTCCAAGGACGCGTCAGCCAGTGCCATACTGATTCGATCAACACGACAGGCCAAATCAGCAGCATGAGGATGGCAGTCGCCGCACCGATTCGATGATCGATAACCTCTTTGTTCAAGGAGGCACGGATTTGCGAGGCTTCGTCGCTGGTCGGATCGAGGACGCTGAGCGCGTTCTCTCGCCAGTTAGGGACATCGGCCCACAGGACGACCAGAATCGCCTGGCAGATCAAGAAGACCAGCGCCAAGGCGAACATCCACGGAGCGGTCTGGGCGGCAAGCCGGTGCCGAAAGTCGTTTCGATGAAGTCGGTTCATCCTACTAGCGTAGGCGAAAACCGACCCTTCGCGGAACGCCTGGGAGCCAAAATTCAGCCGAGTTCTGAGGATCGCTGGACACGGCCAACATTGATATCAACCGTTTTCAACGACTGGGCTCCAAGTGCAAGACGCAAACGAACAGGTGGGGGGGGCAAGTTGGGGATTCGCCAGTTGGCATGCGTTGGTTTCTGCCCTAACATCGTTTGCACTCGTCGCCAAAGTTTTGCCCCTTACTGATCGTCGGTCACCGTCTGAACGGACGCCGCCTCGAATGATTCAAACGCTCGTTCCCTATCTGCTCGCAGGGTCCGCTCTGCTTACGTACCTGCTTGAGCTTTGGACCGGGTTCGCCGTGGTGGGCTTGCAGGGGAAAAACGCGTTGATTGATCGTCGAACGAAGCCGCTGCAGTATTGGGTGGTGATGGCGATTCAGACCCTTGTCTTGGCCTTTGTGCCTACGGTCATCGCAGTCGCGGGCTAACCAGGAAGCGAGCACTCCTTCGTGCCGATCACTTGTCGTTTGGCGTTTGGGCCGGAGCTTCTTTGATGGCGGTTAACCACAGTTGGCGAATTGGTAAGGTGTCGCGCAGTGCGTAGCTTGCCACGTAGGTTGACGGCGCGTTGGCGGCTTCCGTCGCGGCGGCTTGTCCGAGAATGCGGAACGAGCCATGAACGGCCGATGCGGAGGTGGCGGCTTCCGCCGTCGCGGTCAGTTTCAGTTTGACCGCTTTGGCGGTTTCGCCCTTGGGTTCGGAGGTGACGGGATCGGCTTGAATCCCGGCGGGTAGGCCTTCGACAGTGATCACTAACGGTTGGTCGAATCCATTACGTCGAGAAATGGTGACCGGAATCTCCAGTGATTGTCCCGCCTTGATCATGAAGTGATCCTCAGCGACCGTCAGGTCCACTGACGGGCGAGCTTCGTCGACAACGATGCTGTAGGCGTATCGTGGGCCATGTCCGTTGACCAGATCGGAGACTTGCAATTCGAATTGCCCGCTTCGTTTGGCGGTAAAGTTGATTGCGGCATCGTATTGGTCGCGAGCGCCGTCATCATTGCGAGCGACTTCGGTCCCATCATGCAGGTCGACGATTCGCAGCACCGAGTCGAGCGGAAAACCAAACGCGCGTGAGTGGACGATCGCTTCGTAACGTTTCGATTCTTGCACTTCAAAGCGAAGACGATCGATCTCTTTGGCCGTCGCGATATGTCCCGCGTAAATGCAAGGCAGCGATGAGGTCTCCGCTGGCGAACCGTCATCGGTTTCATGGATGATTGCAGCGTCTCCTGGAAAAGCCGCGTGTGCTTGCCAGCCGAGAACGTTGGGAAAGAACGTCACTTCTACCACATCGGCTGTCGTTGCAGTTTGCTGCGGCGAGCCTTCCGCGGGCAGGTTCCAGCCCACGGGAAGGATGGCTCGATCCGAGGGTTCGGAAGGCACGACCAGTGGCAGGGCATGATCGAGAAAGGCTCCGTCGGTGATTCGCAAGGTATAGACGAACGAGCTGCCGCCGGCGTAACCGATGGTGCTGTTGGGCGTCTCGGGAAAGGCAAACAGGCGGACCAGCCACTCGCCATCTTCGTGGGCGTGGAAGGTTAACTGGGGATCCAGGCCACGGTCATCATCGGCTTGCAGGATCACGTTGCCTTTCAGGTCGACCAACTGCATCACCGCATCCATCGGCGAGCGGAGGTGTTGGTGAGCGGTTGCCGTGGCGACAAGTGTTTGGCCTTTACTTAGTTTCAAACGAAACGTGTCGACCTCGTTCGATTTGTCGAGACGACCGAAGAGGACAGCGGGAAGTTCAACCGGAGTCGCCTCGTCCGGTTTGTTATTCGGTTCCGTTTCTTCGACGGTCGCCAGAGGGGCGATCAGCAGGGGAACCAAGCTTGACGCAGACGCGTTGTCGTAACATCGCACCCAAGCGATGCCCGGAGCGGCATCCACGGGGACACGAATCGAAAAGTGCCCCGACTTCTCTTGAGCAGTGACTTCGACGTCATCGCGCCCGCGCGCATTTTGCACCGGCCAGTTGGGAAACTTGCCTTCGGCTTGAACGATCGTTTCGCCGCCTGCGGAAACGACAGGCGGATAAAAACGGTCGACTTGAAGTTGGGCGGATGCGTTGCCTGTCACGGCAAGCAACAGCACGCCACACAGTCCGCTGCGAATGGTGACACTCACGGCACGGCGAGGCGTTGGCAAGCCGTAACGTGGGAGGGGCAGGGCGGTGGCGGATCGGCAAGAAGGCATAACCTGCACTAGCTCATCAATTCGGAAATCGGAGTGGCGTCGCTGACCAGGTGCACCGGTCGGCCTTCGGGAGAGTACAGCATTTGCCCGGGATCGATGCCCAGTTTTTGGTAGATCGTGGAGACAAAGTTTTCAGGCGAGAGGACCCTTTCGATCGCGGCGTAGCCATCGCGGTCGGTTGCACCGATCACTTGGCCACCTGAGGTTCCGCCACCGGCAAATAGCACACTCATGGCGTTGGACCAGTGGTCGCGACCGCCGCGCTCGTTGATCTTGGGAGTCCGGCCGAACTCGCCGAGCACCACGACCAGCGTCCGCTCCAGCATGCCACGCTCTTTCAGGTCGGACACCAGGGCGGCGACGGTAGCGTCGATCGGAGGCATCTTCTTCTCAAACGCGTTAAACAAATCGGTGTGATGGTCCCAGCCTCCTTGGGTCAGCGTCACGAAGGGGACTCCCGCGCCGACCAATCGTCGCGCTAATAACGCTTGTTGTCCAAACGGGTTACGGCCATAGGCATCGCGGACCGCATCGGGTTCGGCATGGATATCGAAAGCGGCTTGAGAGGCGGGGCTGCCGATCAGTTGCATGCCCTGCGTGTAAAACTCATCCGCCGCAACCACAGGGTCTCCCGCTGCGGCATCGGAGATTCGCAGCATCTTGTCGATGTTGCCGCGGATTTGTTGTCGTGAATCGAATCGCGCGTCGGTTAAGCCGCTGGGAATGGTCACATCGCGAACGCGAAAGCTGGATCGATTGGGATCATCGGGGACGACAAACGGTGCGTGCTTGGCACCGAGGAAATTAGGTCCGCCGGAGCGCGACATGCTGGGGATCGAAAAATAAGCCGGGATGCCGTGCGGCGCGCCGACTTGATGCGAGACCACGCTGCCGAGGCTGGGGTGGAAACTGACGAACGCACCACATCCGACGGGAATGCGTGGCGGAGCGCCGGTCATCATGTAATGGTTTCCGGCACCATGGTTTCCTTGGTCGTGACGAATAGAACGCACGATCGCCAAGTCGTCGGAGATTGCCGCCAAGCGAGTCATCAACTGCGAGAAATGCATTCCCGGCGTCTGTGTGGCGATCGGACTGAACTCACCACGAATCTCTAGCGGTGCATTGGGTTTGGGGTCAAACGTCTCGTAGTGGCTCGGTCCACCATCCAGCCAAACCAGAATACAAGCATCCGCCTGTTTCTTGATCGGGGATGGAGCCGAGACGCTGCTTGCTTGAGCGCTGGTGGCACGCAGTGCACCTGCCAGCCCGCCGGCGACAAGCCCTTGCAGGCCTAGCTTCAGTCCATCGCGACGGGTGATGCCGTCACAGTTCCGAGTCCATTGAGTCGTCATCACTTAGGCCTAGTTTTGAATGGAGAATTCAGGCGAGTTCAGCATCGCCCAGAGCAGGTCTTCGATTACATCGCGACGATCATCGGTTGGCTGTAGCAACTGCGTTGCATAAGCCAGTTCATCGTCAGTGGGTCGGCGGGAAAAGGTCGCCAGATACAATTCTTCGGCAATTTTTTCCGGCGATAAATCGCTGGCCGCTAGTCGTGCCGCACGCCCGCTATCGGCTTCGATTTTGGCTTCGAGCTGTTGCGAGTTCATCAAATGCAACGCCTGCGTGACCGTCGAGTCAGGAGTTCGTTCGCAGGGTGGATCTTGATTCTCGTTAGGGCGGCCAAAGGTATCCAGGAAGATCGAGTCGACGCGAGTGGTCCAAACCTGGTTAGCTCGCGATTCCGGCGGCATGCCTCGCAAAGTGGCCGGTTGTTCGGTCACATCGGCGACCGCATCCATCAAGACTTCAGCACGCAACCGGTGTCGGTAGTGCCGCGAATAATTCAACCGATCACTGACATTTGACGCCGTGGGTTGGGAACCGTGCGAATAAACTCGCGACAGCGTGATCGCTTTAAGCAATGTTTTGAGGTCGTAATCCGAGTCTTGGAAGATGCGTGAGAGCGTGGCGAGCAGTTGCGGATTCGTGGGCGGGTTGGTGGTCCGCAGGTCATCAACCGGCTCCACCAAGCCACGTCCCATCAAGACCGACCAAATGCGGTTGACTTGCACTTGAGCAAAAAAATCGTTGTCGCGTGACGTCAGCCAATCGGCCAACTGGTCGCGTGGGTCGAGAGGTTCACTTGTTGTGTCTGAGGATGGGGAGGTCGAGTCACCAGGCTGCGAACGAGGCGTTGCAGCGGAGACGGGGAACAGCGGCGTGGGAACCATGGTTTCGCCGGTCAGCGGATGCGTCACGGAGCCTTTGGTCGAAGTGAAAACGGTTTCTTCACCACCGGAAATGGGCGGTGATAGGCCTTTGCCTTTGTGGCCCACTTTGGCGAAGTAAGCCGAGAACTGGAAAAAATCCTGTTGGCTCCAGCGTTCGAATGGGTGGTGATGGCACTTAGCACATTCCAGCCGAATCCCCAGGAACAATTGGCTGATCAAGGTGGTCATTTCGTCGGGGCTACGTCGGTCACGATACAGTGTGGCCGCACCGTTTTGCCAAGTACTGCCTCTGGCGGTGACGAGTTCTCGAACAAATTGGTCGTAAGGGACGTTGTCACGAAACTGCTGACGAATCCAATTGTCGTAATTTAAGACCGCTTTGATGCCTACGCGGTAGGGATTCGGACGGAGCAGATCGGCCCAGTAACCAGCCCAGTGATCGGCATACTCGGGACGTTCGAGTAAACGATCGACCAGTTGGGCTCTTTTGTCTGTGGCATCGGAATCGAGAAATTCTTTCGCTTCTTCAACGGTTGGTAACCGACCGATCAGATCGAGACTAACGCGGCGGAGGAAGACTTCATCGGAAATCACCGGCGATGGTTCAATGCCCAGGGCCTGCAATTTTTCGTAGACCAAGTCATCGATCGCGTTGTGGCGAGGCAATGCCTTGAACAGTTCGTCGGGTAAGGCTTGCGTCTGTGGAATCGCGACTTCGGCGACCTCGATGTGGTTCATGTACCGGGCCATCACTGCCGTTTCGCCCGGCAAGGAGCCCGCTTGGATTTCACCCGTCTTGTTGACCGATACGACGGCCGCATCGTTGGACAGGTACGTTGCCAATCGCGTGACATCGCGTGTCGAACCGTCGCTGTAATGAGCGGTGACTTGAAGGCTGGCCTGTTGTTGCGGCGTCAGCGAAAACGCCGTTTGATGCAGCGTCACGTGTTCAAGTGCGGGTTCTCCTGAGACACGCCTTGGCGTCCCCTGTTCGATCCAGCCTTTGAGCAACTGGTAATCTTCCGAACCAATCTCCAGGCGTCGACCGCCACCATGCGGTACTTCCGCGGTGGCTTTGCGAAGCAGCAGGCTGTTTTCGGGAGCGGCCGGAAAGACGCGCCGGCCTCTCGCATCGCGGGTCACGGCTGCAAAGTCAAAATCGGAATCGAAAGCGAGCAGAGAAAGCTGAAAGCCGTTCTGGCCTCGCTGCTTGCCGTGGCAGGCACCGGCATTGCACGAATTGGCGGTCAAGATCGGCTGGATATCCAATTCGAAACTGAGCGGACGTTCCGCCAGCGCCGGGGACCCGGTCGCGTTCCAAACGAACGCAACTAGCCCTGCAAGCCAGATCAACGGGAGGCGGTGGCGGGACAGCATGGTTAAAAATCAGGGGGAGAAAACGATGGGGGGAGGGTTAGGAACGGATCAATTCGGGAATCGGTCGGCCATGGTCGACGATCGGTGTGGGACGACCATTGAAATCTTTGATAAAGACGTTCGACGAATCGATGCCCAAATGATGGTAAATCGTGGCAAGGAAGTCTCCGGGACCGCAGTGCCGCTCGATGACATCTTCGCCTCGTTTATCGGTCGCGCCGATGCACTGTCCCGTCTGAATTCCACCGCCAGCCCAAATGTTGGAGAAAGCTCGCGGCCAGTGATCGCGTCCCGGCTGTTTGGTGCCTGCCGGAGCACTTGCGTTGCCGGCACCGGTGCTTGGCTGGTAACTGATCTTCGGAGTCCGGCCGAACTCGCCCGTGACGACGACCAACACCCGCTCATCCAGGCCTCGCTGGTAAATGTCTTCAATCAGTGCCGTGACCGCTTGGTCATAGGCAGCGGCGCGAAATCGCATGGCGTCAAACACATGATGGTTCACGGCATGGTCATCCCAGTTTTGGACACGGCCACACAGCGGGCCACGGAGGCTGCTGGTGAGGACCTCGACCCCCGCTTCGATTAAGCGGCGTGCGAGCAGCAGTTGCTGCCCCCAAGTGTTCCGTCCATAGCGATCACGCGTGGCGTCATCTTCCTGAGTCAAATCGAAAGCCTGTTTCGTTTGCGGGTTGGTCAGCAGCGTCATCGCTTGCGTTTCAAACTCGTCCAGTGCTCCCAATTCACCGTACTGATCGAAGGATCGAGAGAGCGTGTCAAGTTTCTGCCGCAGGCCAACGCGACGGCTTAGACGTTGGACCTCTCTGGAATCGGTCAGTCCGATGTTAGGGACCACAAAATCGGGAGAGTTGGGATCGCCGGTGACGGCGAACGGCGAGTAGGTGTCGCCGAGGTAGGCTGGTCCGTTGTAGGTTGTTGGCGGATTGACGCCGACGTATCTCGGTAGCGGATTGTCGCGCGTCCCTTCCTGTTGGGAGCGGAGGTAGTTGGCCACCGACATCCAATCGGGCAACCGCGGTTTCGGTTTGTCTCGCGTATCAGAATCGCCCGAGAGTAACTGCATCGAGCCCGCCGGATGCCCGCCGGCGGACTGGTGCATGCTGCGTAGCACGGTGAACTTGTCGGCAATGCTGGCCTGCATCGGCAGCAGTTCGGTGAACTGCACGCCGGGGATTTTGGTCGGAATCCTGCCAAACGGGCCGCGGTATTCGGTCCCCGCGTTGGGCTTCGGGTCGTAGGTATCGATGTGAGAACAGCCACCCGGTTTCCAGACCATGATCACCGCGGTTCGCGGACGATCCGCCGCCGGACTAGCCGCCCTCAGACGCAGCATGCCGGGTAGGCTGAGGCTGGTAAAGCCGGCGATTCCCAGCCTCATGAAATTGCGCCGCGAAGCGGCGCTGTTCGGTGGGCTGCCGACCGGTCCCGGGCAGCGCTTGCCAGTCGATGGTGTGCGTTGCTCCTCGGGAAATGCATTAATGGGAAGGCTCATGGTTTCTCCGCAGGAAGGACGCGAATGCCGATGGGTTTGGACACCACGATGTCGACGATGTCCTTGGTAGGTGCTGGATCGCTGGCCGTTGGCTTGGCCTCGTTGTCCAACGCGAAGGCTTGGGGGGAATACTTTGCGACGGCACTGCCATAGAAAGCAATCCAATACTCGCCTGGAGGCGTCTTCAATTTTGCCAGATCGAGGACCGCTTCCGACTGATCCGCAGTCAGCGGCAGGTCAAACTTCGGCAACTTGCTAAACCCGTGTCCCATCGTTTTGACCGACATGGTGGCTCCGGAAAAATCGCCACGTCTTTGGTGTACCAAAGGAATGGTCAGCGTCTGACCGGCGGCGACTTCGAGCATATCTTCGCTGCGAGCGAGGATCGTGATCGGTGCCATCTCAGCGCGGCCGACGGAAACGGGAACGTCCAGCAACAGACGTGGGCTGGGGATTTCTGACCAAGCGTCCTTCACCGGCCAAGCCATCGATGCCACACGACAAGGACGCTGCACCACTTCGCCGTTGATCTCCGCGGAACCAACGAAGGTCGCATTGCGGCTTCCAGGGGGCGAGGCTTCGTCGGCGGTCAACAGCATGATGCCATACGATTCGCCGGCGGGAATTTTCAATCCCTGAGCAGTGACGCCGTCCGGCAGGTTGTCCATCGACAACTGAATGTCGCCATCGAAACCGTCGCGACGCACAGCAACGACTTCCAAGGCCATGGTCGCTCCGGGCCGCAACGCCATCGGCTTGGATAAGGCGTTGCGGTCACCATTGCGAAGTTCCATGTGCATTGCCCAAGCCACGATCGCAAAGTCCGGGGCGGCTTTGCGAATGATCATCCGATAGCGATTCCGTGGATCGTTTCGGGTGCCACCAAACAAGTCGAGCAGCGTCAGGCGGTACAGCCCATCCTCCGGAATTTCCAGCTTGCCCAAAATGTCCGCGGAGCCGGCGTTATATGGAGGTCCATCGTAGGCGTAGTTATTTCCCGAGACCTTGACCGGGCTGGCAATGTCGTTCAGTTCCACCAGATCAACGATCGTTTTCGCCGTTGCGGAATCGGCGTTCTCCACTCCGTCGGTTGCATCGATTCGTTGCACCAAGATCGACGGATCGGTCGGTAGGCCAAGCCTTTCCGAAGCGACTTCGACCCACCACACGTCGCCTTTCTGAGCCGTGAACTCAAACACATCGACATCGGCGGCGGGATAAAAACTACCCGCAATGTCGCTTGGCAAATCGATCCGCTGCGCGGTGGCGGTGTCATTCGGTTCCATCTCCGGCAAGCTGGCTTGTTCGGCAAGACCAACCGGTGGCCAGGAAAACGAGTTTACCGCTTGAGTCGACGCCAAACGTGTGGGAGGCGTTTCCGCCGGTAGTTCCTCAATAGCCAGCCGATAGAAGAAATGGGGCCCGCCCTGGAAAGTCAATTCGTGGACTTTGATCAGGTACTCACCATCGGCGGGGACGGTGAAGTCAAGCACATCGCCCCGACGCTCGACCAGCAAATCACGGCCCGCTGCGTCGGCGATGATGACCACGGGCCGGAGTTTTGAATCGATGCCACGAGCGGCACAGTCAACGATGATGCGTTGGTTCGCTTGGCCTTGGAAGCGATAATGATTGATCGCCCGCACAGGCATCACCGCGTTACAGATTGAGTTGACGTTCAGCGGAAGGGCGGTCTCTGGCGAGCTGGAAGGTTTCTCCTGCACGACTTCGGGCAGGTCCCCGACGGAGAAGACCCGCGAACTGGAAAGCCCCAGCGGAGTCATCACACGGGCTTCGTGAATGCCGATGGGACAATCTTCCGAAATGGTAACGGTGTATTGTTTCGGGACAGGCTGGCCCTCCGCATCTTGTTTTGCCGTAGCGGTGATGCCCGGCTGCAGGAAGACCAATTCGCTGGCATCGTCGACGGAGTCGCCGCTGATCGTTACATCGAAGGTGGTTCCGACTTGCCCGCCCATCGGCATCGTCGTCAGCAGGCGCGGTGCGGGCAGGCAAACCGATTGTGCCGCGATGGGAATCGCGGTATTGGCCAGCACGCATGCGGCAAACAATAAGGCAACCCGTCGGTGCAGCGACGCGGCGTTCCTGGTTAGCGATATGGGAATGCACCCGAGATGCTCGGCGCGTCTTGCTGTGGCGGGAATCAAATCGGTCATGATCAAACAGTCGGTCGCATTAGTGGTTGAACAAAAACTCTTTGGTATTCATCAGCGCCCATAGCAGGTCTTCCAAATTCTCCCGGGTGGTGGCGGTGGCGTCGAGCGGTTTGCCGTCGGCAGCGACACGCGGTTCCTGAAGATACGCGGACGCAATTTCCAGTTCTTTCGCGTCCGGTTGGCGCGAGTAAGCCGCAAGGTAGACCTGTTCGACAAGGGCCTCCGTCGAAAGGTCATCGGATCGCGCCAATTGCTCCGCACGACCGTTCTTGAAGCGGAGTTTGGATTTAATGTCGTTTGCGTTGATAAAGTGCAAGCTTTGGGCCAAGCTGGCCGATTGCACTCGCTCGCACTCGCAAACGCTGGTGCTTTCGGGCCGGCCGAAGACTTTGAGGAACGGCGACGATTTGTTGTAGCTATTGTCGGGCAAGGCGACCGCACTTGTCCCAGCGGGTAGGTTGGCAAAATCGGTGTGAGCGCCCGTCAATTGGTCGATCGCATCGAGCATCACTTCGGCTTGCAAGCGTTTGGGATAAAATCGCGAGTAGTTTTGTTGGTCGGCGATGTTGTGTGCGTTCGGTTGCGAACGGAGTTGGTAGGCATGCGACTGGGTGATCACTCGAACAAGTTGCTTTAAATCAAAGCCACTTTCGATGAAGTAATTCTCTAGCGCCGCGAGCAACTCTGGATTGGTCGGCGGATTGGTGTCGCGGATGTCGTCTTCGGGTTCGATCAGCCCACGATGGAAGAAATGTTTCCAGTATCGGTTGACTAAGGCCTTGGCAAAAAAAGGATTCTCAGGGGAGCTCATCCAGTTGGCTAAGCGGAGCCGCGGGTCTTCGCCGGGAGGAATTTCTCCGACCGAGTCACCGAGCGCCGTCGGTAGGACCTGCTCGCCGGTTTTGACATTTTTAGCCGTCGCGGTTCCGCGTTCGTGAAAAATCAAGTCCTCGCCACGAACCGCCGTCGGCTTGCGGCCCACTTGGCTGAAGAACGCAGCCAGCGAGTAATAGTCGTCTTGGCTCCAGCGTTCGAACGGGTGGTGATGGCACTGGGCACACTGCATCCGCACACCGAGAAAGAGTTGGGCGACATCTTCGATCTGTTGCTTGGGTTCCTTTACCCGTTTGTACCAGGCAACCGGAGGGTTTTCGATCACCGTGCCCGTTGCGGCCAGCAGTTCGCGAACGATCTGGTCGTACGGTTGGTTGGCCAGCAAGCTGTCTCGCACCCAGGCGTGAAAAGCAAAGTTAGAGGTGATGTCGCTCCTGTCATCGCGCCGGTTTTTGAGCAGCGAAGTCCACTTGTTGGCAAAGTAATCGGCGTAGCCAGGGCTTTTCAGCAGCGAGTCAATGACATGGTCGCGACGTTGCGGATCGTCGCTCGCTAAAAACGTGTGGGTTTCTTCGGGAGTCGGAATGCGGCCCGCGATATCCAGCGTCACGCGGCGCAGGAAAGTCGCGTCGTCACAGATCGGCGAGGGAGGAATGCCGAGCGTCTTGAGGTTTTCGAACACCAAGTCGTCGATAAAGTTCTTTGACGCCGGGAGTTGTTCGACCGGTGCGCCCAGCGGGATCGCGGCGCTATAGACCGCCACTTTGCCTTGGTAACGCACCATCACCGCGGCTTTGCCTGGAATATCGGCCGCCTGCACCTGACCCGTTTCCGAGACTTCCAGCATCGCCCGTTCGTTCGATTCGTAGAGTGCCAGATCGGTCACGTCGCGCGTCGAGCCATCGGAATAGCGTGCGATGGCTTGCAGTTGCTGTTTGGCTCCGGTGTCGAGCAAGCCGCTGGCGGGAACCACTTGGATACCAGTCAACTGCGGCGCGTCTCCCTGCTTCAAAGGCGCTCCGGAGGCAATCCAGTCACGCAGTTGGCGGTAGCTGGTCGAGTCCACCTCGAACCGGACACCACCACCGTGGGTCTGTTGGCCGGTGGCTTTGGTCAGCAACAGACTTTGCTCTGGTGACGCAGGGAACAAGCGACGACCGCGCCCTTCACGCACCAAATGGTTGTAATCTTCGAGCGGTTCGAAGCCCAGAAGTGATAGTTCGAATCC
>CAYZHQ010000143.1:0-13441 GCA_964477385.1 uncultured Pirellulaceae bacterium
CCTGCCCCTTCCGATGACCTTCCTGCCCCTTCCGATGACCTTCCTGCCCCTTCCGATGACCTTCCTGCCCCGTTCTTTTCGCTTCGCTGCTCGTGTGCCTTTTCGCTTCGCTGCTCGAGGACTGCTGTGCCTGTGTGGTTTCTTGGCACTCCCTGTAACCTCGGTGCTCGCTGCCCACCCCCTCGTCGCGAGCTTTGAAAGGTTCGGCAAGGCGGACGACCTCAACGCGAAGCTGGCTGGAGAGCTGTTGCTGAGCGAGTTGAGCTGTACGGCTTGCCACACCAGCGAGACCCTTCCCAGCAAAGCCGGTCCATCGCTCCGTGCGGCGGGGCTGCGTTTACACGCTGACTGGATGACCGATTTCCTGCTGTCGCCACAACGCGTCAAGCCAGGCACCACGATGCCCGACGTGCTGCAGTCGTTACCTGCCCAGCAGCGCCAAAGCGTCGCTCAAGCTCTGGTCGCCTTCCTGGCCACGCAGCGACAGCCCTTTCAGAAAATAAAAGCCAGCGGAGCGGTACCCGTACCGCACCAATTCTGGAAGCGCGGTGATGTCCAGCGTGGTCAAACGCTCTATCACCAGTCCGGCTGCGTTGCTTGCCATGCTGCCGATGAAACCTACCAAACGGCAGAAGCTCCCACATCTTCGCTCGACAACCTGCTCAGCCAACTGAGCCGCGAAGAGTTAGAGGAAATGGGCTTAGCCGACGCGGGCCTTCCTTATGCCTCCGTTCCTCACGCTGCACTTGATCAGAAATATACGCGAGAAGGCTTAACGCGATTCTTGCATGATCCACTGGCGGTCCGTCCTAGCGGGCGCATGCCGAACATGAAATTGTCGGTTGCGGAAGCGGCCGACCTAGCGGCCTATCTGCTCGAGCGATTCAGCAACGCGGACGGCGACGTCTTCGACGCGCCCGCTTCATCTTCCAAGCAACCGGCCGCCGCCGATCCGAGCGACGCAAAGCTGGTTACTGCGGGCCGACGATGGTTCTCCGAATTGCGATGCGTTCAATGCCATGCGGCGCAGGATGTCGACACGACCATTGCGCCAGCCTCTCCTTCGCTGGTCGCGCTGCGCAGCGCACGCAGCCTCCCCTGCGGCACCGCTTCGCAACCGAAAGTCCCTTATTATCCGCTCAGCGATGCACAGCGGGCGGCGCTCCTGACGGCGATCCAAAGCCACACCGCTAGCGACGCACTGGAGGCCCAAGCTGACGCGACCAACGGCGTTCACGCGACCGACGGCGTTCAACTGGAACTGCTACGTCAGAACTGCTACGCCTGCCATGCACGTGACGGAAGGGGCGGAGTGGGACGCGACCGCAAGCCTTACTTCACCACCGCCGGCAACGTTGACCTGGGCGATGAAGGCCGTTTACCCCCTTCCCTAACCGGCGTCGGCAGCAAACTAACGGCACCTTGGTTAAAGCGGGTCCTCCAAGGCAAACAAGCCGATCTCCGCAACCACATGCTGGCTCGCATGCCGATTTTTTCCCACCCGGTCGCCGCTTCGCTACCATCGCTGCTCGGGGCAGCAGACGGTGCCCAGCCGAGCAATGAACAAGCAGCCTTGGGTGACCTGACTGGCTTGATGGAGTCCGGTCGCCAGTTGATGGATACCGGCTGTGTCCAGTGTCACGCCTTTCAAGGCGAAACGCTTCCCGGTGTCGTTGGCGTGGAGCTCCATTCGATCGACCAGCGTTTACGTCCTGAATGGTTCAAGCGTTTTTTGGCCAACCCAGCGGAGCTGAAACCACGTACCCGCATGCCGAATTTCTTCTCGGCTTCGGAAGGCCAAAATCAAGACGTGCTAGGAGGCGACCGTGATCGGCAGATTGCCGCCATGTGGGCCTACTTGAAAGGTTCTAGTAACGCTCCGCTACCTGCCAAAATCGAAGCGGCTCGGGCTCAAGATTTCGAGCTCATGCCGAGCGAACGGCCCGTTTTGTTGCGGACGTTTATGCACGGTGTGGGACAACATGCCATCGCGGTGGGCTTTCCCGCCCAAGTCCATTTCGCTTACGACGCCTGGGATTGCCGCCCCGCTTTGCTCTGGCGAAGTCGCTTCCTCGATGCCGAAGGGACTTGGTTCGTCCGCTTTGCCCCTCCGGCTGATCCACTCGGCGACAAAGTAGTGCAACTCCCCACAGGGTATTCACTAGTCTCCCTCGCACCTCCGCTGTCCAGGCCAACTCCCTTGCCAGCGGCACGCTTCAAAGGCTACCGATTGGACGACGCCGGTGTACCGACTTTTCTATCTCATTGGAATGGCCTTTCGGTTTCCGAACGACTGGAACCGATCGATGGGGGCCTGAAAAGAACGTGGGTTCTTGAAGGACTGAACAACGCCCAACAAACCCTACCGATCGCACTTCGCTTGCACGCCGCGAAAGAACTGCACAGCCTGACGCCACGATCGGTGCGCGACCACCAAGGAGTCACGATCTTGCTGCAGGGGGAACAGGGCCTGCCTGAGCGACGGCTTAGCGGGGACTTGCAGGAATGGATCTTGAAACTGCCGCTTGAGCCGGACGCTGCGCAGGCCACTCCCCGCGTTCAACGCCCCCTCAAAATTGAGGTTCGATACCAATGGTAATGCGACTGCTGTTCGTCTGCCTGTTTCTTTACCAAACCATCTCGATCGATCGGTCCCGGCATGCGATGGCGCAAGGCACCGAACAGGACTATTATCCGATTATCTCGGTAACGACCTCCAAGGGTTCGGCTGACTCTCGTTCTCCTACCTGGAAACCCGCTCCCGACGGTGTGCCTCTGGAAATCAGTGGAATTGCGGTCCTGGAAGGAAAGCGGATCGCGGTCGCCATTCGCAAGGGAGAAGTTTGGCTGATCGATGGCGCCTATGACGATCCTCCTGAGAACGTCACCTACCAAAGATTCGCCAGCGGATTGCACGAGCCGTTGGGTTTGCTGCACCACGATGGCGCGCTGTATACGGCCCAGCGAACCGAGGTCACGCGACTGGAAGATACCGATGACGACGGCACGGCCGATACGTACCTGACCGTGGCACAGGGCTGGGGAGTGACCGGGCACTATCACGAATACGCTTACGGCCCCAAACTGGACGGGGATGGCAATTTGTGGGTGACGCTGAATATCGGACTGGGGCTGAAAGGGGCTCAACTCGATCGGACGATCAAGCATCCGCAGCTTGGTTTTCGTCAGGCCCGCTGGCGTGGATGGGGCATGCAGATCAGCCCCACGGGTGAATTGATTCCCATCTGTGCCGGCATGCGTTCGCCTTCGGGACTGGGAGCAAACGCAGAAGGCGACATGTTCTACACCGACCAACAAGGCAACTGGGTCGCCACCAACACGCTCCATCACATGCGCTCAGGAGCCTTTTTTCATCACGCCGAAGCACTGGCATCGATGGATCAACCGGGTTCCACGATCCACGATGTCGAGACGGTTCCGAATGGACTTCCTTTCCCCGACGCCCTGGCAAAACTTGCCCCCTTGGCCCCTCCGGCGATCTGGTTTCCGTACAAGAAAATGGGCCAGTCGGCGACCGACATCGCCTTGGATGCCAGCGACGGTCGCTTCGGTCCCTTTGCGGGCCAGCTATTCGTAGGCGAGTTCACCCAGGCGGGCATGCATCGGGTCTTTTTAGAAAAAGTGAACGGTCAGTACCAAGGTGCCTGCTTCCCCTTTCGCTCCGGATTTGCCTCGGCGGTATTACGAATCGCACAAGGAAACGATGGCAGCCTGTTCGCTGGTTTAACTAACCGTGGCTGGAGTAGTCTGGGTGATGCCTCGTACGGCCTGCAGCGAGTGACTTGGAACGGCAAAACTCCGTTCGAAATCCACAGCATGCATGCTCGTCCGGATGGCTTTGAACTGGCGCTGACACGACCGGTGGATCGTAAAACTGCCGTTGCACCAGAGGCTTACGACCTTAGCAGCTACACCTACCTCTATCATTCCACCTATGGCAGCGACGAGATTCAACGCCGTGAGCTAGAGATCACTGCCGTGGAGGTGAGCGAAGATGGCATGCGAGTGCGTCTAACCGTCTCCGGTTTGCGCAAGTATTTTGTGCATGAACTGGTAGCCCACGGCCTGCGTGACGAAGCGGGATTCCCGCTGCTTCACGCAAACGCTTACTACACCTTGAACGCCATTCCGACTGCTACCGTTACTCGTCCGTAACGACAGTTCACAGCCGAGAATTACTCTTCGTCATTCAGAACGTCATCGGTGATATTCAGATTCGTGCTCACATTCTGTACGTCGTCGTGATCGTCGAGCGCTTCCAGCAACCGGAGGGCTTGCTTAGCATCCCCTGGCTCCACATCGACCGTCGTTTGCGCGATCCGAGTGACTTCGCTGACTTCCATTTCGAGTGATTCGCCCTGGAAGGCATCGAGCAATTGCTGGAAATTGTCGGGATCACAAGTGACCTGCAATTTACCGTCGTCGGTCATTTCGACATCTTCGCCACCGTTCTCCAAAGCGATCTCGGTGATCTTCTCTTCGTTGGATTGGCCTGCGTCGAAGAGAAACAGACCTTTGCGTTCGAACAGATAGGAAACGCAACCGGTGCTTCCCAAGTTGCCGCCAAACTTCGAAAACAGCGAACGCATTTCCGGGGCGGTGCGATTCCGATTGTCGGTCATAATCTCGCACAGGACGGCTACACCAGCCGGTCCGTAACCTTCGTACAGCAACTCTTCGACCGGCCCGCCGCCCAGTTCTCCGGTGCCGCGTTTGATCGCCCGATTGATATTGTCTTTCGGCATGCTGACCGCTTTGGCATCGTCAACCGCTTTCCGGAGCCGAATGTTTGCGTCGGGATCGCCGCCACCCATCTGCGCCGCGACGATGATGGCTTTGCTTAACTTGCTCCACACCCTCGCTCGCTGGGAATCAACGCGTCCCTTGCGATGCTGAATGTTCGCCCACTTGGAATGGCCTGCCATAAAATGCGTCAAAGAATAGAGAGGAAGGCAGCGAGACAATCGTTTGCCAGTCGCGACCGCAGGATAGATTTACCATTGATTTCCCATTGTGTACTAAACAGCGCCCGGTTTGCTAGTCGGGAGACCAAGTTGCCTGCCCAGCAGTTCTCTGCAGGCAGTCCACCTCGCCCGCAATAAAAACCGATGTTCAGTGGCCATCGGCTCACTGCACGACAGCTAGCAGCGGCAGGCGTTCTTGACTGGAAACGACCACGCCACCGGGTTGCTCGATCGTGACCGCAAAGGCATCTGGTGCGATGACGCGCAGCTTGGAGTCGATTGGAATCACCACTTCGCCCGACGAGCCAATATCAAAGACACCGCCGTCGATAGGTTGCTCGTCTCGCTTGGGATCGACAATCCACAACTGGTACTGCTCCACCGAGGGGTCATTGACGGGCATCCCTTTGAAACGCATGAACCCAGCTTGCTTGGCATTGCTCCACACGACGTCGCCGGAGACATCTTCTTGAAACGGAGTTTTGCCTGCCGTCCAAGAAACCTGCAAAACGTCGTCCGCTTCTTCGATAAGACGCTCCCGCTGCTGTTCTACGGAAGCGGTCCGAACAACATCGGAGGGACTCGAAACCCACAGGGTGACCGCAAGCAACAATGCGGCCGCCAAGCCGAGCCATGCAAAAGCCTCTCGCCGGTTTAATGTTTCTTCGCCTCGCGCTTGGACGACGTCATGCTCCAAATTCGAAGCAGGCGACGAAGGCTCCATCGATTGGTTGGCGAAATAACGATCGGCATCAAAGATCAATTTCTTATGCAGCTTGTCGGGCAGTGGCTCCGCCTTTTGCTGCGAGTCAAATACCATGGCGACCGCGACCGCCGTCCGCTCCAGTTCTTCGGCTGCCAAACTTAGCTCGCCCTGTTCCCGCAGCGTTGCCTCTACCGCGTCCCATTCCCCAGTCGAGAGGTCGCCGAGCGCACGTCCGGCCAATTGTTCCAGCCAATCGGCATCGTCTTGATTTCCTGATCGGCTCATGAAACGCCCCCTTTGGCGGTTAAATCGACATGCCGAAGCATGCACTCACGCAGTTGCAGCAGAGCACGACGAGCAAACGACTTGACGGTCCCCAGCGGCAATTTTAATCGATCGGAAATTCCCGCATGGGAAACCCCATGATGAATCGACAAGGCCAAGATCACTCTTTGCTGTTCCGACAAATGTTCCATGCACTGAAACGCTTTGGCTGCTTCGTCGGCAAGTTCCACCGTATCGGTGACAGGCATGGCAACCGCTTCCTCAAGAGCCGTTCCCACGGGCGGACTTGCGGCAGAACCATTGGATTTCCGCATTCGATCAATCAACCGCCGGCGGGCAATCATGCTGACGAACGTTACCGGGCTGGCGACCTTGGGATCGTAGCGTCCTGCCTTCTCCCAAACTTCCAAAAAAATCTCTTGGACCGCATCCTCAGCGTCGGCGTCATTACGGCAAAAGCGTTTGGCCATTGACCAAACGAGCCCACCGAATTGATCGAGGCACTCTTCAACCGCTCCTCGGTCACCAGACGCGATTTCTTCTAAAACCGATGCGCTCAATGCTGTTCTCTTTGCGTTCGGTCGTTTGAAAAGGCAACACGGTAAAATGGGCAGAACCGCCCCCTGGGAGCAAAGCAACGACCGCTGCAAATTTGCAGCGGTCGTTTCAGTTTAATCTCTGCTGGAAACCATTATAGGCCTCGGTTCACGCTACCGTAAATTCCACAATCAGTTGGAGGATACTTGAGCGTACATCTGATCGATCCCACGACGAAGCGTCCAAGAGCGAGCGGTCGGGCACGACTGATGCTTCGCTGAAGTCAGGACCGTCGTCATGTGGTGGTGAAGACCAGTGTCGGGAGTGGTCGACATCAGCTCATTCAGGGTGTTGGTGTAGACCTGAGCACAGGCGGCATGATGGCCGGCATTGTACAGCGAAGCTCCCTGAGCGATTGCAGCTTCCAGCTTGCCTTGCACGGCAGAGGTTTTTGCGGGAGGAAGCAAAACGCTGTCGATGACGTGAATCACGCCATTCGAAGCATCAATGTCGGTGGCGACCAATTTCGCATCGTTGATCATCGCACCGGCGTCGGTCACCTTGATGCTGATCGACGATCCTTCCAGGGTAGGAGCCGACTTCGCCTCGACAGCGGCATCCGAATAGACACGTCCTGCGACGACGTGATACTTCAGGATATCAATCAACTTCTGCTTCGCTTCGGGCTTCAGCAGCGAAGCGACCGTTCCCTCTGGCAGCTTAGCAAACGCTTCGTCGGTCGGAGCAAAGACAGTGAAAGGACCTTCTCCTCCGAGGACTTCGGCTAGACCTGCTGCCTTGGCTGCGGCCAATAGCGTGGTGAACGAACCTGCTTTGGCAGCCGTTTCAGGAATGGTCTTGTCAGCGGGCAGAATCACCGAGTCGATGATGTGAATCACGCCGTTGTCACATTTGATGTCGGTCGCAACCACCTTCGCTCCGTCGACCATCACGGTCGAACCCTCGACCTTGATGTCGACTCGCTGGCCGTTCACGGTCGTTGCACCTTTGAGGCCTACAACCTGCTCGGCCATCACGCTGCCCGGCACGACGTGGTATGTCAAAATCGCAGCCAACTTTGCTTTGTTCTCAGGCTTTAACAAGGTCTCGACGGTCCCGGCGGGAAGCTTTGCGAAGGCGTCGTCGGTGGGGGCGAAGACCGTGAAGGGCCCATCTCCCTTCAGCGTTTCGACCAAGTCAGCCGCTCCGAGGGCTGCAGCGAGGGTCTTGAACTTACCGGCGCCTACCGCCGTGTCGACAATATCGGCTGCCATCGCTTGAGACGTGGCTGCCACGCAGGCAACGGCCACAGCACAACTCTTCAACAACATCTTCATTTGAAAAAACCTTTGAGGGGATCTAGAGATTTTGCGATCGAAACCGAAGTTCCACCGCCCGTGTGCTGTACTATTCGCAGCGAGCAAGTGGTTGGATGCAAAAGATTTGAAAAAAGCCAAAACAATCTCTAGAGCGCCAAACCTCGCTCAGGGCTCCAGTACCTGAAAGGTCACAACATTGGTGGGAACGAAGATGGTGATGTCTTGCGGCTTGGCAGATCCTTTGGCCGCTTCCACCGCTTTGTCGGCTTCCGCGATGGCCGCCTTGATCGCTTCGAGATTCGCCGCTTGCGCGGGATCGTCATGAATGGCTTGCAATTGCACGCGGTAGGCTTCGGCTCGCTCGAGCAACTGTGGATTCTTACGGACCTTCACTTTGGTCTCGCCCTGCAACCAGATCGAGTAACGTCCGACCGCAACATTCGGAGCGACCTTCAGCTCCACCTTCGACTCGACTTGTTCGGCTTCGACTTTAATCTCGCCAGCTGTCACGTTCGCTGGTAAATCACGAGGGCGCAGCACGCACACAACGTTACCACCTTCGCGACGGGTCATTCGAACGGGGAGCGTTAAGGTTTCACCCTGCTTGACTTGCGGTACATCGCCATCGCCCAGCCTCACTGTAAGCGGCGAGACATCCTGCTCCGACACGGCAACCTGCAATCCGGTGGTGAGTCGCGATTGGATGAAATCTCGCCCCGCACCAGGGGCATGCTGGATCGTCGCCGGCACCGCCGCCTGACGAAGCTTTTGATCGAGACTGCTACCGATGATGCGCACTGTTTCAACGGCATGCACGGCATCCTCTTTTGCGGCCAACACCAGTTCCACCTGCTTTTGATTTTCCGCAATAACAACGGCCTCACAGGTCACACCCTCAGGCAGATTCTCTGCAACCACTTCGATCGCTCCTGTCCAACCATCACGACGGATAGCAAACACCCGAATCGTCTCCGCACCACCACGAAACAATTTACTTCCCACCGGTCGTGTTTGCTTGAGGTCTCGATGCGGATAGTCGTGGTAAGCCACCAAGACAAAGTCGGGCTTCGGCGCATCGATGCGCAATCGGTACTTTTGACGGTCTTGGACCGATTCTCCAACGTCCAGATCGTGGATCTGCAGACGGTAGGCTGCTGTCATCGGTGCTTTGAACTGCACTGCCGGATCTCGAGACTGCAACCGAAGTGCGGCATCACCGAACTCCGCCGAATCATCAGCCGTTTGCAGGTCATGCACTTTGGGCTCGCCTTCAGCTTGCGGCTCGATTCGCTGAACCGTAAGCCGCGCATCGGTGGGCTCGCCGAGACGCTGTGAAATGACTTCAACCGACAATGCGTCTCCTTCCTTGGCATTCCACTCGAAAAGATTGGCTTCCCGGCCAGGCGCAAACCAGTAGAACTGGTCGTGTGGCCATTGAATCGCCTCGCCGCGTGCGACCGGCTGTGGCTCGGTGGCAAGAGCCAAAGGGTCTGGTAGAGAAGCCGATTCGGGCATCCAAATCGATGGCAACGCACCCGTCGCAGCGGCGGCGGACGCCGTGAAATCGGTGGCGGTTTCCGCCTGCTGCCACACCACCTGATAAGAAAACTCATTGCCACCGCGATACAAGATGTCGCGCACTGCCAGCACGTACTCTCCCGCGACCGGCGCGGTGACGCCCAGTACCGGATCGACCGCGTCAGCACCTCGCGTCATCGCCACCAATCGCCCCGTCGCGTCAAACAGTTCCAGCACTCCGATCATCCGAGAATCGAGTCGCTGTGCAAATTTTTCGAAGCGAACACTTTGCCCTTCGTCCAGATGCATCGTGTAAAAGTCAATCGCCGCCCCGGTAGCATTGGTTTGCAGCCAAGTATCTCGAGGTAACGGCGTGGGGCTATCCAATTCATGACTGACCGTTGGCTCGGCCAGATGTGGCAAACCGCTGACCAGAAAAGCACGTGGGTTGGAGAGGCCATGTCGCCCAACCGCTCGCACCTCGTATCGCCCGGTCGGCACATCCTCGGCCACCTGAACCTTGAAGTTGCCGTAATGAGGACGGCGATCGTTCTGAAATGGAAGCGGGTCGAGCGTCTGCAACTCGGCTGTCAAACCAGGATGGGAAAACAGCAGCCGATCGACCTCCTCCAACCGATCCCCCGCAACCACGGAAAGGTCCACGGTGGACCCCGCTTGAGCGCCGCTAACGGACAATGCACGAAGTTCCATGGTTGGAAATTGTCCATAACCAACCAGCCCACCACAGACGAAGATGGCAATGGCAACAACACATCGGTAAGCAATCAAGGTGACGCCCCAGCAGGAAAGTGATTGGGCAAACGATCGAGATGACCGACAGGCGTGCAGAGCAGCAAGTCCTGTCCGCTGCAGTAATTGCGGAGCACCCAATCGGCGTCCGCAACGGACATCGACAAACCAGGAAAGCCCGCGCGGCCGACTCGCTGCCCACTAGTGGTTGAACAAAAACTCTTTGGAATTGATTAGCGACCACACAACGTCTTCGAAGGCTTTCCGCCGGTCTTCCTTGTCGCTCAAGTACTTCACCAGCGTCTTCAATTCCGCTTCGGTCGGCGAGCGACTGAGCGTGAGCTGATAAAGCTCGGTTACCTTCACGTCGTCAGGACGAGCATCATCGCTGGCTAGCCTGAAAGCACGCCCCTGATCAGCCGATAATTTTTTCTGCATCTCTTCCGAGTTCAACAGGTGCAAGCTTTGAGCAAGATTCGCGTCTTGGCTGCGTTCACATTCGCATGCGGTCGCCGAATTGGGCTGTCCAAAGACATCCAAAAAATAGGAAGCAAAGCCAGTGTCGGGCAATGCGACGGCTCGCGTACTGGCAGGCATTCCCGCAAACCGCGTCGGACTGAGCGTGACGCGATCGACAGCGTCCAGCAGCACTTCCGCCTGCAGACGCTTGGGATAAAAGCGAGAATAACTTCGGCGATCGCCTAAGTTGCGAGGCAACGGCTGACTGTCCAACGCATAAGTTTTGGATTGCACAATCCACCGGATCAACTGTTTTAGATCAAACCCCGACTCGACGAACGCGGCTGCCAAACCATCCATCAACTCGGGATTCGAAGGCGGGTTCGTGACCCGCAGGTCGTCTTCCGGCTCGACCAAACCACGCCCCATAAAATGCTTCCAATAACGATTCACAACCGCTCTGGCAAAAAAAGGATTCTCCGGATCGGTCATCCAGTCTGCCAAATGCGTCCTTGGATCTTCGGTAGGCAAGGCTGAAATGACTTCCGCATCCAGCCCAGCCGGTTGAAGCTGCTGTCCCGTTTTCGGGTTCGGCGATGTGGCCCCAGCGACGCGGGTGACCAAGCTTGGTTCAAGGGGATCTCCGTCGGCTTTGTTCGTCACCGTCGTAAAGAAGGCCGCCATCCGCGCGTAATCGGCTTGGCTCCATTTCTCGTAAGGATGGTGATGGCACCGCGCACATTGGATGCGTTGCCCTAAGAACAACTGCGCCGCATCTTCGACTCGTTGATTGGTGTCACTGACCTGCTTGTACCACGCTACCGGCGGATTGCTCGCCACGCTCCCCGAAGCGGTAATGATCTGGCGCACGAACGCGTCGTAGGGCTTGTTGGTGTAGATGCTATTCCGGATCCAATCGTGCAGAGCCACGGTTGAAAAATGCAATTCACCGCGCTGCCTGCGGTTTCTCAAAATCGTGTTCCACTTTCCCGCAAAAAACTCGGCGTGGTCCAGACTTGCCAATAGCCGCTCGACCAACAAATCGCGTTTATCAGGCGACGAATCAGCAAGAAACTGCCGGGTCTCTTCCAGCGTCGGCAAGCGTCCGGTGAGGTCCAGCGTCACCCGCCGCAAATAAGTGGAATCGTCACATCGGGGCGATGGCGGTATCCGCAAAGACTGAAGTTTCTTAAAGACAAATTCGTCCACCAGATTTCGAGGTTCGGGCATCTGCGTTGCGTCTTCGGCCAGTCCGTCAGCAGCAACTGGCAGAGGGATATCGGCCCGGAAGACGGTGACCTGCCCTTGGTAGCGCGCCATCACGGCGACATCCCCGACCAAGTCTTTCAGTGCAACTAACCCAGTCGCATTGACCTCAGCCATTTCAGGATCGTTCGACTCATACACCGCTGCCCGCGTGACATCCTCGTGGGATCCATCGGAATAGGTGGCAACAACCGAGAGCTGCTGCGTGGCCGAAGGAAAAAGCCGTCGTTGAGATGGAATGACATCGATCGAAACGACCGTTGGCTCATCCCCGTCGCCATAGGGCATGCCTTGGGAAATCCAGCGGCGCAACAGCCGGTACTCGTGACTGTCGACCTCCATTCGCTGCCCACCGCCATGCGGCGAAGTGCCCGTAGCCTTTGTCAGCAGCAGGCTGCGGTCTGGCAGGGCTGGCGAGATCCGACGTCCTCGAGACTCCTCAATCAAGTGGGCGTAGTCTTCCTTGGGTTCAAACCCCAGCAGCGAAAGCTTAAAGCCATTTTGGCCGGCAGCCTTGCCATGACAACCGCCACCGTTGCAAGACAACTTGGTGAAAATCGGCACGATCCGACCGGGAAAGCTGAGCGGTGCCTCGTGTCCCGTTTCGGAGACCGTTAGCCTGACCGACGCCTGTCCCGCACTGCCTGCTTCGTCTTGCCCAATGATCAAGACTTCGCCATCCGCAAGCGGTTTGACAAAACCGTCATTGGAGACGGCAACGATCCCTTCGGGTTGGCAACGAAACTGGACTTGGCGAGTCGCGTCGACCACCTGCCCATCCTCTTGCTGGCGCGAAACCAGCAGTTGCACCCGTGCCTCCCGACCGCGGAGCACTAGGTCTTCTTGGCGATTGTCAAATCGCAATCCTGCCTGCGGAACCACGGAATCGTCGGAAGCCGAAGAACTCGCGTCGGCTCCCATGACCGAGATGAGTCCGAACTTACAAACCAGCATGCCAACGACGCAGAGCATACAGCCCCACCGAAGCAGGGAACATTCGGTTTGACGAAATCCAAACGCACGAAAGTGGGTCGCGGTCATGACGGGAAAAATGGGTCGCATCGATAATCCAAAACGTTTTGGGTTCCAAGGAACGTGCCTGACTTGCCGCAACGCTAGATCAGCTCACCAATCGGATTGTGGTCGACCAAGTATTGCGGACGACCGGTCGGATCGGTGATCGCGACCGTCGCGGTATCGATTCCCAAATTGTGATACATCGTGGCCACCACTTCTTGCATGTGGACGGGGCGCTCGGTCGGTTCTTCTCCCAAGCGGTTGGTGGCTCCGATCACCTGCCCTGTTCGCATGCCGCCACCGGCCAAAAACGCGCAACTGACGCGATTCCAGTGGTCGCGTCCGGCATTGGCGTTAATCTTCGGCGTACGTCCGAACTCACCCCACACCGCGATCGTGACATCGTCCAGCATGCCGCGTTGATCAAGGTCTTCAATCAACGCACTCAAACACTGATCGAGCTTACTGCCGTGATCCCGAACCAAATCAAAGTTCTGCCCGTGACTGTCCCAGCGGCCATAGCTGAGGCTGACCACTCGAGCACCCGCTTCGATCAACCGCCGAGCCATCAACAGGTGGTCATTGCACGTCGGAGCACC
>CAYZHQ010000144.1:0-13405 GCA_964477385.1 uncultured Pirellulaceae bacterium
ATGGCGAAGCCATGGCAGGTTGTAGCCACGGACGTGAGTCCGTGGTGCCAAGCTTTTCCTAGGGCTAGCGTCCTAGGTTTGTGCCGATGATCGCTTTGCGTTTGGGAGCAAACGGCCCACGGCTAGCGCCTGAGGTTTACGTCGTTCGTGTCGTAGCTGATGGTCAGTTTAACGCATCCGTGGAAAACAACGCAAAGAAAATTCTTTACGAGACTGGGCCTGCAGTCTTTTGCTTTCACTCTGGCGGGGTGATCAGATAATGGCATTCGATGCACGATCTCTCGAGCCGCAAGATCGCCTCTTTGGCAGATTCCCGATCTTTCGCGTTCGCGGCGACTCGGATGTCTGCAATGGCTCGATAAAAGTCTTCGCCGTATTTTTCGTAGACATCCGTGGCCAAGTAGCCATTGATGGTGTTGGCGCTACTTTTCATTCGGACCGCCGCCTCGCTGACCTCTTCCAGCCTTCCGCGGACGACTGCGTGCAACACGTCGTCCATCGCATCGGATTTCTCTTGCATCAGTTGGTTCTTCAGTGTCGCCTGCTGAGGATTCGCGTCAAACTCACCCGCCCATTTCCAAGCCAACTGCAAAAGTAAAAGCAACAAAACGCCGGCCACGATACCGCTGACCACGGCTACAGGCTGTTTGCGAATCAGACTCATTCAGCTACTCCCGCGACAAACATAATTACCAGCCAGCCTTCCTCTGCCGCATCCTTTGGGCCGGTCCGCCAAACCAGACGCTTCCGCTGGTTTCCCGCTGGCTAACGAATGGGAACGGCAAAGCGTTCAAGCATGAGTCGCTGCCGTTTCGCTGTCTACACCGTCTAGCGCTAAGAAAAGCATTGCGATTTTCGAAGAGTCGCTGAACTATCGGCTTGTCGTGTCAGAAACGATGGCGACGAGGGTTAAACTCTCTGGGGACATAAGGTGTGCTCTGTGAGAGCGTGGGGCGTTCGCATTCGTTATCATGAACCGCCGAGGGACAATGGGATGCCCAAATTCTCAGAAACCAGCGAAAGCCTGATCGTGCGGGTTCGCGATCCGTCGAATCAGGCGGCCTGGGATCAATTCGAACAGCTCTATTGCCCCGTCATTTTCAGAACCGCCCGAGCCAAGGGACTGCAGCACTCCGATGCACTCGATTTGGTGCAACAAGCAAGTCAGCACGGTTTTCGGGCCGTTGGCCCCGAAACTCTCCTCCGACATTCGTCAGAGGTAGGAGCCGAGCCGGCATGCGGAACAAAAACAAAGGTTCGAATCGTTTTTTCGGACGGCTAATTTTTGCTTGCCTGGCCGTTGACAAGCGAAATCGCTGCAGCTAACTTGCTGAGACTGATTCTCAATAGTTGCTCAAGCCAGCCATTCTTTGTCGCTCAAGTCGCGATAGCCAGCCAGGGCCTGAATCACACGGAGACGCGCCGATTTTGTCGTGCAGCGTCTGTTTCTGTTTGCTAGATCCCTGCTCTGTGGAGAGTCAGGAGGTCTGCTAAGCCATTTTACAGAGGTGATTTTGTGTCCCTACCCAAATCCTCGGGCAGGTCTGCCTTTACGCTCGTCGAGCTCCTTGTGGTCATCGCCATCATTGGCATTTTGGTCGGTTTGCTGCTGCCCGCGGTCCAGGCCGCACGGGAGGCGGCGAGGCGGATGCAGTGTTCCAATAATCTCAAGCAGGTCGGGTTAGCGCTGCATAACTACCACGACGTCCACAATAGCTTGGCACCAGGTTGGGCCGATTGGGATGGCGTTTATTCGGCACCGACGATGGTTAGGTCCGCGCATGTGAATGTCGCCGTGCTGCCCTACTTAGAAGGTGGCAATGCCGAGCAGCGATACGACTACGACGTGCCTTGGAATCACCCGAACAACATCGCGATGGCGAACATCATGCCGGTGACTTACCAGTGTCCGTCGACACCTGACGCGGGCCAGCTGGGGCCCGATGGTTTTCTTACGTCGGACTACACCTATGTTCGCAGCGCGTCGGACTGGAATGCTCACCTAGGATCGGAGCACGCCATGTTCGAGATCAACCACTTTCGCAGGTTCCGCGACGTGCTTGATGGGCTTTCCAACACGATTCTGCAATATGAGTCGAGCGGTCGGACTCAATCTTGGGTCAACGGTCGGCAAACCGGGGCTCCCGCGTGGTGGGACGGTCGCTACCGCGCCTGGACCGGGAACTTCAATGCCAACTGGTTTTACACTGCGGAGTTCACTCTGGATCCGAGCGGTGGCGAGCCACTCGTGAACTGGTTCGTTGGCTCGCGGATCATTAACACGCACAACTGGAACGCACCCTACTCCTTTCACCCAGGCGGGGTTCAGATCAGTTTGGGCGATGGCTCGGTGCGTTTCCTTAGCGAACACACCAACATCGACATCATCAACGCGCTGACTTCGATTAACGGATCTGAAGTGATGGAAGGGTTTGAATGATTCATCAGACATCGCTGCGTCGCCGCACGTCGCCATCGTGGGCAGCTAAGTCCTGGGTGGGAAACCTGCTGATCGTGAGTGCAATCTTGGTTTGCCAGGGTTGCGGTGGAGAGGCTTGGCAGGCTGCGACCCATCCATCATCGGGCAGCTTGACCGTTAACGATCAGCCGGCAGTCGGTGCCGTGGTCGAACTGCACAGTGTTGGGAAGCAGCCTGATACACGGAACTCTCGGCCGTGGGCGATCGTCCAGGCGGACGGTTCTTACACATTGTCGACCTATCAGTCGGGCGACGGCGCTCCGCTGGGCGATTACGCGATTACCATTCGCTGGCCTCCCGATGTGACACAGCCTTCGATGGAGGATCAACTCGGCGGCGCCTACGCGACGGCTCAAAAAACGAAGTGGAAGGTCACGATCAACGACGGTGAAAATGTTTTGCCGGCGATCGCGATCGAAGATGTCAAGTTGCAAGGCAAAGCGTCGGCGGATGGGTCGCGTAAGGCACCGCCCATGCCACACCTCGGCGAAGAGACCGCGGGACGATGAAGCGGAAAACAAGACAGCTTTGGCTGGGAATTCACCGCTGGCTCGGCTTGACCGTCGGACTGGTGTTTGTCCTGATTGGGCTGACCGGAAGTGCCTTGGTCTTTGACCATGCGATCGACGAGTGGCTGAATCCAGATTTGTTGCTGACACAAAACGAAGGCACGCCGGCTTCGTTGCAAACAATCATCGCATCGGCGGAATCGACCTTCTCGGGTCAGGCATTGTCGGTTTCCAAGCCTCGCGTTCCGCAGGGTGTGTACGAAGTTTGGTTTCGCGTGGGTGAAGAGCAAGACCCGAAGTTTTGCCAAGTGCTCGTCGATCCTTACACGGCCGAAGTCAAAGGCCAGCGTGTGTGGGGCGAGTACCTGATGACTTGGATTTACCGTTTACACTTTCGCCTGATGGCAGGAGAAATCGGCGCGATTCTTGTTGGCGCGATCGGCGTGCTGATCCTCCTGTCGCTCGCTTCGGGGATCTACCTGTGGTGGCCGCTGTGGAAGCACAGCTTTCGCGCGGCGTTCAGCGTTCGGTCGGGCAAAAGGGTCTACGATGTTCACAAGACCACGGGCATCGTGAGTTGTCTGTTGCTGGGGATGTTGGCGTTTACCGGCACCTACATGGAATTTCCGAACGCCTTTCAAAAGTTGCTGAAGCCCATCTCTGCGGTCAGTGAGCATCCCGAAGGGCTGAGGTCGACGGGGGGAGAATTTCAGCAGCCTCTCACCCCAGATCAAGCCGTCGCGGCGGCTAAGAAACATTTCCCGGAAGCGAAGTTTGATCATTTGCATCCTCCGGAAGGCAAGGATGGAGTTTATGAAGTCGCGTTTCGGCAACCGGGTGAAGTCCAACTGTCTTTTGGGAGGTCCCAAGTCTTTCTCGACCAATACAGCGGCGAGGCTTTGGTGATCCGAAGTCCAGCGGGCTTTACCGCCGCGGATGCCTTCATCGCTTGGCAGTTTCCACTGCACAACGGTGAGGCGTTCGGGCTGTTCGGGCGTTGGCTGGTCTTTGTTTCCGGAACGCTGCCAGCGATCTTGTTTGTCTCGGGGTTGCTGGTTTATCGGCGGCGAAGCGGCAAGCGGAAAGCCTTGTCGTCGACAGCCAACGCTGCGTCCTGACCTTGCCTGGCCGAAACAGATTTACGGCAAGAAGGGAATCTCATAGCGAAGCTGTTCGAAGGCGTCTTCGTCGTCGTGTGAATCCGCGTTGTGGAAGTAGCTCCAGATCGCTTGATCGACCGTCGCGGCCTGTTCGCCCTGCGATGCAGTCTGTTCACCCTGGCCGCGCAGCTGACGGTTCAGCGCGTTGATCACCGCCAGTGCATCGGCAGGCGAGACTCCACCGTCGGCGTTCGCGTCCCCAAAACTAATCGCACCATCAAAGAACGCATCGGTAATCGGAATGTTAATCCCCAGACCCACGCGTTGCCCGCGGTTGAGCGTGTTGATCACCGCCAAGGCGTCGACCGCTTCGACTCGCCCGCTGTTATCGACATCGGCGGTCTGCAAGAAATTGGTTCGGTAACGCGTCGTCCAGACATCGATCTGTTCGCCGCTTTGCTGATGCCGCCCGATCAAACGACGTTCGTCACCCGCCCCCGAGTCAAAAGGATTGACAGAGCCATCGGGCGGAACCGTAACGTCGATCCGCACGTCGATCCGCCAGTTTGTCACCTCGCTCACACGAATGCGGTCGAGAGCTCCCTGGCGGACGGCCAGCGTTTGCTCGGCGGGATCTAACAGGCGGACACTTTCGGTATCTAGCAGCAAATCGTTGTGTTGTTCGGCATCCAATTGCAGTCGCGGAAAGTCGCCCGCCTGGATGTTGGGATCGGTCAGGTCCAGCGTCCCGGCGCCCAGGAGATTCAACACGTTCTGACCGCCGTTGCCCTGCACACTCAGGCCACCCGGAGGAGGCGTGAAGCCGCTGCCGAAATCGATCGTCACCGAATCGTTGCCCGCCCCGGCGTCCACAACCAGCGCATCGCCCGAGTCGGCTGGACTGCGAAACAGTTCGGTGGTCTGGTTGCGGACCACATGCTGGTTGCCCTCAAGGAGGATGACGATCGCCTGATCCAGGGCCTGCTGTTCGTAAGCCCCGATGTCGACGGTGCCATCGGATATACGGACAAACGGCGCGCCACGTTGGTCGGTCGTGAGTGGGTTGCCGTCGGAGTCCACGGCCAAGGCGTCATCGCCCGCATCGATGGCGGGGCTGCCGTCCAACAACGCATGCGTTTGGGTTGGTCCGCCGTTGTCGGCAAGCAGCGGGGCAACGGTACCATCAACCGTGTGACTGACCAGAACAGTCGTCCAGTCGACACCCAACAGGTTGCCGTCGGCTGTGTTTGTCAGCGAAGTGCCTGAGGTGTTTCCGATCAGACTGTGGCGGACTTCCAGGTCGTTTTCCGGGTCGCCGGGGGCAACAAAATCGGGTGCTGGGGAATCTGCATCACTATCTTGATTGCCCGCGATCATCGAATTGTGAATCGTTAGGCGTTCATCGTCATTGAAGTTATCCGCGAGCATCCCGATACCACCGCCGCGCGCTGAAGAAACGTTACCCGTGATCGTGCTCTGAACGATGCGAACCGTCGAGTCGTCAAACCACAAGCCACCGCCGTCCGCACCATTCCCCGCCGTGCTGTTGCCCGAGACGGTGCTGTTGGTCAGCGTCACCGCGCCAGAAAACGTAAAGATCCCGCCGCCAAAAGCGAAGTCTCCCACGGTGCTGTTTCCCGGGACGGTGCTGTCGGTCAGCGTCACCGCGCCAGAAAACGCCCAGATTCCACCGCCAGTTTTAGTGCTCTGGTTTTGAGATAGGGTCGAGTTAATTGCGAGCACATCACCCTGGAATATTCCCACACCGCCGCCAACGCTTGTGGCGACGTTGCCAGTGATCACGCTGTCGATTAGCGTAACATCTCCGGTTTCCGAATGAACTGCGCCACCTCCTCCTCCGGAACTGTCTGCTCGATTGTTCGAGAGGGTCGAACGTACTATTTCGATGGCTCCGGAATCGGTTTCAACAGCACCTCCGCGAGCGAATGCACCACTGACACGATTGTTCGTCAGCAGGCTGTCCGAAATCGTGAGACTCCCCGTGGAGATCGATCGAATCGCACCCCCGCTAAAGGTTGAGTCTTCAAATCCCGCGTTGTTTCCGATCGTTCGTCCTTGCGTCAAGGTCAAACCCCCGACATGCACATCGACTCCATCTCCTTCGATGTTGAAAATCCGCGACTGCTGGTTCGCATCGATCGTCAAGTTGTCTTGCCCGGGGCCGTTGATCGTCACGCTGTCGGTGATCTCCAGATGCGTTCCGCCCAGTGTGTTCCTCCCACCGATGCCGGTCGCATCGATCGTCAGTGAACCGCTCTGCAAGTTGGCCGCCTCGATCGCGTCGCGAAGGGTCACCTGACTATCACCCAACAACAACGTGTCCTCGGTCGAGGTGACGACAAGATCCGCGCCGCCCAGGGTCACCTGCTCGAACGCTCCGATATCCACACCGCCGAACGAGCGAGTGAAAATGCCACGTCCGTCGACAAGCAGCGGCACGTCATCGCCTCCCCCTACGACGCCGTCCGGCCCCGGATCGACGGCCAAGGCCGGATCCCCACCATCGATCGCCGGGTTGCCGGCGATGCTGAGCAGCGCATGAGTTTGCCGAGGCCCACCGTTATCCGACAGCGACAAATCGATCACCGACGGGGTGATGAAAGGGAGGTCGGTGGGATCATTCAAACGCCCGTTGGCGCCGTCGTCAGAAAGATTGTTGCCCAACGAAATGATCGTCGCACCCGTGCCCCCGTTAAAGTTGAAGTCACCGACGTTGCGAAACCCGTCGGGATGATTGGTGATGATCGAATTTCCGATGCGAATCACCGACGAAGCGGCACCGTCCTGAGACAGCGAATGAACGGCCGCAGACCCGGACTGTTGGTTGCTTGTGACGGTAGACTGCAACAGCGTTGTTCGGGCCGTCTCGTTCTGCCCCCCAGCGATGTTGAAGATCCCGCCGCTCTGATTGCTCACTTGATTTCCAGAAATGGTGCTATTGACCACATTCATCTGGCCGTTGTAGTTCGTGATCGCTCCGCCTGAATTCGCATTGTTGTTGGTCAAAGTGGACGATCGCACGCTCGCCGTCGCCTTCAAGTTGAGGATGCCACCGCCCAGTCCCGACGCGGTGTTCCCTGAGAGCGTCGATTCGATAACACTCAACGCACCGGTATTGGCGATCCCGCCGCCATCACCCGCAGTCACCTCGTTCTGCGTGATTTCGGAACGGATCAGGTTGACGGTTGCTTGGGTCGCGGTCGCGATGCCGCCGCCTTGTCGGCGTGCTCGATTGTCCGTGACCACGACGTCCAGCAATGTCACATTGCTGCCGACACCGCCGCTGGCAAAGATCGCACCGCCGCTGGCGTCGGCTCCGCTGGCAGCGACCGCCCGACCGCCTCGAATCGTCAACCCCTCAATCGTGATCGCGTGGTTGCCGAACGTCTGGAAGACCCGTTCGTTGATCCCCGAATCGCCGCCGGCGTCGATGACGGTCAGGTTCGGGCCGCTGCCGAGGATCCGAACCGGTGTATTGATATCCAGATCGCCGAACGCGTTGTCGTTCTCGGCCGTGCCACTGCAAGTTAGGGTGAATTGACCCGACGGCAGGATGATCTCATCGACGTCGCTCGACCCGTTGGAATTGGCGGTCGTGATCGCCTCACGAAGACTCAACACGCCGTCGCTGGGATTGACGACATCCAGGGTCGTGCTGACCAAGAACACCGCCAGCAAGCGGCGATCTTCCAAGCGTTCAAAACCGCAGCGTTTGCGGCGGAGCCGTTCCATCTCCTAAGACGCGCGAATTCGGCGGGTTGAACGGTTTTTGAACATTGGCACGTTCGACTCCTCAGTCAACTTGCTTTGGCATGAATCGAAATTACAGCGCTATCCTGAAACCAACTGCGCCTACCCTACACGCACAGGATCACCAGCGCGGGAATCTGAAAAAAAAACTCATAATCCATGAGGGCGTGCTCATCGAAACTTTTATCGAGACAACTTCATTTAGCCTAGCGGCAAGAAAACGCTGCCAAGTCGCAGGCACCCTCCCGTGTGCCGTCCGCCTAACCGGAACCGAATTCCAGCGTAAGCAGACGGCAGGACCGACCGTCGGAGGACGACGTCGGCGTTTCCAGTCGCCGGGATGCCGGGCCGATTCCAAATTCCGACCGCATCGATTTCAGGACGGAAAACGCAAGTGCTCAGGCACGCTTTGTAAGGCTTCATCGGGTAATTCATACGTCCGTGCGACCAGGTCGCGATCTTCGTTGACCACTGCGGGATAGACCGAACCGGCGAGCACCTCGACGGCGAAGATCTCCTGCACGGCGTCTTCGAAGTTGACATAGCCGACCAATTGGCCGCTGTCGATGTTGACGACCCAGACGCCACAATTCCGCTCGGTGAGCGCCTTTTCCGCGATCGGCACGCCGCCAAAAACAGCCGACTCGCGCACCTGCGACAACCCAATGAACGCCAGCGGCCCGCAAAACGACAACCCGCGCGTGAATCCGGATAGCTCGATGATCGATTCGTACTGGCCTGTCGCTAGATCGACATACCCAAAGCCGCCCGTCCCCGAGTGCAGCAGATACAGCCGTCCGTTGTACCATCGCGGCGAATGCGACATCGACAACCCGCGAGCGATATTTTCACCCGTAGGGACATCGATCAGCACGCCGCCGTCGCCTTTGTTTTGCCGCCAGCCGTTCGGTTCGTTGGTCTCGCCGAGCGCCGTGACATAGCGAACCGCTCCGTCGCGAACCGCCATCCCGTTGAGATGACAGCAATCGCCGGGAAGGTACGCGGTGATAAACGGCGGCCGCCAGACCGGTTGGAAATTGTAGGTCCCGCTACGTTTCGCCAAACACGAAAACCGCGTGTTAACAAACACCACATCGTCATCCAACCACGCCATCTCGTGGATGTCGATGTCGCCGGTCCAGTGCGCGACCCGAGGCAAAAAGCAAGCGTCATGCGGGCGCGGCGGGGCGACTCGTTCCGGCACGGCGTCGACAGGAACGCCCGCATCCGCGCCGGAGTTCGCACTTTGAGCGAATTCCTCGGGTTCATTCAAACGCGGACAGACGGCGGGGATGTTGTGGAATTCCCAAACCTGCATCGCGGTCCCGATGGCAAACCGATGCGGCTCGACCGCCAGACCCATCGGCTTTTCGAACATGCGAAAGTGCGTGTTCAGGACGCCGTTTTCCGCACGCAGCAACACCAACTTGCCCGCTTGGTAGGTGCTGACCAACAGCGTGATCCCCAACTGTTCGAGCATCGCCGACAAACTCGACGTGTGGACCGAACGGAGCGGCTCGTTGGCGAGCGGTTCATGATTCACGGGAAGCTCTGGAAACAGAAGACGATCGGCAGACAAAACGGTTGTTAGCTTGGCGAGCCGACGCCAACGGTCGCAGGATAACGGTTCTCACGGTAAGAAAGGAAGGTCATAGCGAAGCTGGTCGAAGGCGTCTTCGTCGTCGCGTGGATCCACGTCGTGGAAGTAGCTCCAGATCGCTTGATCGATCTCCTTGGCCTGTTCGCCCTGGGACTCGTTCGGTGACTCACCCTGCCCGGCCTGAGTTTTCGCTTGCTGATGGAGGGCGTAAATCACCGCCAATGCATCGGCCGGCGAGACCTCTTCGTCTCCGTCGACATCCATGGAATGGCCCCCAATACCCAACAACGAATCGGTTGTCGGAATGCGACTCCCCAACCCCGCCCGTTGGCCTCGTTGGAGGGCATTGAGCACTAACAAAGCATCAAACGCTTCCAAGCGACCATTGTCGTCCACGTCGGTCGCCTGATTGAAAACCACGCTGGGACTCGCCTCGCCCTGCGCGCCGGTTGGCTGAACAAGCGTCTGCCGCTCGTAGGCTCCGATGCACGAATTGCCAGTCCACCCAGAGAGGCCTGATTATCGGGACTGGTAGCGGTTACTAAAACATCGATTTGCCCTTCAGAGTTCGGCAGCGTCTGCACGGCAAACTCATCCAGTGGCGCGTTCGTGCCTTCCTCCCCGTTGACCCACAAGCGCGACTCTGTTCCGCTGATCTTCGGGATTTGGGTGAAACGGACCTAGTCATCGTTGATGTCGACCGACTGACTGGCGTTCCAGCCGTCGCTTGCTAAGCCAAACACATACACGTCGTACCGCGTGAATGGAGCAAGGTTGTTCCATGTCGCTCGGATCGTTTGGTCAGCGCCGTTGACGAATTGCCGACCGCCCAAATCCTCCAGCGACGGCTCGCCAGCGTTCCGCGTCGGAATCCTCGCGGCCGCGATCGCTTCGGCGGCGGGCAGTGCCTGCGAATTGCCATCACCTCCACCGACGGACGAGGTTATCGCCAAACCGACATTGGTTGCCTGGCCCAGTTCGTCGATCAGGTTGTTTTGATCGAGCGTCAACGATCCTGCGGGTCGTGTGCTGAAATCGGCGAGATTCCAATTCGTTGGACTCGCCGGCGCGGCCGCGTCACCAGCGTTGAAGTCGACCCCAACAACGCCGCCAGCAAGCTCCTCGCTTTCAGACGCTCCAACCGGGGTGCGACACATCGTTGTCGCCGGACGCCCGAGCGTCGAATCTCCTTGGTCATCTGCAGGGAACTCAGGATTTGAGGACTGACAAAAGACCTCGGTGAGGCATGCCATTGAGCCGCACCAGGACGCAAACAAAAATCTCGGTTCCATCGCAACGACCAAAAACCTCCTTGTCCTCGGGGGAATTCCAACTCTCCAGAACGAGGGCGACCAAGCTTGACGCCAAGTGTAATTGCCATCGAAAGAGGGGGTACATCATCCCGCCGCGGGACCGACGGCTACTTCGTTTTCAACACGTTTTGCTCGACAACGCCAACAGGACCCTGCACCTGAACCACCTTGGCCTGGGGGTCAGCGGAGATTGCCGTGTTGCCATACACGTGAGCGGGTTGCGGACTGTCCGTGATCACGATGGCCGTTTTCTGAAAGTCACCAATCGTATTTCCCGAAACCAACAGCGTCGAATTTTTAGCGGCGACTGCCGTCCGGTAACCGGTGAATGTGTTGTCGCTGATCGTGGCGATGGACGCTTCCCACACCCAGATCGCGTTGCCTTGCTGCGCTCCTGCACCCGCCAATGTATTGGCCTTGATGGTTGCGGTTCCCTGCACCAAGATCGCCGCCACGCCACCGCCCGTGATGTGGTTGCGTAGTATCGTTGCCGTCGAACCGTCTTTGACAGCAATGATCGGTGCCATGCCCCGGCTACGCGAGAGCCGGTTATCGGTGATCGTTGCGGTCGCCCGATCGGTCACTCCAATCGCAACCAGCTTGTTGCCAAGGCACCGGTTCTGGTGAATCGTTGCCGTCGCTTGACCTTGAAGTCCGATGCCCGCCCGTTCATTGTCCTGGCATTCATTACCGACAATCAGCGGCGACGCTCCATTGCAGCCAATGCCGGCCAGCTTGTTCTGTGTGCAGACATTGTTTCGCAGCAGCGGGCTGGCGCCATCTCGACAACCGATCCCGGCCATTGCATTTTCATAGCAGGCGTTGCCTTCCACGACCGGTGTGGTGCCTTCCATGCGAATGCCGATGCCGGCCCGTCGATTCCGGTAGCACTGGTTTCCCCGCACGATGGGCTTGGCTCCCTCCCGGCAACCAATGCCTGCCCGGACATTCTCATAACATTCGTTGTCAACGAGGATCGGACTCGCGCCGCGGCAACCAATCCCGGCGCGCAAGTTCTCGCGACAGACGTTGCCTCGGATGATCGCTTTGGCCTCTTCGGCTACGCCGATACCGCCACCCATATTTCGAAACACAATGTTATCGGTGATGAGCGATTCGGTCGTTGATCGTTCCTGACCGAGAATGCCGATCCCGACATCGCCGTTGTGATGGACGATGTTGTGCAGAACAACGCAGCGGACCCCTTGAATCGCGATCGCAGGCACGGTCCCTTCGGCCTGCACGGAACCTTCATCATCGCCTAGCGCTTCACCTTGGGAATCAAAATGTTTTTTCCAGAGGGCATCGTCGTAACGTCCGACGTTGGTGATCGTGAAGCCATCCAGGGTACTGCCTTCGGCCATCACCACTCCCGGTTGCTGACCTTCGACGCCACCGTCAATGATCGTTGCCTCGGCGCGCCTCAAGCCTGCGGTGCCTTGGGTGTCATCTCCCTCGCTGCGGATGATCACATGCGGCTTGAGCCGAAGCCGCTGCGGATACTTGCCCGCAGCAACGAGAATCACGTCATCCGCCGCGGCTGCGTCGATCGCGGCTTGAATCGTTTGGTGGTCCCGCGGAACCCGAAGCGTCGCTGCGTCGACGTGATGAGCGGTCGCAGTTATCAATAGGCTGAATAGCAGTCGGCGTAGCATAAAGAGGGTCCTGAAGCGTAAGTCAGCATGTAATGGATCGGATATAAAAAAGCGTCCGTCGTCAGGCGAATATTCGGAACTGGCTCGGCTGTGACTTCCGGCCGCAGCCTGCATGCGAACGTCTTACGAACGTTGGCCAACGAGCTGCCTTGATCGGTTGAGTTTGTTCTCGTCGTGGTGCGTGGATCTGCCGGGGAATGATGCGAATCATCGGGAATCCAAGCCATGTTATCTTACTAATCACATTCGCAGTGAATCGCGTTAGTCGCGAGCAACGACTCCACCTTTTCTTCAAACCGAAACAAGTCGGAGAACGTCAAGCCACCAGTCAGCGTTCACGCCGCGCGCCTCTCAGAGCAGACGGCAGCTGTGGAAGGCGTGACGGAGAGAGTGGAGAGCCTTTGCCCGCTAATCACGCGAATCAGGTTCAGGGGAGTATCTTCTTCAATCGTGGGGAAATTGCTCCCAGCGATCATCAGGATTTCTTTCTCGTGTGTACGAGTCGCTCCCATGCAAGCTTTGGATGACCACCAAAGTTAACCAAAATGCCCAACTCGTAGCCGGACGCGTTTAGATAATTGATGACTTGTGCGCGATGCTGATCCGTTAGTCTGCTGATAGCTTTGATCTCGACAATGAGCTTTTCGTAGCAAATAAAGGCCGGAACGAACTTCTGTTTGAGTTCTCTCCCTCGGTAAGAGAAACGCAACGCTTGCTGAGGCACGAAAGGTATCTACTGGGATTCCTTTTCAATCTCTAAGAATTCCTGGTACACCGACTCCAGAAAGCCACATCCTTTCTCGTTGTCAACCTCGAAGCAGGCACCGATGATCTTGAAGCACTCTTTCTTGTAAATTAAATCTGCCATTTCATGCTCTCCGAGCAGAGAAGGTTTGCCCGCTAAGAATTTCTCCAAAAATTATTGAGAAAAATCTGCCCCCACGCGTTAGCTCTTCGTTTGGCTTAACGCCTTACGTC
>CAYZHQ010000145.1:0-13370 GCA_964477385.1 uncultured Pirellulaceae bacterium
CTCTTTGGGGCCGGAAACGTTACTCGGCCGACAACAACTCGGTCATTTGCAAATGGACTTGTTCGTTGGCCGAGGCGCAGAATTGCGGCTCCCAGATGTCTAGCGCCGAGCCATCCATGCGGGACACTTTGGCGCCCGCTTCACGCGCGATCAACACGCCCGCCGCCGCGTCCCAGCTCTTCACACTTGCCGCCCAGTAACCATCCAGCCGACCGGCCCCAACGTAACACAAATTCAGCGCACAGGAGCCGAGTCGACGAACCGATTGGCATTCGTACAGCATCCGCACGAACCGGGCTATTTCCGCCGATCCGCGGGCGACGCGCGGCGCAAAACTGCAAGCCAGCAGGGCCCGCGCCAGCTCGCCGCAATCGCTGCTCTTGATGGGCTGGCCATTCAGCTGGGCCCCTTGTCCGCGACTGGCGGAATACAGTTCGTCGCAGACCGGATCGTATACCACGCCCACCTGCAGTTCGCCGGCTGCAAACAGGCCGATCGAAACGGCAAAGCTTTGCAGGCGATGCACGTAATTGACCGTACCGTCGAGCGGATCGACGATCCAGCACGCCGGCGCATCGTGCTGACCGGCACGAACCTCCGCGGGCGGGTCCGTTTCGCCTTCTTCCTCGCCGACAAATGCGTCTTCGGGAAAAGCCTTCGTCAAGATTTCACGGATTGCTTTTTGAGCCGCCAAGTCGGCATCGGTGACTAAGTCACGAGGCCCTTTCTCGGTGACTTGTCGCGAATCGCGGCGCTGCATCAGTTCCACCGCGCCGGCCCGAGCCGCTTCGATGGCAGTCGCCAGACGCAGTGCGTTGGCATCGGGCCGGTCAGCGGAACCGGGCAGCACATGGGGATCAGACATCGGTGTCTCTGGTGGCAAGAGGTGCGCTTATAGGATGTGATTACGCGGTGTGATTACGCGGTGTGATTACTTAGCCCAGTAGTCGACGACCAACGCTTTGACCAAGTGGGGCTTCAGGACTTCGACGAAAGCCTTGTGGGCGGGGTGCGGCAGATAAGCCGCTCGGCCTTCTTCGGAATCGAAGGTGACGGTGAAGCAGTGCGTCAGGCCATCGTTCAAGTCTTCCGGACTGTTGTTCACGCCGTATTCGAAGTCGACGATGGTGTCGATCTTGCTGGGCAACGCGGCGAACGCGTCGACCACTTTTTGCACCTGAGCCGGCGTGGAGGTTTCCTTAAACTGAAACAACACCACGTGCCGCAGTTTGCGTGGTTTGGCTTGCTCGGGTTCGGCAGCCGACGGTGAGTTGTTCATAGAGAGCGACAAGCCAAACAAAAGACAAACGAGCAGACTGAAAAAACCAAAACGTTTCATGGGGTTTCCTTTGACGGGGAGAGGTTAGAGAGGTTTCAAGCGGTCGACAATTTCGCGCGGCGCTTTGGCATGGAACAGTTCCAAATGCAACGGATTGGTGTCGGCCAACTGCTGATAGGTTTGTTGCAATTCGGTACGGTACTTGGCCATTTGCTGGCTGTCTTGTTGTTGGTCCAAGGCCTGCACCAAGAATGCCAACGCCAGGGCGCGGTACAGCGTTTGAATTTCTCCATCGGCCGCCAATTCCCGCATTCGGTTGATGGAGGGCTGCCATTCCCCACGCTGCTGATACAGCCGCGCCAACTGCAACTTTGCCTTTACAGCATAGTCGGCATTGGTTTCGTTTTCTTCCGGAGGAAAGTAAATCCAGACCGCTTCCCAACTACGAGGCTGGTCGATGCGAGCGGCTTCGATGAACTGGGCGGCAGGCGAATCCATTTTTTCGATTTCCTGTTCGTTGACAGCCAGTAAATTGGAAATCGTCGGAGTGGGTCGCTTTGCCGCCAACGCCGCGCCGCCGAGCAGACCGACCAACGGCAGCAGCCACAGGACCGCGGTTTTCCAGTGCGAGGAGCGCGATCGAGACGTCACCGCATCGACCGCCTGCTGCAGGGCCATCGTCGCCGACAGGCTGTTGGCGGTTGTCGACGCGAGCGAAGGGGACTGTTGCGAAATGCCGGCTCGGATCGCATCGGCCAGTTCCAGCGGCGACTGCAAACGCTCGGCCGGATCCTTCTTCAGCAAGCGATCGACAATTTGGACTAACCAAATCGGCAAGTCATCCCCGGCGCGTGATTGAACCAAGTCGGGCGGAGCTTCGTGCAGGTGTTTGACCGCCATTGCCAACGGATCGCCGGCTTCGAATGGCGGACGTCCCGTCAGCAGATGAAACATCGTGATGCCCAGCGAGTACAGATCGCTGCGCACGTCGACCGACTTGCCCTGCACCTGCTCGGGGCTCATGTACCGTGGCGTGCCCATCGTCAGGCCGACTTGCGTGAGATCGGTCAGCGGCTCGCCGGTGACTCGGGCCAAACCAAAGTCGGCCACTTTGACGTCCCCACGCCGGCTGAGCATGATATTTTCGGGCTTGATGTCGCGATGCGTGATGTTCGCTTCGGCGGCGGCGGCCAGCGCATCGGTCACGCCCAGCAAGACCTTGACCGCATCGGCAATCGACAGGGCCCCTTCCCGTTCCAGTTTCTCTCGCAGGTTTTGGCCATCGACAAATTCTTGCACGATGTAGTGATGCGAAGTTTCTTGGCCCACTTCGTAAACCTGCACGATGTTGGCATGCGATAATCTCGCCACCGCTCGGGCTTCGCGACGAAAACGCTCGACATAATTCGCATCCCGCGCCAAGTCACTGCGGAGGACTTTGATGGCGACTTGCCGACCGAGCGACTTCTGCTGAGCGACGTAAACATCGGCCATGCCGCCTCGGCCCAAGCGCCGCAGCACTTGATAGTCGCCCATCAGGTGACCCGTCAAATCGAACGCGCCCGATCCGGTGTCGCTGCGTGGCAACATCGGGCCGGTCCGCGCTTCGGACGGGTCGGCAGGGGGATCGTTTTCGTCGGTCACTCGGAGTTCTCTTGGCGATCGTGATGCGGCGTTGTGGAGACGGGCGGTTGAATCGATACCAGTGTATTCAAATTTCCACTGCGAAACCCTTCTAAATCGAGCGTTACGAAACGAAAGCCGGCGGCTCGGAAGGCCGCCACCGTCGCATCCCAAAGGGCTGTGTCGAGCAACCGCGGCAATGCTTCTCGGGTGACCTCGATGCGCGCCAACTCACCCGCATGCAGGCGAACGCGGAGCGGCGAAAAGCCTTGAGCGGCGAGAAACGCTTCGGCGGTCTCCACCATCCGCAAGCGTGCCGCGGTGACTTCGACGCCGTAAGCAATCCGGCTGGACAAGCAAGGCGACGCGGGGGCGTCCCATACCGAGACATCCCAGAATTTTGCCAGCCGTCGCACCGTCGCTTTGTCGATTCCCAGATCGGCCAAGGGCGTCCGCACGCGGGCCGCCTGCCCCGCTTCGATGCCCGGTCGATAATCATTTGTGTCGTCGGCGTTGGTCCCCGAAACGATTACGTCGAAACCTCTCTCCGCGGCGATCGCGTGCAAATGTTGGTAGAGCGTCTGCTTGCAGAAAAAACAACGGCGTTTGTCGTTTCGAATGTATTCAGGCCGAGCCGTTTCATCGGTCACGACTTCGAGGTGCTCGATGCCTAATTGCAAAGCAACATCGCGGGCGGCCTGGCGTTGGCTGGCCGACAGGCTAGCGCTGACGGCGGTCACCGCCAATGCCGAATGCGGCAGCGCCCGCACCGCCGCGGCGGCAACGACCGCACTGTCCACGCCGCCCGAAAAGGCCACAATGCACCGCCCGCATTCACTGATTTGTCGGCACAATCGCCGCGAGATTTCCGCGACGTCGACAGATGCCGACGGGGGGGCAGGAAGGGGCAATGGATCAGTCAAAGTTTTTAGGGAGGCAGCGAGGCTTCTAGGACGAAAATCTAGGGAAAACGTGACCGCATCACGACATTGTTCATCATATCGCCAACTGCCCGCCAGGGTGCGTCCGGCTAAAAAAGGGGCGAGCTGCCGCGATGGGTGGCCGCCCCTGTCTGATGTTACCAACGGGCGCGGACGTAGAATCCACAATCAAGCCGTCGATCGGTAGCGTCGACCAACCACGAGCGGTCGGATTGCAGGTCCAGTTCGCCCGCGACCTGTTCGCGCAGCCAATCGGCGATCTCGCGATGGCCAATCTGCTCGCTGTGGCCGGTCACCAACAACGCAGCCTTCGGCCCTGACAGCAGACGCAGGCAATCGTCCAGTAAATCCCACAGGTCGCGTTCCAGCCGCCAAGCTTTCCCTGACGGTCCGTGGCCATAGGCGGGGGGGTCGAGCACAATCATATCGTAGCGTCGCTTTCGCCGCAGTTCTCGCGCGACAAACTTCCTCGCGTCATCGGTCAGAAACCGAATCGATTGGTCGACCTGCTCCGCGACGGCGGCATGCCGCGCCGCCAACACATTCGGCTTGGCAGCATCAACATGGACGGCTGATCCACCGGCCCGCGCGATCGCGATGGAGCTCGCCCCGGTATAGCCAAACAAATTCAAGCCTAAAAACGGCCGCGGAGTCGCCTGGTCGTCGTGGGCATCGTGGGCATCGTTGGCGACGTGGGCATCGTTGGCATCGTTGGCGACGGTCGATCGCACGCCTTCGTCCAGCCATCGCCAGTTCGATCGTTGTTCGGGGAACAGTCCGATGTGGCCGAACGGCGTTGGTTGCACCGGCATCGCGAAGGCACCGCAGTCCAGCCGGTAATCTTGCGGCCAGGGGGTTTCGCAATGCCAGGATTTGGACATCGCATCAAAACGCGCATCGACCTCCGGCCAAGCCTCTCCCGCCGGCCGTTTGCCATATGCCGCCGGGCAGGGCCGATCGATCCGGTAGCCTCCCAGCGATTCCAGTTTGCGACCATTCCCGAAGTCAAGCAGTTGATATTTTCCAGCAATCATCGGCGCATTGTAGCGATGGCTCGGCAACACCGAACAGGAGCGTTCTGGGGTCCGCACTTCCGCGGGAAATCGCGCAGCGTTCCCCCGGGCACACAGGAGCGAAACCGCCGAAGTCGACTCGAGCCGGCTCCGATGGAGCCTAATTTCGTCCCCTTGGCGATGCTCACGGAGAGATCGTCGCCCAGAAAACGAGCCAAGCTTTGCCGGCTTTACCACCCTTCCAGGCCTTCACTTTTCCTCCAAAAGTCGTTGTTTTCTCTCAAGGTTTCCCATCCTCTCAGGAAAGGTAGGCAGTTTCTGACGGTTATCCGGCTTGCACGGCATCCCTCTGAAAATCGCGATTGATTTGTTTGGCTAGTTTGCAACCCGCACCGCTAGCGTGACCGATGTTTCGGTACGGCGGAAAGATGGGAAGCAAAAGTGCAACGCTCGCGAAAGTCGCGGACCAGAGACTCTTGCCTCCGGACCAGCCAGCTCGATGTGATCGAGCTGTGGTTACAGGGACGGCCCGCTAGGGCGACGAGAACGTGTGTTCTTGTCCGAGGAGTGAACTCACTCGCCAACATTAAACATCGGCCCTCACAGTTGTTGTGGGAGTCCCTGTCATCCGACGAGTGGGTCGGTTTGACAACCACGAATCGACCCACCTAAATCCAGGAACAAGGGGTAGCAGAGCTATGACACGTATCAACACGAACGTACCTTCGCTGATTGCTCAAAACCGTCTGCAGCAATCGAACAACTCGCTGCAAGAATCGCTGACTCGTTTGAGCACCGGTTTGCGGATCAACTCCGGTTCAGACGATCCGGCAGGTTTGATCGCCAGCGAAGCCCTCCGCAGCGAAATCACCGGATTGAACAAAGCGGTCAGCAATACCAAGCGAGCCAGCCAGATCATCAGCACCGCGGACAGCGCCCTCGGTCAGGTCAGCAGCCTGCTCGGTGACATTCGTGGATTGGTTGTCGAAGCTGCCAACTCGGGTGCTTTGAGTGACGACGAAATCGCAGCTAACCAGTTGCAGGTCGACAGTTCACTCGAAGCCCTCAACCGAATCGCTCAGACGACCACCTTCCAAGGCCGAAAGCTGCTCGACGGTTCGCTGGACTTCATCAGCAACGCGAGTGTGGTCAGCAGCGTCACCGATGCTCAGATCGACCAAGCCAACCTGGGTGCGTCGGGCAGCGTCAGCGTGAACGTGACCATCGACGCCGCCGCTGAGCAAGCGTCGATCAACAGTGCGGACACCGCTTTCAATGATCCGACGATCGCCACGGCAACGGTGACACTTGCCAATCAGGAAGGGGTTGCAGCGGGTTCAGCGGCTACCGCGGCTTCCACGTCGTTTACCTTTTCCAACCAGACGGCCACGTTTGAGACCGACATCGACGTGACGGCCGACTCGAGCATCGCCGCGGGCACGACGATCACGTTTTCCGACAGCACCACCGACGCGGCTGGCGACCCGCTTGCCGCTGGGGATGCGGAAGCGGTTTACGACGCGGGCACCAACACGATCACCGTTCGTGGTAACGGCGACACCGTCACGCGTGGCGACGTGGCAACGGCCATCGATGGTCTGAGCGGCTTTACGGCTGCGGCGGGAACCGGTGCAACGGCAGTTAGCTTTAACTCCTCCACACCAACCGACGTGACGCTGACCGGGACGACTCCTGAGCTCACCATCACCGCGGATACCGCGGGTGCTGAATTCGACGGGGCCACGATTTCGTTCGTCAGCGGTGGTGCCAATGCGGCCGCTTATGACGCCGGCACCAACACGTTGACCGTGACGGTCGACAACACGGCTCCGCAAACTTTGGCGGACATCGCGGCGGTCATTGACGCGACGGAATTCAACGCCACCGTTGACACGCCAGGCGAGTTGAATATCGCCACGACAACCGTGGCCGATGGAACGACCGCGGGCGGTGCCGACGCAGGTGCCTCCGGCGTTTCGATCGTTGCCGATTCCGGTATTGCTGCCGGAACCACGGTCACCTTCCTGGACAGCGCCACCGACGCGGCTGGCGACCCGCTTGCCGCTGGCGATGCCGAAGCGGTTTATGATGCGGACTCCAACACGATTACCGTTCGCGGTAATGGCGACACCGTGACCGAAGGCGATATCGCCACGGCCATCGACGGCTTGGATGGTTTTTCAGCCACCGCGGGTGCGGCCGCCACCGCCGTTCAGTTCACCACCTCGACGCCGACCGATGCCACGCTGACAGCGACGGCTCCGGCAATCACGATCGCCGCGGACGATAATAGCGGCAGCTTTGCCGATGCCACGATCACTTTTGCTTCGGGGGCTGCCAACGCGGCCGCTTATGACGCCGACAGCAACACGTTGACGGTCACGGTCGACAACACCGGACCCCAGAACCTGTCGGACTTGAAAGCCGCCATCGATGCCACCGAATTCAACGCCACGATCGATCTCGATGGGGTCGTCGACATTGCCAACACCACGATTGACGATGCGACGGCAGTCGTTGCCGACACGGGTGGCTTGGGAGCCGACTTGGTGTTCGAATTATCCGGTTCCGACGGAGCCGAAACGTTTAACTTCAAAGCGGGTGCGACGATCGACGATGTTGCCGCGGCGATTAATCTGGTCAGCGACGCCACTGGCGTGACAGCTACCGCGACCGATGGTGCCTTGGCCTTCACGACCTCGGGTTACGGTAGTGATGCGAAGGTGGCGATCGATATCATCAGCGAAGGTGCTGGTGGGAACTTCGCGGCCAGCTTGGACAATCGTCGTGACGAGGGAGTCGACATCGTCGCCAAGGTCAACGGCACGCAAGCCAGCGGCACCGGCAATCGTTTCTCGATTAACACCGCGACCCTCGACCTTTCGCTGAGCGTAACCGAAGGATCGAGCGATGACTTCAGCTTCGACATCACCGGCGGTGGAGCGTTGTTCCAACTCGGTTCGAACGTGGTCAGCAACCAACAGGCTCGTTTGGGGATCGGCAGCGTCAGCACTGGTAAGTTAGGCGGCACCGCGGGCCGTCTGTACGAACTGGGCAGCGGTCAAGCGAAGAGTTTGGCAAGCGACGCGGCGGGTGCGGCGAAGATCGTCGACCAGGTGATCACCAAAGTGACCAGCTTGCGTGGTCGATTGGGTGCATTCCAAGCGACGACGCTGGAAAGTAATTTGGTTTCGCTGAACGACACGGTAGCTAACCTGCAAGAAGCGGAAAGCTCGATTCGTGACGCGGACTTCGCCGCCGAATCGGCCAAGCTGACGCGGGCTCAGATTTTGGTTCAGTCGGGTACGAACGTGCTCGCTCTGGCAAACCAGAACCCACAGAACGTGTTGTCCCTGATCCGATAGTTTCAGGAAGATCACGATTTTAAGATTTTAAATCGCCACGGCCAGCGGAAGGTTGGGAGCTCGTTCCAATCCTTGCGCTGGCCGTTTTTCATGCCATACCAAAAACGTTTGCTGCGTTCACGAACGCGGGTCGCTCCGTGATCGGCGTCTCAAACACCGCAGTCCGTCGTGTCAAGCCATCGCAGGGAAGAAAGGTTAACCCGACCGGCACGGTTTACCGATTCATTAAATCAGGATCGGAGCCGTTTTCCACAAATCCTTAACCAACAGGCACCGCTAGTAGGTGGGTCGATTCGGTCACCGACCGACCACCCCAGCGGGTTGCCATTCGATTGCCAGATAGTCAGCCTTCCATGGGTAGAATCCAAACTTCGATCGGGTTGATCACCGGAACCGATATCCAAGGTACGGTCAACCAATTGATTGACTTAAGTGCCGTACCTCGAAACCGCTTAGAGGCCCGCAACGCGACCCTCGCGCGTCAACAGGAAGGCGTCTCCAGGCTGACCGCTTCGGTGATCGCGGTGCAATTGTCGGGGGACCGCCTGGCCGAATCGAGTCTCTTTCAGACTCGCAAAAACAATTCATCGAACGCCGATGCGGTGTCGGTCTCGTCGGCTCAAGGTGCCCCGCTGGGCGAATATACCATCCACACGCAGCAGCTTGCCGCCACGCATGGAACGACGGCACGGCAGCGATTTGACAGCTCTGACCAGGCGCTTGGTCTGACCGGTAAAATCGAACTTCGCAGCGGCGGGAATCTGCAGCATTCGTTGTCGTTGAGTCAATTGAACGATGGGCTGGGAGTCCAAAAAGGTTCCATTCGAATCACCGATCGCAGTGGGTCGACGGCCGACATCGATCTGTCAAATGCCCGTAACATGGAAGAAGTCCTCGCGGCGATCAATGACAATGCGGCCATCAATGTGCGTGCTTCGGCCGACCGCGATGGCATCACGTTGACCGACCTGACGGGCGAAACGGTTTCCAATCTTCGGGTTGACGAAGTCGGCGACGGGGAAACGGCGGCCGACCTGGGGCTGTACGGAATCAATGTCAGCTCCAATACGGCCGTCGGCCAAGACTTGACGCTTGCCGATCCCGTCGCATTTGGCGGCAATACGCTGGCCAGTCGCGGTGCGGGATTAAGCGAAAGCGAAGACCTCCGCATCACCTTTGCCGACGGCACGTCGCTGGATGTCGATCTGAAAGTCGACGAGGCAGATCCGGAAACCTTCGACGACTTGGTCGCCGCCCTCAACGTGGCCGACCCCACGCGGCTGTCGGCAGCGATTTCCGACACCGGCAACTCCATTGTGGTGACCGATCTGACCAGCGGCACCGATGACTTTACAATCGCCGATATCAATGGCTCGACGCTCGCCGACACGCTGGGCTTGGCCGGTACCGGCGTGGATGGCGCCCTGGAAACGCCGCGCGAAGAACAGTACCTCTTCGGAGTCGGCTTGGAGCAACTTGCCGGCGGCAAGGGATTGGGCGAACTGACCAGCCTAGACATCACCCTGCGCGACGGGTCGGCGGCCACGGTGGATGTCTCGGCTGCCGACACCGTCCAGCAGGTGATCGAAGCGATTAATAACAGTGGCCTAGACCTGGTTGCCAAACTGGATGATTCCCGCACCGGCATTCGGCTGCGCGACCTGTCCGCGGGCACCACGAATAACTTTACTGTCAGTAGTGGCGACGATACGGCGACGAAGCTGGGGATTGCGACCGACAGTACGGACACGATCGTGGATGGCGCTCACCTGGGCAAACCATCGGTCGATCGAGCCACCCGGTTGTCAGACCTGAATCAGGGGTTTGGCATTACGTTGGGTTCCTTCCGCCTGCGCGATTCGGCGGGCGTCGGTAGCGCCATCAACCTAAAGACGGCCGGTGTCGAAACGGTTGGCCAGTTGATCGACGAGATCAACGGACTGGGAATTGGTGTGCAGGCCTCGTTGAATCCGAACGGTGACGGGATCGCGCTGATCGATACCGCCGAGGGTGCCGACACCATGACGATCACCAACGTCGGAGACGCCGTCGCCGCCTCTCAGCTCGGTTTGGCCGGAACCGCGACGACACAGACCATCGATGGTGCGGAGGTCTCCGCGATCATTGGTGGGGAATTCCTGTCGATCGATGTCGCAGCCGAAGACTCGCTGCAGGCGATCGTGGAAAAAATCAACGCCTCCGAACGGTTCGTCAAAGCTTCGATCAGCAGCGACGAAGATGGCAAGTTCGCGCTTCGTTTGAACAGCCGGCAGGGAGGGCAGCAAGGGCAATTCAGTGTCGACACAATCGGCTTCAGCCTAGCGACCGAAACCACCTCTCGCGGACAAGACGCCCAATTGTCACTGACCGACAGCTCCGGGGCAACGCGTCGTTTGACAAGCATTGATGGCGTCTTCGAAGACGAAGCGACGGGATTAAACCTGACGCTCAAGGAACTCTCCGCCGACCCGATCAGCGTCGGCGTGACCGAAAATCCCGAAGCGGTTGTGAATGCGGTCAAGACTTTTGTGACGCAGTTCAATTTGTTGAACGACAGCCTGAAGTCGCTGACGTTCTTTGACTCCGAAGCCCAAGAGGTTGGCTTACTGTTTGGCTCCACCGAGGCCCTGCGGATCGAATCGGGATACTCGCGACTGCTCTCCGGCGTGATCGGCGGCAATGGCGAAATCCGGTCGCTCGGCGAAGTCGGCCTGCGTTTGAATGATACCGGCAAGCTGGAACTGGACGAAGAAAAGCTCACCAAATTGCTTGAAGAAAATGGCCAAGCGGTGGAGCAATTCTTCACCACCGAAGAGACCGGCGTGGCGGCCAGGCTAAACTCGCTGGCCGATCGCTTGGCGGGCGTCGACAACGGGATGTTGCTCAGCCGAGGTAACGCGCTGACCAGTCGCATCGAGCGCAACAACGAACAAATTGACCGACTGAACACGCGACTAGAAGGCGAACGGGAAAGGCTGCTCAAGCAATTCTTCAACATGGAATCGGCTATCGCTCGGTTGCAGAGCAATTCGCAAGCGATCTCCAGCATCCAGCCGCTGAACTTTTCCCCTCAGTAATGTCGCCATAACAGCAAAGGGGGGCCGATCGCTTGTTCCGTGCCCCGCTTTCGACAAGCCCTTAGCGATTCGAATTTGACACGAGATCCATCACGGAGGAAGACCTAAACATGCAGCGTTACGAGAATGCCGACCAATATTTGGCTCAAAGTGTGCTCAATGCGTCCCCCGCACGACTGCGGCTGATGCTGATCGAACGGGGCCAGCAACTCGCCGAATCGTTAGCAGCGACCCCCAAGGATGCGGTCGATCCGTCCGCTTTTGCGGAATGGACGCTGCATCTGCGGGAAATCTTAGGCGAATTGCTGTCAGGCGTTTCGATCGGCGAAACCGACGTCGCCAGAAAAGTGTCCGACCTGTACGTTTTTTTGCTGCAACATCTGTCGCTCGCCGAAGCCCACCACGACCCGATGAAGTGGGCCACAATCGCCGAAGTGCTGGGGATCGAACGGGAGACCTGGCAAGCCGTTTGCCAACAACAGGTGCCCCGCCCATCGCTCACACCGGCCCCCCACGCGCTGCCGCTCGGCACGGCCAGCCCGCCGCTGACGTCGCTGAACCTGGAAGCTTAGGCCCGGAAGCTTGGTATCCCGAGCGGGAACGGATCCTCGGTGGTGAGTTGTCCGAAGCTTGTTTGAGACGTATCTTGCCCTAGGTACTTAACTTTCTCATTCGCGCCTTCGGAACACCGACCATGCATCGCGCTCTCTTGATTTTGACAGCGACCATCGTGTCGCTGAACGCTGGCTTCTTGGCCGCCCAAGAAGCCACCGCGACCAAACGCGACGTCAGCGAAGACTTCGTGCGAATTTCCAAAACCGACTCGGACCAGCCGAAGGGTCTCGATACCGCCATTGTGCGGTTCGAAGGAAAGCCTAGCACCAAGTATGCCGGCCAGGTCGTGGATTTGGTGGGCGTGGTCCATATCGGACAAGAGGATTACTATTCGAAATTGAAGCAGCGATTGTCTGAGTACGACGTGGTGCTGTACGAATTGGTCGCGCCCGACGGCACACGGATTCGCCCCGAAGATCTGCAGCAACGTCGGTCTCTGTTGGCTTCGATGCAAACGGGGATGAAGGACATGCTGAACCTGGAGTACCAGCTCGAAAAGATCGACTACATGGCTAAGAACTTTCGCCATGCCGACATGAGCCCCGACGAGTTCGCCAAGGATATGGAGCGCCGCGGCGATAGCCTGCCCAAGATGATCGCCCGCATGATGGGTGCCAGTTTAGCGGCCCAGTCGAAGAACGCCGGCAGCGAATTGGACCTTTTGCGGGCGATGTTCAGCGATGACCGGGCAATGCTGATGAAGCGTGCCATGGCGACGCAGTTAAGCGATATCGGCGTGGCTACCGCAGGCATGGACGACGTGAATGGGGACAATACGTTGATCAAAGGTCGCAATGCCAAAGCCTTTGAGGTGCTCGAGGAAGAACTCAAAGCGGGCAAGAAAACGGTCGCCGTCTTCTATGGAGCAGGCCACTTAGATGACATGGCTGACCGACTTCGGGACGACTTCGACATGTTGCCCAAGAAAACGACTTGGCTGCAAGCTTGGGATCTGCAAAGCAACTAAGCAGGGTTTCAGGAATCATGTCACAAAACGCTGTGAGCCGTTTGAGTGAAAGCTGCGGTTGAATGCGGGAACCGCGGCTAAGCAATGAGCGATAATTAAGTGTCGGGTACCTTTTGTGCGAAGCACCCGAAGGGCGAGTTCCTCGCAAAAGGTACCCGACACTTTTTTGTCGCACGATCCTAACGGCCTGTTGACTTAGAGAGGTGCATTTCTGGGCCGTTGGTGCTGCCGCGGGACCTGACCAGTCGGTTGACGACGCCAACAGTCGTATCATCCAAGCCAAGTCCGAGCAACGATCGACCGCCCAACCTCGGGTATCGGCGTCTGAGCGACCAATCGCTTTCGACCGGCAAAGCGTGTGCACCATCGTCCGCCAAAACGAAGCTCACCCTGCCAACGGATTTTCAAAAAACGAATCATTCCGATTGCCTACAAAACAATGGTTTTCTGTCCGGTTCTAGGGTTAGTGTATGCGAGCTTAAAATTTTGG
>CAYZHQ010000146.1:0-13247 GCA_964477385.1 uncultured Pirellulaceae bacterium
ATCTCGATGTCAAGGCGATGAGCAGCGAAGCGATTCCGATCCCACAGATCATCGCTGAAACGGCCGATCATCTGTTGCACTTTCATGCCAATGATCCCAATCGCCGCGGGCCGGGAATGGGAGAAGTGGCGTTCGAGCCGATTTTCCAGGCACTTCGCGAAATTGGCTATGACGAATGGGTCAGCGTCGAAGTGTTTGACTATGAACCAGGCGTGGAAAGTTTGGTCAAAGACAGTATCGACTACATGCAGCGTATTATCCAAGCGTGAACGAGTCGCTTGATTCCACGACAGAACGCCCGCTTGATGGGCGTTCCGAAACGTGGTTCAGCAACGTGGGGCGTCGGTTTGGGCGCGTCTCTGGACTGCAAAGGCTGGCCATCGGTTTGGCGATCATCGTTGCCGTGATCGCCTTGTTGGTCCCCTCCCCCTTCCGCGGTCGCGCGGCCGATGCGATTTTCGACCTGCTGCACTTCCCCGCCTTCGCAGGCATGACTTGGCTGACGCTGCGGATTGTCGAATGGTGTGGCGCCACGCGGTTACGGCATCGGATCATGATCGCCGGGGTGATTGCACTGATAGGCGGTCTGTTGGAAGCTTTGCAGGCTTTCTCTGGTCGCTCGCCATCGCTGCACGATTTGGTCGCCAACTTCGCTGGCGTGACGGCCGGTTGGTTGGTCTTCGAAAGCGTGCGTGTCCCGTTACGTTCGCGTGTTCTACGACGTTCGGTGGGGGTGTTGGGCTGTCTGCTGGCCGTGGGGCTGGGAGGTGTGGTGAGCTACACTCCCTGGCAGGTGCTCCGCGATTGTCGCCTGCAATCGCAGCAGTTTCCCCTGTTGGCCTCTTTCGAGAATCAGGCCGAACTGAGCCGCTGGTGGCGCCGAGAAACGAGCATGACATTGGCCGGAAGTTTGGTCACTGAGGGAAGCCGGGGCCTGCGGCTGCACATCAAACCGGGCTATTACCCGACGATGGTACTGAACAGTTCTCCACAAGATTGGGCGGTGTATCGGTCGCTGCGGTTCGACGTGCGACTGCCTGAGGATAGTCCGGCACGCTCGGTGCAACTGTTGGTGAACGTCGCCGACGGTACCGCCGGCAAGCCTCGGGACGACGCTTTCCAGCGGGACTACATGCTGTTGCCGGGCGTCGACAATCCCATCGAGATCGCGACCGCCGACATCGCGTTGGGCGCGGCCGATCGGCCGGTTGATCTCACATCGATTGTGTTGCTCGAATGCTTGTTCTCGGAAATCGACCAGCCGATCGACGTCGACTTTGACCATTTCCGGTTGGTGCGTTAGCGGTCGCCATCCTGTGCGGGTTGCCCGTTTTTATTCGTCGGTTGATAATTTTGGCTGACTGTTTGTACCCTTGCTTGAAGGCCTGTTTCGTCTTGCCCCATCCTGCCGCGACCCATTCATCGGTCCGTTCCAAAACGATTCAGTTGAGCGGCGTGCGCGTCCACAATCTGAAAGACGTCGATCTCGAGCTACAGCGTGGGCAGTTGATTGTGTTTTGCGGGGTTTCGGGAAGCGGAAAAAGCAGTCTCGCGCTTGACACGTTGTATGCCGAAGGACAGCGACGCTATATCGAAAGCTTTTCCGCTTACACGCGACAGTTTCTGCAGCGGCTGGACAAACCCGATTGCGACGCCATCGAAGGCCTGCCGCCCGCGATTGCGGTGACGCGTGCCGGTGCCACCCGAGGCAATCGCAGTACCGTGGCCACGGCGACCGAAATTGCCGACCACTTGCGACTACTGTTTGCAAAAGTGTCTCAATTGGTCTGTTACCAATGTGGGCAGCCGGTGGTGACCGATAACCCGCAATCGATCGCGATTCGGATGGGGCAGTTGCCACCGGGAACGCGCTTGATGCTGGGCTTTGAAGTCGCCTTGGGATCACGTTTAGAAGCTTCCGAGACGCTGCTGGGGCTGCAACAACAGGGCTATGTCAGGCTGGTTGTCGGGGAGCAGACGCATCGTTTGTCGGACGCTGATCGCCAAGCCCTCGCCGCGGCGATCACCGACGACGGCACGCAAGGCATCGTCGTCGTCGACCGAGTCCACAGCGATGATCCGTTTCTGCGGCTGACGGAATCGTTGGAGGCGGCGATGACGGCCGGGGATCGGCGGGCGGTCGTCTTGGTATCGAATGAGGAGGCACTGCCCGGTGCGACGGAAACGCAAACCGTCGATGGCCGGCCCTGGCAACGATTCGATTTTTCCAACCGTCATCGCTGTGACGCCTGCCAAATCGATTATCCCGAACCGCAGCCGCAGCTATTTAGTTTTAATAATCCACTCGGTGCTTGCCCGGTTTGCGAAGGCTTTGGCGATCAAGTCGACATCGACATGGATTTGGTCGTTCCCGACCGCACCAAAACGCTGCGTGAGGGCGCGATTGCCGCTTGGAGCACGCCGGCTTATAGCCACGAACTGAAAGAGTTACTGGCATTGGCGAAGGACTACGAAGTGCCGGTCGACGTACCCTATGCGGAGCTCCCCGCGGCGGCATTAAAGATCATTCAGCATGGTGTGCCGGAACGCCAATTCGGTGGCTTGGATGGATTCTTTGCTTGGCTGGAACGCAAGAAGTACAAAATGCATGTGCGGGTCTTCCTGTCGCGGTTTCGTAGCTATACCCGCTGCAGTGCCTGTCACGGCGAGCGGCTGAAGCCGGCCGCGCTGGCGTACAAATTGGCCGGCCAAAGCATCGCCGAGTTGATGGCGTTGCAGGTGAATCGACTGGTTGATGTGATCGAACACGTGACGTTTACTCCGCGCGACAAGCAGATCGCCGCAGAAATGCTGCGTCAGGTCCATAGCCGACTGGGCTACTTGCAGGCGGTGGGGCTGGGGTACCTGCAACTCGATCGCACGCTGCGCACGCTGTCCGGCGGAGAATCCCAGCGGGTAGCGCTGACCGGCGCGCTGGGGAGCAGTTTGGTCAACATGCTGTACGTATTGGATGAACCGACCGCGGGCCTGCATCCGCACGACGTCGAGCGGTTGACCAGCGCCATTGTCGGTTTGAAAGACCGCGGCAACACGGTGGTCGTGGTAGAACACGATGCTCATCTGATGCGAACGGCGGATCAACTGGTCGAGATCGGGCCGCAAGCCGGTACCGCGGGCGGAAAATGTGTCTTTCAAGGTTCTTTGGAAGAAATGTTGGAGAGCAAGCAGAGCTTGACCGGAGATTATCTGGCCGGACGACGCGGCCTGTTGTCCGTCAAGCCGGAACGGCGTCGGCCACGCGGTAGTTTGGTCTTGAAAGGTGCCAGCGGGCATAACCTGCAGGGGATCGAAGTCCGTTTTCCACTCGGGGTTCTGTGCCTCGTGACCGGTGTTTCGGGAAGCGGAAAAAGCTCGCTCGTGCACGACACCTTGTATGGCGCGATCTGTCGGCGGAAACGCAAGCGGGTTCCCGAGACATTGCCTTATGACGACTTGATTGGTGCCGGACAGATCGAAGATGTCATGCTGATCGATCAAGCTCCGATCAGCCGCAGCCCACGCAGCATCCCCGCCACGTTCATCAAAGCCTTGGACCCAATCCGGGCGGTGTTTGCCGAGACGGTCGAAGCGCGAACGCATAACTACACGACCAGCCACTTCAGTTTTAATAGTGAAGCCGGACGTTGTCCTGAATGCGAGGGCGACGGCGTGTTGCAGATCGACATGCAGTTTCTGGCCGACATCACGATGACCTGTCCGACGTGCCACGGCAGTCGCTTTCGCCGCGAAGTTCTAAGCGTTCGCTATCGCGATCGAACGATCGCCGATGTGCTGGAGATGACCGTGCAGGCGGCCTACAACTTTTTTCGCGGGCATGCGAAAGTGCAAGCCAAACTGCAACGATTGTTGGATGTGGGGCTGGGCTACATCGCGTTGGGGCAACGCGCCACCACGCTCTCCTCCGGCGAAGCCCAACGGCTGAAGTTGGCTGCGTTTTTGACCGGTGCTCGCCGTCGCCGAACGCTGTTTATTCTGGACGAGCCCTCGACTGGTCTGCACTTTTCGGACATCGTGCAGTTGCTCGATTGTTTCGACGCGTTGCTCGACGATGGGCATTCGCTGATCGTGGTGGAGCACAACACGCAACTGATGCGTTCGGCCGACCACTTGATCGATCTTGGGCCGGGAGCGGCCGAAGAGGGTGGTCGGATTGTGGCCGAGGGGACTCCGGAAGAAGTGGCTCAGTGCGAGGCATCGATTACGGGCCGCGTCTTGCGGCAAGCGGCCGAAGCCGGCTGACCGCAGAACTGCCAGCGGCCTGTTCTGGGTGGAGGCAACGCCGTTTGGCGGGTCATCAAGCGAGGTTGCTGTCGAACACCCGTACGGTCGCCCAATTCCCTTTTTGCTCCTCGATAAACTGCAGGTGACGAGGGTGTGTCTGGTAGACGTCGTGGGATTCGCGGGAATCGTAAACGACGTGCAGCGAGACGTGGAATTCTTGGTCGTTGACGTCGCGCACCAAGTCGGGTGTGCGGCGTCCCACGGCGAAGGAGGTGCAGCCATCATGGCCGTCGAGATATTTCTTGCAGGCACCGATCAGGGTTTCAATCGCTGCTTCGCTGCTGTCGGTTAACGTAAAAAAAACGTGGTGGGCAAGTCCGGCCATGGTGTGGGTCTGCTCGATCAAGGAAAGAAAAAGGAAGGCCGATTATTAAAACGGTTTGCCCAGCCAGCGTACAGGTCCCGCCGGGCAGGTCTGTGTCCAACGCCAACTCGCTCGGCCCGAGCGGCAGAGCCAGAGGTTGGCCGGAATCGCCCCTGTCTGGCCTTGCAAGGGGGACCCGTGGCCAGCCTGGGGGCTGATTCCCCACGATGCGCCGTTGCCGTTTTTCCCTAACAACTCTAACATTTTGATCGCTGAACGCTTCCTTTTTAGAAACCTTCCAGGTCGCCCTGCCATGCCCTCCGACATAGAACGCCTGCGAAACATCGGCATTATTGCCCATATCGACGCCGGCAAAACGACTGTGACTGAACGGATGCTGTATCTCAGCGGTGCCAAGCACCGCGTCGGACGCGTGGATCATGGAACGACCGACACCGACGATGATCCCGAAGAACAGGAACGGGGAATCACGATCTTCTCGGCTTGCGTGAAGTTTCATTGGGGAAACTACGACATTAACCTGCTCGATACACCGGGGCATGTCGACTTCACTGCCGAAGTCGAACGCTGCCTGCGGGTACTCGACGGTGCGGTGGTTGTGTTTTCGGCCCGCGAGGGAGTCGAAGCTCAAAGCGAAACGGTTTGGCGTCAAGCCGATCGGTACGATGTGCCGCGGATCGTGTTCATCAATAAACTCGACCGAGAAGGCGCAAACTTCGAGGCGGTCTTCAATCAGATCGGCCCGCGATTGCATGGCAAACCTGTCGCGATTCAGATGCCCGTCGGGCAGGGCCCGGCACACACCAGCGATCCGTTCCGTGGCGTGGTCGATCTGATCGAGATGAAGCTGATGCAGTTTGATCCCGAAACGGATGGCAAGAAAGTGAGCATCGTGGAGATCCCCGACGAGCTCGCCGACGATGCGGCGATGTGGCGAGAGCAGTTGCTCGAAACGGTCTATGAACTGAACGACGAAGCGATGCAATTGGCGATGGAAGAGCGGCCGATTCCAGCCGAGTTGGTTCGTGCGACGCTTCGCGAAGCCTGTCTGACGCGACAGATCCAGCCGCTGGTTTGCGGTTCCGCCTTACATGGTATCGGAGTGCAGCCGTTGCTTGATGCCGTCGCCGCCTACCTGCCCTCGCCAGCCGATCGGCCGCCCGTCGGAGGGGTCGATCCCAAGCAGACCGAGACCCGGTTGTCGCGGGCACCGTCGGTGAAGGAACCGTTCTGTGGTTTGGTGTTTAAAATCTTGCCCGCCAAGACGGGCGATAACTATTGGATTCGCGTTTATAGCGGTTCGCTAAAGCAGAACTCGCGGGTGCAGTGTCCGAATCGCGACAAGAAAGAAAACATCGCCCAGCTGTGGCAGATCCATGCGAGCAAAAAGGAACGCGACGGACAGATCGACGAAGTCTGTGCCGGAGATATTTGCTGTGTGATCGGTCCGCGGTTCGCCATCACCGGAGATACCGTATGCGACACTCGAGAGGCGATCGAGTTGCCCAGCATCAAGTTTGCCGAAGCGGTGTTGTCGATGGCGATTGAGCCCGAGAGCACGGCCGATCGTAAGAAACTGAATGAAGTTCTGGAGATGCTCAAACGTCAGGATCCAACCTTTGGAGCGGTGGAAAATGAAGAGACCGGGCAGACGCTGATCAGCGGGATGGGGGAGCTGCACTTGGAGGTCATTCAGCATCGCTTGACCCGCGACTTTGGCATGAAAGTCAAGTTCTATAAGCCGCGTGTGAATTATCGTGAGACAATCGCTCAGCCTGCGACCGTGGTGGGACAGTGCAATCGCCAGATGGGCGCTCAGCAAATGTTTGCTCGTCTGAATGTGACTGTCACGCCGCTGGATGATCCTTCGGCTCCGGTGCAAGTCTTTGATCGCATTCCGCCCGATACCACGATTCCTCCCGACATGCGTGCTGCGGCGATCGAAGAATTACGCGAACGTGCTGACGGCGGGGGGATGATCGCGGGCTTTCCTCTGATGGGGTTGAAGATGGAAGCGACCGGTGGCGAAGCCCATGAAGAAGGCAGCGATGCGGTGGCATTTCGGATCGCCGCCGGGGATGCCTTCGATCGTGCACTTGAAGCGGCCCAGCCAACGCTGCTCGAACCGGTGATGCGAATGGAAATCACCACGCCGGAAGCGTATATGGGGGATATCGTAGGCGACTTGCAGCAGCGTCGGGCGATCATTGCCCAGACCGATGTGCGGGGCGAATTGACTTCGATTGTGGCTCATGCACCACTCAAGGAACTGTTTGGATACTCTAGCGCCGTGCGTAGCTTAAGTCAGGGGCGTGCCAGCAGCAGTATGGAACCCTACGGTTATCAGGCGGCACCGCGCGAAGACGCGGAAGCGTTTTCTTATTGAGTACAATGCCAATCGCGACACGGCCCCGACGGACAGACGGGGCCGTGGTTGTGTGCTCCTCCACGATCCCCGGTTTCCGCCTGTTCGCTCGCCTACGGCGTCAAGGTGTCGAAGCGACTACTCCCCTCAGAGGCCACCGATGATGCGATGCTTGATGCTGTCGTTGCTGCTGTTGCTGGTTGCGATTCCTGCCCTGGCTGACGAAACGGATGCCCGTCCCAAGCTTGCTCCGAACGTCTTGCTGGTGATGGTAGACGACATGGGTTACAGCGACCTGGGGTGCTATGGGGGAGAAATCGAAACGCCCAACCTCGATGCATTGGCTGCGGCAGGTTTGCGGTTTTCCAATTTCTATAACACGGGGCGTTGTTGGCCAACGCGCGGGGCGTTGTTGACCGGCTACTACGCCCAATCGATTCGTCGCGATGCGGTGCCGGGCGTTCGCAGTGGTGGCCGAGGCCAACGCCCTGCGTGGGCGTGGCTGTTGCCGCGTTATCTCCAGCAGGCAGGCTATCGTTCGTATCACAGTGGGAAGTGGCACATCGACGGGATGCCTTTGGCAGAAGGATTTGATCGGTCGTATTACTTACGCGATCAAGGTCGTTTCTTTTCGCCTCAGGTGCACTGGGAGGACGATCAGAAATTGCCTGCGGTCGAACATGGGACCTCTTTTTATGGGACCGACGCGATTGCGGATCACGCCGTGCGGTGCTTGCAGGAACATGCCGCCCGCGATGCCGAAAAACCGTTCTTCCATTATCTGGCGTTTACCGCACCGCACTTTCCATTGCATGCGTTGCCCGAAGATATCGCAAAGTATGAAGGGCGATACGATGCTGGTTGGCAAACGATTCGGCAGCAGCGTTGGAAACGCATCCAAGATATCGGTTTGGTCAGCACGCCGCTGTCGGCTGTCGAGCCCGACGTGGGGCCACCCTATGACTTCCCAGATGCCATCAAGCAACTCGGAGCTGGCGAAATCAATCGCCCCTTACCATGGGACCAACTGACCGCTCAGCAGCAACCGTTTCAAGCTCAGAAGATGGTCTTGCATGCTGCCATGGTCGATCGTGTGGATCAGGCCTTTGGGCGTGTGTTAGCGCAGGTGCGTGCGATGGATGCGTGGGACAATACCCTGATTTTCTTTCTCTCCGACAATGGGGCGAGCGCTGAAATCATGGTTCGTGACGACGGACACGATCCCGACGCGCCGGCGGGATCGGCGGGCAGCTATTTGTGTTTGGGACCCGGTTGGTCCTCCGTGGCCAACACGCCCTTTCGGCGTCACAAAACTTGGGTGCATGAAGGAGGCATCGCCACACCCTTGGTGGTGCATTGGCCGGCCGGCATCGATGCTGAGGGAGAACTCCGGCATGCGCCGGCACATGTGATCGATCTGGTGCCGACGATTTTGGATGTTGCCGGCGTGCCGTTACCAACTGAGCCCGCGGTGCCGCTACCTGGCCGTAGTTTACGAGGTGTCTTGGCGGGCCAACCGGTTCCCGCAGTGACGCGGTGGTGGCTGCATGAAGGAAATCGTGCTCTGCGCAAGGGAGACTGGAAATTAGTCGCCACCAAAGGAGCTGAATGGGAGCTGTATGATCTGCAGCATGATCGGGCGGAAACCCGGGATTTGGCAAAGATGCACCCGCAGCGGGTGACGGAACTGGCGGCCGAGTGGGAGCAAATGTGGCAGCGGCATCAGCAGACGGCGCACGGGAAGCAAACGGCGCAAGCCCCCTGAGGACGGTCGGTTTTCTGGCGGGATGGTACGCAGGCCGATGGGGGTTTCGGCGATGGGCGTTGGCAACATGGATCAACATCACGAGGCGGAGGGGGAGGCGACGACATGGCTAAAGTTCGGATTGAATACTGCACAGGCTGCCGCTGGATGCTGCGAGCAAGTTGGATGGCTCAGGAACTGTTGTCGACCTTCGAGCAGGAGTTGGCCGAGGTGGCTTTAGTTCCCTGTTCAGGAGGTCGCTTTGTGATTCTGGTCGACGACACGGTGGTCTGGAATCGGGAACGTGATGGTGGCTTTCCCGAAATTAAAATTCTTAAACAGCGAGTGCGTGACGTGATCGCGCCGGAGCGAGATCTTGGTCACAGCGACCGAAAGGATACTGCGTCGAATGAAGGCTTATGAGAAGACGATTGGCGACCTGAACTGTGTCGTCCTCGATGGTGACGAGGATTGCACGGTGGCCGTTGTTGTATGTCACGGTTACGGTGCACCGGGTGACGACTTGGTGCCACTGGGAGCGCAGTGGGCGCAGAGCCTCGGGGCGGCGTCGGACAGGGTGCGGTTTGTGTTTCCCTACGCGCCGCATACCTTGGCCGAGCTGGGCATGCCGTCGGCACGCGCCTGGTGGGAGCTGAACATGCAGCGACTGATGCTGGCGGTGGAAGCCCGCCAGTTCGCCGAGCTGCACGTCCATGAGCCGCCGGGACTGGATACCGCGCGGGCGAAGCTGACGCAGACTGTCGCGGAAGTGATGGCCGGGTTGGTGGGAGACACCCCAAAGCTGATGTTGGGTGGCTTTTCCCAAGGGGCGATGCTGTCGATGGATGTGGCGCTGCGAGGTTTGCCGACGCCTCCCGATGGGTTGCTGCAGATGTCGGGAACCCTGATCTGCAAACCGATTTGGGAGCAACACGCAGGACGGTTGGTCAATACCGAAGTGCTACAAAGCCACGGGACGGCCGATCCGATTTTGCCGTTTGAAAGTGCCGAAGCACTACGCGATGTGTTGTCCGCCGAACAAGTCCCCGTCCAGTTCTTGCCGTTTCCCGGTCCTCATACTATCGGTCCCGAAATGATTGCGTCGTCCACCGATGCGATTGCGAGACTTGTTGCTTCGTCATGACCCGTGTGCCCAAAGACTTGCCGATTGTCGAGGTGCTGCCGCAGATCTTGGAAGGGCTGCGAGAGTGCGGTACGGTCGTGTTAAAAGCGCCTCCGGGGGCTGGCAAGACAACCGGAGTCCCGATCGGACTGGATGAATCGCAACAGGTGTCAGGTCGCATACTGATCGCCCAGCCACGGCGGTTGGCGGCTCGTTCGGCAGCGGCTCGCTTGGCTACGCTTGCTGGCACGACGGTCGGCGAGGGCGTTGGCTACCAAGTTCGGTTCGATAAACGCTGGCATGACCAAACGCGGATCGTGGCGGTCACGACCGGTATCTTGCTGCGCCGCTTGCAGGCCGATCCCTTCTTGGAAGGCTTTGGTGCGGTGCTGCTGGACGAGTTTCACGAACGGAGTCTCGAAGCCGATTTGGCGCTCGGCATGCTGTTTCGCTTGAAGCAGACGGTGCGTCCCGAATTGCAGTTGCTGGTCATGAGTGCGACCCTCGACCCGCAGCCCATCGCGGCCTTTCTAGGGCAAGCTGGTGACGAGGTGCGCACCGTGGAGAGCCAAGGACGGACCTATCCTGTTGATATCCGCTACGCCAAACAATTGAACCGTGAACCGATTGAACAGCAGATTGCCGAGGTGCTGCCGAATGTCTTGTCGGCCACGCAGGGGCATGTGTTGGTCTTCTTGCCGGGCGTGGGCGAGATCCGCAAGACCGAACGCGAATTGCGGAACGTGTCAGCGGCGCGGGGGGCCGCCGTAAGGTTGCTGTATGGTGATCTTTCGCCGGGCAAGCAAGACGAGGTGTTGTTACCCAGCAAGCAGCGGAAGATCGTGCTGGCCACCAATGTCGCGGAGACTTCGGTGACGATCCCCGGCGTGACCGCGGTCGTCGATAGTGGGCAGGCACGGGTATTGCGGTTTGATCCCGATGTGGGCTTGCCACGACTGGAGATCGAACCGATTTCTCAAGCTTCGGCCGATCAACGTGCTGGTCGCGCGGGACGCACCGAACCGGGGGTCGCGTGGCGATTGTGGCCCGCCGCGGCACAGCGCGGCCGACCCGAGTTCGATACTCCAGAAGTCTTACGCAGTGATCTAGCCGGCGCGGTGTTGCAGCTCGCGGGCTGGGGCGAATTGGACGTGGCGGCGTTCCCTTGGCTGGAGGCGCCGACCGAAGACGCGATGGCAGCGGCGCGGTTGCTGTTGCGGCGACTAGGGGCTCTCGAACCCAAGGGCATCACTGAACTTGGCAAACGGATGCTAACGTTGCCAGTCCATCCAAGGCTCGCGCGGTTGCTGATTGCCAGCGAGCAGTTGGGCATCGCCGCTCAAGGGGCGGTCGTCGCCGCGATGCTTAGCGAGCGCGATCCCTTCCGCGGAGCACCACGGGAAAAGGGGAAACCGATTCGTGGCGGCCAACGGGCGACGCCCAGCCATTCGGGCGGCCGCTCCGATATCGTCGATCAATTCCGTCGCTTGGAACGATTTGCTGCCGGAGAAGAAGACGTCGCGGTGAACACCGCGGCAGCCCGTCAGGTCTTTCGGGTTGCCGAGCAGTTGGCTGCGGCGCTCGATGGAGGAACCGGACCACAACGTGTCGTTGGCGAGGCCGCCGACGAGGCAATCATGCGGGCTCTGCTGGCCGCCTACCCTGACCGTTTGGCCAAACGCCGCTCGCGCGGTAGCGAACGAGCGCTCACTGCGGGTGGCAAAGGCGTCAAACTGAGTGCCGATTCGCGTGTTCACGAAGGGGAGCTGTTCCTTGCCATTGATGTGCAGCAGGCGACCGGAGACGCCAAGGTGCGCAAAGCATCGTTGGTCGAACCCGAATGGTTGAACCCGGCATTTTTGGAGACACGAGACGAGTGCTTCTTTCACCCTTCGTTGAAGCATGTCGCGGCGCGACGGAGGGTTTATTGGAACGAGTTGTTGCTCAGCGAAACCCCGATCGAGCGTGGCGATGAAACGCAAAGTCAGCAGTTGCTGTATGAACAGGCGCTACGAAATTGGGATCGCGTTTTTCCCGCCAACGACAAGCCATTGAATGCTTGGCTCGCGCGGGTGGAGTGCTTGCGGGCTTGGAATCCCGATCTGGATTTGCCAGCCTTTGACGAGTCTCAGATGCACGAAATCTGTTTTCAATTGTGCCGTGGGCGTCGCAGTTTTCACGACTTGCAGACCGCCCCCTGGGGCGATTTTTTGAGGGGGCTGTTGAATTTTGAACAGCAGCAGGCGTTGCAGAAACAGGCTCCCGAGCAGTTGACGGTACCCAGCGGAAATCGCGTCAGCATTGAGTACGCGGTGGGCAAGCCCCCGGTGTTGGCCGTGAGGTTGCAAGAGTTATTTGGTTGGACCGAGACACCTCGAATTGCGGCTGGCCGCGTCCCCTTGCTGCTGCATTTGTTGGGGCCGAATCACAGGCCGCAGCAGGTCACCGAGGATTTAGCGAGCTTTTGGACCAATACCTATCCCGAAGTCCGCAAGGAGTTGCGGCGGCGGTATCCCAAGCATCATTGGCCGGAAGATCCGACCCAAGCGGTCGCGACCCGCAGTGGGTTAGGCCGCGACGCAAAGTCCGAAACCTAGCAGCCTGCCAGGATGAAGTCGGCAGGCTGCTTGGTCGGGTTGTCATAGGGACGCGGCTCAATCCATGCCGGGAACCCACAGCTTGCTACCACCAGCGGCAGGCTGGCCCCCGGCGGCTGGCGGAGCTGGGGCGGCCCCTTGATCGGGCGTCCACAAGCCACTGCCGCTCGGTTCCGCCGGAGCGGCACCGCCACCGGGAACGCGAGGCGATCCATCAGGATTGATCAAGCCGAATTGAACCAGCATTTGCTGAAGCCTGCCCATCACCGACGGATCATTGCCGTATTTGCCGGTCAGGTCACGCATCACCGTCTGGAAGCCTTCCCCGTTGCCAGACATCAGGTATTGAGGAATCATCGCCAGCAACAGCGGGGCCTCCGATTGACCGTTGGCGTTTGCCCACTGGCGAGCTTCGTCCAAGATCGCGAGCGCTTTTTCTGTCGAAGGGATCAACGGCACCTTTGACAGGTACGCAAACAATTTGGCCTGCTTCAATTCCCCTTCGGGCTCCATCGAAATCAAACGATCAGCGGCTGCGAGGATGGCCGGAGTGCAGCGGACTTGCTTGGCACGTTGCAGCAGATAGACCGCCAAGTCGGCTGCGGCATCGTGCACATCGACGCGAGGCAGGTCGTGGTTTTCCAGGTTGTTGATGATCTCCGCCGAGGCGGGGATTCGTGGCTGAACCGGAACATTCAGTTGCTTGGATAGCTCGGTCAGCGAATCGGCGGCAAACACCAACAACGCGTCGTAGTTTTCCAGCGTTCGCATGATGGCGGTTCGCTGCAGCA
>CAYZHQ010000147.1:0-13213 GCA_964477385.1 uncultured Pirellulaceae bacterium
CGCCATCTACGCCGATCCGCTGCTGATCCAGTTCGCTACCGCGGGGCTCGGTGGGCCACCGCCTCAACTGGAGTTACTGTTTGGCGAGCGACCGCTCGCCGGCCTGTTTGATGACGCCGCCCAACTTTCTTTGCTCGGCCCCCGCGACTTGGCAGGGCACCGGTGCGAGCGTCTGAGGATTCAAAACCGCCAAACGGGATTCGTGCTGTGGATCGATCAGCGGGTCGGCGTGATCCGGCGGATCGAACTGCCGCTCACCATGGTACCGGGCTTGGTGGATGATCAGTCCATTGAAGAGGCTCGACTGTCGATCGAGTTAACCGACGCGAGTTTTCAGGTGCCTGCCTCGGCCCCCTTCCAGCTTGACACGCGACGGTCGCCGGCGATTGTGGAACACTTTATTCCACCTCCACCGCCGCTGGCCAGTCCGCTGCTCGGCCAGCCTCCCGGCGCTTTCCGGTTGACCGTCCATGATGCCGCCTCGCAGCGACTTGGTGACGTCACCGTGGACGGTTCCGATCGACCGTTGACCGTGCTGATGTGGATCGCCCGACACGAGGGATCGCAAGCCGCCGCGGTGGGGTTGCAGGAAATCGTCAACACGCTGCCGCAAACGCTGCGAGAAAAAACGCGCGTCGTGCTGGTGATGGCGGAACCTGGAGAACCGACCGCAGCGACTTTGCAAGCCTGGAACGTCCAGCTCGATTGGGCCAACGATACGCGGGCGGTGGGACGGGATGTCTTTGGCGTCGAAGCGGCACCTTCGCTGTGCGTGCTCGGACCGAGCGACGACGTCGAATGGTTTCAGCATCGCGCCGCGCCGGGAGCGTTGCTCGCTCTGCCGCAAGTCCTAACCGATCTGGCGGCCGGGGCACGCGTTGGCCAAACCCTGGTTGATGAGCATGCCGCCAACCGACGTGTCTACCGTGAGGCGTTGGCCAGCGGCGGACGTGCGGTGCCAACCGATTGATCGGCACGGTGGATGGTTAAGTGGCGGAACACCGAGCCTCTCGACAGAAATTCAGACAAAATATCTTTTTTGAGGGCGATCTTGCTTGCAACGGGCGCGAAAATAAGACAAAACAGGGAAAGTCCATTTTCTCCTTGTCATTGAGAGCTATCGCGTGAGCGTTTCTCCTCGTCTGAGCAGCCAGCAGGTCGCCGCCTTGCTGGACGAACTGGTTGCCATGTTCCGTTCCGAGCGACCGCTAGCGACGGGGTTGCGGACGCTGGAAGATACCCGCTTGGGGCAACTTGGGCGTGCCGCGAGCCAGCTTCGCAGCGACTTGGAGGCGGGCCGCTCGCTGGCCGATAGCTTGTCCGGATTGAATCAGCAAAGTGGTCCCCAAGCGTCCGCGGCGTTTCGGATCGCGATCGAGTCGGGCAACTCCGATGCGCTGCGTGAACTGGCGGATCTGCTGCGTCGTCGCCGGGCCATGACCGCCGCCTCGCTGATCGCGTTGATCTATCCAATGATCGTGTTGCTGATCGGTTATTTGGTCTTGACGGTCGTCTTCAGCCGATTGGTTCAATTTTGGAGCACCGAGGCAACGTTCCGCTGGGCGCAGCCACTGGCCAATGGATTGGCGACGTATTGGGCGGTGCCACCGTTGCTGGCGATCGGGCTGCTGTTAATGCTGGCGATTTACGCCGCGTTGAAACGCGACAGCCGTTTGTCGGAGTACCTGCCGGGGCGTTCGGGGCGACTGTCGTTGTTTTGCAGTTCCCTGGCGATGCAGATCGATGGTGGCGTTCCGGTGCAAGCGGCGTTACCGCTGGCGGCGGACATTTCCGGCGAGCGTTCGATCGCGCGCCTCGTGCCGGCTTGGATCACCGCGACCGCGGCTGGAGAAACCGCCTCGGTGTTCGTGGACGCCCCGCCGATGCTTCGCTTCTTATTGTCGCAAATCCACGACATTGGCGAGGCGGCCGAAGCGCTGCCCCATCAGTTACGCTCGCTATCGCATTGGTATCAAAGCCAGCAAGATCGACAGCATCAATTCTGGATTCGTTGGCTTCCGTCGACGATTGTCTGTTGCGTCGGAGTGCTGTGCGCGGCGGTTTACATCTACACGATTCTCTGGCCGATGTACGGTCGTTTGGGAGCCATGTCATGAGCAACCCGACAGCGTCTGGCGAGCATGCATCGGCCGATACGGCAACGCAGCAGTTGATGCATTTGGCCGCCGCGGGAGCTTGCGTTCCCGCAGCGCTCCGCGCCGCGGCCCAAGAAGTCCGCGGCCGCGGTGCGCGAGAGGAACTTGAGCGACTGGCGGTGGCGATCGATCGTGGCGAATTCGCCTCCATGGCCCACGCCGATTTGCGGCAGCGTTTTTATGCCGCCGTGACGATCTCCAAAACGACGATCGTCAGCGCGCTGAGCGACTACCTTCGCGTGCATGAGATGCTCGCCTTCATGCGGCACCGCGTCGTTCAATGCGTTGTAATCGCCGCCATGCTGATGCTGCTGGCAAGTGTCGTTGGCGCGTTTGTGTTGCTCTTTCCGGATGCCGAAATCCGCCGGCTGATCGAGTCGTTTAACGTCGAGCTATTGCCGGGTTTGGAAGTCCTGCGCGTTCTGAATGTTGTCGTGTTGGTGTTCAGTGCGCTGTTCGCTTGGTTGGTTGTGTTGCTGTTGATGATGCGTCGTTCGGATCGCTTGGGTTCCGTCGCCGACATGCTGCTTGACGGAGTACCGATGGTCGGCTCTTCGCTGGCCGCCATCGATTTGGCGGAGATGACCGATGGCGTGGCGCGGACGCTCGCCGCGGGTCGCAACTACGGCGATGCGTTTCGGGAAACCGCTGCCGTCGTTACTTCGGCGCGGATGCGAGCTTGGCTGGCTGCAGCCGCACAGACGATCGACCGCGGCGCCGCGTTGGAATCGGTGCTGCCACGCTTGCCGATTCGATCGAGTCTGTTGCCTGCCTTGGTCGGGCAGTCGGGTCCGCACCCGGATGCTCCCGTGATCGCTTGGCAGACGGCCGCGGAGAGTCTGCTGCGGGCGGCGATCCGTCAATCGCGGCGGCTGTTTTTTCTGTTGCCACCAATCGCCGCCACGTTGGCCGCCATGCTCGCCTGGAGCAGTCTGCTGATCACGATGGCGCGTTTTCAAACACTGCAGAGCATGCTGACATCGTTGGGCGGTTTCTGAATTTTTTATTCGCAAGACAAACATGATTCTCTATCACTCGATCCTTCTCTTTATGGCAATCGCCGCGGCGCTACTGGCGTTTGGATTGTCGTTTGTGCGCCGTGCCTTATCGCGACGCGATCTACAGCCCGAATCATTGCGGGCTTACACGGTGTTGGAGTTTGGCTATCGAGGCTGCCAGGGGTTTGCCTGTTTCTTTGCGTCGCTGGCGTTGTTGCCAATGAATATCGGTTTGGTTTTTAGTCTGGCGCTGACGTCGATGTGGGTGTATGCGATCGTCCTCTATCGCCGTGAAGCGGCGGCGACGTTGTGCGAGGCGATTCAGACGGTTTGTCGAACGCAAGGCTCATTGGCGGCCTTGACCCGAGACTTTGGGTGGGGCGACGCGACGTTGCTGGGGGCCCGCTGCAGGGCCTTTGCGGCGGGGCTGGAGCGTGGCGCCGATCCGGTGCCGTTGGCACGTTGGATGCGGCTTCCACTGGACATGGAAACGCTGCTCTTCCTGCAACACCGACATCAAGCGGCATGGAAAAGCCCGCGCGCGGCGGTCGCTGGCCAGCCCACGCTATCGATCGGGAGTCAGGCGAGCGGTTGGCCCGCGGGGACGCAACTGGCATATTTGCTCGGCATCCTACTTTCGTCGGGGCTGGTCATTGTGTTTGTCAGCCAATTCGTGATGCCGTCGATTCAGGAGATGCTGCTGGAGTTCGAGATCGAACTGGCGAGCTGGCAGGAACGTTGGTTTTCCGCCTTCCAGTGGGTGCCGCCGGTGCTGGTGCTGGTAGTCGTGTTGTGGGGCGGTCTGGCGTTTCTGTTTTGGATAACCGATTGGAACCATTTGTTAATGTTGCTTCCCATTTCCGGGCCCCTGATTCACGCGCGGCGGCGTGCGGCGTGCCTTCGTGGTGTCGCCGCCGCAATCGATGCGGGGTGCGAATCGTCGCAAGCGTTACAGCTAACCAGTGCGGCGACAACAAATCGTGGCCAACAAGTTCGCCTGACCAAAGCGCTGGCCATTGCGCAGCGCGGCGCGACGCTTGGCGACGCGCTTTGCCGGTCGGGAATCGCCCCCGGTCCAACCGCGGCGTGGATCGAATCGGCGGTTCAAACAGGACGCGTTGCCGATACGTTGCGGACGCTGGCCGACGACCTGCTGCGACGGTCGCAGCTCCGAGCGGACACGGTCATGGCGGTCCTTTTTCCGGTCGGGATTTTGCTCTGCGGAGCCTTCGTGTTGTCGTTTTCCTATCTGTTGCTCCACGCATTAACGGCGCTGATCCATGGCTTGGCCTAAACCTATCTTCGCACCGCGCGGGACGTTTCGAGAGACTTCGAGCATTCGCAAGCCAAGCAAGGGGGGCCGACCCTTTGTTCGCGGTGTCTACTTAGTCGAAGCCGCCGTGGCGTTGACGCTGTTGTTGGTCACGATCTCTGCGGTCGCAAAGTATGTCGCCGTCGCTCAGCAAGCTCGCACCGAACAGTGGCGGCGGCTCAGCGATCGTCTGGCGGCGGAAAATGTGGCTTCGCAATTAAGAACCGTTCCCTTTGCCGACCTCGAAGCGGCTGCGGAAACAATCCAACAAGCCGCGACGCGGGCACCCTCCACCAACCGCGTGAAGGTCGCCATTCGCAGCTTCGATTGTCAAGGTGTGCCCTGTAAAGAGATTCGGGTCGCGGTTTCCAATGCGGAACCTGCACAAGGGGACGAGACATCCGTTTCGCAAACCGTACAGATATGGCGGTTCAAGGCGCCCCCGACGGAAGCGAACGCAAAGGCAGATGAGTCCACAGCCATATCGGAAGGCAATGGTGAGTAATCCATGATCGCATTTCAATCAACCGACAGGAAACGATCTGGGCGGGGCGTCAGATCACGCGGGCGTCACGCGATGACTACCGGCGATGGATTTACGTTACTGGAAATGGTGATCACGCTGTCGGTGCTCTCGGTGTTGGCAGGTCTGGCGTTGACGCTGTTCGAATCGGTCGCCACCATCCAAAGATCGATGCAGCACGACGTGGCGGCGATGCGTGATGTGCGGCGACTGGCCGATGCCTTGCGAAGCGACGCCGCGATCACGACGGCTCGCGAAGTGGTGGACGATCGTGCCACGCTGCGGAAGGTCGGTGCCAGCACACAGGTCGTCTATCAAATCATCGATTCGCAAGTTCGGCGGGAGACGCGTGAGACCAACGAAGCCGACGATGTTGGAAACATTCTCGCACGCGAGGCCTTCTCGTTACCGTCCAACAGCGAGGCGGTCTTTCGACGTGAGAGCGAGGACGCTTCAGCGCCGCTGGTGCTGGACATCCGGTTGCTTAATCGACATCCATTGTCCATTCGTATTGAAGCGTTGTTAGCGACATCCAATGTTTCGGAGGCGAACTAATGACAGCTTCCCTATCCCGCCGTGGTGGAGCACAGACGGTGCTGATCATGGTGCTGCTGATGGGCGTCACCGCGGCGCTAACCGCGGTCGCGGTGCAATCGGTCCATATCCATACCGATCAGCGACGGCACGCGCGCGAACAGTTGCTCAACGCGATGCTCGACGCCGGCGAGGAGTGGTTTGCACAAGCCAATTCTCCCAGCGAGACGCTGCTACTGAGGCTTGACGACCAGCCGCCGCCGCGCAGTTGTGTGGTGCGGATCGAGCCCACCGATGAAGCATCGCAACAATATCGCCTCACCGCCATGCTCCGCATTGATGACCGCGTCGTGGACCACAAGACTCGCCAGTTTTCTCTTCCAACCCCCAGTCAATGACCATGAACCTCTCGACTACTTGTTTCACTGATCGACGCGCCTTTACCTTGGTCGAGTTACTTGTCGTGATTGCGATCATCGGTGTGCTGTTGGGGATTGCCCTGCCCGCCGTGCAAGGCATGCGAGAACTCGCTCGCCGCGCGACATGCACCGAAAACATGACGCGTTTAAATTTGGCGATGACCGCGTATGACATGCGGTTTGGACATTACCCGGTCGGCACGCGGAACCCGACCCGACCGATCCGCAACTTGCCCGTCGGGCAACATCACAACTGGGTCGCTGCGTTGCTACCGCAACTGGAAGCGAACAACGTGTTCCAGAAGATCGACTTTTCGGTCAGCGTTTACGCGTCCGAGAACGAACCGGTGCGCAACCTAGCGTTGCCTTTTCTGCAATGCCCGTCGTCGATCCAAGCCGGTTCCAACGCAACGACGTATGCCGGAGTCCACCACAGCCGCGAAGCTCCCATCGATATCGATAACGATGGCGTTTTCATTCTCAATCGCGCGATCTCGCGCGATGACATTCCCGACGGACTAGCCTACACGCTGGCGATCGGAGAAAAGACCAGCACCCTGGGAATTGACCTTGGTTGGCTGAGCGGGACGCGCGCAAGCCTGCGGAACGCGGGCCACCCACCGAATGCGAATCGTCATCAAAAAGTAGCGGATCCCGATCCATTGGTGGTTGGGGGCTTTTCAAGCGATCACCGAGCGGGCGTGCAGTTCGTCGATTGCGCCGGCGGCACGCGGTTCCTCAGCAAGTCGGTCGATATGCGGCTGTTCGGGCAGATGGCGGGGCGAGCCGACGGAGAGCTTCCGCTCGACTGGACACCAACGCAAGTCACCGGGGAGTTCGATGAGACGCCGGAGGCACCACCGAGTGCCTCCGCGGAAACGGAAGCTCCCGAACCGCCGGACGGGGATTCGAGCACACCGGGTGCCGACCCGGCCGACCAACAAACGACAGCGGATGCCGATGCGTCGGGAGACCAGCCATGAAAACCCCAAGCATTCAGGCTCCGCCGGCGGCGCAGACGCAACGTACCGCATTCACCTTTCTAGAGATCGTGATCGTCGTGGCGGTGATCGGGATCGCCGTCGGCCTGCTACTGCCCGCCGTGCAGGCAGCGCGCGAACGAGCCCGCGCGATGTCATGCCAAAATAACCTTGGCCAGTTGTGGCTGGCGGTGCAGAGCTACCAGTCGGTATTCGATGTCTATCCAGCGGGGACGGTCGCTGAAGAAACTCCCGTGCGATGGTTTCCGGCCGGCTACCATCACAGTTGGCTGACACGCGTTCGGCCCTTTCTGGCGGCGGGCAACGGTGTAGAGAGGCAGCTCGATCGGACGCGCAGCGTCTACGCCGCGGCGAATCTGCACCACGCCGAGGATTGGGCGCTGGCTGTGATGCGATGTCCTTCGTCGTACTTAGACGAATTCGGTACCACCGATTATGCCGCCATTCATGATGGTCGTGATGCTCCGATTGACGAGACCAGCGGCGGGGCGTTCATTGCCAATCGCTTCCTCCGCCGCGACGACTTTTCCGATGGGCTCAGCTACACCATGTTTCTCAGTGACATGCGGGGTGACCGCCAACCGACGTTGACTTGGTTAAGCGGCACGCAGACGACGCTGCGTTCGACCGCTTTGCCGATTCAATTGACCCGGCTAACCGAAGAGGACGAGCCGATCTTTGTTGCTTACGGCGGGTTTCGAAAGGACCCGCGGAGTTACCTGCAGGTGTGCGAAGTGATCGCTGAAATCGAAGGGTTATCGGTGGAGGAGGTTGCCGACGCCGATGAGTCGATGCAGACACGTCTGCGAGCGTCGCTGAAAGAGTGGGCGTACAAGGAAATGATCGCCGAGGAAGAAGCCGCCGAGGCATCCGAGGCCGATTTCGACGACGCTGGTCTTGGGATGGGGATGGGTTCGACCGAGATGATGGAGGATGAATTTTCCGCCGGCCGATGGGGAACAGGCTTCGGCTACAGTGGCTACCCGGCACCGATTTTTGGGGCGGCCAATTTGCGTCCGCGGGGCATCGGCAGTTTTCATGGGCATGTGCAGACCGTCATGGGAGATGGCCGGACGCTGAAAATCACGGCCAGCACTGACCGTCGCCTGCTGTCACAACTGGGGATCCGCAACGATGCCCAACCGCTTCAACTGCCGCCTAGACTGAGTGATTAGCTGGTCGAGTCCCCGTTTGGCGAGTCCCCGTTGGCGACGATTTTTCGGGGTTTTCCGAGTTTCCAACCAGCGAGCCGTCTTGGATAGCCACGGTACGGGTCGCAAAAACCGCGGTTACTCCAGCCCAACAGATAGCCAACCGTGTTCGGCGCTGATCGATCTCGGGTAGATGGTCAAGCCACCGATGCGCTCGATCGGTAACTCGATCGGCCGATTCAAGAGGGCTTTGGGGAACGCTTCGGCGAAGGATTCTCGAATGTTGGTCTTAATCGCCACCTCCGAAACGCTCATCCGTCGCCCTCCCGGGTAGTCGACGTCGACATTCCCTTCACGCATCAGGAAGATTTTGTCTTCGAAGTAAACCGGCTTATAAGTCGCCGTGATTTCGATGGCTCGCTTCAGCTCGGTGCGTCCCTGTTGAAAACGGGTGCCGCGAACCCCGATGCGAATCGTCCCGTCACGAGCCTCGAAGACCAACGGTCGGAGTCGAGCGAAGTCGATTTCAAAAGCCGCGGGAGGAGCGTCCGCTGCCGACGGGTTGCCATTCGGTTCCGTATCCGTCGGTTCAGCGGGAGAAGCCTCTTCGGTCGCGCCCTCTTCCGATGTCGGTTTGTCGCTGGTCGGTTTGTCGCTGGTCGGTTTGTCGCTGGTCGGTTCGACAAAGGGGGTTGGCAAGGAGAGCCCTGATTCGGGGCGTAAATTTTCGATCAACTGATTCAGTTGCTTGCGATTCATCGTGCGGCCGGCCAGCACCTGAGTTGCCACGTTGTTGATCGCCGATTCGTGGATTTGAACGCCGATGTAGCGGTCCTGCCGCAGTGGCGGCGGCGCCGTTGTCGCTAGGACTTGGCTGGCTTCGGCGAGCCGCAAGTCGAGGAAGATTGTTTCGTCGGTCGCGTACAGTTGCCGCGTCGGTAGCGAGACATCAACGCGTTCAAAAACCTTTTCGACTTCGGCCAGCGGACCGCTCAAGTCGGTGCCGGACAACGCATCGGTTTGTTGATCAAATTCGCCTCCGATCTGTCGTTGCAGTTTCTTGACCGAAATCCGTTCGGCGAGTGGTTGCTGTTCGGCGGCCCGCTTGGCTGCGATCTTGCGGACGATCCGGAGCGGATGGTTGATGCTCTCGATCTCACTGTCCAGCGAAGCTTCGGCAAAGGTCGGTTCGAAGCGAATTCCCGACTCGTTCAGCAGCAGCACGCGGGTGGCCAGCACGTGCCCGCGGCCGGTCGTGTTGACGCTGACGGGACCGTTGTAGCCTACGTTGCGAGAGAAAAACTTGCCCGACAGGGTCAGTTGAATGCGGACGTCGTCGCTCGATGCCAACAGTGCGGCTTGGACCGATCCGTTCAACCATGCACAGCCTTTCAGCCGCGTTCCCAAGAGGCAATCGTTGACCGCTTGTTGCCGATTGACCGGCTGCGAGGCGACGCGTTGGATAAGGCGTTCACTGATCGTGGTTCGTACGTTTGGCTGTTCAAAGGCTTGCCGCAACTCTGCCCGAAGGTCCGCGACTTGTCCCGCATCTTCCAGCAGCGAGAGCACGATGGAGATCGACGCGGCGTCGTCCGGCGAGGGCACCGCCGCCATGTCTCGCAAGCGTGCGGCCAACTTGTCAAGCTGGTCAGCGAGTCCTTCGATCGAACGGTCGGGATTGCGAAACCGAATGGCCGCTTGCAGATCGGCCACCGCGCGACGCAAGCCGCGCATGGCGAGCATTTGCAGGCCGTCAAAGTTACGGCTCAAGCGAAAACGTAGCAAACCCGCCTGCTGAGCCTGTTCGCGTAGTTGGTCGTCGTCACCTAAAACGTCCGTCAGGTCCTCGATTTGAAGGTACTCAAACCAAGCCCGCCGATTGGATTCGGAAGTGTGGCGTTGGAGGTAAAGATCCAGCGCGGCAATTTGGTTTCGAACCGACCGCTGGGCCTGCGGCAAGTCAGGAAGGGCCGCCGGGTCGAGCTGAGATTTGGCGGCGAGCACTTGTTCCGCGAGTGCTCGCCGCCGCTGGGGACTTAATTGAGCCTCCACGGGGGAATTGAACACAGCGGTCATCAAGGCAACCGCCAGCCCACGGGAAAAAAGACCGCAGACACCGAAGCGGCCACTGGAGATGCTACTGCCCCAACCCCAATTCAAACCCAGCATCCCCCAGCCTCCCTAAGTTGCCTGAACGCGTGTTTCCTGCCGGAATCTTTCCCCCAAAGCGCCCACATTGTAGGCCGACAGGACTCGTCAAGAACCCCTAGAAATGAGAAAATAGTGGATTACCCCGCTACGAAGGAACCAAAATCGAAATGACCGACTCACTACACACCTCCCAACAAGACTTAAACGAAAAGTTCTTTGCTGAGCTCGACAAGCAACTGCTGTCCGATCTGCGGCACGACTTGGAACACGCCGATGAAGCGAAGGCGTTAGCCGTCGCGACGGGCATCGTCGACACGAAGGTGCTCGATGAATTGGTGGCGTTGCATGTGACGCCGGAGACGCTAGCCGCTTTCCGGATGATTCCATTGTTGGCCGTCGCGTGGAGCGACCGAAAGCTCGATCGCGAAGAGCGAGACATTCTGCTTGATGCGGCATCGCGCCGTGGCATGCAACCTGGTTCGCCATCGTATCGGATGCTCGACGAGTGGATGGAACGGCCACCGGCGCCGCAGTTGATGACTGCTTGGCTGGACTATGTCGAAGAGATCTGTGATTCGCTTTCGCCGACCGCCATTTCCGTGCTCCGTTCCGAAGTGGTCGGGCAAGCCGAAATGGTGGCGCAGGCGGCGGGCGGAATCTTCGGCATCGGGTCAGTTAGCAAGGAAGAAAAGGATGTGCTGAAAACGATCCGTGACGCGTTTCCAAGCAACTGACGCAACACGGAGGATTCGTCGACCGGCAAACGACTTTTGAATCCGCGGATTTCACGAATCCGCGGCGACCTTCATGGACATCGCCACTTTCCACCAAAGCGGCGTATGTTGGTCATCCGAAGTTTGAGCGAGGCATTGGCAGGCAACCGCTGCCTCGCTTGGGCTTCGGGTTACCGTTAACGACAGCGGTGGGCTTCAGTCTCGCGGCGGAGTCGACGGCTTGCGAAACCGCAGGAGATAGTTCTCTTTGAAGGCATCGACGGGGATTTCGTCGACGTATTGAAAACCGGCGGCGACCACTTCGTTGCGAAATTCGGCTTTGCCGGCCCGCACATGCCCGAGGATGAACTCACGCGAGGTGCCGGGGATGCGTTCAAAATCGATCATCACCAAAGATCCACCAGGCTTGAGGGCGCGGTGGATCGACGCGAGCGAAGCTTGCGGGTATTCGAAGTGATGGTAGGTGTCGCAAATAAAGACCACATCGACCGAGTCGGGAGGCAACCGGATCGACTGCGTGCCGCCGAGTACGGTGGTCAAGTTGTCGATCTGTTCGGCGGCGACTTGTTGGCTGATGTGTTCCAAGAATTTCGGCGAGATATCGACCGCATAGACCCAGCCCTCCGATCCTACGGCATTGGCAAACAGTCGGCTGTAAAAACCTGTCCCGGCTCCGACATCGGCGACTCGCATGCCCGGCTGCAGGGCGCACACGTTCAACACTTCCGCGCGACCTGCGTAGACTTCGCGACTTTCGATTTCGAACCGCGCGATCCATTCGCTAACATCGAGATCGGGATCGACAAAATTGTCATTGATCCCCGGCGGGACCGTTTTCGTCGCCGGTGGCTCTTCCGCCGTGGTCACCGCGGTGGTGAACATCAGCATCGCCGTCATGACACCAAGCCAGCCATTGTGTCGGAAATTTCGGTAGCTTGAGTGGCCAGCAAACGCCGCGGGGTTGGGGTTCATAAGTTCTCTCCAGCGATCTGGTAATGTTTGATGAAACGTTTGTCGATCCACGCCTTGAGCGACCAGCACCAACGACCGTGGAAGCTGAGCCCTTTGTATTCCAGCAACGCTTTGCCGTCGCCGGTGTTTAGTATTTTCATGAATCCGCGTTGTGGGTGATAGGACACCAGTGGCTCGCCTGCGAGTTGATTCTGGATGTTTTGCCACAACACGGGGGCCTGTCGAACCGCGAAGACACCCGCCTTGGGCGTCGGATTGTCGACGATCGTGCCACTGTCCCCGACCGCGAACACATCGTTCCGCTCGGTCGATTGCAGCGTCGTTTTGGTCGCCACGAAGCCACGCTCGTCGGTCGGTAAACCGAGTTGACGCAGGACCGGCGGAGCGGCCGCACCGGTGGCCCAAATGACGCAATCGGCCTTAAAGCGTTGGCCTCCGGAAATGGTAAGTTGATGGTCCTCGACTGAAAACACGCGAGCGCCTGTGTGAATATCGACCCCATGCTGTTGCAGCAAACGCCGCAGCATAAGAATGCTCTTGTCGGTCATCCCCTCGGCGATCTCGGGCGTACTGGTGAAGATCCGAAGCTCGGCCGCTACGTCGGGAAACCGGTGACGCAACCGCGCCGCGAGGCAAAGTGCAATTTCGATACCTGCCACTCCCCCGCCGACGATGGCAATTCGTAGCGGTTGTTTGGTGGCGGAAGATGGTTGATCCTGAACCGCGAGCAGGCGTTCGTCTAAACGCTGTACGAACGTCTGCATCGGTTTGATCGGCAGCACCGTCGCGGAGTCCACCGCATCCCAACCGGCGGGCATCGAGCCCACTCCGACCGAGAGGAGGTCAAATCTCAAGGGAGAACGGTCGGCGAACTGAACTTGTTTTTGTTCCAAGTCCAAACCGGTGACGTCGCCAAGAATCAGCTCACCGCCCGCCCTTGCGACTAAAGGTTCCAGCGGGATCTGCATTTCGGCCGGCGTGAACTGACCTGCCAGCGTTCCGGGCAGCATTCCCGAATAGGTCGTGAAAGGGAATTTCGAGATGCAGATCAAGCGGCAATTCGGAATGGCCGCTCGGGCCCATTGACGGACTACAAACGCATTCGTGTGACCGACGCCCAATAGCACGACGGCACGCTCTGGAGAGTCATTCATGGGATCAGGGTGGCCATCTGGGTTGAAGCACCGCAGGAGCTAGGCAATGAGCAATAAATAAGTGTCGGGTACCTTTTGTGCGAAGCACCCGAAGGGCGAGTTCCTCGC
>CAYZHQ010000148.1:0-13149 GCA_964477385.1 uncultured Pirellulaceae bacterium
AAAAGCGCAACTTCAAAACTCACGCATCGGGTTACCAAAAGCAGCCTGCTAAACACGGCATTGAAGCAAGTCCCATCCGGGAAGACCGTTGCGGCGTCCCTAGTCATTCACGTGAATAATCCGGGCTAGCGCGTTGCCAAGCGAGCTTATTTCGCTTCCAGTCGATACAGTGCGTCGGCCGTTCGCAAATAGATCGCCGAACCGGCGACTGCCATCGACGCCAGCGTTCGCTCCCCCAAATCATTTTCGGCAAGTTTTTCAAACTGACGAGCGGCCCGCACGACGACCGTCTTGCCCGATTCCGCAGTCAAATACAACCGGTCGCCGATCAAAGTAGGCGACGACGAGAAACCACCTCCGAGGCGTTCTTTCCAAACCTCTTCGCCAGTGGCTTGCTCCAGGCACGAGGCAATACCGTCGTCGCTGACCAACAACAGCAGATCCCCGGTCGCGACAATCGAGGGCGTTTTCGGAATGCTCTTCTTGGTCGACCATTCCACGTGCGTGTCGGTTACGTCGCCCGTCCCGTCGGGCCGGATCGCAAGTAGGCTGGCACGATTGAAACCGGTCGCGACATAGACGCGGCCGTTGGCGAACACCGGCTTGGGCACGACCGAGTAACCGTCGTAGTTGACTTGCCACACGATGCGGCCTGAATCAGGGTCAAGTCCCAGCACGCAATCGCTGCCCGGTGCGACAACCTGAGTCTGTCTATTGACCTCGATCACCGTTGGAGTGCAAAACGAGAACTTCCTCGCCGCATCGACCGGCCGTTCGACTTGCCAAGCAATCGAGCCGTCTTGAGTGTTTAGTGCCGCAACCGTCGGGCGTCGTCCACCGTCACATGTGAAGATCAATTTGTCGTCGACCAGCACCGGCGAACCGCCGTTGCCATGCGTCGGCAAGAACGCCAGATCGCGCTGCGTCCACAGCACATTCCCCGCCCGATCGGTGCAAGCGGTACCTTGATGACCAAAGTGAACGTAAACGCGGTCGCCCGACAGAATCGGCGTCGGGCTGGCGTGACTGTTTTTCTGGTGAATCTGCGGCGCGTCTTCGGCACGCTGGTCCATCAACTTGGCGACGCGAATCGTCTGGCCCGAGTTGGCATCCATGATAATCAAAGCCAGCGAAAAATCGTCGCCTCCCTCAAACGGAATGGCGGCGGAAAGATAAATCTGATCCTCACCTATCACCGGTGAAGACCAACCTTGTCCCGGCAATTCACTCCGCCAGGTCACATTCGTCTCGCGATCCCAAGTCAACGGAGTACTTGGTGCAATCGTCGGTGCGACGCCGTTGCCATCGGGGCCTCGAAACCGCGGCCAAGCATCGGCGGCTAAGCCGCTCGACAGCGCGATGAGGCACCCACACAGCGCCCCCCATTTCGATCGACTTTGATTGGGCAACATCATCGTGAGACTCCACGGATCACTGTTTGATTAAGTTTTATCGCTACAAACGGAATCATTGCAGCAAGCGGCAAGCGAATTGGTTCGGTTTTGTAGGTTCCGTCCTCACGACGGTCACTACGAAACAAGAGTTTACCTGAAAGTCGCCACTGCGTCGCTTCCTTCACCATCGCTCTCGTTCTGAATGACTCAAGCCACCCAGCCCGCTGCCGCTCCTCGCGCCTTTCGCGCCGATTCGCTGGCGCTTGGCATGTCGGTCATGCTGCTGATGACGATCGTGCAGCGTGGAATCGGTTTCTTCCGCAGCATTTGGTTTTGCCGCATGCTGGACGATCAAATGCTTGGCCAATGGGCCATGGCGTTTGGCTTCGTCACGATGATTACTCCGATGCTGCTGCTGGGCCTGCCGGGCTCATTGCCAAGGTATGTCGAAACCTATCGCCAGCAGGGTCATCTGCGTGCTTTCTTGAAACGCATTCTGTGGTGCACCGGCGGTCTGTCTTGCGCCGCGATGGCCATGATGCTGCTGGTGCCCGAGCCATTTGGCTGGTTGATCTTCCGTCAGTCAACCAGCGGATCCTTAGTCGCCGCTGTGGGCGTGACCGTTTTGTCGGTGATTCTTTTCAACAGCATGAATGAACTGGTCGCCGCCCTGCGACAAGTTCGCGTGGTGTCGTTCATGCAGTTCATTCAAAGCGTCGGCTTCACCGTGATCGCGATCACTTGGCTGGCAGTCGACGGCCGCTTGATCGGACTGGTCTTCAGTTTCGCAGCGGCGGGTTTGCTCGGCACGTTACCGGCATGGTGGATCTTGTCACGCAACTGGCAGTCGCTCCCGCTCAGTAACGAAGCGTTTGATGCCGCGGCGATGTGGCGGCGCGTGCTGCCGTATGCCGCCGCATTGTGGGTCATGAACCTGCTGTCCAACGCTTTCGAATTTTCGGATCGATACATGATCTTGCATTTCAGCGCAGCGGCCGACATGGGGCAGTCGTTGGTGGGGCAATATCACAGTGCGCGGATCATTCCAGGTTTGTTCGTTTCGGTTGCGATGATGGGCAGCGGTGTGTTGCTGCCGTACATGGCGGCCGATTGGGAAGCGGGCAAGCAGACCGCCATGGCGGAGCGACTTCGGAAGATCCTGTTTTCTGTCTCAGCGGTCTTTACGCTCGGAGCTTCGCTTGCCCTGGGGTTCGCACCCTGGTTGTTCGAAAGTTTGCTGGGCGGTCGCTACTCCGGAGGCTTGTCGGTCTTGCCACTGGCTTTCACGATCAGTGTTTGGGCCGCGTTAATTACCGTCGCACAAAACTACCTGTGGGTTGCTGAACGAGGCAAGTTCGTCGGTTGGTCGCTGGCCGTTGGCTTGGCCACCAACCTTGCACTCAACGCTTTCCTGTTGCCACTTTACGGACTACACGGTGCTGTGGTGGCGACCTTGCTCTCCCACTTGGTGGTGCTGCTGGGGATCTGGCTGGCGATGAAACGCAGCGGATTTGATTGGGACAGCAGTTTGATCTGGGGCACGTTGCTGCCCGCGACCCTCTTGGGCGGGCCGATCGCGTCGTTCGCCTGCGTCACGGCCGTCTTACTGTTCAGTTCCCAAGCCCGCCGTTGGTTGTCCGAGGCGATCCTTCAACTGGCTGTGCGTGGGGCGCGGCGGCTGTAGGCCAGCGATGGCCCCTTACGCGGTCAACCGATGTCCGTTTCCTAACCAACATGCGGGCCAACCCATGCATCCCGCTCAGTACCAATGGCCGCCTTCGGTGGTTGGCTGGACGGTGCACTGCAGGGAATCGAACGCCGAAACCAATTCCTCGACCGCCCACTGTTCGTCATCGATTTCCAGTCGATACTCCGGCCACGCGCCCCCCGTCGGCCAAATCTGGTGCGGGGCGGGCCAACGGTGTTCCGCTGCCGTCTGTTGTAACCGAACCAACAACCGCGGCAGGTGAAAATCATCGGTGGCGTGGTCTGACAGAGATGACTTCGGCAGCGGTGGCGCGCAGGCGGCAATCCAAGGCCGATCCGCAGGCACATCCCACTGCACCGGCGCGACCGGCGCTGTGCGGTACAACACTCCGTCCAACGCCACGTTGCCCGCCAAGCCAGGGGAGTCAGCCAGCGGAGGTGCCGCGACCCAGGGTATCTCCAATCGGTCGGCCACGCGCTCGCACAGTCGATTGCGGACCGCCACTTCACCACCAATCAATGCTAACGACGGAGGGGTGGCACGCAGATGTTTCGTCAAACGTTCAATGGTCCATCCAAACCGCGGGTCTTGCCAATTCGGAACGACATCACATGCGGGCTCCAAGACGAACATCCGCGCGGTGTAGCGTGGGTGCGGAACGATCAAGTTCGAACCGCCTCCCATCAGGTCTCCGTACAATACAACATCCAAATCGATCGATCGAGCATCCCAGCGGATCTTGCGCTGGCGGCCAAGCTCTTGCTCGATTCCCTGCAGCCAACTGAGCACCTCGCGCGCGGGTGCGTCCGTTCGAAACGCGGCGACCGCGTTGAGAAACGCCGACTGCCCACCCGGCCCGCCAATCGGCGGGGTGGTAAACAGTCGGCTGGTTCGAAAGTCGTGGATCTGCGAATGCTGTGAGAGCTGCTTTGCCGCCGCTGCCAACAGCGCCTGCCGGTCGCCTAGATTCGAACCAAAACTGACCAGGCAATACGGCATCGATCACGACTCGTGCGGAAAATCAAACTAGAGCGGTTGTGGCGTATAGCCCGGCGTAACCCCGGCCGGCTGCCCGTTGCCAAGGTACTGGGCGCTGCCAAAGCCCAAGATTGGGAAAAAGATGAATCCAAGAAACGCCAACCCGATCCCGAATCCCGGCCCTCGGCCGTACCATTTCGCGACGTCCAAGCAAACAACGATGGCGATGATCATATTGACAAACGGGATGAGAAACAACACGACCCACCAGAGCGGTCGCTTCACGATTTCCAGCAGCACGATCACGTTGTAAATCGGAATGATGGCCGCCCAACCTGGCTTGCCCGCTTTGACAAAGGTCTTCCACAATCCCGCAATCGACAAAATGATGACCGCAAAATAGAACAACATAAATAGCAACCCAAGCACAGCCATCACGGCACTCGCTGCTTCGTTGCCCCCTTGCCCCTGTCCAACCAAAATCGGTAAAGCCAGCTCGTTCATGTTGGTTCTCCTGTCTTTCAAATTGAGTAGAAATGTCTGCCGCGAGAAGGAATACCACCTGGCTTGCCCTCGCGTGCGCCACTTTGTCACACGCGAAGCATATCAAGAGCATTCGTCGCATACCACTCTCTCTGGCGGAAAAATTCCCCCGAGGGGGCGCGCTTTTTCAGCCGGTTTCCCCGGGGACTCACTGCCCCTAGTCGGCTCGGTCGAACGCCTGCTAACGTGACTTCGATCGACTACAATCGGCTCCAGTCAATCCCGCGAAACTGCCTCCTCTTTCCCGCCTCCCGCACCCTTTCCGGCCATGATGTACCTGACAAAATCAATTCAACGTTGGCTTGTTTGTCCTCTGTTGGTCGCTGCGACTTTACTGGCTTCCACCACGGTTTGGGCTCAAAAACCGTTCATTCCACGGCGACAAGACGCCCCGCCGGGCCCGCCACTCTCGCCGGCCGCTGCGGTTGCCAAAATGACCGTCCCCGACGGGTTTTCGGTTCAACTGGTCGCCTCGGAGCCTCAGCTAATGAATCCGGTGGCGATGTGTATCGATGATCAAGGGCGATTCTGGGTGACAGAGAGCTTCGAGTACCCGCGGCGCGCACCGGGCCCAGGACGCGACCGCATCAAAGTCCTCGAAGACACCGATCGCGATGGCGTGGTCGACAAAGTGACGGTGTTTGCCGAAGGCCTGAACATCCCTTCGGGAATTCAAGTGGGCCACGGAGGTGTGTGGATCGCGAACGCGCCCGACTTGCTGCTGCTGAAGGATACCGACGGAGACCTCAAGGCCGACGAAACGATCCGCGTGCTGACCGGGTTTGGGCGAACCGATACGCATGAGCTTCCGAATGCCTTCACTTGGGGACCCGACGGTTACCTGTATGGCTTGAACGGTGTGTTCAATTACTGCAGCGTTCGCTACACCAAAGAGAATCCCAACTATCGCGCGGATCAACCGGCATGGGATTTCACCTGTGCCTTGTGGCGACTCGACCCCCGAACTCTCGAGTTCGAAGTCTTTGCTCAGGGAACCAGCAATCCTTGGGGCATCGCGATCAATCCTCAAGGAGACTTCTTTCTTTCGGCCTGCGTGATCGATCACCTCTGGCATATTTCAGAGACGGGGTACTACGTGCGGCAAGGCGGTCCTTACCCGGCGCACACTTGGCCCATGCCTTCAATCGTTCAGCACAAGCACCAGAAAGCGGCTTACTGCGGCATCGTTCATCTTGATAGCGACGCTTATCCGCCCGAATATAGCAACGCGTTTTACATGGGCAATGTCCATGCGGGCTGCTTGAATGTCGACGTCGTCGAAGATCGCGGGGCAAGTTACTTCGGCAAACCACGCGAAGACTTCCTCACCGCCAACGACGTGTGGTTTATGCCCGTTGCCCAGGTCGTCGGCCCCGACGGCTGCTTGTATGTGCTGGACTGGTACGATCGTTACCACTGTTATCAAGACGCCAACGCCGATCCCGAGGGTGTCGACCGCGGGCATGGTCGGCTCTACCGCGTCCGGTACAACGAAACCCCACCGGCGCCGGCGTTCGATTTGCAAGCCGAATCGAATGCGCAGTTGCTGAAGCGACTGGAGGATCCCAACGTCTTCTGGCGACAACACGCGCAGCGCGTCTTAAGCGAGCGATCCGACCCGGCGTTGGCAGCATCATTGGCCGCGATTGTGAACAACGGTTCAAAGCCTGCGAGACTTCGCAACCATGCCTTGTGGGCCTGGATCAGCGGCCCGCATCGCGATGTGGAATCGTTGCTGAAGTGGTGCGATGATTCGTCGCCAACCATCGCCGCTTGGTCGGTTCGCGCCCTCGGCGACACTTTCGCCAACCAACCTGCCGTCAAGGCGAAATTGCAGCAGTTGGCATACCGCGATGATCTCGATCCCAAAACGCGTCTGCAGACGATCATCGCAACTGGCAAAACCGATTTGTCCGCGATCGACAAATTGGACGTATTCAGCCACTGCTTGCAACGCAGTGACAACGACTCCACGATCACGCATCTGGTTTGGAATGCGACGCTGCCACTTGCCCAGTCCGCCCCCGACGCCTGTGTCGATCGGTTACGCCTGGCGATTGGGGATAGCGATGTCCAAGCCCTCCTGCCACGGCTGCTGTCCGTACTATGTGATGCACCGGAGCAACGCATGGGGGCGATCGAACGGTTGGTTCGGGCATCGTTGGCGACCGAACTGCCTGTCGCTTTCCGGTTGGCGATGGTCAATGAACTGGCCAAACAAACTCGGCAAGGCGCCTTTGGACCGGCCCAGCGAGCCTCTTTACGAGACGTCGCTCGCGACGGTATGTCGGATTTGATCGAAGCGGGATCGGCCGAAGCGGTATTGTTGTCCGCCATGTGGGGAGACGAAGCCGCACAGCGAATGTCGGCAAAGATGTTCGCAAACCAAAGCCTACGCTCCAATCTACGCATCGAAGCACTCCGCACGCTGGCGTTTGCCGACAGTCCTGAACTGCTCAGCAGCCTCGGTGGCGTGCTGGAAAGTGCAGACGCAAAACCCCAATTTCTAGGGGCGGTGATCGAAGGACTCGGCGGAGCCGGCAATGCCGAAATTGCCGATCTGTTGCTCCGTCGCTACGACAACTTGCCCCCCGACATTCAACCGAAAGTGATCGAACGACTGACTCAACGCGCCCCATGGACACGCGCCTTGCTGCAGCAGATCGCGGAGGAGAAAGTCCCGTCTCACGCATTGAACTTGAATCAACTGCGCCGCATCGTGGCGTTCGACAATGAACCGATCCGTGAACTTTTAAACCAGACCTACGGCACCGTTCGCGAGGCTCAGCGTGGTGATCGACAACAGGTGATCGAGACCATCAGCAAGCAGTTGGCGACAGCCAAAGGCGACCCGTTCGCTGGACAAGCGGCCTTCAAGAAAGTCTGTGGGCAATGTCATCAGATGTATGGCGAAGGCTTTGCCGTAGGACCTGACATTACTCGCAACGGGCGCAACGACTGGAAGCAACTGCTGCAAAACGTCTTCGATCCCTCGGCGGTCATCGGACCCGGCTACCAAGCCCGCACCGTGGTGACGGTCGATGGTCGCGTCCTCACGGGACTGGCGATCGAAGAATCAGAGCAGCGCGTGGTGCTGAAACTGCAAGGGGGAACCCAGGAAACGATCGCGCGAGATGACATCGAAACCTATCGGGTCAATCAAGTGTCGTTGATGCCGGAAGAACTCGAGAAACAGCTCACGCCGCAAGAACTGGCCGATCTGTTCGCCTATCTGGCACTCGATAAACATCCCTCCGATCCGTCAGCCAAACGCCTGCCCGGTGCGCCGTAGTGTAAAGCGACGACCTGACACTGTCCGAAGCTGCTTTCGCATGCACAGTGACATTGCACAGCTAGAAAATGTCGGGTTCCGACCCTGGAGAACGGCCGACGAGGAAATCAAAGTCACAGCCCTGGTGAGAACCTTGGACGTGGGCGGAATACATCTGCCCATAACCTCGAGCAAACTTGGCTTCGGGCGGTTGCCTCCGCGCGCGACGGCGGGCTTCTTCGTCAACATCGACGTGCCAATGAATCAACCGCTGTTCGATGTCAATTTCGATTAAATCCCCGGTTTGGACCAACGCCAGCGGTCCGCCTTGGAAACTTTCCGGTGAAACATGCAACACGCAGGTGCCGTAACTGGTGCCGCTCATCCGAGCATCCGAGATCCGCAACATGTCGCGCACTCCCGCCTGCAGCAATTTTTGCGGCAGCGGTAGCATGCCCCACTCGGGCATGCCCGGTGCACCCAGCGCGCCTGCCGAACGGAGGACCAACACGGAATCGGCAGTCACCTCCAGGTCGGGATCGTTGATCCGCGACTTCAAGTCCGCGTAGTCGTCGAATACGATCGCCGGTCCGCAGTGCTTTTTCAAACGCGGGTCCGCGGCGATACTTTTGATCACGCAGCCATCGGGGGCCAAGTTGCCTCGTAACACGCAGGTACCACCGGAGGGACTGACCGGATTGTCGCGTGTTCGGATCACCTCGTCATCGATCGACTCGGCACCGGCGATCTGTTCCCTCAGAGTCTGCCCGGACACGGTGGGGCAGTCGAGATTCAGCAAATCGCCCAGACGCTGCAGCAGCGCTGCCAAGCCTCCCGCGTTGTAGAAATCCTCCATCAGAAATCGCCCGCTCGGTCGCAAATCGCCCAGCACCGGCGTGATTCGCGAAAGTTCGTCAAACCGATCGAGCGTCAGAGGCACGCAAGCCCGACCGGCGATCGCCAGCAGGTGAACGATGGCGTTGGTCGAACCGCCGATCGTCATGTCGGTCATGATCGCGTTATCGATCGACTCCGGTGTCACGAATTGGCTGGGCCGTAAACCTTCCCACGCCAGCTCAACCGCGCGGCGTCCGGTTTGCACCGCCAAGCGACTATGTTCGGCCAGCACGGCAGGAATGCAGGCCGCTCCGGGCAGGGTGAATCCCATCGCTTCGGCCACGCAAGCCATCGTGCTGGCAGTGCCCATCGTCATGCATGTTCCGGCCGAGCGGGCGATGCAGTTTTCGATCGCATTCCAGTCCCCATCGCACAGATTCCCCGCACAACGCTCGTCCCAGTACTTCCAGGCGTCGCTGCCACTACCGAGGGTGACGTTCTTCCAACGCGCCTTGAGCATCGGTCCCGCCGGCAGGAAAATACTGGGGATATCCGCGGAGATGGCACCCATTAGCATCGCCGGCACCGTTTTGTCACAGCCACCCATCAGCACCGCAGCGTCGATCGGATGGCAGCGAAGCACCTCCTCCACCTCCATCGCCAGCAGATTACGGTACAGCATCGTGGTCGGTTTCATCATCATCTCGCCTAGCGACATGACGGGAACTTCGACCGGAAACCCTCCCGATTGCAGGATCCCGCGACGGACTTCGTCGGCGCGATTACGAAAGTGCGAATGGCAGGTATTCAGGTCGCTCCACGTGTTGAGGATGGCAACCACCGGGCGATCGCGAAAATCCGCATCGTCAATGCCCATTCCCTTTAGACGGGAACGATGCCCAAAGCCGCGCAGCGTATCGGGTGCAAACCATCGATGGCTGCGCAGGTTCTGTGGATCACGGGTTGCCGGTTCATCAGGCCGTGCTTGGTCGTTGGTCGGTTCGGATTCAGTCATTAGTCTAAATCAATTTCTCAAAAAGTTGTCGATTGCGTGCGCGCACTTCCGAGCAGAGCGCGACCAGTTCCGCGGCCGACACATCGTCGATCAGGTAAGCCAATTTGGCCAGCGTCGCTTCATCGTTTGGCAGTTCGTGGCGGGCCGTTGTATTCAACAACCGCACATTCGATTCGACTTGCCGCAGCGTCCTGTAACCAGCGATCAAGTCGGACGCGTCACCGGAATCCAAGATGCCGGCGTCGCGTAATTCTTCGAGCGCCGGAATGGTGCCCGGCAACAAAATCTCGGGTCGCTCGGCTGCATGTTTTAACTGCAACCCCGAAACAATGAACTCCACGTCCATTGTTCCACCGATGCCCCGTTTGAGGTTGTCGGGCGAAGCGGACAATTCGGCTTCTTCGCGAATCCGGCGAATCTGAGCGGCATCGTTATCGGACCACGTTTGTCCGATCAGCACCCCGCGCAGGCCCTCCTGTGTCGCCGCGATGGATTTCTCACCACCCGATAGGACGCGGGCTTTGGTTAAGGCCAATCGCTGCCAATACTCGCTTTGTGGCAGACCATAACGATAACGGCTGAGGAACTTCGTCAGCGAGACGGCGGTCAAGTCGCCGCCCGCGGGACGAATACGCGTATCGACATCGTACAAACGTTCGCCACTCGCACCGGTGTTCAGTCTCGTCAGCAATCGCTGCGTCAATTGGTTGAAGAAATGAGCATTCGTTGTCGTCGTGCGCGGACCACCCACACGACGCTGTGTTGTACCTTCTCCGTGATACAAAAACAGCACGTCCAGATCACTGTGATAATTCGGTTCAGCGGCACCCAATTTGCCCAAGCCCAACATGATGATCTGGATCGGGTTGCCCTGTTCGTCAACCGGATCGCCACACCGCTGGGCTAGCGATTCATGTTCGAAGGCGGCGACGCGGCGCAAACAAGCTTCGGCGGTCCCCGCTAAGGCCGCATGCGTTTCGGTGATGTCGGCTTTGCCCAACACGTCTCGAATTCCGATACGCAGGTGGCTGGCATTTTTGAAACTCCGCAAAATCGGATCGATGTCTTCCGCGCCGCGGCACAAATCGATCGACGCTCGCTCCAGTTCATCCGCTTGTGGCAGTCGACCGAGCACTAAGGAATCGACTAGATCGTCGATCATGCCTGGGTTCGAGGTCAGGATACCGGCGAGGTAGGGACTGCCGGCGCACAGTCGAACAACCATCCGTAAGGCGGACTGGCTGGTGCTGAGCAATTCCCACAATGCCCCTTTCCCTCCCAGCGAATCGGTCACATCGACCATCGTTTGCAGGGCGGTCGGCGGGTCGGGGGTTAGCGACAGTTGCTGCAACAGCTTAGGTGCGATCGCGGCCAGGAAATGGCGGCAGCGTGGCGCGGAGAGGAAAGGAATCGTCTCGGTCGCCAAGCGATGCAGCGCAGTGAGCGTCGTCTCGGTATCTTGAAAACCGTACTTCTCCAGGGTCTCGCTGGCCAGTTGCATCGGCGGTGTTGGGTCGAGCACCAATTCCGTTTCCACCGCGACCGCTTCGCTGTCCCCGAATGCATCGTGCATCAAATGGTCCAGCACCCGCCGGTTCACGTTCTGGGCTTCTTGCAAGGCCGCATCGAATGCGTCGATATCGGGTTTGGTTTCACGAACGAAATCCAACCGCCCGGCGATGCGGCGACGAATCGCCGGGTCGTCCGGAATCGATTCGCATTCCAAGCCGCAGAGAATCTGCAGATGATGCTGAACACGTCGCAGCAAGACGTAGTTTTCGTACAGCGTGGAGCGTTCCTGCATCGTCAGGCAACCGGCTTTTTCCAACGCCTCGATGCCCCGCAAAGTGTTTCCCACGCGGATGTCAGGCAGTGCCGAACCACTCAGTAGTTGCAGGAACTCGATCACGAATTCCACGTCGCGAATGCCGCCGGTCCCTTGCCGAATATTCTGTCGATCGTTGCCCGCCTCCGCGGCCTGACGTTCGATTTTGCGTTTCAGCATCCTCAGGCCTGCGATATCGGTCCGCGTCAGCACGCGACGATAGAGGATCGGCTGGACCTGTTCCAAGAACGCATTGCCCAACGTCACATCGCCAGCGGCGATCCGCGACTTGATCAGCGACATCCTTTCCCAAGGTAGGCCATTGGTGTCGTAGTACCGGAGTGCATCGCGGGCACTGATCGTCGTCGGTTCCAGTTCGCCCAATCGCTGGACTTCGATTTCATAGGCCGGACCGGTGGGGCCGGAACGCGAAACCAATTCGACCGTCGCGTCGGCAAGCCGCCCAAAGAACTCTTCTGCCGCCTCGACGGCCGGACCGCGCGACAGGTCGAGCGGTTCGTGAATGAACAGCAGGTTCAGCGAATTGCCGTAGCTCATTTCATCGCCACCCAATTCGCCACTCGCGACGATGCAGCTACGTGCTGGTTGGTTGCCGTTGACCACCGGCCGCGGCAGCTTTGTCAACAGTTGCCGCTCCGTCCAAAGCAGCGCCGCCTGCAGGATGGCGTCGGCGACGAACGACAACTGCTGCGTGGTTCGCGCGACCGGCGCATGTCGGATCCAGTCGCCGTAAACAATCCGCAACATTTCCCGCCGCCGGAAGGCTCTAAGCAATCTTCCCACGTGCGCCGTATCGACAGCGCGACTGACGTCCGCACATAACTCGTCGATCAAAATCTGACGCTCGATCGGTTGCCCGTCGGTGACCCGCAGCATCTCCAAGCTATCTGGATCGTCCAGCAAGATCTCGGCCGGCAGCGGCCCGGCAGCCAATAACTGCAGCACCGTCGGTAGCATTTCGGGATCGCGTTGGATCCAACCGGCCAGCGCCAGCGGGCTGCGGGCTTGTTCCAGGAATTGGCTGAAGCCTGAAAACGCCGCGTCGACGTCATCCAAGCGAGGCAGGTGCGTGGACAGTTGTTCGCCCAGGAAAGCGAAAATGTCAGGCGTCAAACCGGTGTTACGCAGCGTCTTGAGACTGACTTGTCCCTGCATCAAGTCCTCGATACCGACCGCTCGCAGCCACGGCGAAACGGCTTTCAGGTCGTCAAACGCATCAAGCGAGGGAAAATCAGGTTCGATCGACATGAAACACCGTGCTCAACCGTCGCTGAGCCATCGAGAGAGGCTTTCGCAACTGCTAAAAAGAGAAACAAAGCTGTCTCCGAAGAGGGGGCTGAGCCTCTTCGGAGCGGCCAAAAACTTACGCAGTCAACTTGCCTTCCAAATCGCCATCCCTCTTCTCGGATCGTTTATAAGTATACGAAGCGGAGGGGGAACGCCGGAAGGGTGCGACGGTTGCCGCATCGGGTACTTGAGAATGCTTTCCCCACCTCGACGCAGGCTAGCCCGGATTATTCACGTGAATGACTAGGGACGCCGCAACGGTCTTCCCGG
>CAYZHQ010000149.1:0-12965 GCA_964477385.1 uncultured Pirellulaceae bacterium
GGCGAGTTCCTCGCAAAAGGTACCCGACACTTTTTTGTCGCACGATCCTTAACCGACACTTAGGAGTAAGCCATGCCGACGGGCCAGCTTTATTTCACACAAGGATGCCAAGTCTGTGGTCGCCCGATGCGCGTGCGACTAGACCTGCTGGGACAGTCGATTCATTGCGGCCATTGCAATGCCGTTTGCAAAGCTGGTCAGGAACCGGTTGAATCTCGCGCATTCTCTCCGCTGACACGCGCACCAGCGGAATCACGTCGGCGACCTGCCACTCGGTTGCCGCATCGGATTCGTCCGCTCGAGTTGCCGGCTCTCCCTTCCGCGGCCCGCGAGAGCTTGGCGGGCTGGCCCTGTCCCTGATGCCGCCATCCCTTCACGACTGGCAACGCGGCAACCGCCAGCCTGACTTTGTGAATGGCAACGCGCGCGCCGCCGACATGTTAGGACGCGAGAAACCGGTACCGAGCGTCATCGGTGCTGACTTATTTCTCGACCGATGCCGCACCCAGCCAGCGTGCCGCCGCTGAATCGACTAGTCCGCTTGCGAGAACAGATCGAGAAACCGATCTTCGTACTCCGTGAACACGTCCAACCGGTCGAGTTCCGACTTCAGCTCATACGCCTTTGCTCGATCCTCGCTCGCTTCTTGAAACAACTTCTCGATCCGTTGTTTATCCGCCGGGTCCAACCCCTCCTCGGGGGCCGAGCCGTAAAAGTCTTCATCCTGTTCCCGTGGCATTGCCGACTCCAAGTGTTGTTTAACCTTCGAAAGTACCTCTCCTAGTCTATGCTCCATCGCCTCGGATTGTTGCTCCAATTCGCGAAAGTCCAACTGGTTCCCGGCCATCTCGATAAAAACCCGCAAGACCCCTAAGGATGCCTTGGGAAACGGGACCTGCGAGAAGACCTGTGGCATCTCGCCAAGCAAGCAAATTCCTGGCATTCCTTTATCCGCCGCCGTCCCGAGCAGGACGCCATTGAGCCCGCCGATGTGCCCCTCTTCCAATAGGCTCACATCGGGGCGATTGATGCTTTGAAACGTTTCGTCGTCGGTCGCTGCCCCAAAGACACGAGACGGCTGTTCGGGGTGCATATCCGTTGCCATCGCGGCAAAAGTGAAAACCCGCTCGACACCTTGGTCTCTGGCAAAATCGATCAGCCGTTCGCAGAACGCGTACTTGCCAAGCGGCGGTTGAGCTTCGCCGATGAACAGCAAAATATCGCGTTCGCCGGGGGGGGATTGTTTCAAGAACAGACGGCTGCGCGGACGCTCGGTCTTCCGCACTCGGCCCCCCTTGATCAATGCGTAATCGACGTCAAACAGGCCGCTGGCCGGGAACTCGGCAAAGTGATGCATGCTGAGCTTGGACATCAAGTAATAACCCGCCGTCATGGCGACTTGCCCCATGCCCGGCCAAACGGCGACCAACCAGGGACGATTCAACTGCGTGACGTCGGACATGGATTCCTCAAGGAGTTGGCGTTGGAAGGACATGTGCCTGGCAGCGCAGTCGCTCGGTGCTGATCCGCACGGCGCGCCCGATTAAGGCGACGCAACAAGGCGATTAAGGCGACGCACCAAGGCGACGCGGAAGTTGCAAGGGCACACCGCTTGGCGTGCGACACACTCGGTTCGTCTCACCGGTGCAAAGAACGCGCCGAGAGAATTACCGCGAAAAAAGTGACGCCATCGGCAAGACGATGGCCTGCGAAAATTCATTCATTAGCAAACTCTGCATCGGACTTTGCTTCGGACTTTTCATTGGAATGCCCTTCCTCCGAAAACGCCTTCTCCCTTGGCACATGACTTGCATTTTCTTGCTGAAAACCCCGAAACCGGCTCGGTGCAACAACCACCGTGCCGTCCTCGCCGCACTGCTTTCGCAAGGAACAAACGATGAGATTTGACATGCCTTGGTCGGGCGAAGTGAACCGCTTGCAAAACGAACTCGATCGCTACTTCGGTAATCGCTCCGGTCGCCCGCCGATGGCGCAACGCGCCTATCCGCCGGTCAATATGTGGGAGGACGATGACAACCTGTACATCGAATCCGAAATCCCTGGCATGGATCTGGACCAATTGGAACTGCTCGCCGGAGATGCCAACCATATGACGCTGCAGGGCGAACGTAAGCAACCCGGCGATGCCGACACAAAATGGCATCGCCAGGAACGTGGCTTTGGTCGCTTCTCCCGAATGGTTGCCTTACCGACCAGCGTTGACGCGGGCCAAGCGACCGCCGATTACAACGCCGGCGTGTTGACGGTGACGTTGCCCAAAAAAGAAGAAGCAAAGCCGCGGAAGATTTCCGTCAACGCTGGCTAACGATCGGCGGTGCACCACCGTGCGGAATCGATCTCCCTTCGTATGGGAGCATCGCCACGGCAGCCAAATGTTCGATACGTGACCACCACTCGGCGCTTGTTTGAGTGCTTGTTCGGGCGTTTGTTCGGTGGCGAACCCATTTCGGTAATTTTCCCTTTTGATACCACTTTCCCATTGTCGACAGGAGCCCCAGTCATGGCTGAAACTTCACTGACCAAGAATCGTCCCGCACAAGCCGAAGCCGAACCGACGCGTGACACGCCCAGCTATCAGCCTCGTTTCGACATCCTTGAATCGGAGCAGGAATTGACGCTGTACGGGGATCTTCCCGGCGTCGAGCAAGCGCAGTTGGATATCCGCTATGAGAACGAACAACTGATCATCCACGGCAAGATTCAGGAGCGCTACCAGAATCTACAGTTGCTCCGTCAGGAATATGGCATCGGCGATTTTCACCGTTCGTTCTCGATTGGCGAGTCGATCGATGCAACCAAGATTTCGGCAGAAGTTCAGAACGGTGTGCTGGTCATTCACTTGCCCAAAACCGAAGCGGTCAAGCCGAAGCGGATCGAAGTCAAGTCGATCTAACGACCCGTCCGGTTCTTTCCTTTTCGTTACCAACGCGTGGAATTGCAAACATGTTCAAGAATCTCATTCCAGGCCGTGGCGAGGCTTCCGAAGCGACCGCCTCCTCCGGCACATCGACAGAGATGTCGACAATTGAAAAAAGCCTAAACCAGATGCTGAGTGAATTCTGGAATCCCGATGCGGCGGAAGACGGAGCGAGTCGCTGGAGTTTCGACGTCGAGGACAGCGAAGATCAGATGACCGTCCGCGCTGAAATCCCAGGGTTTGAACCCCAGGATATCGACGTTCAATTGTCGGGCAATCGTTTAATCGTCCAGGCCGAACATCAGACCGAGACGACCGGCAATGGAAAGCGATCACAGTACGGCAAAGTGTATCGCTCGATGACCGTGCCGGCGGGGATCGAAGCCGACAAGATCGAGGCCAATTATAAGAATGGCGTGCTGGAAGTTCGTTTACCCAAAGGTGCCGAGGCGCGGGCAAAGCGGATTACGGTTAAAAGCAAATAGCGGCCATGAACCTGAGGGTTTGGCTGCCACGCGTCGAGGTCGACGAGCACGATTGCCAGCGACCTCGCACGCGTCTTTTTTTGCGACCAACGCAGCACGGTCGTGCTCACCACTTCGCCCCTTAAGGGAATCGTATCCACCGACACCGAGAATTCCCATGGACCATCTTGATCGCGAGCAATTGGACGCGTTGCTAAACGATACCGGCGGACCGCACGTGTCGATTATTCTTCCCGCCCCACAACGGCAGCTTCGCGTTAATGGCGATTCGGCTTCGCTGCGTGAACTTGTTCAATCCACCGATGCGGAACTCGTCGACAACTGGTTGGATGCTCCCGCGGCCGATCGGTTGCTCGAACCGTTGCATCAATTGGCAACCGATTCCCATTTCACGACAGGCCGTCGTGGCGGTGTGGCTATTTACCTATCAAGCGTCCTGTTTCGCGTCTACCGGTTGCCAGAGTGCGTGCAAACACGATTGGTGGTCGCTCCCGGTTTTTACCTCCGTCCACTGTTGCCGGCGCTGGAACAGAACCCGCAATTCCACCTGCTAACGCTCAGCGATGAAGGTGCGTCGCTGTATGCATCTTCCGCCACCGCGATGCAGCCGGTCGAAGAACTCCCGCTTTCGATTCCGCGACACCGCGGGTGGACAGCCACGACTTCGCAACGCAGCACGTCGCAAACCAGCGACGCAGACCCCGCAACTCGTCCCACCGCCACGCTGACCGAAGTGTCGCCGGAAGCGTCCGAGGAGGGCACGACGCTACTGCGAAGCGAGCTCGAGGAAATCGAGGAAGCGGTTTCGGCATACCTCGCCAAACGCCGAGGCATCTTGATCCTCGCCGGCGTCGATCGACTGACCGAACGGTACAAGGAAGTCAGCAATTTCGACCGCTTGGCCACCGCGACCATTTCCGGCAACGTGGACCATTTGACTCCCGCTCAACTATTCCAGCACGCCATGCCGATCGCCGTCGGACAGGCGGAACAACAGCGTCAAGCCGATGCGATGGCGATTCGCGAGCGACAGCTTGGGCCGCTTGAAACCGATGCGGAGCAAATCTTACGAGCCGCCTATCAAAACCGCGTGCAGATCCTCTTCTTTGATGTCGAAGCGAACCTGGACGGACACTTTTGCCCCGAGACGCTCACCTTGCAGCCCGCCCAGCCCACGTCTCCCGGCCATCCGAATCAGCGTAGCGATGATTTAATCGAAGCCGCTGCCGTTGAAACCCTTCGTCGTGGCGGCAGAGTCCATGCCGTCACCGCCGACGAAATGCCCTTCGAAACCACCCTGGTCGCCGCACTAAAAGCATGATGCGGCGAACCGATCCCTCGCAGCCAGTGAACACCTCCATGGCCGACTACAGTCAAATCAAAAGTCAACTCGAAGACCAACTGCGTCAGCGCATCGAGCGTGCGGAAAAGATCGATTCGGATCTCAGCACGCCCGGCGAACAAGATTGGCAAGAACGCGCCACCGAACTGGAAGACTCCGAAGTCCTTTCGTCGGTGGGCGCGATGACGGTTCGCGAAATTGAACAGATCAAGAGCGCCCTGCGTCAGATCGAAGAGGGGTCCTACGGGGTCTGCATTCATTGCGGACAGCCGATCCCCACGCCCCGGTTGGAGGCGTTGCCTTTCGCGACGACGTGTGTGCGATGCCAGTAACCGGCAGACACAGCACGTGACGGCTGGCGGTGTTTTGCCGCTACCGCTTGGCGAACCGGCTTAGCGCTCGAACAGCCCCGACTTGCCGCCCAACTTGGAAACCAAGCAAACCTTTTCCAACTCCATTCCTCGGTCGACCGATTTGCACATGTCGTAGATGGTCAAACCAGCGATCGCGGCGGCCGTCATCGCTTCCATTTCGACTCCCGTCTTGGCACTTGTACGAACCATGACTTGGCATCGTAGGCGGGATTCGTCCACTTCCTCAAAAGCGACTTCGACCGCCTCGATGGGAATCGCGTGACAGAGCGGGATTAATTGCGGCGTCTGCTTGGAAGCCATGATGGCGGCCAACCTCGCAACCGCCAACACGTCTCCTTTGGCGTGTTGACCCGCCCGGATCGTGGCGAGTGTCGCGGGCTGCATGTGCACCAATGTCTCGGCGACCGCGGTCCGCACCGTGACCGCTTTGTCGCTGACATCGACCATCCGCGCCGCACCCTCGGCATCAAAGTGATTCGATTCCATACCTTGCAAGCTCCTTTTACCCGCCAACAAAACGTGCGTATAACGATCGGGCTAGTCCCAGATTCTCCGTCCCACCGACGACGGCGCGTCCGTCGCGAAACAGGGTGATCGTAGTCGCCTGATCGCTTGCCTCAACGCTCGCCGCGGGCGTTGTCGCCTCGCGTTCGCAAGGCAGATGCAGTCGCACAAAAAATGCGTTGCGTTCGACCGTCCCGCTCGACTGCCAACGTGCGGCGATGCCCTCTAAATCGAGGCGTTTCCCCAAGGCATGCACCTGCACCGCGTTGCGTCCACATAGCACCGCCGTGCGGTCGGCGGCAGCGGCCAGCCGTCCGTGCAAAAAATCGCGACGGCCGCCGCGACATGCGGGACAGTCGACCGGCGAGATCGCGTAGTTGCGTATCCGGCCGCTCCACAGATCAAGCGACAACACTTCGGACCGAAAAAGTTCCTCGTCCGTCTGCATCGCTGCGTGCGACAAAATCCGGATCGCCGCCATCGCTTGCAAGCTAGCCACGGTGTGCGTGGCCGCCCCCACGACTCCCGCGGTGTCACAGGTTTGCACCATCGAGGGATCGGGCGGCAAGGGAACAATGCAGCGAAAACAGGGCTGCCCACGACCGCTGAAACTGGCGACCTGGCCCGTCGCTCCCACACAACCCCCATGCACCCACGGCAGTTGTCGCTCCAACGAATAGTCGTTTAACAAAAACCGCGTTCCGAAGTTGTCCGTCCCATCGATCACCAGGTCGACGTCCGCACATAACGTGGCGATGTTGTCGGCCGTCACATCGACGACTTCAGCCACGACCGAAATGTCCGAATTAAATTGACCAATCCGTTCGGCGGCGGCGTCGGCTTTGGCACGACCAAGCTGGGCATCGGTTTCCAGATACAGCGACTGGCGTTGTAGGTTCGACCATTCGACCGTGTCGCGATCGATCAGCGTGAGGTGGCCGACACCGGCACGGGCGAGGATTTCCGCGGCCACGCTGCCCAGCGCGCCACAGCCCAAAACGGCAACACGTGACGCTGCTAGGCGACCTTGCCCCGCCTCGCCGATTTCCGCAAACCGGCTTTGGCGTTCATAGCGATTTGTCCGTGACATTCTGTTTCCAAAGTAATCCGCGATTGACGCGTCAAGTTCCGCCCGAAACGTCCCCACCAGCCAGCGAGTCCATTTGGCGGGAGTCGAGATAGCGAACGGACGGCCGGCTGACCATCATAGCCGGAGCGTAACGGATCGCCGAGGCGGGCCCTTCCTGGGCTTCGCCTGAGCTGGCACGGTTCAGTCGACTCAAACGATTGGTTACCCCCAGCGCGTCGCAGGTTTGCGTGTTGCCGTTCCCGTCGACATCGGCTGCTTGAAGTCGGCGTTGGACAGGCAAGTGGCGTTTCAGCCGAGTACGCATCGCGTCACGGTTGAAGTTCGTCACGGCATCTACCGGCAGGGGGAGCGAACAACACGCCGGAGCACACGTTCGTGGAACACGGGGCTTGATGAGGACCGGAGCAGCATGAAACCGATTGGGGGAGCGGTGTGGAGATGGTGCCAATTGCGGCGACCTGTCTGCTAAGATCTCGGCTCCTAGCAGACACCTGAGGCAGGCACAGGCGGTCTGCCTCGCGATCCTTTTTTTGAGAAACCTCCATGGCCGCGATTTCATTGGGACTGGACTTTGGCACCGAATCGGTAAGAGCGATTTTGGTCGATACCACGGGCCGGCAGCGCGGGATCGGCAGTTGCCAGTTCGCGCACGGACAATTGACCGACACCTTGCCTAGTTCGCAAGTGCCACTGCCGACCGGTTATGCGTTGCAGCATCCCGACGATTGGTTGGACGCTGCCGCGATCGCCACGCAATCGGCGTTGCATGCCGCGGGTAGTGACGGCGACGATGTGGTGGGGATCGGCGTCGACTTTACCAGTTGCACCATGCTGCCGACCGATCGTGAAGGGACGCCGCTGTGTCAGTTACCGCAGTTCCGCGACAACCCGTTGGCCTGGCCCAAGCTGTGGAAGCATCACGGCGCGGTGGCTCAGACCGATCGGCTGAATGCGGTCGCGCGGCAGCGTGACGAGTCGTTCCTGCAACGCTACGGAGGCACGATTGGACTGGAGTGGCTGTTGCCGAAGATCCTGGAAACGATCGAGTCTGCTCCGGAGGTCGCCGCGTCGGCCGACGTCTGGCTGGAAGCGGGCGACTGGTTTGTCTGGCAATTGGTCGGTGGACCCGCCGAACAGTTAACGCGGTCGACTTGCCAAGCCGGATACAAGGGGCTGTGGTCGGCGTCGGAGGGCTATCCATCGGACGCGTTTTTACGGGCCGTCGATCCGCGACTGGCCGAAGCGGTTGCCCATCGCTTGCCTGGCATTCTGCGAGCCCCGGGCGAAGCGGCGGGAAACTTGACCGAGCCGCTCGCTCGACGATTGGGGCTGCGCGGCGGCACGCCGGTGTCGACCGCGATCATCGACGCACACGCCGCCGTGCCGGGAGTTGGCGAAGCCGCCGCGGGGACACTGGTGATGGTGCTGGGTACGAGCAGTTGCCATATGCTGAACGCCATCGAGCCGCGGACGGTGAACGGCGTGGCGGGCATGGTCGAAGGAGGAATCTTGCCGGGGTTGGTGGGATACGAAACGGGGCAAGCGGCCGTCGGCGATGCTTTCGCGTGGCTGCGCCGCCTGTTGGGTCTGGAATCCTTTGACACGCTGGCCAACGAAGCGATGAAGCTGCCGCCGGGAGCCGACGGCGTGCGGTGTCTCGACTGGATGAACGGCTGCCGCACGCCGCTGATGGACGCCACGGTCCGCGGCCAGTTTACCGGCTTGAGTTTGCAGCACGGGCCGGCGCATCTGTACCTCGCCCTAATGGAAGCCTCCGCGTTTGGTTTGCGGTGGATCGTCGAGCTGCTGCGCGAAGGAGACGTGCCGGTCGAGCGGTTCGTCGCCACCGGGGGCTTGCCGCATCACAACCGCCACATCGTCGAAGTCTACGCCGATGTATTGAACGCCGAAATCGAAGTCCACCCTTCCCAGCATGGGCCGGCGACCGGAGCGGCCGTGTTGGGGATGCTGGCCGCCGGATCACAAGCCAGCGGTTTCCAGAGCATCGCCGAAGCCGCTACGGCGATGGCCGGCGTCGCTCCGGAACAACGCGACATCGTTCGGCCTCGTTCGGGCCGAGCCCAAGCCTACCAGACGCTGTATGCCGACTATCGCCGCTGGGCCGACGTCGTCCAAACGTGGTAAGGTCGTCCAAACGTGGTCGCGCTGCGGCGCCAAGTCCCGCGGCGGTCTGGATCCCTAGCTCGCGCTGCCTGAAGCACTCGCCGTGGCCACCAACTGCGAGAGCTTGTCGCTTGCCGCGCCGCTGTCGATCGCCTCTTGTGCAACCGCAACGCCGGCCAACAAATCGGTTGCGCGACCAACCAGCCACAGCGCCGCGGCGGCATTGGCAACCACGATGTCGCGACACGGACCGTGCTTGCCAGACAACAAGTCGCTGATGATCGCCGCGCTCTCGGCAGGATCGGCCGCCTGCATCGACTCGACCGTGCAAGTCTCCAGCCCGAATGATTCGGAGTTCCACTGCAAGGTCCGCAGGCCGTCGGCCGCGACATCGAGGATCGTGGTCGTTCCCGACAAAGTCACTTCGTCTTGCCCGTCATCGCCGCGGACGATCAGCGCCCGCTGCGTATCGAGTTGGCTCATCGCCGCGGCGATCTTCTGCTGCGCCTCCGCATTGCCGGTGCCCAGCAACTGGTGCGTCGCGCCAGCCGGATTGCAGAGCGGCCCGAGCAGATTAAACAGCGTCGGCACTGCCAGTTGGCGGCGGACTGCCACCACATGCCGCATCGCCGGATGCAATTTGGGAGCGAAACAAAAACACAAGCCCACATTCTCCAGCGACGCCGCGACCGCTTCGACGTCCGACTCCAGTGCCACCCCTAATTCGGCCAACACATCGGCCGAACCGGTTTTACTGGTCGCCTTGCGATTGCCATGCTTGGCGACTGGCACGCCCGTTGCGGCAACCACGATTGCGGTCGCGGTGCTGATATTAAAAGTCCCCGAACCGCTGCCGCCGGTGCCACAGGTATCAAGCAGCAGTTCACTGGTGTGCGGAATGGTCGTCATGTGCCGCCGCATGGCTTGGGCCGCCCCGACCAGTTCATTGACCGCCTCCCCTTTGTCCCGCAAGGCAAGCAGCAACTCGGCAATCGAATCGTGATCCGCTTGGCCACTCAGCATGGCATCGATCAGCGTTCCGGTTTGCGTCGCGGTTAAATCCTCGCCGGAACGGACGGCATCAATAGCAGCAGCAAAATCGACCATAGCGTGGCTTCCTCGAACAACGGCAGGCAACTCGGTGTCGGCCGATTGTAATGCCCGACGCGGCGATTCGCGATTCACCCCAATTACGATTTCGCTGGAAGGCTGGAAAAGCTATACTTTTACCATGGCCAATAAAGTAATCATCGACTGCGATCCGGGAATTGACGACGCCGTAGCTCTCGCGATGGCGTTATTCGACCCACGTCTCGAAGTCCTCGCGGTCACCGCCACCGCGGGGAGCGTGGACGCGGATCAGTCGACGTCCAACGTGCAAACCATCCTGACGCAGCTCGACCCGCCTCGCCTGCCTCGGCTCGGACGCGCAACGCCGTCGAGCAACGCGCCGGTGCTGGACGATGGCTACTTGCATGGCCCCAACGGGCTGGGCGATTTTCCGGTCACTTCTTCGGAACGCCAGCACACGCCGCCATCGGAAAAAGTGATTGGCGAATTGCTGCGGCTGTATCCCGACGAAATCACGCTGATCTGCTTGGGACCGCTGACCAATATTGCGCGAGTGTTTCAACGCGACGCGACGTTGGCCAATATGGTCGGCAAGCTGGTCATCAGCGGCGGCGCGGTGCAGTGCAACGGAAACGTGACCGCCGCGGCGGAGCTGAACATGTTTTTCGATCCGCCGGCCGCTCGCAGCGTGTTTCATTCGCTGACCACGAAGAGCTTGGTGCCGCTGGACGTGACCAACACGGTGACTTTCGGCGTCGACCTGTTAGAAAAATTACCCAGCCGAAACGGCAAAGTGGGTTCGATGTTGCACAAGATGCTGCAACACGCGTTCCGTGTTTCGCACCAGAAACTGGGCCGCGAGGTGATTCCGCTGCAAGACCCCGTGGCCCTGGTCGCCGCCCTCGAACCAAGCCTATTCGAATGGAAGGAGATTCCCGGGGACGTCGAAACCAGCGGCGAAATCACCCGTGGGATGACGATTTTTGATCGCCGCTACGGAGCCGACGATCGCAGCAACATGGAAGTGGCACTGGGCGTCGACAAACACGAAGTCCGCAACCAAGTCGTCCGCGGACTCCTATACGCCGGACAATCTCGCTAATCCGGCAAACCGTTTGGCGGGGAATGCGCGGAAGGCCACGGGGAGCTTCCCCCCGTCACCTCACCGCTACGGTTGCTCGGTTCCATTAGCCTTCGTCGATGACTTCGCCACCGGCTCGGGTCGAGAGGGCGCGCCAGATGCCCAAATCGATCGACTCGGTTTTGAAACGCACCGACCCATCCATGAACGTGACGTTGACGCCGCCTTGGTGATAACTTCTCGACGTGACCGCTCCGAACGTCGATTCCGTCACCGAGCGGCCTTCGCGCTGATTGGTCCAGTCGACGTCATAAATCGTGCCTGACTGCGCGCACAGCACTTCCCGATTGGGGCTGTAGGTGGTGGTAAAGCCGGTCTGATGCACCCGCCCGTCCACCCACTCGGTGTGCCCCGTGTTGACCTTAAAGCTTCCCGCGAGGGCACAGACTTCATCGGTCGTCGCTGGAATCGGCAAGCTATTCCCCGCCGCGGCATCGCGGAAATAAGGGGTGTAGGCTTTTACTTCGGCAAACGCCAGCGTGCTGCTGGTCCCATCCAGGCAGTCGCGAAAACCGAGATACCGGTTCGCTACAAACATGCCGTCACCGGTCGTTTGATTGGCCGGGTTGTAAACAAAAAACGTCCCCGCATTGTAGCCATAGCTGAGCGGGTAATGCTTCGGAGCCCCCGTGTCGTCGGTCCGCAAGGTATCGTTCACCTCCGAGGGACAGAGGTAAGTCGGAACGCGAAAACTGGCAATTCGCTGCGTCCCGGACGACGTCGTGATCAAAGCGGCACCGTAACCGGCCGAATAGTCGACCCCGTCGGCCAGCGCGATCTGCTCGATGTAAGGCAGCACGCGCGCCTGACACGACCACCCGTCACCCGTGGCGTTACCGGGATGCGACCAAGAAGCGGGCAATCGCGTCGTCGAGGACTCGTAATTGTGCAGCGCCAACCCAATCTGCTTCATGTTATTGGAACAGCTCATCCGACGCGCAGCCTCGCGAGCCGCCTGCACCGCTGGCAACAGCAAGCCGACCAAAACCCCAATAATGGCGATCACAACCAACAGCTCAACCAACGTAAAACCTGTCCGAAAGCGAACCTGCGGAGCGGTAGGAGCAACACAAAACGGACGGCGGGACATGGGCGGGCCTTAAGAATCGGGCGGGGAAATCGAACGTGACACAGAAATGACGCTACTGAGAATCAGTCTCAACTGCAATCACTGCGTCCGATTTTAAGGCCCTGGGATCGCCCGTCAAGCAATAGGAGTCTTTTTAGCGCCACAAATTGCGAAAAACAGGCTCATGCAGAACCGCCCACTCACCTGCTTAAAAGCACCCCTGGCAGAGAGACGGCAAAACACCACTGACCCCATGCCAAAGGCACCTAATCGCCCCTTAAAACTCTTGTGCCGAACATTGTCAGCAAAATGCTTGCCATTACCGATCATTCACTGTACTCTCACGTCTCAACGAACGGCTGCTAGCACCGTCCTTGGAGCTGCAGCCGACTCCTGCCGACTAGATGGTGTTGACATGGCAGCTAATGGATCGGAACACGTCGTCTTTTCAACGCATGGTTGCCATTTGGTGGCCCGTTTGACCGATTCCCAAATCGTCAGCATGGCGGTTGCCTCGCAAATTCGCGATTCCTTGCTCCACGCCCTCAAACAACAGGGTTCGGGCGTCCGCTCCGTTCGCATTGACCTGGGTCATGTCGAACAGATCGGTAGTGCCGGGTTGAACGAATTGATCGGATTTCGCACCCGAGCGCAAGGCCAAGGGTTGACCGTCGAGTTAGCCGCACCGCAACCGCAGGTGCGTGAGGTCCTGATGCTGACGCGGCTCGACCGGATCTTTGAAGTAGAAGAAATGCCGATCGAGCCCAGCAAGAACTAAGCGGGATGGCGCGGCTGTCGTGTTGGTAACCCGCCGCGTCAGCAAGGAA
>CAYZHQ010000150.1:0-12892 GCA_964477385.1 uncultured Pirellulaceae bacterium
GCGAACCGATGATCAGGTCGACATCGGCGGTCGACAGTTGACCGTCACTGTTAAGATCAAGCTGCGGCGCGTCGTCGACGCTGGTGTGATGGTTGACGGCGTTGAGCAGAATCAACGCGTCGTAGGGCTGGAAGAGACCGTCTTGATTCGTATCGACAGCAGGAGGAAAGCTGCCATCGGCCGAGAGCAGCAAACGGTCTTCAAGCCGATCAAGCATCAGCCGACGACGGCGCGTGCGCCGGCGCCCGCGTTGCGTTGCGTTGCGCGTGAGATGTGTGGCATAGGATTGCCCAGAGATGGATCGGTTCGGATGAGTCGGCTTCCAGCCTAAGGGCTCCGCAGGGGGCCTGCAACCACGCAACCAGGTGTGAGCTAGCCGTCAGAATTGGTGCAGGTTCACACCAAGGCTAGCTGTCAAACTTGCGCTCCGGCGGGACGAGCCCGCACGGGGGCGAATTGTGGCTGCCTAGAAGGTTCCTGTCCCCGTCTGCCTCCGTTCAGCGGCTTGAGCAAATTTCGGCAAATCGGCTCACGTGCTTACTCTCCCCGAGCCAGTTCGGCATGTCTCAGAGTCACGCCCGGAAGGGCTTTGCGAATGAAATCCAATTGTGATTCGCTGATATCATCTCCGTAAACTCGGAGTTACCTGAGTGGATTTCAAGTTCGCCAACATGGAATCGGTAACGTTTGAAAAGTTTAAATATAATCCGCGAACTCGATGGACCAGTTCTGAATCAAACGCATCCTTCTTCAAGACACACCCCTCAAGCCATAAAGAACCCAGGCTAGGCAGTTCGCCAAGATAGGCGGCTTAGCATCGTGGGATCAATAAGTGACGCATTCTGCATGTGGCGGCGACTCTTAGTCGCCGTTTCCGGACTTGGCGACTAAAAGTCGCCAGCACTTATTGTTTCCGCGTTGCCTACCACTTCCCAAAATGACGTAAGCCTTCCAGGACGCCGCTGGTGGCCGTTTGAGTCGCCAAGAAGAGTCGATCAGGCCACCCCTGCTGGCGATGGGCGGCGACGGCTTGCTGAACGACATTCTGTAATGCGTTGGCAACCAGAATGCTTCGATAGCCCGCCGTCAGAGCTGCTAAATCGTTTCCTGAATCACCCGCAAAGACGATCGACCGCTGATCGTATTCGTACTGCTCGGTCCACCAGCGAAGGGCAAAGGCTTTCGAAACGCCGGTGGGTAACAGGTCGATCAGCCCGTCCTGATTAAAAGGATCGACACTGGCGATGACGGTATAGGGTGCTGCCTCAGCGTCGAGCACCGCTTGGATTTGGTCGACCCGTTTTGAAAGCGCTTCGGCATCGGCGTAGTAACTCAGCTTGAAAGGCCCTTGCTTCTCAGGTTCCTGAAGCCGCAGCCCTGTGATCGCTTGCAACTGTTGACGCAAATCGTCGACCGTGTGACCAGCGATCCGAGACTCCAAATGCTGAGCATACGATGCGACCGATTCGTATTCTCCCGCAGCACTGCGAGCGAACAGCGATGTGCCGACGTCGCAAATAATCCATCCAGGCAGAGGTAGACGATGGTCCGCAATAGCGGCCTGCACGGAAGTAAAGTGACGACCGGTGACAAAAATCAGATCCAAATCGCGATCTTGCAATTCGCTGGCTAAGCAGCGCAGATCACGTTGGTTGGCATCATTGTCCTTTAACGGGATAAAGGTCCCGTCCAAGTCGGTCGCCAAGATAGACGGCTGGAGCGATTCGATTTTCAAGTTGCGAAGTACCTCGTTTGCCACACACAGGAGACGGTTTGAGCCGCGCGATCAGACCCGCACAAGCCACAAGATCGCATACGGTTTGATTTCGATGTCATCGCTTGTGCCGTGGGTTTGACCGGTGAGGGCATCTTCAAAAAAACGTCCCAGGCCGGCAGTGCGCAACAGGTTTCCATCTAACGATTGGGGCTGTTCGGAAAAATTAGCAATGACGATTAATCGATGACTATCGCGGGTGCGGACGAAGCCCAGCAGATGGGAATTACCGGTCCCGATCAAGTCCATCTTCTGACCACCGAGTGCGGGCAACGACTTTCGCACGCCAATCATCCGTTGCAAAGACTGAAAGATCCGTCGCCGGATCGATCCGCCACCGGATTGAATACTATCGTCCAGCTCTTCCAGAAACTCCCACTTCATTTTTGGGCGGTGCACCCAACGTGTATCGCCCGCCTTCGCGGGATCTTTCACAAAGTCATAGTCATTCAGCATCCCCCATTCTTCGCCCAAATAAAGCAATGGAATGCCACCGATACTGAGCGTCACTCCTTGCAGCAACAGCATGCGACCGATTGCCAGTTCTTTGGCTTGTTCATCGTCGTGTTCGATCGCCAATTCCAAGCCCGCCAACGACGCCAGGGTACCAGCGATTCGCATGTCGCCCGTCTGTTGGTTCTCTTGAAAGGGAATTCCCCGCGCGAAGGAACCTTTGAACTGGCCTGTGTAAAACCGGTTCAAAAACTGTCGATGATCAAAGGCATTGATACCGATCGCCGCGGCATCGGCGTCATCAAACGTCCATCCGACGTCATCGTGACAGCGTAAGTAATTCACCCAGGCGGTATTTTCCGGCAATTTGTGGCGGTGGCTCAAGGAGCGCGACAGCAAGCGGACTTCGCGGGTCGCAAGGGACTCCCACAACAGCGCCATGAGCGTTGGGTTGTAAGATATTTGGCACTCATCCGCACCAATGTATTTGACCACATCATCGGGATGCACGATCGCCTCGGACTTGAACAGCAATCCCGGCGTCGCGATCCGCGCCAGACGATTAAAGGCTTGAATCAGCAGGTGAGCCCCAGTGAGGTTTTCACAACTGGTCCCCATTTCTTTCCAAATAAACGCTACGGCATCGAGTCGCAGAATGTCGACTCCGGTATCGGCAATGAAGAACATTTCTTCCAACATCGCTCGAAACACGGCCGGGTTGCTGTAATTCAGATCCCACTGAAAACTGTTAAAAGTGGTCCACACCCATTGCCGCATTCCGTCGTGCCAAGTGAAGTTACCACGGCGGACGGTGGGAAAGATTTCGCGCAATGTCGCTTCGTACTGATCCGGTTTTTCCCGATCGGGAAAGATGTAGTAGAACTGCTGGTACTCACGATCTCCCGTCTGTGCCCGTTGTGCCCAAAAATGATCGTCCGACGTGTGGTTAAAGACAAAGTCCAAGACCAAGGTGATGCCGGCATCTCGCAAATCATCGGCCAATAACTTGAGATCCTCCAAGGTGCCCAGTCGGGGATCGATCGAACGGTAGTTGCTGATCGCATAACCGCCGTCGTTGTTTCCTGGACGGACGGCAAACAGCGGCATCAGGTGCAGGTAGGTCAGCCCCAGGCCTTGGAAATAGCTGATATGTTCGCGCAGCCGACCAAGATTGTCACTGAACAGGTCCACGTACAGCGCGCCGCCGACCATCTTTTCGGAAGTGAACCAGTCGGGTTCGTTAATGCGGTGCCGATCGACGGCGCGCAGCACTTCGGACCGCGACGCCCAAGCTTCAGCGGCGGTCTTGAGTATCTGTTCTAAGTGATAAAAAAAGTCGTAGCGGTCGCCGTACAGCTTTCGTAGCAGCACAAACAGGGGCAACCAGTGCTCTTCCAACCGCAATTCAAATTCATGACGAATTTGATCACTCACTTGGTGCGTCTGCCAGACCGAATCGATCCGAGGCAGCAGCCGTTGCAGAGACAGTTCGGATTCGAACTCGATGTCACTGGGCACGTGTCGAGCGCCCGCGCTGACGACTCCGTTAGGATTCGATCCGATCATTCGGTATGACGATGTTGTCTAAGAATTGGTAATAGTTAATGCCCTCGATGATGCCGCGTGCATGCTGGGCATTGGCAAAATACACTCGCGGCCGATTGCGAAGGGACTCCAGTTCGGGGCTGTAGTTGCCCACAACGACTCCCAACGTTCGACCCAGCAGCATCCCCGCATCATTGCCTGAATCACCGGCGACGAGCACATTGTCGGGCGAGAAACCCCACTTCCACAGCAGGTGCCGCACCGACATATCACTGCCACCACGGACAGGGATGACATCCAGGTACATGTCCAACGATAGGACAACCTTAGCACGCAATCCCGCATTGCGAAGGACCTTTTGAATCTCGATCACGTTAGGCGAATGATCGGGATCGATCTCATAGCTGATCTTGTACTCTGATTGATTCGATTCATCTTGCAAGAAGAATCCCGGCAGCGCATCGAGCTGCTGCCGAATCTCGTCGGGTCGCCACGCAAATCCGATTTGCTGGCGCCAACTTCGGTCGGGGGTTAACCGCTCCCCGTAGTGCAACTGCGTGCCCGCGTCGGTGTCGATCAAATCAGGCTGTGGCAGCCCCAAGTCATGGATCAGTTCCATTGCACTGTCCAGTCGCCGGCCGGTTGCGATTCCAAACCCGATTTGTTCGTTGGCTCGTAACAGTTCGATGAATTCGGCTAACCCCTCATTATCGCCGGTCAACGTATTGTCCAAGTCGGTAATGATCACACGGTCAAATTCGGGCAGGCGACGAGCCGACTGCGACTGCACCAGTGCGGGAGTCGCGCTGTGCTCGAGAATGTCATCTAAATCTCGCAGATAACGCTCGGCATGTTTGCTCCAGGAGTAATGCGTGCGCGTGCCTTCAATTCCAGCGCGCGACCATGCATCCCACTGCTCGGGCTCCGTTAATGCTCGCAACAATGCCTTTTCCATCGACTTGTTGTCCAGCGGATCGATCAATAGACCGTTGTTGCAATTCGCAATGATGTCCCGCGGACCACCGTCGTTGGTTGCCACGATCGGCAATCCCGTCGCGCCCGCCTCCAACAGCGTTAACCCAAAAGGTTCGGTCAACGCCGGATTGATAAAGACACCTCGCAAAGAGGTCGCCAAGCGATACAGGTCGGGCACATCGCTGGGCGTGTGCATCTTGGGATAGGCAACGCGACCGTACAAGTTGTACTTATCGATCTTGTACAAGACATTGTTGATGACCTGCTGCTGAGCCTTGGGAAGTTCGCGCAGGTCGTCACGCGTTCCCATCACGAGCACTAGATTGGCCAGCGACTGCAGTTCTTCGCTTTCGCCAAACACTTCCACCAATGCTTCCAAGTTCTTCCGTTCGTCTGGCCGCGCCATCGTAAGAATCATCGGCTTGTCAGCGTCGCGCAGAAAAGCATTCAGCGAATCGGCGATGGCAGGCCGCTGCCAATCAGCTCCGACCGGCGAGAATTCCGTTAGATCGACACCCGGTGGAATGACCTCCATCCGTGACGGCTGATAATGGTCGTACAGTTCGTATTGCTGCTGAATTTCTTGGTTGGTGCTGGTGACCACCATCGAGGCGGTCTCCAAAGCAATCTCTTCGGCTTCGATGCGCTGCGTGAATTTGAACTTTTTTTCCAACGACGAAGCCGACTGCTTTCCCATGCTGAACCGCTCGCGTTTGACCCGGCCCAAGGAGTGCCCTGTAAAGATGTAAGGCACGTGCAGCAGTTGGGCGAGTTGCGCCCCGGCCAACCCGGCGTCGGCGTAATGGCCGTGAATAATATTAGGAAGCCCGTTACGACGGAAATGCACCAAAGTTTGATCGATGAACATTTCTAGAAACGGCCATAACGATTCCTTTCGGAGATAGCGTTTGGGACCAAAAGGAATCCGCACAATCTTGGCGTTCTCGCAAATCGGCTCCTCCAACTGAGCGTAATCTTTATCGAGCCGCGGGTCGATGATTTGCCGCGTCAGCAATTCCACTTCGCGGACTTGGGGCTGGGCCGCTAATTCTCGAGCCAACTCTAAAACGTACTTGACCTGGCCCCCGGTGTCGGCGTCATAACCCAAAGGTGGATCGTGGGCGCGAATCAATCCATGCAAACTGATGAGGGAAATTTTTAACGAGTTCTCTTCGGACAAGAGTTTCATATTGCTTTGAATTTCAGGGGATTCTGCCGTCGAATCGGATGCCAACAGACGGATCATGGTTCGTAAACCTGATTACACGAGTGTCGTGCCCTGCGGCACGCTGGCGATGGAAAAAGCAAGCCATAGCGATGCGGTTGTCGTTCCTTTTCAAAACGCCTTGCTTTGTAAAAATGCGATGTTTTAGCGCGTTGTAGAAGGCGGCGGCAGGAATGGCGGCCAAGCGAGGGACCGCCCATGGCCACCTGCCGCTGCAGACCGTTTTCTAGGGCTGCAAAACGCATATCACGGATGTGCAAAAATTGTACCAAGCCCCAGCGGGGCCAACAGACAGTGGCATGCATTCAGCCAACGAGGGGGTTAATCTACCATCTATCTGTTCACCATGCACCCCTGCTGGAGGCTGAGCCGGCAGAGACCTGGCATCTGCAAACTAGAAATGGAGTCTGATGAGTCGCTTTGGTTGATAGACGACCAACCTATGATGACTTGAATTGCTGACTCGTTTCGCAATTGCGGACCGCGGTGAAACTGTCAGCGAGAGTTTTTTTTACGATCGACCCCGACGCTGCAGCGCTGATTGGGCGCAAGCAACGCCAAATCCTTCTCAACGAGTGCAGCCGCCATGCAAGTCAGCACGAATCCAGCGTGGGCCAAATGGACATTGTTCCTAGCGGGTATCTACAACTTGGCGTGGGGAACTTGGGTCGTCGTCCGCCCTCTCGACCTGTTCGATTACACGGGCATTAGCCGACCGACCTACGTGGGCATTTGGCAATGTGTCGGGATGATTGTAGGGGTTTACGGCGTGGGCTATCTGGCGGCCAGCCGAGATCCGGTCCGCCATTGGCCGATCGTCTTGGTTGGATTTCTGGGCAAACTGTTCGGTCCGATCGGCTTCCTGCAAATGCAGTGGACCATGTCGGCGGATCAACCGGGTTACCTGCCATGGAGTTGGGGAGTCGTCAACATCTTTAACGACTTGATTTGGTGGGTTCCCTTTGCCGGCATCTTGTACCTCTCTTTCCGGCACCATGCGCTACCGACCGGCAGTGCGTTGCAGCTACCGCTAACGACCGCGACGGCAATGCAAACGGTCCGAAGTTCTCAAGGAGAGACACTAGCCGAATTGTCGGCCGAGCAACCGGTGTTGGTGCTCTTCCTGCGGCACTCCGGTTGCACCTTTTGTCGCGAAGCATTGGCCGACGTCGCGCAGCAGCGTGAGCGGATTGAAGCGGCGGGAACGCGACTAGCAATCATCCACATGTCGGCCCCTGAGGCGGCGGCGAAGTGGATGGCGAAGTACGGCCTGAGCGACGTGCCACAATTCGCCGATCCTCAGACACGCCTGTACCGCGCATTCGGTTTGGAACGAGGCGGGGTGCGGCAATTGTTTGGCAAAGCGGTTTGGTGGCGCGGTTTCCAGGCGGCGATTTTGCAGCGACATGGCGTCGGCAAAATGGAAGGCGATGGCTTTCAGATGCCGGGTGCCTTCCTGATCCGCGACGGCCAAATCGTTCGTGCGGTGCGGCATCAAACAGCGGCCGACCGGCTGGACTATGCAGAGTTGGCGAGCGTGTAGCGAGCGGCGCATTAACAAACCTGGTCGACCAAACGGTCAACCAGGTTTGAGAAAGGTATTAGCCGCCGCGGGGCTTAGTCGAGAAAGCCGACGAGGTCTTGGCTGCGGCTTGGTTGCTGCAGCTTGCGAACCGCCTTGGCTTCGATTTGCCGAATCCGTTCTCGGGTCACCTTGAAGATATGACCCACCTCTTCAAGGGTATAGCTGTATCCATCTCCCAGCCCGTACCGCAGTTTGATGATTTCGCGTTCGCGGTAGGAGAGACTTTTCAGGACATTATTGATCCGATCGCGAAGCATGTCTTGAGCCGCACCGATGGCCGGGCTTTCGGCCGTGCCGTCAGGCAGTAAGTCACCGAACTGGCTGTCCTCGCTGTTGCCGACGGGACGATCCAAGCTGATCGGATAGCGGCTCATCGCCAACACGCGACGAGCTTCTTCGATCGTCGTTTCGGCACGGCGGGCGGTTTCTTCGATCGTCGGTTCGCGACCGAGCTCTTGCAGCAGTTGGCGAGCCACATTCCGCACGCGGCTCATCGTTTCGACCATGTGCACTGGAATGCGGATGGTCCGGCTTTGATCAGCAACCGCACGTGTAATTGCTTGTCGAATCCACCACGTCGCATAGGTACAGAACTTAAAACCGCGACGGTATTCGAACTTGTCGACCGCACGCATCAGTCCGGCGTTGCCTTCTTGGATCAGATCGAGAAAGGACAACCCACGGTTGCGATATTTTTTAGCGATCGAAACCACCAAGCGTAGGTTCCCTTCACTCAGTTCGCGTTTGGCTTGCTGGTATTCGCTGTAGACTCTCTTGAGCAGTTCGACACGATTTCGCAGCGACGTCGGCGTTTCTTGGCAAGCCGTTAGGATCTGTCGGCGTTCCTGCAGGAAGCGTTCGCGATCTTCGCGGCACTGCTTGTTTTTGCCCCGCGATTGCTTGATCAACAGATCAAGTTCGGTGACTCGGTTGTTAAACTTTTCCAGCAACCCGATGCGATTTTCGATTCGCTGCGTCCGCAGGCCAAGTTCTTCGACCAAGCGCACGGCACGACGCCGACGATGGGCGAGCGACTGCCACGCTTCTTGGCGACGTTCGGGGCTGGTGGACTTGCTGAGCGCGATTCGCCAATCGTGACAATTGCGACGCAGCAGCACCGACAATGTCTTGAGGTTATGAGGCAGGCGACCGAGGATCTGTTCTTTTTCCAAGCGATCGGTTACGGAAACCTGCACGGTACGGTCGAAGGGCAATTCGCCACGGTGAACCCGTTTGAGCGTCTTGTAGGCTTCGACGAGGACGTAGTGGTTTTCGAGCAGCTTCGAACGGAAGCGGCGACGGGTTTCCTCGATCCGTTTTGCAAGGAGGATCTCTTCGCGACGCGTCAGTAGAGGGATCTCGCCCATCTGCGTGAGGTACATGCGGACCGGATCGTCGGACCACGTCTCGCTCTCGTCGGGGACCAAAAGATCGTCGGGGCTGTCCAGTTGGACCTCGCCCTCGACCGCTTCCACAGCGGTTAATGCCGCCGACTCATCGTCACTGTCATCGATAGGCAGCTTGCTGAAGTTGCCTACGACGTCGGTAGCGGCCGGCGCATCATCCTCAAAATCATCCAGTAGCGTCTGATACAAAGGGGTGACTCCTTTACCTGAATTAAATGATGCCGAAAGGTATGCTAGGGGAATTCGACCGCGAGTCCGCGCCGAGGGCGTGAACACAACAGCGAGGCGATAACGACGCACGGACCGACAACTCTACCACTGCGACGGCCTCTAAACGGATTCCATTGTTCAATTGGTAAGACTTTGCGATTAAGGGAACTTCACCGCCACCTGGACGACGCTAGAGTTTGCGTAATCCAGAGAAACGATTGGTTCCTGAACCCGACACTGTGTTGGTTACGTAGAAACGACCGACTCAGTGAGTTTTGCAGATTCCAGTGTCGGACGACTAACTGCCGTCGACACTACCATCCAAGGGGCCTCACGCACGTTGTAAGGGGAATCTCCGCCACAGTTTCCGATAGGTTGGTTCGTGAAGTTTGATTCAAACCGCATTGGCAGCAATAGCTTGATTGGTACCCGTTCCGCAATGCCATCATCGAAGCGCGCTTCGGTTTGGCTATGTTGGACTTGGCAGTATTCGACTTCGCTGTGTTGGACTTCATCAGGCCATGATCGGTGTGATTTGGCCGTTGTGAATGTCGCTGTTTTTGCCTGTGGATGGAATCGAATCTTCGCAAATTTTCATCGGGAACCGGTCCTTCGCATTGGAACACCGAATGGGTGCTGGCATCCTGCAAACCCATTTGTGCGGACGAATCAGTCCGCTCTTGGCGCCGATTGACCCCCCTATGGGGGGAGGTTCGTTCCGCCGGTGTTATCGGTTGTTCCGCTCGTTCATTAAGATTCTAGTCAGAGGACCTGCTCGGTCCAGTCGTTTCGCTTAACTTCGTCCATCTTCACCCATTGTCAGCCCATGTACGCCCTTCCCTGTTCTTGCGGACACACCTTAGCCGTCAGCCCTGGACAAGCTGGTGATCATCTCACCTGTCCGAAATGCCAGCAGCGGGTCGATATTCCCCTCCTGCGCGCGCTCCGCGAACTGCCTCGGATCGAATCCGATGAACCGGTGGCGATTCCCACAACGGGCAGCTTTGCCACGCGAGTGGCGTTTGGTTTTGTGGGGCTGGTTGCGCTGATCGCGGCAAGCTTTGCGACTTTCGCTTTGGTCAGCGCGATGGCGATCACGATCGAGTACGACACGGAGAAACACATGGAATATGACCGCGCGATGATGCTGCAAAGCTCACCGGCCGATTTGGTCAAACGTTGGTCGATGGCAACGAAGGCTCCGTTGGTTCAGCGTCGGCCGTTCCAATATCACCAAGATCAGGTAAAGAAAGACACTTGGAATCAGCGGATGGTGTTGGGTTACAGCGTGGCGGGCGTGGCGCTGTTGATGGCGGTTGGTTTAGCAGTCGCCGATCGACGCAAAATGGCCTCCGCGAAGGCCTGAGGCCTTTGAGGCATGTGGCTCGACCGGACGGGCTTGCCACGCCGGCCCGGGAGACCGACAGGGGGACCAGCAGGGTTCGACACCGGCCCACCGCGGCAACGCTAGAAACGTGGTTCGTGGAACCATAGCGAAGGACACTTAGTCAATGATTTGCCACTCTCGGCGGAACCGACCGCGCTTGGCAAGCTTGCGGATCCGGTGCTCCGCACAGTCCCATACGATGGCGATCTCGCCACGCAGTCGGCTGGCAAACAAGACCGCGCTGTCGGCATCACGCCAGCCTTTCCAGCGATGAAAGGACTTCCACTGCGGATGCTTCGCAAGCAGTTCTTTAAGGACTGAATCGTCCGCCGCGATCGGGCTTCCGTCGCGGCAATCGGCACAAATCGCGTCGCTCCATTGCTCTGGCAATACTTGACGGTCACACCAGCGACAGGTCTGCAGGACATCGGGGAGGACTTTCCGGTGCGTGATCGGACAGGCAACCAGTTGCTCAGGCAGAACCTTTTTGCCAGTCACAGCACAGCCGACCAGCCGAACGGCGAGGGTCGTTTGACCGGTCACCTCGCAGCGAGCGACCGCTTGCGGCACCGTGACGGTCTGGTCGTCGAGCGCCATCACTTTATAACCAGCGGCTCCTGATTCTTCGCAAGCAAAGGGTTCGGGACGTTGATTCCCATTCACAAAATCGGCCGCCCAGCCCTCAAAGGACGTGCGTGCCGAAGCTCCATTGCGGAACCGAAAGGCGACCGTGCCTTCGGCCCATCGGCACCAAGTGATCGTCGCGGCGAGCAACTCAGGCGAGCTGTTGGAGCCAAACGGGTCGTGTTGCTCGAGTAACGCGGAGGAATCCTGAAGTGACGCCAGAGAGGTCTCAATCCATTGTCGCACCATCGGCGCGTCGTTGCGGCGGAGTCGAGGATCACAGCTAACGATGTGCGACAGGTGGAGCCGCTCGAACAACGATGCTTCGACCGGCTGACCGTCGCAACCAAACCATCGATGACAAACCGCGGCGGCGTCAGCGTCAGCGTCAGCGGCTAAGGAGAGCCGCAGAAAGGGCCGAGGATCCAACGTGCAACCCGCCAATTCGCTGTGACCATCGATTACCTGATAAGTCCCCAGGATAGCCGGCGAGAGCTCGCGGACTTGCTGCGGATCGCCTTCAGGGATCGCTTCCAACCACTGTGCGGAATGGCTTTGAGGCTGATCAAAGGGGTCGATTTGGAGGGGAGGCTGGTTCATTGGCGAACAACCGGCGGGAGCACTTTTGAGGAGGAGCCATCCGCTGGCACCTCCAGGCGAGAGGACCGAACGCGACCGCCTACATCCGTAGTTTAATCGGCACACCCCCGGACGTGGATGGGGTTTCCGTGCCCCTTCTCCGTTTTCAGCCGCCTGCGGGGGAACGCGCTGTGGCTCGATTCAGTTGGGTAGCTCAAGCGGGCTGGATGGTTCCATCGGACTGGACAGCTCAAGTGGCCTGCGCCGATTTAAATGCGCCGCAAAACGTAGACCACATCTTCACTGCCGCCGTCGACTTTAATCGGGGCTTCGATGTCGTAAGCAAAATCAAAGGTCTCGACGATTTCCCACTGCCCGCCACGCTGCAAAAACCGATCCATCTGCACAGCCGTATAAGACCGCAGCACCAATTCATCGATGATGCGAAAAGTGCGGCTCGGCAGGCGGACGTCGAACCGGATCCCAAACCGCTCGAGTCGCCGCTGCGGATCACGCTCGACTTCCCACATGTGGGTTTTGATCGACACGCGGCCACGACTGGCTGACCAATCTTCGCCTTCACTGCCCGACCAACTCGTGGGCGTCAGGTGCACGCCCAACAGGTACAAACCTCCTTTGCGGATGCACTTGGCCATGCAATCGAGATGGCCGTCGGCTTCGGCTTCGGTTTGCAGATGCCGAAAACTGTTGATCGTGTTGAATGCCAAGTCCCATTTACGAGGTTCGCGAAAGTGTGCCATGTCGGCGACGCGGACGCGATCTTCAAACCCCCAACGCTCCAGTCGATCGTTGCAGAAACCAACCGCTTTGGGATTCAGATCAAGCCCTCCCACGGTGAAACCACGACGAGCCAACTGGTAGATCAAGCGACCGGTCCCGCAGGCCGGCTCAAACATCCGCGAGACTCGGCCGCTGGCATAACCGACCGCACAGTCTTGGATGAACTGCAATTCAGCAGCGTAGTCGGACCCGAATACGAGATCATAATACTTCGGATGATCGTAGATACTTTCGTTGACGGTGTTCATCGTTCTGTGCCGCTTCAGGTCGCGTCGTTAGGATCGTGCGACAAAAAAGTGTCGGGTACCTTTTGCGAGGAACTCGCCCT
>CAYZHQ010000151.1:0-12872 GCA_964477385.1 uncultured Pirellulaceae bacterium
GAAGGTTTTCCGAGCGGAAATTGGCGTTAACGCTGGGCTGGTCAATTTGCTAGTGTGAGAAAGCTTCCGCGTTCGGCTTGCTGTGATGTACCGCCTGCCACCACACGACTCTTGCTTGAAAAACCGCCGTGAGCTCCGAGCCATCTGCAATGACCGCGCGTGCACGGTTGCAAAACCTGCTGCTAGCTGCCGCCTTGGTGGTCATCTGCGTGGCAGCCGATCAAGGGACAAAACGTTGGGCTACAGCGACACTTCGCTCAGCGCCGACGCAGTCTTTTGCGATGGATTCGATACGCTTGCATTATGCAATGAACTCCGGGGGCTTCCTAAGCTTCGGCAGCGAATTGCCGGAACGGGCACGCCGGAGTCTGTTTATCGGTTTCAACCTGCTGCTGATGTTGGGGCTGGGCTGGTTCTTGATCGCAAATCCACACCGTAATCGCGGGCCGTTCATTGGGGTCGGCCTGCTGTTTGCCGGCGGCATTGGCAATTTGATCGACCGCTTGCTGCACAACGGACAGGTGATTGATTTTCTGAACCTGGGGATCGGTTGGCTGCGAACTGGCATTTTCAATGTCGCCGATGTAGCGATCGTTGCGGGTGCCGGACTGGTCGTCCTGTGCAGTTGGAATTCGCCTGCAGCAATCCCGCAAGCGGAAACCGCAGCAACCGAGCCACCCGCAGCCGATTCTTTCGAGTCGACACGGCGACGAAGTGCGTAGCCAGCCGAACGCATCGCGGGCTCGCTGACGATCCGCGACCAGCCTACAATGGAACTTCCTTATAACACGGTTGCTTCCATGGCTGAGCCTACTCCTTCGTCAAACCCGCCCGCGGGAGATTCATCAACCGACTTGCCCGCCGCCCAAGCCGATACGTCGGGCGTGGTCGACGCGGACGACAGCGGTGACGCGGTCGTGGGCACAATTGTGCTCGAGGAAATCGTCTCGGACGCCCGCGTCGGTCCCGTTCGTACCGGCTCCCCGTTCGCCAAAGACCCACCCGTGGTATTGATGCGAGCCCGCGCAGCGATCCAGATGCGACGTGAATTCGAAGCCGGTTTGTGGCGAATGACTGCCGGAGGTGCCGTCCTATCTGCCGCGATCTTGGTCCCCTTCGGCTTGATCGCGTTGTGGTTCTTTCAAATCGGCGCGCTGATGATTTCCGGCCTGGGCGGATTCACCAGCCTGCTAGGCTTGACGTCGATCCACTCGAAGTGGTCACTCGGCCTGCTGATCGTTCATCTCAGCCTATTCATCGGCACCTTCTGGCGAGTCCTGCAAGGCTGAAGCATCGCAAGGTCAATCGACGAGCCACTTTGCCAAGAGTTCCCGGCGATCGCTTGGGCAGTGTCTCGGTTTCAGCCAGCGTTAGATCGCGCGGATTTGCTGCCCGTCGGGGCTGACGACAAACCGCTTTTCTTCACTGCTGGAGACAACCGCATGGACCTGCTCCAACGTGATCGACTTGCCGTGTGCGTTCGCTTGCTGAACCAGGGTTTCGGTATTAGCCCAGCCCTCGGGACTGAGCTGTAGACCAATCGCTTCAGGATGATGGCGGAGAACGAAGGTCAAGTACTTACTAACTTTGGTGAGTCGTCTATTCATGGAGCCACTTGGCGGACAGGTCGGAGAAACAAAATCTTCTGTTGAAACATCAATGGTGTGACCGCTGCTTGCCAAACCAACGCTTTCTGCCGGCGCGAGTCGGTTGCCCGCGAGTCGGTTGCCCGCGAGTCGGTTGCCCGCGAGTCGGTTGCCCGCGAGACGTTTGCCCGCGAGACGTTTGCCCGCGAGATGGTGCGCTGCCGAAAGACGGACGGACTCTGAACGATCAAAGGGCGTTTTCAGGGCGGATGGCTTGAGCATGTTGGTCGAAAGAATCAAACAATTCTGCCAAACGTTCCATCGGTAAACCGACGACATTCGTTTCGCTACCCTCGGTCACGGCCAACCAATCGACGCCATCCTGGTAGCCGAACGCACCGGCCTTGCCTTCCCACAGCAGCGTGTCGAGATACTCCTCAAGTTCTCGATCGGTCACCGCTTGCATCGTCAACTGCGTGTGGCAAACATCGACGACGCATCGACTGGACGCAGTGCACCACAAGCAAACGCCTGTGAAAACGCTGTGCGGCCGCCCACGCAACAGTTGCAACATTTCTTTGGCGTGTTGTCGGTTCTTCGGTTTCCCAAGAATCTGCCCATAGCACGATGCAACGGTATCAGCCGCTAAGATAACTGCAGAGCCAGTATGCTGCGCTACGTCAGCGGCCTTGCGATAGGCCAACCGCGCAACCATCTCGGGCGGCGTCTCTCGGCTGCAGATACCGCACTCCACTTCATCGTCGGCCGGCTGAATGGAAAAGGCATACCCAGCGGCTGTCAGCAAGGCGGCTCGTCGCGGGGAACCGCTGGCCAGCACCAACGGCAATCCCTCGGGGACCGTTCCGCGCGGCAAATCATTGAATAGAGGAGCCCCCTTGTCGCTCACACCCAGGTTCCTCCACTGCCGCCGTTGTTGGGTGGTTCGGGAGGCGGTTCCGGTGGCGAATCATCCCCGGGAGGCTCCTCTCCGCCTTCGACATCCCCTGATGACGAAGGCAGATCAGGCTCGGGCGAAGCTTCTTCCGGAGCACTAAGCGATTGTCGTTGCTGCAATTGCCCCACGGCGTTTTGTAACGAATCCAACAAACGCGGGATTTGTCCGGAAGCCAGATAGACGCGAGCACTCACAGCCGACTGGGGGAAGAAACTGGTCAAAAAATCGAGGCTGAACTCATTGGCACCGTGCCCAATCATGACCCCATTGGAGTAGACACCGCTGAGGATTTCGTCTGGCAGTTTCAAGTCATCATAAATTTCCTGAGGCGTCGGACGGCGTCCTTCATTGGCTGGCGCGTGCGGTGTGGGAGCGGGCCCAAAACGATTTTGATAAAGATCGAGATTGGTGCGCAGCGCGGCGATGAATTGCGGCATCACAGCATGCGGGATAATCACTCGACAGGCCACGCGATGGGGCCGACCAATCGTTTGCAGAAAATCGAGCACGAACTCATGGGGTCCCGTCATGACGATGGCCCCCGTGCTGAACGTACCTCCCGCCACACGGTCGGGAATGCGTGCCCTCAGATGCGGCGAGTCGGATTGGGGCGCCGGTTGCTGCGGAGGGAGGTTCGAATCTTCGCTCATTGGTCCTGGCCGAGTGACGAAATCGTTGACAGAAGCGTCGTTGGCGAGCTGCGAGGCACCGCCGCTATGGTTCAGTCTAGTGTCTGGACGTTTGAATTCTAGGAGAGTGAAGGGCCCGTTCCCAATCGCTGCCGGAACGTTTCGAACGCAAAGCCAATACCCGAGGTGCACCACTCCAGGAGAGAACGCATCCCAGGGGCCCTCGAACCCCACGATGTCAAGTTACCGAATACAGAACCGCTTCGAATCGAACGCCAAGGCATTCCGCGTCTCGCGGAAATGAAAACAGCCCTCACCGCATAATTGCAGCGAGGGCTGTTCGATTCAGTGTTCCGCAAGCGATGGACGCTTAGGATTCGTCTTTCTCTTCGGCAGCCGGCTCGGACGTTGCCGCAGCCTGCTCTTCGGCGGGCGATTCGGCTTCCGTTTCCGTTTCTTCATCATCGAAAGCGGGACGCTCGCTGCTGCGTCGGACCCGATCATTCGTACCAACCAATTCCAGCATCGCCCGTTGACCGGCATCGCCTAGTCGAGGGGTCGCAAGCCGAATCACGCGGGTGTACCCACCCGGACGATCGACATAGCGTTCGGCCACGGTATCGAACAAAATGCTAACGGCTTGCTTATCCCCAAGCAACTGCAGGCATCGACGACGGGCAGTGACCATGGGAGCTCGAGCGTTGGCCCACTTCTGCCAATTCTCGCTTTTCCGCCACTGCTTGTACTCATCGCTTCCACGTTCGGCCGTCGTACCGTATTGCTCGGATTCGGCTTGTGCGGCGAGAGACTTCTTGGCGATGGTGATGCATTTCTCAACCAGCGGACGAATTTCCTTGGCCTTCGGCAGGGTCGTAATGATCCTTCCCTTGACCTTCGGAGCGTTGTCATCCAACTCGGCGTCTCGTTCGGTGAGGAACAAAGCGCTGGCCATGTTTTTGAACAATGCCTTGCGGTGACTGGGGCTACGGCCCAGCACTCGGCCTCGTCGTCGGTGGCGCATGACAGGAACTCTTTATCGAAAAATTTGTGTAGGGATAGTTTCTAGTGAAATGGCCAGATTACGGCATCATTCCGCTGCTGTTGGGAACTCGCATACCGAGGTGCAAGCCATACTGAGCCAATTTCTCGCGGACTTCATTCAACGTCGTTTCGCCGAAATTTCGCACTTCTAGAAGTTGATCTTCGTTGCGTTGAACCAAGTCACGCACCGTCTGAATGTCTTCCGACTCCAAGCAGTTGTTTGCTCGAACGGAAAGCTTCAGATCGCCAAGCGTCATGTTCAGCTTGGCGTCGAGCTGTGCTTCCGCGGAACCAGCACCACCGCGTGACGCGGAGAAAATGCTTGGCCCGAGTTCACGATACTGCACAAACGGGTTGAGGTGCTTGCGGAGAATCTTGGAGCCTTCGATCAAAGCCATTTCGGGGTTGATCGAACCATCGGTCCACAATTCAAGCGTCAGCTTGTCGTAGTTCGTTTTCTGCCCAACACGCGTCTCTTCGACTTCGTATCGCACCCGCGTGATCGGACTGAATACGGCATCGATTGGAATAATGCCGATCTCGTGGTCGCCCGTACTGTGCTCGGTCGAAGGCACGTAAGCACGACCGTTTTCAACAACCATTTCCATCATGAACGGCACGTCTTCGGTCAGCGTGGCCAACACGTGGTTCTTGTTGATGATTTCAACGTCGGCATCGACCTGCACGTCGGCACCGGTAATCACACCTGCCTTGTCGGCTTCGACCGTAATCACGCGAGTCGCTTCGCTGTTGTTCTTAACGACCAGGCTCTTGACGTTCAGCACGATGTCGGTGACATCTTCCAAAACACCAGGAATAGTCGTGAACTCGTGCTGGGCACCGCGGATTTTAATCTGAGTCACAGCGCTGCCGATCAAGCTGGACAGGAGCACTCGCCGCAGGCTATTGCCAACGCTGGTGCCAAAGCCCCGTTCGAACGGTTCGGCGACGAATTTACCGTAGGTGTCGGTCAGCGTTTCCGCATCGACCTCGACAGTGCTTGGCAATTCCATTCCACGCCATCGAATATGCATGGTCGTTCAAACCTTTAGTAGTTAAGTCGTTGGACTCGGGAGAGGATGTACCGGGCGACAAACACCCGGCAGCACGCTGCTTAGACGCGTCGTTTCTTACGCGGGCGGCAACCGTTGTGCGGGATTGGGGTGACTTCTTCAATCAACTTCACATTCAGACCCGCGGCCTGCAGCGAAGTGATCGCGCTCTCACGACCCGAACCAGGCCCTTTGACGCGCACCTCCACGTCCTTCATGCCGAACTTCAAGGCCTTCTCCGCTGCCTGCTGAGCAGCGCATTGACCGGCAAACGGAGTGCTCTTGCGACTTCCCTTGAAGCCACAAGTTCCCGCACTCGACCAGCACAGCGTATCGCCTTTAGGATCGGTGATCGTCACCGAAGTATTGTTGAACGTCGCGTGAATGTGCGCCACACCGGCGACGACACTGCGACGAACTCGCTTCTTTTTGTTTGTTTTTGCCACTTAGCTGGCTCTCCGATACAAGTTGAAATCTGCCGGGATGCGGGGCCACAGGCTACCGCAAATCCTTCACGCCCTTCTTCCCTGCAACCGTCTTGCGGGGTCCCTTACGGGTACGAGCATTTGTCTTGGTCCGCTGGCCGCGGACCGGCAGACCCAAGCGGTGCCGAACGCCGCGGTAACACTTGACTTCGCGCAGTCGCGAAATGTTCTGCGTCAGTTGTCGCCGCAGCGGGCCCTCAACCGTATAATCCCGTTCCAGCAAAGCCGCCAAACGACTCACTTCATCTTCGCCTAGATCCCGGGCGGGACGAGTCGGTTCGATGCCTAGCTTTTCGCAGGCTTCCCGCGCCGTATGCAGGCCCACGCCATACAAATAGGTCAGCGAGTACTGAATTTGTTTGTCGTTGGGAATGTCGACGCCCATCAAACGGGGCATATCGAAGGCTCCATAAGTGTTCCTTTGTCGACCATCTTAGAACGGATGCACTTGCATCCGAATAGGTCGTCTGAGCAAGATCGAAGAATATAGTGGCCGGTCCCCGATTTGCTCAATGGGGACGAGCAGAAAAAAAACACAATTTTTTTTATTTCTCAATCAAGGGCGTTTTCTGACAAAGCTGACAGCCGTCGAGAGCCCAAACAGGGTGCTTTTTACAGGCTTTTGCCAGGACTTGGATTTTTCAGGCTGTTGCCAGTTTTTTTGGTGACGTTTTCTCCAAAATCCAAAATTCGGTCGGAATGCTGTCTCGATCGGTCTGCGGAGTCCGCTGCACAAAAACGCACCGAAAGTCACGCAGGTCGAGCTGTATCGCGGTATCGCCGGCGACTTGCGAATGGACTCGGGTCAACAGCAGCGTGTCGCAATACGGCAACATCAGGCGATAGATTTCCGCTCCGCCGATGACATAAGCCCGCGGATGCTCGCGACAAATCTCGAGCGCCTGCTCTACCGATGCAGTGATGACGCCGGGAACCGACCACTTGGGATCGCGAGTCAACACGATCGTTTGGCGGCCTGGTAATGGCCGGCCGATCGAATCGTAGGTCTTGCGCCCCATCACAATCGGGCAGCCGATCGTTAACTGCTTGAAGCGCCGCAGATCGTTCGAGAGATGCCAGGGCATGTCTCCTTCCAACCCGATCACCCCATCGGGAGTGGCCGCCAAGATTGCCGCAAGCGTCATGATTAAACCGCCACGCTGGCTTTGATGTGGGGATGGGGATCGTAATGATGCAACTGGAAATCCTCGAACTGAAAATCGAAGATCGACTTGCGGTCACCGACCAGTTCCATCGTCGGCAACGGGCGCGGTTCACGCTGCAGTTGCTGCTCGGCTTGCGGAACGTGGTTGCTGTAGAGGTGCACATCGCCGAAAGTGTGGACGAACTGGCCGGGCTGCAAACCGGTGACCTGCGCCATCATCATCGTCAGCAGCGCGTAGCTGGCGATGTTGAAGGGGACGCCGAGAAACACATCGGCGCTACGCTGATACAACTGGCAACTTAGCTTTCCGTCAGCAACGTAGAACTGGAACAGGCAGTGACAGGGAGGCAACGCCATCTGATCGACGTCGGCCACGTTCCACGCCGAAACAATCAACCGGCGGGAATTGGGGTTGGTGCGAATCGCCTTTTCAACCGCCGCGATTTGGTCGATGGTCTCTCCCGTTGCCGTCAACCACGACCGCCACTGCTTGCCGTAAACCGGCCCGAGCTCTCCTTCCGCGTCGGCCCATTCGTCCCAGATCCGGACGCCATTTTCCTTCAGCCAAGCGATGTTCGTTTCGCCGCGCAAGAACCACAGCAGCTCGAAGATGATCGAACGCAAATGCAGCTTCTTGGTCGTCAGCAACGGAAAGCCTGCCTGGAGGTCAAAGTGCAACTGCCGCCCGAACAGACTGCGCGTGCCGGTGCCTGTGCGGTCGTCTCGCTGGATGCCGGTTTGGAGGATTTCACGCAGGAGATCTAAGTATGTTTTCATAGTTGCTACTTAACCGAGAATCGCATTGAGCGTCCAATGCCGATCGCTGGTCGCCTGAACGGAATCGGCTGCCAGCCCATGGCCTACGGCCATCTGGCGAGCTTCGTCGAGGGTGAGTGCCGCGTGCAACGACTGACGCAACAACTGCTGGGCGGTGTCGGGTTCGCCGCCGGCGTTTGCCTGTACCAAATCCTCAACCTGTTCCGCCGTCGCGGGACGCATCAAATCCCGATGAAAGACTCGACCGCCTGGCTTGATCAATCGCAGCGACTGTCGCAGCGCCATCGCGGGCTCGGCAAGATGATGCATGATCGTGTTGGAGATCACCGTATCGAACATCTGGTCGGCAAACACATCGAGCTGCTTGACGTCGTCGTGCTCGAGCTGAATACGATCGAGCAACATGGCGATGTCAATATTCGTCCTGGCTTGCTCGAGCATGCTAATCGCCGCGTCGACCGCCATCACACGAACGTGCGGTGTGCGTTGGCACAACAAGATCGGGATCCGCGCCGTGCCGGTGCCCATGTCCATCACATCCGGTCCGACTTCGCCACCGGCGAGCAAGTCCAGCACGAACTGCTCGTTAACAGCCGCGTGCCCCATGCCGTCGTACAACGCCGTTTCGGCGACGTCGTCGTTGAATTCCGGTTCTAAAGTTCGCTCAAGCATGGCAAGTGATCAGCAAGGTGGCGTTGAAGGGTAGGGTGACAGAGGCACGGTTTCAGGCGGCCCGATGGATGGCGAAACGATCCTGGCTAAATCTCAGGGCGATGCGAATCGTCTTGCTGCGGGTCGTCTTCAAGGGGAACGTCATGCGCCGGAATGGGATGTAGCGGATCGGCTTGCGGGCCAAACCGCGTTGCCCCCGGCATCCATGACCACATTAACAAGACGACCGCTACGGCTGAATAGCCCGCCGCATATTCAAACACCAACGCGCGATGCGGACCACGGAGCACCCAGGCTCCCCAGTCGGCAGGCCCGAAGGGCAACGCCATGTTGTTGGTTTCCGCGGGAGAATGGATCACCCCGAACAGCGTCATCAACGCAGCGACCAAAAACACCACGCTGGCCGTCCGAAGCCGCCGATCGATGATCGCGACCAAAGCCCAGGCCCACAGCAGGCTGGTCAGGATGAAGCTATTGGACAGCATTCGCAGCGTCTGCAAACCTCGCTCCACATCGGGTCGCAACGCTTCGGCATCGACCGCCATCGCCATCTGTCCCGGCATGTGGAGGGCCAAGAAAGCGAGTGCCGGCAAGCAAGCGATGGCGACCGCCGGATAATGGGCGCGAGGCGTGGCAAGGAAGCTCTGCGAAGCGATCTCCAACCCCACAAAAACCAAAATCGGATAGACCGCCGGAGCAGGAATCCACTGATAGAGATAACCGAAATAGCCGACCACGCCCGCCGAACCGACCAGCAATGCGGTCGCCAACGTATACGCTGCGCGGCCGCCCATCGCTTTGTAAGCGGGGTGCCCGATGTAAGGCGTCGTTTGGATCACGCCACCGCTCAAGCCCGCCAGCAGGGTAGCGACCGCTTCGACGGCGATGACTGTCTTGGTGTCGTACTCGTCGCCCGCCGCCGCGGCGCTCTCGGTACAGTCGATCCCGCCAACGACCGTCGCCAACGCAAACGGCAAGGCGACCGGCAAATAGGGCAGCGCATCGCCAATCTTAGCGGTCCAACCAAACGACCACGCCTCCAGCCAACGCAGCGGCAACCACTCCGTCACAATTGGCTCGGCCGACGCCGCATAGCCCGGCATCTGTAACGCGGTCATCAGGTAGTAGATCGATCCGGCGACGATTAACGCTCCCAGCGTACCGGGAATGTGAAACGGCAAACGGACACGGCCAATCAATGCCGTCAGGACGATCGCCATCGCCACCAACCCAGGCAGTGGATGGCCGAAGATCTCCAGCAACGGCAGGAAGCTGATGATCACCAACGCAATCGCCGCGAGCGATCCCAACAAGCCCGCGCGGGGGACGATTCGCCGCACCCAACCGCTGACGGGCGCACAGGCCAACTTGAACAATCCGCAGGCAACGACACACACGATGCCGATGTGCCAGGTGTGAACCGCCGCCGCTTCAACGCCCATCCCCAGCGTGCCCGTGGCATTGCGGAACGCCGGTGCCAGTACAAATAAAATCATGCCGAAGGTGCTCGGCGTGTCCAGTCCCAAGGGCATCGCCGTCACGTCGTTGCGACCGGTGCGTTTGGCCAGCCGAAAAGCGATCACGAAAAAAGCGAGGTCGCCCAGCAGGACGCCTAATGCCGTCCCTGGCACCATCGCTTCGACCACAAACGAACTCGGCAGACCAAATCCAGCCAGCAAGCTGACCATCAAAATCAACCCCGCCACGTTATCGAGCATCAAGCCAAAAAAGGCGTTCACGTCGCCGGGACGCGCCCAGCCATAACGGGCCGCGGCGGGCGGACCGGAAGCGGAACTCGGTCGAGCAGAAGCAGGTGAAGACACGGCGATCGCTTGCTGGCACGAGTCGGTTGCGGCGGAATGGCATGGGCCCCGAAGAATGCTTAGCGTGCCGCTCCTTCGCCGCCCTGTCAACGCAGCTCCTTCGATTGGTCGGCAGGGCCCCTATAACCGTCACAAAGGGCAGATGATTCGCAATCGTTGGTGGCAACCGGCCCGACGACCGGCTCTCGGTGATGACTTCGAATGCGGTTGACCTAGGGTTGCACAGTCCGCGTAGGGCCGCATCGAACGTTCGCTGTGTCGGCACCCGCGCGTGCAACGCCTAATTTTTTGGAGACACCAAATGAACAGCTTGAATCAGAATCGATGGGTCGCGATGTGCGTGGCGTTGATTTGCATCAGCCCCGCAGCCGCTGTGGAAGAATTGGTCGCACCCCTGAATGCGACGCCCGACATCGGCCTGCCGGAGCTGGCGCCAGGCGAATCGATCCTGGAAGACCAAGCAACGCCGATCTCCCCTTACGACGTCGTGCCCTACGAAGCCGATCCCGCAGTCGGCTATGCCGCACCCTCGGTGGTCTACTCCCAGCCTCATGACGCGACGCACTATGCGCCTCACGATGCACCAGGGCACACCGCGTACGTTCCGGCAAGCCCCACGGCAACCGCCCCCGCAATGAACTTGCATGTCGCACCTCACAGCCCCCACGCGCACAGCCTTTATGGACACAGCCCTTACGTTCCGGGCGTTGCTTGCTGTGAGCCTCCCAAAATCCGTTACTGGAACCATCCGCTGTTGGCGACCGACGTTTGCCCCTGCGATTGCAATCAAACGGTTGAGACGCATGTTCAGGTGCCCTGCCAATGCTGTCCCGTGACGGTCAAAGTTTGCGTTCCGGTCTGCTGTGCCGGAGCCCCAGCACTCGACATTCAACGCGACTTGCTGGGCCGCAAAACCTATGATTTCTGCTGGCCATGCGGCTACCGGATCAAGATCGTTGATCGGCACACCGGCACGCTGGTTGTGCATACCTTCAATCGCTAAATCAGGTTCATCGTCGGCGGCGACATGCAAAACACGCATTGCGGCCCACGTTTCGCAGCCTTTTGCCGGCAAACCTGTTTTCGTTTGGAATGGCGGACAGAGGCCAATTAGATCAAGGCTGGGGCGATTTTTCTGCCCCGCCTTGTCAGTCAGGCGAGGATTGCGAACACTTACGAATGAATTAACCCATTCGACCCGCCCAAGGAACGTCTGATGAACGAAGGGGTGTTGAGAAACAGCCACTCATACCAGTCCTACCAACGCCAACGTCAAATGACGCTCGGTGATTTGTTGCTGGAGAACCGCATCGTCTTTTTACAAGGCGAAATCCACGTAGGAAACGCGAATGAGCTGGTGATGAAGCTGCTGTATTTGCAGAGCGAAAATCGCCGCAAAGACATTCATTTCTACATCAATTCGCCCGGTGGTAGCGTGACTGCCACCTTGGCGATTTACGACACTATGAAAATGCTGTCGTGCAATGTGGCGACCTACTGCGTTGGCGAAGCGGCCAGTGGCGCCGCGGTACTATTGGCCGGTGGCACCAAAGGCAAGCGTTATTGTTTGCCTCACAGCCGCGTGATGGTCCATCAACCGATGGGCGGCGTCGGCGGTCAGGTCAGCGACATCGAAATCCAAGCTGCGGAAATCCTGCGCTATCGTGACGTGCTGAACGAGATCCTCAGTGAAGCAACCGGACAATCGGTGGCAACGATCTCCAAAGACACCGAACGTGACTTCTTCTTGCCAGCTTCCAAAGCCAAAGAGTATGGCTTGGTTGACGATATTCTGAACAAGCCACCGAGCCAGGGTGACGAGGATTCGGCCGGCTAGGCGACCAACGCGGTACCTAGCGGCAACGTTCCACACCAATTAACTGAACACGAAGGGTTTCACTGATATGGCTCCGATTCCTTATGTCATCGAAAAAAGCGGTCGCGAAGAGCGGACGTATGACATCTACAGCCGGTTGCTGAAAGATCGCATCATCTTTCTCGGCCAGCAAGTTAACGACGACATTGCCAACGCACTTGTCGCTCAACTGCTATTCCTCCAGTCGGATGACCCCAAAGCCGACATTCACCTGTACATCAACAGTCCCGGCGGCAGCATTTCCGCAGGCCTGGCGATTTACGACACCATGCAGTTCGTCTCCTGCGACGTGGCGACCTATTGCATCGGCCAAGCCGCATCGATGGGAGCGGTCTTGCTGACCGCGGGCGCTAAAGGCAAGCGTTTTTCGCTGCCCAATGCACGCATCATGATTCACCAACCGCTCGCCGGGATGCAGGGCACGGCACATGAGATCGAGATTCACGTGAAAGAACTGCGCCGCGTGAAGCGCAAGATGAACGACATCATGATCACCCACACGGGACACTCGCTCGAGAAAATCGAAGAGGACACCGAGCGGGATCGCTTCATGTCGGCTGAGGAATCGCGAGAGTACGGCCTGATCGACAAAGTGGTCAGTTCAATCAACGAGCAAGCCTAACCCGGCAAGTCTCTCGACATTCGAACCGTATTTCACCCCGTGTGCTTGCACCTCTAGAAAGTAAGCCACGGGCAAATGAATCTAACCCCCTAGCCGTGGGCCGCAACCACGTGAACCTCAGGCGCTAACCCGGATTATTGATAACCCGACGCGTAACGGCTCGTTGATTTAGGCGAGTTGATTCGTATT
>CAYZHQ010000152.1:0-12768 GCA_964477385.1 uncultured Pirellulaceae bacterium
CTGAACACAGTCTCGAAAAAAGCGCAACTTCAAAACTTACGCGTCGGGTTATCAAAAGCAGCCTGCTAAACACGGCATTGAAGCAAGTCCCATCCGGGAAGACCGTTGCGGCGTCCCTAGTCATTCACGTGAATAATCCGGGCTAGCACCCGGTTCAGCCCCGTTCACCGGGTGCGAGCGCTCCGCGACCGTAGGCATTCGGTGCAGCGGTCTTCATCAAATGCCTCGCTCACCCGTCGCGTCACCCGTCGCGTCGCCAGATCGCGTCGCCAGATCGCGTCGCCAGATCGCGACGCCAGATCGCGACGCCAGATCGCGTCGCCAGATCGCGACGCTTTCGCAGCCAGTCGCCGTGTCCAGCTATCCAAAGGTCGCCCACCACTGCCTGGCTTGATGGCGGGTCCAGTCATAGAGGTCTTCGATTTTTGCCAGTTCGACTCGCACTTCTTCCGCAGTTTGCGGGCGGGCCTCAGGGTTCCGATCCATACAACGATGGATCAATTCTGACAGCAGCGATACCTCGGGCAAATCGATCAGTTCGTGCAAGGGAACCGGCGAGCTGGACAAAATCAATTCGAACATGCCGCTCGGATCGATCTCCGAAAAAGGCTCCTTGCCAGCCAGCATGAAGTAGCCGACCGCTCCGAGTGAATAGATGTCCGAACGCGGATCGGTCCGGCCGGGATTGCGAAAACGCTCCGGTGCCATAAACATCGGCGTGCCCGCCCAAATCCGTTCTTGGGTCATGAACAGGTTCTCATCGGGCTCGACCGATTTTGCCAAACCAAAATCGAAGAGTACTGCCCAGTCATTGCGATCGCCTTGCGGAGAGACCATGACGTTGCGCGGCTTCACATCGCGATGCACCAATCCCATTGCATGGGCTTCGGACAGCGAATCACAGAGGTGCATCATCAGACGCACCACGCGTCCGGCGGGCATCGGCCCGCTCCGACCAATCGCCTGATGGACGGTCATCCCGTCGAGCAACTCCATCGCACAGTAGGCACGACCGTCACTGGTCCAGCCATAGTCGAACACCGACACCGAATGCAGGCTTCGCAGTCCCGCGGCAAGCTGCACTTCACGGTCAAAACGCAACGTGTTTTCATCGTCAAAACGATCGGGGCGAATCACCTTGAGAGCCGCCGGACGCTTCATCAGTTGATGACGGGCCCGGTACACAACGCCCATCCCCCCGCTGCCCAATTCTTCAATCAGTTCGTAACGTCCGAATTGTTCGGCGTCGGTTTTCCGTACCGATCGAAAACGTTGGTCGACCACCAAGCCGGTCGCCGCGGCGGTTAACGTCATCACCGCTGCCAAGCCCAACAGAGACCATCGCAACAGTCCCCGCGGCGCAAACGCTTCTTCAACAGAGATCTCCGCAACGGTGCCGAGTTCCAAATCGGGCAACCAACGCCAAGCTCCAATGACCTTCACGCCCCGATAGTCACGGTAGGCCTGCACGGTTTGTCCATTCTTGCGGGCCGCCGCGTGGCTGACGGCAATCGTCAGTGGCAACGTTTCCGCATCTTGCCGGAGCGGCTGCCGTTGACTGACCAGATGCCCAGGATCGCCTGCACGGAAGACGATGGCTGCCGAAGTTGCCGTGTCGGGCAACAACCCCGCTTCGATCAGATCGGCGGTGTGGCGGACTTCGGAACGCAGGCGACCGCGATCATCCACCAGGTAAGTGTCGCCCGTGCTTTCGAAATCCAAGCGATCAAAAATGTGCGTCAGTTCCTCGTACAGGCCGATGCCACGCAGCAGCATGACCGCTTGCGGTTTGCCGTTGGCGTCCAGCACCGGCGTCAACAACCACATCAGTGGCTGAGCGGTTTCGGGCGAAAATCCCTCCGTCCGATGTTCGACGTAGTCAGGCTTGTGGATCAACGTTTGGCCCGCAAAGGCACGGCTCAGCTCTGGCGTGGCATCGGCGGGGATCGGGTTTCCAACATCCGCGGCGTCCGCTTGCCAACTGGCCAAAGTCGTGCCATTCCGGTCCCAGAAAACATACCGGACTCCCTGTCCTCCCAAGGCGGTCATCTGCTGGTGAATGTCGTCCCGAGCCGAACTCCTTAGCAATGTCTCGCGTGGGTCCTTTTGCCGCCCAAGCTGCACCAGTTCTTCAACGCTGAACTGCAACTGTGGCAGTCGCGCCCACGAACGGGCGATCTCCATCTTGCCTTGTGCCCATTCATGCACGGCCAGCGCGGCGGTGTCTCCCAGTGTCTTGAGCTGGGCTGATCGCGATGCTTCCAGGCTGGCTTTGGCTTTTCGCTCGACGCCATAGACGGCCAGCAACGAGGGCAGGGCCACGGCGATCGACAGCGCCAGCGGCAACCAACGACGACGCTTGATCGATGAAGCGGCGGAGATCTGACTGCCGCGGGCCACGCGAATGGCCGAAGGCAAATCGGCCAACGAAGCTGGGGTTGCTGCGGCAGGGCCGGAGACGACCGTGCGGCCCCCCTCTCCTTTAACCGTGGCGCCCTCTTCCACCGCCGCGTCGGCGTCATGGTACTGCAGCAGCGACATCACTTCTTGCCGCAACTCGGGGTCCGAAGTCTGTTGCTCCACAAAGGCAAGTTGCTCATCGACAGGGAGTTCTTCCGCTTGATAGAAGATTTCCCTCGCCGCGGCATAACGTTCCGGGGTCACGACTCGAGTTCCCGCTCCAGTTCCCGTCGAAGCCAAGCGCGGGCCATCGACCAGTCCTTCTCCACGGTCCGTAAGCTCACCCCAAGCTCGCAACTGATCTCTTTCATCGTCAAGCCTCCAAAAAATTTCAGCTCGACGACATTCGCTTGACGAGGGTCAAGGGCCTTCAACTGATTCAGCAGCTCGTCCAACGCCAGCACATCTTCGTCACGTTCGATCTGAAAAGTGATGCTGTCATCAAGTTGCTCACGCGTCCAACCACCACCGCGCTTTTGGGACTGAACGCGACGAGCGTGATCGACTAAAATGCGACGCATCACGCGGGCCCCAATCGCGAAAAAGTGAGTGCGTCCCTGCCAATCGACCGCACGCTGATCCACCATCCGCACATACGCTTCGTGCACCAGCGAAGAAGTGGTCAACCGATTGCGAATCGGCTCTTTGTTGAGGAACTTCGAAGCCATCCGCTGGAAGTCGTCATACATCGCCGTGAATAGCTGATCGGCCGCACGGGATTCCCCTTTGCAAGCGCCGATAAGATTCTCGGTTACCGATTCCATTAAAATGACTCAGGCTAATTAGAGACACAGTTGCAATTGAAGGATAGTATTGAAGAGTCAACGCACAGATACTGATCGCTTGGCATGCCCCCTGCCTGTCGGACTGAAATCTTGTTCTCTCTCAACAACCTCCAACCGAAAATCCAGCATAACCCATCGAAGGGCTAAGCGGACAGCCATTGCAGGCAGCAATTTTTGGGAAACATCGGCCGCTGACAGAAGACTAGCCCGGATTATTCACGTGAATGACTAGGGACGCCGCAACGGTCCTCCCGGATTGGACTTGCTTCAATGCCTTGCTTAGCAGGCTGCTTTTGGTAACCCGATGCGTGAGCAAGGGATTTATCGGGGATCCCTCGCTTACCGGGCTGTTGATTTACTGCATTTTGACGTTCGTCTTGTTTGACCCGCAGCCGTAGGCGAAGGCCAAAGGCGGAACCTGCGCCTTCGGCTGCGGGTCAAACGATTAAATCAACAGCCCGTTACGCGTCGGGTTATCAATAATCCGGGCTAGCCACTGCTCGGCTCCGGCAGGACGGAGACGCCAGACTCGAAACCCTCAAACTGGCCATGCAAAAAACCTACCTAGGTTGCCGTCGCTTCGCTAGCCAGGATCTGCCGACGGTCCTGCCAGAACGCTAAAGAATGGATCGGTAGATAGACCGCCGTGGTAATGAAGGCGTAAGCCAGCACCAAGCCACTGATCGAATATTGCCTGCCTCCCCACCATACGGCGATCGCGGTCAGGCTTAACCCAAACACCGTGGCACGAAAGAGTGGTTGGCGACGCTGCGCTAATATGTAGTAGCTTTGTGAGGCGACCCAATGATTGGCAAGCATTCCCACGCCCAGCCACAGCACATCCAGTGGAGCAATAAAGCGAAACGCATAGGCAGGCCGCCAAATTTGCAGGCCTCCAATGCCGGCAGCAAACGCGGACATCCCGCCGATCAGGACGAGGCTGGAAACGACGACGACGCCAACCCATTTGCGATCGATGTCGCGCCGCCGCTTCGCTGCAGCCATTCCCGCGATGACCGCATAGTTGGTCTGAATCCAGGCCAAAGCGACCGCTTGCACCGCGTTTCCAAGCGACATCGTCAGCCCCAGTTTGCCGCCTAACTCAAGGCCGTGGTAATGAATAATGACTAGAGTGAACAATTGTGTGGCAAGGTAAAAGGCAATGCTCTGAATCGCAACGCGCCACTGCACGGGCAAAACTTCCGCTCGCCAAGAGATTTTGGCTGGTCGAGGAATCGCAGCGTATAGGTCGCGAAAAAGTGCTCCAAACCGCACAGTCACCACGTACGCTAGCCACAGGAATTGGATCGCCGCCGAAACCGCGACTGCCCAAATGCCCAACCCCAGCATGATCGCTGCCCACACGCCGAGGTTGCCGGTGATCGCCTGCAGCAGGCGGTAGCGATACACATCGCTGCGGTGACCGATGCCTTCAAGAATCGCCAGGCAAGGTGCCAACCAAACCGACAACATGGCGAGGGGCAACATCACAAACCATGCCGGCTGCCAAGCGACGGTGGTTTCCTGCTGCGAAAACACATTCCAACCCACGATCATCGCCGTACAGAAAAACAACACGCCCATCAGCATGTACCACGCCACGGCACCTTTCCATAGCGAAGCCAAACGCTGCTTCGCTTGGCTCGCATCTCCGGGCGTCTCGCCTCGCATGACAGCCGCTTCATGACTGGCCATGCTGATGATCAAGACCGAAAACCCAAGCTCAAACAGCGACTGAATTCCCATCGCCCAACCAAAGCCATAATACAAGCCCTGCGTTTCTTCGCTGAAATGGCTGAGGATCAAATAGGCCGTCAGCGGTCCGGCAAGGAATGGCCAAATCCGCGCGGCGATCGCAAACACCACCACCCGGTCAACGTGCAAAAGACGAAACAGCCGCCTCCCTTGTCGACCGAACCGCTGGTGGATGTTCATCAAGGCAGTCGGCGGAAAAACAAGGGCGAGACAAAAGAATGAAAGCTGGTCAAGCGACGTTACGATGCGGCAAACTGCCCTGCCAAGCCATCCGGACAAACCCACGCACTGCGATTTTTCGATGCGAACGCCTCCCAATCGTAGCTTACACCGACCCTGGGTGCCCCCGCCCTAAAACGGCACAGCCCGTTGCCGAACGCTACCAATAACGAATGCCGCCCCAGCACCACGCCCAGCACAAAAGAACCGGCACAAAAGAACCGGCACAAACCCAACAGCGCATAAAAAAACCGCCCGTGCAACGCTTCGTCGCACGAGCGGTTTTGAATCGGTTAACGCTGTTACCGCATTATTCGCGAGGGCGAATCGCACCGGTCAAACCGCTGTAGTCGACGCGGTCCTCAAAGTGCCACAACGGCTGACCGAGCTCCACGCGGCGACGAAGCACTTCAATCTTTTCCGTCGAACCAGCCGGTGCGTCGGTCCGGGTAAACTCGTCGTTCTCCTGTGGCACGAAATCTTCGTCGTGGCCGTATCGGAGAATTGCTTCAAAAACATTCTTGCAGTTGTTCATACAAACTTCCCAGGGGGCGGGAGAGAGAAATGGAGAGTGTCTGGTTTAAAGCCCCCCAGACGGACTGCCCGTCGGGGGACTCGAAAGGGTTTAGTTAAAGCGTCAAAAAACGCGGCTTTAGGGAAAGCCAGCCAAGGCGTGGGGAGATGTCAACCGGTCAGACAAACGGTGCCGTCTTAAGCACATAGGTAACGCCTGAGGGACACTCACTGCTTGGTTAAGTCGGCTCTTTCTTGCCAACATCCCCTGATTATTGCCGCGAATTCATAACAGTCAAGAAAAATGTGAGTCGGCCGGTCGCCTGTTCGCCTTTGGCACACCTGACCACCAAAGCTGGCTCGAGTCTTGTCTCTACCTAAATAACGAGAAAGCTCGCTAGACCGACCGCATCGACGAACTCGAGATTCCTGTCCCCACCTTTCTTCGCACAACCTTAACGGTACCAGATCACCCGCTAACACAACGCCAGGGTCGGCCTCAATTGCCTTCAAAAACCGACTGGGGGATCGATGGCAACCGGAGGCAACCTGTTTCGTCAAGCCCGGTTGGCTTTTCGAAACGCGCACAAACCCCTAAAAACGGAGCTCATCGCCACCGAAACGTGCTCAAAAAAATTTTCACTAAAACCAACTTTCCCGTTTTTTGGATTCTCTCGTCGACGGCAGGCATGATCCTTTTTGCCGTTTACCCTTCCCTTCCTTGCCCTAGCGGAACGCTTTCATGTGGACGCAAACCGAACTCCAGTTGCCGCCGTTTCGACGCGGCTTTCACCTCATCACTCGGCACATCCTTGACGCTGCGGAGGGGATCGACACCAACCAGATCGGGCTGATGCACGTTTTCATCCAACACACCAGCGCCTCGCTGACGATCAATGAAAATGCCGACCCGACCGTTCGTGCCGATTTCGAAACCGCGGCCAACCACTTGGTGCCCGAGACCCTGGCTTACCGCCACACTTTAGAAGGCCCCGATGATATGCCGGCACACGTCAAGGCCTCTCTGATGGGAGCCAGCGTGACGGTGCCCATCCGCGACCGTCGCCTCTGCCTCGGCACCTGGCAAGGCATCTATCTCTGCGAACACCGTAATCATGCCGGTTCCCGGACCTTGATCATCACCGTCCAAGGCTCCTAAAACAACGAATCGAAAACAGGCGTGCTCAAAAAAACGAGGGTCCTTCCCCGCCTTACGCCTTGCACTCGCCTAAAAGACCCCCGTCCCCTTTTTGTGGGTGAGGGCTAGGGTGGCTAGGCCGTAGAAGGTGTATTCGACGTCTTGGCTGGGGTCCATCGCGAAACCGGCAAAGCCGCCGGTGCTGCGCTCCATGGAGAGGGCGAAGCTGCGGACTCGCGCGAGCGAGATGACGTCGGTGGCATCCAGGTCGGTGAGGGTAATCAGCCCGGTGCAACTGCTGAGCATGTCCGCGAGAGGGATGCGGGTGTTGGCGGTGAAGCCGCCTTCGTCGGCTTGCATTTCGGCCAGAAAATCAACCGTCTGAGAGGCAATCTCGGGGGTCAGGGCACCGAGCGTTTTGAGCGCTCCGATGGCTGCGGCCGTGGGATTCACTCCGGCGCGTTTGCCGACGCGGATTTCCAGAAAACCCCCTTCGGGATGTTGGTGCCGAAGCAAAAAGTCGACGATCGACTGCGGTTGGGGTGGCTCCAAATCGATCAGCTCATAGCAGAGCAGCGTCAGGAACGTTTGGTAGGTACTCCCCGCGCGGCCTTCGGGGCTTTTGGCATAGCCGCCGTCGTCACGACGCAGCGTTTCGAGCAAGCGAGAGAGGTTCTGCGGCCACTGCGCGTCGGCAGCCGAGAGGACGTCGATGCCGGCGATCAATTGCAGCACGGCGGCTCCGTAGACCAAGGAGATCAGATCGATGATCCCTTCTTTTTTGTCGAGTCGCGACCGCAAGAAACTCGCTGCCGCTTCGGCGGGCTGCTCCTCCAGCCCGTCCAGGATCATCAGGGCGCGCAGTGCGAAGCCGGTGTAATACAGGTCGCTGCCACCCTCGCGTCCGCTGAAGCCGCCATCGTCGTTTTGTTGAGCCAACAACCACGCGGTGTGCCGTTGACGAACGTCGACGGGCAGTTCCATTGCGCCGGCGGCCAGACGCAGGGTTAAGTCTTGCAGGTAAGGCACGAACGCGAATCTTGGGTTAAAGGAGGACCAAGCCAGCTCAGAGGCTGCACCATGCGACCGGCCCGGTCGGACGCAGAGGAAGTGTGCAACGTACCCGGGTCAGTAGGCGATGTGAAAGCCGTCGTATTCTCCGGTCGCCGCACCGCGTTGGACATCGACAGCTTCAATGCGATTGCGAAGTTTGTCGCCAATCCGTTGAAGCAGCGCGTCGACTTCGGCCGGCGGGCCTTCAGCGATCACTTCGACCGATCCGTCGGGCCGATTCCGCACCGCTCCGCTGACTCGTAAGCCATCGGCACACATCAGCGTGGTGGCGCGAAAGCCGACACCTTGCACGGTGCCATCGTAGCGGGCGGTGGTCCGAATAAAATCAGGCATTGGTTTTCAGGTCGCCATTCGTATCACGATCCGAAAGCGGTTCCTCGTCTTCGATCCGCTCGATAATGACGACGCACATGTCATCGTCTTGGCTGCCGGTCCCGACATGCGAGGCCACTGCGGCGACCAACCGCTGCAGCGTCGCATCCGCACCTTCCCCCGCGGAGACGATGTTGCGAACCGCTTCGGTACCGAACTGCTCATCCTCGGCATTCATCGCTTCGTTGATGCCGTCGGTGTACATCAATGCCAAGTCACCAACCTGCATCGTCAGCGTGACCGCTTCGTATTGCATGCCTGTGTCGATGGCGATCGGCAGTCCCGATTCCTCTTCGCCCGGTTCGCTAATCGAGCCATCGAACGCGCGTCGCACAATGGGGCACATATGACCGGCATTGACGATGCTGACGGTATCTTGAGCGGGATCGATCACCATCAACAAGAAGGTCACAAAGCGTTCGATCTGCAGACGACTCATCCGGTCGTTCAGATCTTCGATCGCCTTGGCGATGTCCGGTTCGCCGGCGAGACAAAACCGGGTTTCGGCCGAGAGCTTGGCCATGAACATCGCGGCCGCCACGCCATGTCCGACGACGTCCGCGACCACCACCCCGATGCGGTTGCCGGGTAAGCGAATGTAATCGAAGTAGTCGCCGCCGATGTGGTGAGCCGCTTTGTAGAAACTGCGCAGTTGATACCCCGCAATCACGGGCGACTGTTGCGGCAAGAACGCTTGCTGGACTTCGGTCGACAGCTTGAGGTCCTGTTCGACTTCGCGCTGCGCGAGGGCTTGTTCATGGAGCTGCGCGTTGCGGATCACAATGCCGGCTTGAGCGGCGACGGCGGCCAACAGGTCGACATCGTTCTCGGCAAATCGGCCGTGGCCTTCGGTGGTATCGATTTGGAGCGCTCCGAAGGCGACCCCTTCGCTGTCGATCAGGGGAGCACAGATCATCGAACGAATTCGGAAATCGGCGATCGAAGCGGCCGCATCAAACCGATCATCATTGGCCGCATCGAGCGAGAGAATCGGTTCGCCTCCCGTCATCGCTTCGTGGATGATCGTGCGGCTGATGCGAATCGTCTGTTCTTGTTGCTTGCCACGCGTCTTGACCCAGCGAGGCGCCAGCGAGCCATCGGGTTCGCGGAGCACCACGAAGCCGCGGTCGGCTTGGTTGAAAATTTCGAACAACGTCGACAGGACTTTGGGCAGCACGTCATCGAGCGACAGCGCCTGCCCGAGGTTGCGAGTGATCTTCAGCAACGCGGCGAGCTTGGCTTCCGGTGTCGCAGCCATCCGCACGCTGTCGCCCGAACGCTTGATGTCGATCCGCGAGCTGGTGTCCTCGTTGTCGCTCAACGGGTCGTCGACCATCACGATCCCGAACTGCGTACCGTCGAAAGTCATCTCCGAACTGGGCGTGAAAGCGGGCGGCGTATCGAGATGAAACGTCAGTTCGACTTCGCAGATGCGAATCCGGTCGCCTTCGTGCAGGGGCTGAGTGTTGGTGACCAGTTTGCCATTTACAAAGGTGCCATTGCGACTTTGCAGGTCTTCCAGAAAGTGCCCATCTTCGCCGGCAAAGATCCTGGCGTGGTGACGACTGACCGCGCCGACGGTCAGCACCACGTCGCACTCCGGATGCCGACCGATAATCGCTTTCTCTGCCAAGTCGTAGCGTCCCACGGTGCCTTCGCTACGAGACGAAAGAAAGGCCATAAAACTGCCTGAAGCTGTGGGTGGTTAACGGTAGATGATATCGATTGAACACGAATCTCACCGAGGTGAGTGAAACCGAATGCCCGCTTGGCGAGGCACCATCGGGGGACATTCTTATCGCTGGCTGAGAGGACGTCAACGAATGGTCAAAACAACACGGCCGCAGGTCCTTGACAAACGAACATCCCACCCTAATTTAGTACCCGGCCCAATGGTGTAATTGGCAACACGATAGATTCTGGTTCTATTATTCCAGGTTCGAGTCCTGGTTGGGCTACTGAGCCCCGTCATCCCTTGGGATTTCGGGGCTTTTTTTATGGATAGCGACGCCGCAACCGTAGCCTCCGATGATGGGGACACCGTTTGTCCCGCGACTCCCAATCGCGGTGGCGGGGCGGGTACACTGGCGGGCAAACAGGGACTTTTGCCGGGCTTTCCTTTGGAACAAGACGTTTCATGACGACCAACTTTTCTCAGACAGCGGCCTACATTTGGTCGCTCGCCGATCTGCTGCGTGGGGATTTCAAACAGTCCCAGTACGGACGCGTCATCCTCCCCTTTACGCTGCTCCGGCGACTGGAATGCGTGCTGCAGAACCGCAAGCCGCAAGTCCTGAAGCAGGTCGAAAAACTGGCCGCGATGAAGAATCTGGAGGCCGACGCGCGCGAAAAGTTTCTGCTCAAGGCGGCCCAACAAGCCTTCTACAACACGTCGCCGATGGACCTGTCCAAAATGGGCAGCTCCGACATCAAAAGTAATCTGCTGACCTATGTCGACAGTTTTTCCAAAGATGCCCGTGAAATCTTTGAACACTTCAAATTCTCGGAATTCGTCGGCCAACTCCAGGAAGCGAACCTGCTGTACAAGGTCGTCCAAAAGGTCGCCGCGACCGACCTCAGCCCCGCGGCGATCAGTAACCACGACATGGGGCTGGTCTTCGAGGAACTCATCCGCCGGTTTGCCGAATCGAGCAACGAAACGGCCGGGGAGCACTTCACGCCGCGAGATATCGTCCGGCTGACCACTTCACTGGTCTTCATGGAAGACGACGACGCCCTGACCGAACCGGGCATCATCCGCACCATCTACGACCCCACGGCGGGAACCGGCGGGTTTCTTTCCAGCGGGATGGAATACGTCCACGAACTGAATCCCGAAGCGGTCATGCGAGCCTTTGGGCAAGAACTGAACCCCGAAAGTTACGCGATCTGCAAAGGCGACATGCTGATCAAAGGCCAAGCGGTCGACCGCATCAAACTGGGCAACACGCTGAGCGACGACCAACTGGTCATCGACAAATTCGACTACATGCTCTCCAATCCACCCTTCGGCGTCGACTGGAAGAAAGTCGAAGGCGTCATCAAGGACGAGCACAAACTGAAAGGCTTCGACGGACGCTTCGGCCCGGGCCTGCCGCGCGTCAGCGACGGCTCGCTGCTGTTCCTGATGCACCTGATCAGCAAGATGCGGGACTACGACGCAGCCGACCCCGACAAGAACGGCGGACGCATCGGCATCATCCTGAACGGTTCGCCGCTGTTCACCGGCGGCGCGGGCAGTGGGGAGAGCGAAATCCGGCGATCCATTTTGGAAAGCGACCTGCTGGAAGCGATCGTCGCACTGCCGACCGACATGTTCTACAACACCGGCATCGCCACCTACGTGTGGGTTCTGTCCAACAAGAAGGACAAGAAGCGAAAAGGCAAAGTCCAATTGATCAACGGGGTTCACCTGTATCAAAAGATGCGCAAGAGCCTCGGCAGCAAACGGCAGGAGATCGGCGAAGACGACGTCAAGCTGATCACGCGAACGTTCGGCAACTTCGAAGCCGTCGAAAGTTACCGCTTGGACAAGGAACCGGACGAGAAATCGAATCGCGGCCGTCAGTCTTCGGCCAAGAAGAAAGCCGCCAAGAAGACGTTCGGCAGCAAGATCTTTGCCAGCCACGCATTCGGCTACCGGCGGATCACGATCGAGCGACCGCTGCGTCTTTCGGTCCAATTCACCGATGAGCGACTCGAAACGCTCCGTTTTGAATCTGGCAAGCTCAACGCAGCGATGCAGAAGGTCTACGAACAATTCGGCGACTGTTTTCTTTCTGGCTCCCCTCGCCCCCCAATTTCGAATAAGCACGGGGGGAGAGGGGCTGGGGGTGAGGGGCTTTCGGGCAAGTCTTACGGTGATCTGTCCGCCGTCGAACCCGAAATCCGCGCGATGGTCAAAGCCGACTTCGCCGACCTCAAGGAAGCGCAGATCAAAGACCTGCTCGACCCCAAAACATGGACCGTCCAAAAGCAATTGCTCGACAAGGCCGTCCGGTTACAAGCGGAGATTGGAAAAGACCAACACGACGACTTCAACGAATTCGAACGCACGTTTGAGAAAGCGATCAAAAGCACGGGCGTCCGGTTGGATACGAAGCAGAAAAAGCAAATCCTCGCCGCCGTCAGTTGGACGAACCCCGACGCCCAGCCGGTCATCAAGAAGGTGCTCAAGAAAGGCAAAGCCGATCCGACCTACGGAACGTTCGAGTACCGAGACCAGATCGTCCAGTTCCAGCCCGACAGCGACTTGCGCGACAACGAAGACGTGCCGTTAACCGCCAAGACCGCCCGCGGATCGGGCGTCGACGCGGTCAACGAAGCCTATTTTCAAAAAGAGGTTGCCCCGCACGTCCCCGACGCCTGGATCGACAAGAGCAAAACCGACGCGAAGGACGGCGAAGTCGGCATCGTCGGTTACGAGATCCCCTTCAACCGACATTTCTACGA
>CAYZHQ010000153.1:0-12722 GCA_964477385.1 uncultured Pirellulaceae bacterium
ACTTCTGGTAATTCCGGCATTTCCCAACTTATTAACTGGCATGAACATTCAAATAGCAGGCGTCTGGTGGCCGATTTTAGCGGTCCGTTGACTTTCGCTGTGTAGTGCCCACAATCGATAGTAAGACGCGGGATAGGCGAGCAGCCTTTCCTTGGCAATCTTCCACAGGATGCAGAATGACGACAACTCCAGCCCACCCTGCGACGGCTCAAGTTCCCGACTCCAAAGGTCGCTTTGGCGATTTTGGCGGACGCTTTGTGCCCGAAACACTCACCCGTGCCCTCGATCAACTGGCTGAAGAATACGAGCAGGCGAAGAAAGATCCTCAGTTTCAGCAAGAGCTGAGCGGATTGCTGAAGACCTTTGTCGGTCGACCCAGCCCGCTGTACCACGCCAAACGGCTGAGCAATGCCGTCGGCGGTGCTCAGATTTGGCTCAAACGCGAAGACTTGAATCACACCGGGGCTCACAAAATTAACAACACGCTCGGTCAAGCCCTGCTGACGTTGCGGATGGGCAAGACCCGCGTGATCGCCGAAACGGGAGCCGGCCAGCACGGCGTCGCCAGCGCAACGGCGTGTGCTCACTTCGGTTTGCCCTGCGTGGTTTATATGGGCTCCGAAGATGTCCGTCGGCAGAAACCGAATGTGTTCAGCATGCGCCTGCTCGGTGCGGAAATCTGCCCGGTCGAAAGCGGTTCGAAGACGCTGCGTGATGCCGTCAACGAAGCGATGCGTGACTGGATGTCGAGCGTCGAAACGACGCATTACATCATCGGCAGCGTGATCGGTCCGCACCCTTTCCCGATGATGGTTCGCGACTTCCAATCGGTCATCGGTAGCGAAACTCGCGAACAATGCCGCGACAGTTTTGGACGACTGCCCGATTGCGTGGTCGCCTGCGTCGGGGGTGGCAGCAACGCCGCGGGAATGTTCTATCCATTCGTCGAAGATGACGACGTGCGATTAGTCGGCGTCGAAGCGGGCGGTCGAAGCGAAAAGGCGGGCGATCATGCTTCGCCGCTGACGTTTGGCGCGCCCGGCGTCCTTCACGGCAGCTACAGCTACGTGATGCAAGACGACGACGGCCAGACGTGTGATGTTCACTCCATGAGCGCCGGGCTCGATTATCCCGGCGTCGGCCCCGAACATAGTTACTGGAAAGACACCGGACGCGTCGACTACATCCATTGCCAAGACCACGATGCCCTCGACGCGTTCGACACCCTGGCCAAGAGCGAAGGCATTCTGGCGGCACTGGAAACCAGCCACGCCACGGCCAAAGCGATCGAGATCGCTCGCACCATGCCGACCGACCAACACCTGGTGATCTGCCTGTCAGGACGCGGCGATAAAGATGCAATGGAATTGGCTCGACTACGTGGCGAAGCTTGGGAGTAACCTGCCATGACGACGAAACTGACTTGGCTGTCGCACGGCAGTTGGTTAATCGAAACCGCGGGACATCGTGTCTTGCTAGACCCTTTTTTCACGGATAACCCCGCGGCGATCGTCACGGCCGATTCACTGGACAACATTTCCCACATCCTCGTCTCGCACGGGCACTTTGATCATGTGGCCGACGTGGCGTCGATCGCCAACCGCTGCCAAGCGACCGTCGTGGCGAATTTTGAAGTCGCGCACTGGTTTCAGTCCCAGCACAACGTGGAAACGGTCGAAATGATGAACCCCGGCGGCGAAATTTCGCTGCCGTTTGGCAAGGTCAAAATGGTGCAGGCGATTCACAGTAGCGGCTTGCCCGATGGCAGCTACGGTGGAAATCCGGCTGGATTTGTGGTGGCATTCAACGACCAACAACGCATTTATTTCGCTTGCGACACCGCATTGTTCAGTGACATGCGGTTGTTCGCCCACGGGGTCGAACTAGCCGTCTTGCCGATCGGTGATCGGTTCACCATGGGCCCGAGCGACAGCATCGAAGCCATCAAGCTGATCGAACCGCGGCGTGTCGCTCCCGCCCACTTCAGTACCTGGCCCCCGATTGAACAAGACGCGGAGGAGTGGGCGCGGAATGTGAAAAGCCAAACCTCCGCCGAACCGGTCATCCTGCCGATCGGTGGCTCGATCGAACTCTAGTTCGAATCAGTCCTAACCCGACGGTTCAGAATCGCCAGCCATTGAATTCAGTCTTTTGTTTCTTCACACCCGTAGTTGCCGAAACGAAGGACGTCTTGATGGAACTCCCGACGGTCGCCACAGGCTGTGGCCTGCGAGATCCCAGAATGACCCCAGAGTGATCCCAGTTCACGGCATGGCTGCCTCCTTGGGAACCGTATCACTTCCAGTCTCGTTCTTGCTCCACGGCGGTACCAATGGCAGAGAAACCGGGTTCGATTGACCCGACTCTCCGTACGCCACGGCGTTTCGGCAATTCAGACTTAACAAGCAACTGTAGCGATTGCACCGATTTCCCCTGCAACCCAATCGTCTGGCCGTCACACGGAGCAAACAAGTACAGGAGCAAACAAGCACAGGCACATCGGTGGAGCCTCTGAATGAACACGCTGCCAAGCTCGCAAACGCCCGAGATCCTGGCCCCAATTTAGATTGCTAACACTTAACCAGTCGGCTGCTTGCCGCTGCCCTCCAAAAGGCAATCTTAAAAACAGCCAATTGGGATGGGATGCCCCCATCTCCTGCACCAAGCGTTATGAAAGACTGGGCATAGGAGACAGGGAGGGGTGATTCGCAGTGCAGCTGGAGTGAGGCCGTAGACCGAACGGAAGCAGCACTGCCAAGTGCGAACTACGTCGGGGTCAGGTAGCCGAGCGAACTGTGCGGCCGACGTCTGTTAAAATCCTCCCGCCAAGGTAGTGCTTTGGGGCTGAGTCAGCGCTTCGCCTCGATCACGATCAAGCTTTGATAACCGTCGAACGCCCAATCCGCCGACATGGCAAGCGAAGTTTGCGACGCGAATCGAAGCCAATCGTCGCGTGTCAGGTGGGATAAGAAACCGAGCGTTTGGCGCGGACGGTTCGCCAACTGATCCAAGCAATGGTAGGTTATGATCAACCTGCATTTTCGTCGCGCAAGCTCATACAGCGTCTGCAACGGATCGCTGAGAAACTCCAGCGATGAGATAAAGGTGCATGTATCGAATTCGTCGAGCTGAGGAAAAACGCTGTCGCGCCATTGCCGTGACAGGACTCGTTTGCCCGTCGCTCCGTCATCGATGACAGTCACCGTCGCATCAGTCATGAATGCCAGAGCCGCTGTGGTGCCACCGACGTCGAGAACTTTCATGCCACGCGAAAGCAAGCTCGCGACACGTTGCCGTCCCCGACGTTTGGCGTACGCAAAATCGAAGCTCGGTGCTGGCATGTATTTGGGGTCGGAGACTCGAGCAACTTCACTGCCCGTTGCCGGTGCCTGAGCAATTTCAGCCAGACGGCGATCTCCAGGGTAACCTGCCTCGGTGGCATAAGGCTGCATCGCCGACAAACACAATTCGGCAAAGGTTCTTCGCCAACCGCTCGGTTCCGCTTTCCATCGCTCGATCGATGTGCCAGACCACGCTGTCTCGTGTCGCTGGAGCTCCGCATTGCGAAAGTCTCGTTCGTCCGCGGCCATCGCGAATGACCCTTTCCCAAAATTGTCCAAGCCCAGCCAAGCCAACAGTGAGCCACGCTCTTCGTCGGACGTCATCAAATGTTCATAGTTCAATAGGCGAGCGGAGTAACCTGATGCGATTCGGTGCAGGCACGCCGCATTGACTGTCAAACACTCAAACGCCCAAGCTTCGTCTTTCAATGTCCGACGATCAGAATACGACATCAGCGCTCGGTTCATTAACTCCAGAAATGAAATTGCCACGTCACGTGGGTCTCGCCATAGCAGCAAAATTTGTTGAGGCTGATAGCGACGAATCAATTGTTCGGCATCCGTTAAATAGACTTCCTTAATTCCCCAAGATTCGTAGTCCGCAAAACAGGGGAACACGTGTTGCTCGAACCAAGGAGCCGCAATCGTTCCATTTAATACCGCGGGAAATCCACTGACGTCATGCCCCAGGGCAGATAACATCTCGCAAACGCGTTTTTCACGCCCATCCCCAAAACGTCGTAAGGGCATCGGTTCATGCAACAGCACCGTTTTTCCCGCAACCGTCAAGCGATCGCATAAAAGCGTCGACCCCGACCTCGGCATCGCGAAGAGAAAAACCTTGCGGGGCGATCCGACCATGACAAATCCAATGCTTTCCGACGACTATTTAGCCGCCACGTCGCGCAACAATTTCTGATACTCATCCGTCGCGCGCACCGGATCAAGGTCCGGATCGAGCCGCAGATCGGTCGGTCGATGAAAACCATACTCGAGGGAAAATTTAAGAGCCTTAAGCGACGCTTCCTTCAGCGCCCCCGCCGAAAGAATGACGCTCGCATCGTCCTGCGACGCATTCTTCCCTGACAGACGGGCTGCTGCCAGTTGGGCGAAACTGCACGCCAACACATATTGGAGCGGGTCTTCCGGTGAAATCGTTTCATTCAGTCTTAACGCAAGTTCGACACCTTCTTCGATTTCGCCGCAGCGGGCCAGGGCGTTCAGCAACCTCGTTTGCTTGTTTAGGCTTTCCTTGTCCTGTTCAACGGCTTGGCGTCGCAATGTCAGAAGTCTTTCAGTGCTGGCGACCGTCTGACCATTCTCGCTGTTTTGCTGAACCACTAGATCGCCATACAACGCGTCCTCGAGTTCTTGCTGAATGTGGCTGTCGTTAGGGGTGGCCGCCAGCAGTTTTTCGAAGCCATCAATGGCGTAGTGAAAGTTTTCTTCTGCCTCTTGATTATTCCCAAGATACAGTTGCATCACCGCCAATTCACTGGCGAACATGGCACCGTTGAATTGGGTGGATTGCTTGTCCGGAAATTGCGTCGCGAGGGATTTCATGCGTTTTGCGGCGTCGACCATCAATGCCAAGCCGCCCTCTGTGTCGCCTTCCTGAAACTTGATTTTTGCCAGGATCAGTGCCGCACCGTAAAGCTGATCCAGATTTCCGAGCGTCTGGCTTGCCTTAAAGATGAGTCGCCTGATTCCAAACGCTTGTTCCATATTTTCGCGCGCGTCGGAGAGGTTTCCAAGGACCTGCTGAAGGGACCCCAGTTTTCCGAACGACTCCGCAACCAGCGCCAGTTTTTCCTCTGCCGCTGGGGACTTTGTCCAGCCTCGGCGGATCGCTAGTGATTTTTTAAAGTATTCCTCCGCCTCCAAGAGCTTGCCGGCATCAACAGCGGCATCGCCCATCAGTCCGTACAGCTTGGACCAGTTTTGCTCGGGCAATGGCAAGGCATCTTTCTGCTCGAGCTCAGCGAAGATCGCCAGGCACTGCTGGTATTCCTCCAACGCTCGGTCACTTCGACCGACTTCTTGGTTGATGTCACCCAGCCGCACGTGAATGGTTGCCGACATCATGTTCTTTTGGCGGGCCGTGTTTTGGTTGTTTTCCATTTGTTCCAAACCGTTGTCGACGATCTGGATCAACTGTTCACGGAGGTCGATCAGATTGGTTTGCCCTCGCATTTTTTGCTGAACGTTGAACGTCATCCGGCGCAGCACGTCCAGAGCGTTTCGCTCTTGCACGGACGCAGCTTCGGCATGTTTGTCGGCAAGTTCGCGAGCGGCGTTCGCCTCAGCGGCATTTTCGATAGCCAGCAGTTCCTTTTGTTCCGCAACGTCTTTAGCTTTGGTGACATCCTCTTTCTGCTCGTAAATCACCGCAGCGGTAACCGGTCCACCGATCATCACCACCAACGCCAGAACCGCGGCGATCCCCGAGGCGGTCGCGACCCAGGGATTTCGACGACACCACCGCCAGACTCGCTCGCCACGTCCGACGGGACGTGCCAAAATCGGTTCGTCTCGCAAAAATCGCCCCAAGTCGTCGGCCAACGCATTCGCATCGGCGTAACGCTGCAGGGGGTCTTTCTGCAGGCACTTCAAACATATGGTGTCGAGATCCTTGGGAATGCCGGGTTGCAGTTTGATCGGTTCGACTGGCTCATTATGGATAACCTGCAGCAGCGTGTCGGTCGGTTTGGCACCTTGAAACGGCGGCCGGCCGGTCAAGAGGCAATACAGCACGGCTCCCAAGCCGTAGACGTCCGTGAGCGGGCCAACATCCGATGCGCCGCGGGCCTGTTCGGGCGACATAAACGCAGGCGTGCCAACCACACTGCCGTCTTGGCTGAGTTGTTGGTCTTGTTCGAGTTCCTTCGCCAAACCAAAATCGGTGATCTTGGGCACTCCGTCATTGGTCATCAGGACGTTGGCCGGTTTCAAGTCGCGATGAATCACGCCATCGTCGTGTGCGACCTGCATCGCCCGCGCCATCGGTTCAAGCAATTTCGCTGCCAGCCCCGGCTCCATCGGTTTGCCGTCCAGTTGGTCGGCCAGGGAGGCTCCCTCAACGAATTCAAGGGAAAAATACGGCATGCCTTGATGCGTTCCGGCGTCGTAGATCCGGACAATGTTTTCGTGTTGAAACCGTCCTACCGCTCGAGCTTCGGCGTAAAAACGATCCAATGCGATCTGTTCGATTCGTCCCCGTGGCAAGATCATCTTGAGTGCTACCGGCCGGTCGATGCCTTCTTGGTGAGCCAGATAGACGATACCCATGCCGCCACGACCGAGCACGCGATCGATTCGGTATCCAGGAATTTCCGGCGGTGCGAAGGACGGCCTTCTAGTCTTGTTATTGGGCCTATAAGGGTCCATCCGTCCGGCTTCGGTTGCCTGGTCCGCGGCAGCGACCACATCGCCGGTGGGGTGAGGCAAGGTCTGTGATGGCTCTGCGGCACTCGGCAAGTCCAACGTCGCATCCAAGTCGACGTCTTGACTGAAACTCGTCCCATCCAGCGAGGTCTGTTCGCGACTCTGAATCTCCGCCACGGTGTCCGCTTCCGGTTGATCTTCGGGCGCAATCAGGGGAGCCGGTGAATCGAGCGTCATCACATCGGCGGCATCTGCAGGCGAGCGGTTTGATGCTGCTTGCTCGAGCAGGGGTGTGTAGCGGGAGTCGACCAACTCGAGCACTGTTCGAAGATGCTCCTGTCGCTCCTGAGAAATCAATTGCAAAACCGAATCTGCCGATGGCTTGGGTGCGCCGTTTAGTGCCAGGTGCCAATTCGATTCATACCACCGTGCCAGTTCAATCAGCCAACCGCGTCCCTCTTCTCTCAAACGCGGAACCAGTTGCTCGCAGACCGGCAAGCGACTGTCTCCCGAATCCCACCCCGATGCGATCTTCATCGTGACAATCCTCGCACTTAAAAGAGTTCGCTGAGTCCGACTCCAGTTGCTGGGGTGTCACCCAAGCAATCCATCGGAAGCTGTGTTTACGTCCAATGTCAACCTAGCAAGCCAAGCTTCGAGTCGACTTGCTTTGCCTGCGACTCTCCTCCCAATCATCACGCCCCGATCGGTACCGCACGACGTCTTCGGCGTTTTAGAAAAACGAGGATACCGACGGCAAAGACAGTCAATGACGATGGTTCCGGAACCGGTTGGACAGATGACCCCGTGACGGTGATCGTGCTGGGCGTCGAGCTGAAAATTACTGGTGCAGGCACGGGATCAGAAAAGAGCGTGAGCGGTGTAACGTCGACAGTGAAACTCTCCCCGACGTAGTCCAGTGGATTCTCACCAATCGGAATGACATGAGTTACTTCCCACTGGATGAAAGTCACTGGAGAGGTCGGGATTTCGACTTGAGGACTTGGTGGTGGCGGGGGAAACACCGGGGGAAACACCGGAGGAAACACTATCGGCGGAAGGGTGGTGAAGCCACCGTTTAGCGTATCGTTCGGGGTGCCGGTAATGTCGACATTTGGCGGTGGCGCATCTGGAGTCGGAAACGTCGGGGTGGGAAAAAGCACGTTTGTCGGGTCTGACGTCGGACCGAATTCAAGGCGGCTGGTTGTCCCCAATGCTTGTTGGATACGGACCTGCAAGTTCCCCAGCACGAGCAACTCCGTGCCCGAATCTCCGGAAATCGTCGCTGTTAAGATCGCCGATCCGCCAGACTGAATGGCAAAGCTGTTGAATTCAATGAGTAAACCAGCCCAGCCCTGAACTGAAAAGCCGACTGTCATCGCGGCAGCCAGACAGAAAAGCCGCAAACGCTTAAGGTTTAGCATGAATAACACATGATCTAGAGATTTAGTCGTCAAGTTCCAGCCCCCCGACTAGCGTAATCGGTTGATAGCCATTTGCAATCAGCGCCAGATAGGCTTGGTAATAATCCATCACGTTGGCAAAACCGTCGCCATTGATATCCCGTTCCGGGTTGCCGGAGTTGATCGCTGCCCCTAGCAACTGGACGTCCACCCAGTCCAATCTCCGGTCACCATTGGTATCACCAAATATCCTGTAGAAGTGTCGCGTTTCGGTATCGGCGAACTGCCCATCGCCGTTCAGGTCAACCGCCAGCCGGTAGTAACCGTCCAAGAGCAGGCCGCCTGGGCCGAGGTCGATTTGGATGGTCGTCCCGGTACGCGAAATCTGATCTGCGGTCAGCAGATCCTCCCCGGCTCCGGACCCATCGAGTTCGAATCGCTGCAAACGGACCCGATCGTTTGTAGCGTCAGAGTCCGCGAGCGTGGCAAGGATGTCGTCCAGGTCTTGCTCGTTGTTGAACACGGCGTCGATGTAGCGAATCCGTGACCGCTGAGTTGCGCCGCGTTCTACGTCCAGCGATACAAACTGCGTATCGACGGATTCGGTGAAGGCCGCAACGACTTCAACGTCGCGTTGTGGAACATTCGGAGCGGCTTCGCCGTTTCCGCGACGGTCCACACCTTGGCTGTAGAATCGATATTGGTGTTCGATTCCGTCAGCAATGGCGATAAACGGCACGGTCTGCTCAAAGGTGTCGCCACTCGCCGAGAAGGTCGAAACCAGTTCGGGGGCATTTCCATTAATCTCGACCCAGACCTCGAAATGGTCGAATCCACTCGAGCCGTTCTCTGTGCCGACGACGGTTAGCCAAAACGTTTGGTCAGACGAGTCAATGCTTTGAACCTCCGTTGTCGGTGCGTCCAAATCGGGAACGTACGTGGCGGCATCGGTACCGGAGACGGTTTCGGCGTTGCCAGCGACGTCTATCGCACGACTGCGAAAACTGTAGTAGTGTTCGCTGCTCGCCGGGAACAGGATGCTGCTTGTTCCTCCGTCGACTTGGGTCCAGACTTGGTAGGCAGCACTGTCGACGGACACCTGAATCTCGATCGTTGCGATTCCTGACGCTGGGTTCCCCGTGTCAGAAGCGCTAATGGTCAGCGGAATAAACAGGGAGTCGGCCACTTGCGGCAAGGGTTCAATCTGGCTCTGCGGAGCCGCTTCATCGTAAGCGATTTCGGGAACGTTAACTTGCAGCGTCTGCGTCGACAGACCACCGTCGCCATCATCGATACGGACGGTGATCGTAGCCGTGCCCGCTTCGGTAAAGTGGTGGTACAACGCAAACGTGTTGGACGAGGGATCGATCGTGAGCGGCTGTTCGCCGTTGCCGTCCCCATAATCGACCGTGCCGCTGAACGTCTGCTCGACCGGATCGCTAATGGAGATTCCATCGCGACGGAACAACCCTTGATCCGCCTCGATCAGTGTCGCCGATTCGCCCAAAGAAAACTGCGGAGCGACGATTCCCGCGTTGATATCCACGGTTGTGATGCCGACCCCGCCGTCGTTGTCGGTGACCGTCAATGCCGCTTGATACAACCCGTCATCGGCAACCAAAAAATCAATGGTTGACTGATCGGACGTCTTGAGGGTCGTACCCGCCGGATCGGTGATCACCCAGGCAAAGGTGTGTGTGTCTTCCGGCACGGAATCATTCGCCAAACCGCCGAGCTGGACAGTGTCACCTTCGTCCGGACTCAGGTTGCCGGTGATTTCAGGTTCAGGATCGGCGTTGATGGCAAAAATGCGAAACTCCGCGGCACCACTGATTTCCAGTGGATCGGTTGCGACGACCCGAACCGCGTAGTTGGCTTCGTCACCGGGTGTGAATGTCAAACGGGCGAGCGTGTCGGAGACAGGTTCAAGCTCGATGCCAGCGGGGAACGCTTCGCCGTCGATCGCTTCCAATCGCCAGGTGATCGGATCGCCGTCGGGATCGCTCGCCGTCACGTTTAACGAGAGCGTTCGGCCTTCCTCGATGGTTTGATTGGGTATCTCTGAAATCACCGGCGGGCGACCGTCTTCACCGGCCGTGCCGGAAGCGTCCACAAAAGCATCTTCGTCCGGGTCGAATCCGAACAGCGTTTCTTGCCCCGAGTTGCCGACCAGCTTGTCCCCGCCGGCTCCCCCGTTCAGCGTGTCCCCGCTCGCTGGCGTCAACTTGCCGTCTGGTTTGACTTGGTACAGGAACATTTCGTACGTGCCCGTATCCGTATCGGCGCAATAGACTTGAGTCGAATCCGCCGAACAAATAAGCGGGTTGTTTTCCGCGTCAAAGAACCGAGGGAGATAATCGGGAGCTTCTGGCAATTGGAAACTGAATGAATCCACTTCGATGGTGTAGGTTCCCGACTGAGGCAAAGCGACGTCGAGAAGCAACGCATCGATACCTTCAAAGCCATTGTCGTTGAACGCTCCAAAGCTTCCCGCTTCACCCGCGGTGCCATGGTAAGGCACCAGTTCACCGTCAGGACCGTAAATGCGAATGACGCTATCGACGATGTTGGCAATGCGGTGAATCAACGACTGAGAAAGTAGTTCAACGGTGACCAAATCACCCGCTTCACCCTCGAAGGAATAGTAATCGCTTTCGCTGGTTTGCTGCGGTCGCGTGATTTGGCCGATCACATTGATTGCCGATGCGACGATCGGGTCGCCTTCGGGAGCATTGTTGGGAACGAACAGCGGTGCGAGTACGCCCAGCGACCGGACTTCGATCGGTTGCCCGGCAAGTTCATCCGAGACAATGGGCAGCGACGATTCGACAAGCGTTCTTCCCTGTTCCACAAATGCCAACTTGATCGACTCGCGTGGTCCGAAATAGGGATTCGCAAGGGCGTCGATCAGCGACGTACCGACCGACGCCGGTGAAGCGATCAAGTGCAACTCCGTTTGATCGGCGGCGCGGGGGCCGGGATAAAAAGGTAGCGATGCATCGATATGTTTTTCGTAAATGCCGCTGCCGATTGGTCCGAACGAATCGTGGTGTCGGACGCCAAACATGTGTGCTATTTCGTGGGAAGCGATCGTGCTCGAAAGCGCAATGAAGTTTTCCGACGTCCCAGGCAATCGATTGCCGCTGTCCCCCAAAAAGCGGTTCACATTGACCGAGACGATGCCGTCAGACGCGAGTTCACGCCAGCCCAATCGTTCACTGCGACCGCCAATGATCAGGCCACCCGAAGTCGTACTTCCTGCATTGAATACGACCCGTATTGCCGGTCCCTGAGCGATAGGCGTCGGCGACGCGTCAATCTCATCCTGAGTGTAAACCAGCACATCATACGCGCCGAAATCTTCGCGAATCCGTTCGGCGATCGCATGACGTTCTCCGTCCGGGCCGGCGCGATTCGGGTCGTCTGGCGTGTAATTGTAATCATCACCGTCGGTTTCAGAATCGAAATCGAGAATGATGATTCTGCTGAAACCGGCCTGCAATTCATCGTTGCCTTCGTTGCCGACCAGTTCGTCGTTGCCGCCTAAACCGTGCAGCTTATTATCGGCGGTGTTGCCAAAAATTCGGTCATTAAAGGGGGTGCCATAAACGTTTTCAATTTCGGCTGGATTGATCAGCGCAAAGTCCAAGCCCGGCGTTACGGTTTGAGTTGCGGAACTCTCCAAGTCGACCACGATTGGTGTGTTGAGCAATGAAAAGTCTAACGTGTCGCTTCCACCATCCGGAAGTTCGGTCACGGACTTCAATCCAAAGTCGCCCGCATTGAAGACATAGTGATCTTCGGCGGAACCGCCCACCAAGTCATCATTCCCACTACCCGCGATCAACGTGTCTCTACCACCCCCGCCGAGCAAGGTGTCATCACCATTGCCGCCAAGTAGCAATGCGTCGCCGCTGTAACCGGAAGCATCGATCCGGTTTGCGTTCTCATTGCCGCCGAGTCGCACGAGGGATAGGCCCCCGAACAAGATCGGCCTGTTCGTTCCCAAAATTAACTCGCCGTCGATCAGCCATGCATCGGTTTCGACATCGGCAATCAGCGCATCGGATTCTGAACTAGCTTCTTGATCGGTATTGCCGAAGAGGGTCGCGCCTCCACCGGTCACGCGGAAGGTATCGTCGCCGAGACCGCCGAAGATCAAGTCGTTGCCGTCGCCACCGAACAGAGTATCGTCTCCCAACCCGGCATCGATCGAATCATCGCCATCCCCGTCGCTGCCAACAATGAAATCATTGCCGTCGCCCCCGAGGATGGTTTCACTTCCGCCACCACCATAAATGGTGTCTTCGCCATAACCGCCATCGACAAAGTCATTTCCGTCGGCGCCAACTGTGATGTCTTGGCCTCCTCCGACGATCAAATCGTTCCCATGTCCACCGGCGATACTCTCGTCACCGCCGCCACCGACGATCGTATCGTCACCCAAACCGCCATCCAGGGAATCAGAGCCAACACTACCAGGAAATCCGCCGTCCTCAGCAATGATCAAGTCATTTCCGTCACCTGCGGAAAGCGTGACCGATCCTCCGCCGCCGTAGATGGTGTCATCACCGATACCACCGAAGATCAAATC
>CAYZHQ010000154.1:0-3458 GCA_964477385.1 uncultured Pirellulaceae bacterium
CTGTTCTTGCTTCAAACGCTGGGGGTGCCAGCGGTGGCAGAGGGAAACATCATTCAATTGACCAACGGGACGATCGGTGTCGCCGAGGCATGCAGTGGCTTCCGCATGCTGTACGCCTTTTTCGCGATCTGTGTGGGTGCATGTTTATTGTTGGATCGTTCTTGGATCGAAAAAGCATTGATCGTCGCCAGCGCGATTCCGATCGCGATCGCGGTCAATTGCATCCGCATTGCGGCAACAGGTCTGGCGTATGAGCACATCGACGCGGAAACCGCACAGCATGTTTTTCATGACTTGGCCGGTTGGTTGATGATTCCGCTGGGCTTAGTTCTGTTGTTCGCTTTTCTCGAAATTTTGCGGCGATCGATCAAGCTGGACGAGAGTCGTTATGCCACGCGTTGAAAGCTGCGACGCTCTGCCGCGGGGCCCGATGAACGGTAGCCGAATCAATGATTGTCTTTGAAAAAAGCAATCGAGAACAAGGAATCACGCAATGATTTGCAATCACAACCAATATCTGGAACCGGACAAGATCACCTCGATGGATCCGCGGCAACCATTGTTGACGAATCAGAATGGGGTTCCCACAGAGGGAAGTGAAGAGGCTTCGTCGATTGATCCTAGTGCAGTCCTCAACGCGCTGCGGCGTTCGTGGTGGTGGGCGCTACCGTTGGGGTTGTGCCTGGCGGCAGGTGCTGCGGTGGGTGGATGGATGCTCATGGTGCCCAAATATTCCGCATCGGCTTTCCTGCGCATTGACGCCGACGACAGTCCGCTGATCTTCGAAACGGCCGACCGGGTCTCAGGCCGTGTCTCCTACGACCTTTATCAAAATACGCAGGCGCAAATGATGCGGACTCCGTTCGTGTTGAACGCAGCGATTCGTGACGAAGAGATCGCCAAGCTCTGGGTGCTTCGTGAACAGCCCGATCCGGTCGGCTGGTTGCAAGAGAATGTGCGGGTAGCGTTCCCTGGAAAGGGTGAGATCATGCAAGTTTCGCTGGATACGAAGTCGCCTTCGGATTGTGTGAAGCTGGTCAACGCGGTCGTCGACGCGTACATGAAAGAGGTCGTAATTGACGAGCGAAACGAGCGAGTCCGGCGGTTGGAAACGCTTCGCAGGGCCCACGTCGAGAAAGAGGGTGAGATTCGGCAGAAGCAGGGTGAATTGCGGCAACTTGCCAGCGCCTTGGGAACTGGTGACAAGGAATCATTAACGGTCGCTCAGCAAACCGCCCTGCAACAGTTTGGTGTGATGCAGGAAAAGCTGACCGAAATTCAATTCGAGTTGATGAGAGCCGAAGGGGAACTGCAAATCGCACAGCAGGCAATGCCGCTGCATGCTGCGGATCAAGCTGGCGATGTGGTAACTGTGAATGATTCTGCTGTGTCGATCGAAGGCGAGGGAGTCGACGCCGAATCGGACACAGGCCTCGATCTGTCATTGGCTACGACCACACCGGAGGTTCGGCGGTTGGAGAGGGAGATTGCTGATTTGGAGTTATCTCTGGAGACCGCGCTGGAATCCTATGGAGCAAATCATCCGTCGGCCAAGTCGGTATCTAGGCAGTTAGCGGTTCGGCGAAATCTGATGCAAAGGCGGATTGCAGACGGACAGTTCGTTCCGGGCCAGGGGATGCCGCAGATGCACGTTGCCGCATTGAAGTCGCGCGTCGATGTGTTGAAACATCAGGAGCAGGCGTTGCAGCAAAACGTCGATAAATTGGACACCGAAACGCGGCAACTTGGCCGGTCTTCGATTGACATCGAATTGATGCGAACGGAACTTACGTCGGCCGAGGACATTCTGCAGCGGATTGGCGCCGAGATTGAGCGGACATCGATTGAGATGAGCCCGAAATCACGAATCGATGTGATCAGCCCCGCCGAAACGGCAACACCACCTGAACCCAAAAAACGCATTGCGGTCGCGGGTGCTTTAGGTATGGTCGGGCTCTGTTTGCCGTTTGCAATTGGAATTTTCTGGGACCTGCAACGCAAAAACGTCAACGATGCAGAATCAGCAAGTACTGCGCTGGCAGTGTCCACGTTGGGAACCATTCCCAAGATCACCGGCGGTCCGATGAAGTTGCGGCAGCGAATGGAGGGTGACCGCGTCGATCAGCAACAGGCCTTACTGGCCGATTCGCTCGATGCCGTGGCCGGCATGATCCTGCACGACGCAGGCCGCAGCGGGCGGCAAGTCTTCATGACCACCAGTGCGTTAGCTGGGGAAGGGAAATCCACGGTTGCCTGCTTATTGGCGGAAAGTTTGGCTCGCTCCGGAAAGTCGGTCGCGCTGGTTGACTTTGACTTCCGGCGACCGAGTATCGATCGGTATTTAGATCTTGATCCCGCCCCGGGCGTTGCGGAGGTACTGCACGATAAGGTGCAGCTTGATGAGGCGCTGCAACAGGTGGAGTCACCACGGATGAGCGTCCTGACGGCTGGCCTGGAAACCGCCAGCTTGTACGAACGCTCAAGCAGCACTGCGCTGAGCGATTTGTTCGAACGCTTGCGTCAGCGTTTCGACCTGGTGATCGTCGACGCCTGTCCGGTGTTGCCGGTGGTCGATGCTCGGATCATTGGGACGTACTGCGACAGTGCCCTGTTGACTTTAGTCCGCGATACTTCCCGCATTCCGGCCGCAAGCCAAGCGTGCGAGATGCTTCGCGCCTACGGGATCCCCGTGCTTGGAACAATCGTGATTGGCGCCCGCTCGAGCTTTTACTCCAGCGCTTACGGCTACGAACGTCTCGGCGTAAATAAACGGCTGGCTCCCAAGTAACCGTGCACGGCTCCCTTGCCGTCTATCCATTTTTGATTCAACGCAACCATTGAAGTAAACCATGACTTTCGCACGTGCCACAACATTGGCGAGCGTTTTGCTTATCACTTTTCTCACCACCGAATGGGTGCGATCGGGTTACGATGTGGAGATGCGTCCGCCCGAAATACCACTCTCGGCGCTCCCGATGCAAATGGGTGACTGGCAGGGGAGTGCTGTGGATATCGACGACGAAACGGTTCGAGTTGTCAATGCACATTCCTTCGCAAATCGCTTGTATACCGATTCGCTCGGTCAAACAATATCGTTGCATGCGGCGGCCTTCATCGATCCTGAATTTCGTGGGGCGGCGCCCCATCATCCCCAGGTCTGTTATCCGGCAGCCGGGTGGGAAATTGTGGAGCGGAAGCAGGTGGTGATCGAGACCGCGCAGGGTGCGGTTCCACTGGAATGCATTCTCTTTCAGCGGGAGAGCCAGCAGTTGGTGACCGCGCATTGGTATGAGAGCGGACCGACACGATTCAGCGACGCCGGCGGTGCTCCGTTAGCGAGAGGATGGGGCCGTGGAAGTTCTCCCTGCATCGAAAAATTCTTGCTTCAGATCGACGTGCCGACAATCCAGACGGCTCGTCCGGTGCTGGATCGTTTCATTCCGCTGCTGGTCTCCTCG
>CAYZHQ010000154.1:3558-12541 GCA_964477385.1 uncultured Pirellulaceae bacterium
AATCCAGACGGCTCGTCCGGTGCTGGATCGTTTCATTCCGCTGCTGGTCTCCTCGCTGAGTGCCACTGACTGAGATAATTACGATGAAGCTCAACTTTCGTTTCTTGATACCGCTGTTGGTAGTCAGCATGCTTGCCGGAGTTGGTGTTTTTTGTTTGCACCGATTTCAGGTTTCCCGCACCTCCAATGCCGTGGTCAGCATGGCGCGCCAGGCCAAGGAAGCTGGTCAACTATCTGAAGCGCGGACGCGATATCAACGCTATTTGGGACTGATGCCGGAGGACGCGGCAGCAAGATCCGAATTGGGTGAAATACTGGCGCTCGGCCGCGCTTGGAAGGCCGCCTTTTTTCAGTTGGAACAGGCGTTGCGAATCGATCCGGAGTTGACCGAGGCTCGCGAGAATCTGGTCCGAGTGTCCCTGACGATGCAGCGGCACCAGGACGCAGTGACGCACTTGACCGAACACTTGATCCCCAGTGATCCTGACAATGCCGAATACCGCTGGCTGTTGGGACAATGTTATTTCTCGCTTGGTCGATACAGCGAAGCGCGCGGCGAATTTGAACGGGCGGTGCAGAGTGCGCCAGAGGATCCAAGTTATGCCTCCGCTCTGGCGGGCCTGCTGAGTGAACAATTAGAGGATCCGGCAGCTGCACGTGAAGTTTTCAGTCAGCTTGTTAAGCACGCGCCGCAGGATTCGCAGGCTTACATCCAGCGAGGCCGTTGGCTGTTGTTCCGCAGCGGCCGACTGGCGAACGACCAACAAGATCGAAAACAGTCGCTGAGGGAAGCAGCCTGGGCCGATGCGCAGCAAGCGGTCGAGCTTGATCCGACGGGAACTGACGCAGTCATTTTTGCGGTCGAAGTTGCCTTGCAAATGGAGCGAGGCGCGGAACTAAAGGAGCTTGTTGCGATGGCGATCCAGGCCAATCCACAGCAGGCGGATTTATATCGCGTCGCTGCGCAAATCGAGATCCAAGCGGGAAACGAACAGCAGGCGCGAAAAGTCTTGCAGGTGGGATTGACGAAAAACACCGGTAGCAGCGAATTGATGTGGCTGCTGGCTCAACTGGAGAGCAATGCGGAGCGTTGGGATGCCGTGGAGCGCCTGATCGAGCAGCTGAAAGCGGTTCAGTATCCGGAAGCTTCGGTCAGGTTTCTGCAGGCCCAGATGCTGGCCGCTCATGGGCAGTGGCGGCAAACCATCGAGTTGCTCGACAAGTCGCGGGCATTTCTAAGCCGCGACAAGGATTTGTTGCAACGCACCGACTTCATACTCGCTGAGTGTTACCGACGTCTGGGTAAGCCGGACCAGCAAATCAGCGCACTGCGTCGGGCGGTCGACGCCAATCCTCTATGGCAGCGAGGCCGCGAACGACTCGCTGCGGCGCTTTTGGGTTCGGGCAAACTTCAGGAATCGCTTGTCGAATATCGCACCGTCGTCAGCCAGCCTGACCCGTCGCTCTCGGCCGTCCTCGCCCTGGCTCGCTTGACCTTGCTGGACAGTCTGGCCAACGCGACCGAAAACCAGGTCGATTGGCAGTCGCTGGAATCCATCCTTGGGATCCTAGAGAAGTATCCCGAAGCGGAGGTCGAAGTGGCGGTGCTGCGCGCCGAAGTGGCGTTCGCTAAGGGAGCGGAGCAGGAGGCGATCGAGGTACTGGAGCAACAGCGAGAAGCAACGCCTGCTAGCCTGCCACTGCACAGGGCGTTGATCGCCTTGCACCTTCGAGGCGATCGATGGGATGAGGCCAGCGAGGTACTCAAAGCGGCTGAACAGACACTTCCCGACTCTCCGGAACTTCGTTTGGAACGCGCGCGGTTCCTGCTTCGCCGTCGTGGGCAGGAGGTGCCGCTGGACCAATTGGATGCCTTCGCCAAGCCCGATCGGAGTTGGAGCGAAGAACAAAGGGTGGCGCTGGCAAATGGATTTGCAAGTCTATTCATGGCACTGGAGCAGCTCGAACGCTGCGAGCAGCAAGCCCAGATCGTTGCCAATTCCGAAATCGGGCAAACCGACTTGACGATTCGCTTGCTGATTTTTGACTTGGCCTTTCGCACCCGTGACATCGAATCGATGCTGCGGTCGCTCGACCATGTCAAGCAGATTGAAGGGGTCGGGCCGTTGTGGCGGGTGGGAGAAGCGGTTCGTTTAAGCGTACAGGCCGAAAAGTTGCCGGAGGAAGAGTCAAGCAAGCGGGAAGAGTTCAATCGCCGTGCACTGGAACAACTAAGCGAAGCGGCGTTGGAACGCCCGAAGTGGTCCCGCATCCCACGACTTCGCGGTGAAATTTATGATCGTCAAGAGCAGCCCAAGCTGGCCATCGAGCAGTACTTAAATGCCATCGAGCTGGGAGAGCAGGATCCCGAGTTGATTGCTCAGACCGTTGCTCGCTTGGCCGCTCTAGGGCGATTTTCGGAAGCGGATCAAGTTGTGCGAAAATTGCAACGACAGCAAACGCCGTTTACTTCCAACTTGACCAAATTGGCCTCCCAGGTCTCGCTGCAAATGGAGAATTTCGATCGGGCACTCGAACTGGCTCGTGATTGGGCTGAGGAATCCAAGCAGCAAGAGGACCGGATCTGGCTGGCTCAGGTTTACGGTATCTCCGGTGATTTGGAGCAAGCCGAAAAAGAGTTTCGCCAGGCGATCGAGATCGATCCGACAGCGGCGGAGGCTTGGGTCCCGCTGGTTCAGATGCAAGCTCGAATGGGCAAGATCGATCGTGCCAAAGAGACACTGGCCCAGGCAACCGCAGCGGTCGATGTTTCCGAATCCGCCGATGCACTTGCCCAAGCCTACGAAGCGGTTGGCGAAACGGACCTAGCGTTGAAGTATTGCAACATCGCGCGTCAATCACGTCCGGAGGATTCCGGAGTGATGCGGCGGCTAGCTGCACTCTACCTGAGAAGCGGACAAACAGCCGGGGCGAAGCCGCTGCTGGAACAGTTGGTGTCCACGGAAGGTCCAGCCGAGACAGCCGACCGGACCTGGGCACGGCGTAATCTAGCGATTTACTTTGCCTTGGAACGTGATGGAGGAGGACTCGAACAAGTCAAGGAATTACTTGCGGCGAATGAAGCTGAAATCGGACGTACGGATAATGACCGTCGCACCCTAGCGATCGCCTATGCCGCTCAGAAGGATGCGACGGCCACTTTGCAAGCCATCTTGATCTTGGAAGACCTGGTGGAAAAGCAGTTTTCACTTCAAGACCAGTTTCTGCTCGCCGAACTGTTCGCCAGGCAAGACGATTGGACTCGTTACAGCCGTGCAATGCGGATTCTCCTGAGCCAGGGAGGGGCGGAAAACCCAATGTACGTGCGCAAATACGCCCGCGCTCTGCTTGAGCATGGCGAAATCGAGGAGGCGAGGCTGTGGACGAACCGGCTGAAGCAGGTGGCGGCCGAACAGGTCGAATCGGATTCACTCGAGGCCCAGTTGCTGTTCCAATCGAATGACTATCAAGCGCTGCTCCAGCTTCTGAAGTCACGAGCGGAAAGGACCGACGGACTCAGGTGGGCCGCCGCCACGGCAAGCTATTATGGAGCGCAACTCCAGCGATCCGGTTCAGCCGATCTGGGCGGCGAGTTCTTGGGCCAAGCACAACTTTGGTTGACGCGTTACGTCGAATCCAATCCCGCCGATGGCCTTGTGTTGGCTCAGTTTCATGCGCGGCACGGTCAAATTCAGCAGTGTGTTGAGCAAATCAACCAGCAAGAGGCGACACCCGAGCAACTGGCAGCGATTGCCGATACCGCCATCGAAAGCCGCAACTTGAGTGAACCAAAAGCGAAACTGCTGTTGACCGTTTTGCAACCGGCTCTGGAAGCAAGTCCGCAGAATATTCGTTTGGCCCTAGCCGTGGGAGATGTGCAAGGCTGGGTCGGCGATTGGCGATCCGCGATGACCAGTTACCAATTAGTTTTGCAGCGTGAACCAAAGAACCTGCTAGCGCTCAATAACATGGCTTTTGTGCTCGCGCTGACGGGGCAGGAATTAAACGAAGCTGAAAAGGCGATCACCCAAGCGCTTCAACAAGCCGGGGTGATGGACGCGCTGCTCGACACACGCGGCAGCGTTCGGCTGGCAATGGGTCATCCTGCCGAAGCCGAAGGCGATTTCCGTGCTGCCCTCGGCTCGGCGGCAAGCCCCTCCCGAATGATCCACCTGGCGCAAGCCTTGGCTGCACAAGGAAAGCTGGGAGAAGCCCGGGCATTCTACGAGCAAGCCATGGCCGCCGGTTTGTCCGCCGGTGACATGCATCCGCTGGAACGCCCTCAGTTCAATCGAATTGCCCAGCAATTTGGAACTGCATCGAATTGAAGGTATGGGTGCGAGTAAAGGCTCATAGGGTATTCTACGATCGATTTCTATCCCCTGGCGTGGGGTGCTCGAGAGTAGCGAAACCGATAGCCATCGGCGACTGCGTGGCATCTTCATGTTCGATAAGTAGAAAAGGGCGAGTGCTCAAGCGAGCACCATGGGTGTGATGCGAACGTACGACCAATGTCTGGCAGGTCCGTTCGGCTTCATCCGCCGTTAGCTGACCAGGTCCGAACCGCTAACACCACTCGCGTCGATAGCTCTCCGCTAGTTGTCGTCCTCGCCCGGTCAAGCTAAACAAAGCCATCGAGGTAAGCCACGTGACAAGCCGGAATTCTCCGTAAGTTAACCGAGACAGACGATTGGCGTCTTGTTCATTAGGGTGCGGAAGCACCCTGTTCAGCGACTCTCTGGCATTGAACTCGATTGCCACCCGCTTTTTTGGCCACGTACATAGCTTGGTCCGCTCTCGCGACTGCAGCGTTTACCGAATCACGAACGGAAACGTGGGTCATCCCAATGCTGATGGTCATGCCAAGTTCATGCTCGTCAAATTTTAGCTTCGCACGTTCGATTCTCGAACGAACGGAATCGAACGCGTCATAAGCTTCGTCTTCGTTTCGTCTCTCCGCGATCAGCCCAAACTCATCTCCACCGATGCGAAATGCGGACACGCTGTGGGAATTGCGTAGCAGCGTTCCGAGCAGGTTCAGGACGGCATCGCCAGCGGAGTGACCATAGACATCGTTGATGGATTTCAACCGATCTAAGTCCGCAACGGCAAGATATTGGCTGCCATCGCAACGCAGTCCCGCTAGTCTTTCCTCCCAAGCACGTCGATTCGGCAACTTTGTGATGGTGTCGATTCTCGCTTCTCGTCGGGTATGAGCCCATTGGCTCATCAGTTCGGCGACTTGGCTTTCGCAGTCAGCCACCTTCGTGCGCAGACTCTCATTCTCCTCTTGCATCGCATGAATGATCCCAATTAAAGCCTGGCAGGTTCGGTCGGAGTCGGCCAGCAACAAATCCGTCACCCGATCAAGCTCTTCCGTCTTCGCCGCGTACTCATCGAATCGGCGGCGTTCACTGCGCCAAAGGCCAAAATGCCTTTCGTCGAATCTGCCGAGTTCGCTGTTTTGCTGCTGCAGTGACTGCCGCGTCTGTTCGTTGCAGTCACGTAAACGCAACAAATCTCGCGAGCGTTTCAGTTCGGATTTGGCATCAAGCAGGTCGCCCGCCATCGACAGGCCCCGGCCGTGCAAGGCCAGAGTGTCGCCGATTTTTGAGAAAAGATCAGCGATGCGTTGGGTATCCTCGGTGTTTGAGCGAGGCAACGATCGTTTGTCCGGTCTGCGTTTTTCCACAACGAAAAAAACAGTCGAGCCAGTTAACACCAGAACGACAAATAGTCCTGTAAATAGAAGCTCGGCAGAAAGAGTCATCAGCAGACTTTCAGAGCACGGGGTCAGGTAAAATAACGAAAGGATGGAACGCTTGATCGTCCTATTGTGTCAACGCACCGCCTATCTGTTGTTCCGCCGATACAGCAGACAGGCTGGAAGCCAGCAGCGGATTGGAGCATTAGGTGAGAAAGCTCAATGAGGACTCCTTTCCGCGCCTGCGCTCAATCGCCCCCCAAAGGTAGGGCGTGTGTTTCTGGAAACAAACGCTGAAAGGGCAAAGTTCGACGACTTGCCGACGGCTTTCTCATTTTAATCGGTACAGCTGATTTATTTGGATCAGTAGTCGCAATGAAAGCGGTTGGCACCTAATGCACTCGAGGCGGCTGAAGCACGGATTGTTCAGCGTCAGACAGTGGTTTTTGGGGCCGCTCCGGCTTCTTAAACGCGGCTGAGGACGGCTCGTAGCGCCGGACGAGTTCTGCTCCAGCCAGATAACACTGGGGGGTGAACCGCCGCGTTTGAACAACACGAACGTCGAGCCATAATGTGGGCAACACGACGCGGACGACTTCCTCGGGATACATCTGTTTGGCGGTGAGGAAACCGATCCCTTTGCAGGAGAATTCGCGGGTGTAGATGCCGATCGGTTCGTGAGATCGCTTCAAAAACGGCAACGGTTCGAGGAACCATAGCGCACCTCGGACGCGCACTCGCATCCGCTGGTGACGACGACGCTCGTCTTCCGGCAGCGTACTAAGCGCGCCGCGCTCAACAAAAAAATCGCTCCACTGCGCTGGGAGCTCAATCTCCCAAACAAGGGATTCGATCAGCTCGCCAAATTGGGCTTCGTAATCATAGTCCAACATTTTAGTATCTCCGGATTAAACGCGGTCCCACAATCCCGCTGCTGAATCTCTAATGCTTTATTCAAGGGCATTGGTATCCGATACGGTCGGTGGCTCGTCAGCGCCTCATAGACATCGACCACCGCGCAAATCTTTGCCCACAGATGGATCTCATTCTCGGTGACGCCGGCCGGGTACCCTCGGCCGTCGGGTCGCTCATGATGCTGGTAGACCATCATCAGTTGCCCCTCACTCAAATCCACGCGATGGACCAGCCGGCGAAAGCCGAGAATGGGATGCATCTGAATCTGCCGGTATTCGTTGTCGTCAAGCTTTCCCGGCTTGGAAAGGATCTTGTCGTCGATCCCAAGTTTGCCGAGATCGTGTAGAAAACCGCCGACAGCGATCTGTGCAACATCCGTGGAGGAAAGCCCTAGTTTGGAAGCGAGAATCGCCGCGTAGAACGCGACATTAGCCGAATGCGTGAAGGTGGCGTAATCGTGATGAAGCACCTGGAACAGGTCGTTTGCGACAAACTCGTCGTGGGTGACGATTTCGGCCGCCACTACGCCGAGTTCGGTTGCGGTGGTCACCGTTTCATTGGTGTCGTCGCGAGCGAAGGCGGACTCGAGTACACCGCGGACCACCTCGTTCATTGCGTACACGCGGGTTTTGAAAGCCGCGTTTAGCTGGTCGCCTTGAGCTACCTGTCGCAGATAAACCTGGAATGTCTCCCGCGATTCTTTCGTAATGAAAACCTGCCTACATCCGCGATCTTGCAACCGCGTCAGATCGGCGTCGCTGAGCGGGTAGTCCTTCCCGCGATACAGCGTGTACCGATGAGAATCCGTTGCCTTTAAGTACAGCTCCAGCCCCAAGCACGTTTCCGGAACGAGCGTGGAGATGCTGATCGGCAGATAGTCGAGTTCCATCATAGATCCGCTCGTTGGAGACCTGCTCCTCAGTCCGGGAGTCCGATTGTTGTTGGACGGGAAAACGATTCGCCGCTCAGCATTCGTTAGGAGGACACACTCCTCTCTTCGGTGAAAATGAACCCCTCACTGCAGGGGATTTCGGAGAAGTTCTTCCGCCAAACGCATTCGTCGAATCAACCACCAACAAGCGCCGACAAAAGCGAGGAACGGGCGTTCATGCCAACATTTGCGATATTCAGCCCTCGCGGTTCAGCAATGATGTTGGGACGTTGGAATTTGTTCAGTCGTCGACGATCGATGGAAGCAGCGTGCGTTTTTGAACATCGACGACCAGCACACTCGTCAGTGCATGGCAATTAGAAACGGCCGCAGCATGAAGAGCGACGTCGCCATGAGGCACGCTTGCCGAGCTGTTCGCAATACCTGAGGTTCCTAACCGGAACGTGGAACCTATTGTTCGACATCGTTGGGGGAACAGGGCGTTTCCTCCAAGCCGATGGCTCAATGATTGGCACGGCGATTAATCCGCCCTTCGATGCAATGTCCCCAGTCTGGCCATTTGACTGGGAGATCGAAGGCACAATTCACCTCAACAAGAAAAAGTAGAAGAAACCAATCGCGCTCGCGAAATCTTCGCAAGCCATAGCGAAATGACTCGTGGAACGTTTGGAAGATCGGAAGCCGCTTGCCGCGGAAGGCCAAATGATGCGAGGCAGTCAAGACTGTTTCGCGCCTCGCATTGATTTTTAGTCTTGTCCTCAAGGTGTTAAGGAACACAGAAAGCATTAACCAGATGCATTTAGGTAGAATTCTGTTTCTCTCCGTTGGGCTCCTGGTCATCACCACTGGACGATTAAGGGCGGGAGTTATTATTGCCCCCGACCTTCCTCACCAAAGCTTTAACGCTCTTCCGTTTACTGGCGAATCGCGGTACCAGCAGGTCTTTGATGCTTCGATTTTCTCAACTCCAGTTACGATCGAATCGTTGGCATTTTCGCCAAGTCTTGGTGGCATGACACCCCAGGGCGATTGCGTAATTTGCGAGACTTGGTGAAACATCGCTGGGGGGCCGTTCCGATGAACTGCCTGGCGATGCACCTCGCTCTGGATTCATCGCCTGAAACGTTCCGTCAGCCTCACTGAACATCTCAATAACGTCACTGATCCGCGAAGTGGAAAGATCACTTGTCCGCTCGCCAACATCCTCTTCATAACCATCTGCGCAGTGGTCGCTGGTGCTGATGACTTCGTAGCCATCGCTCCCTTCGCTAGAACCAGGAAGGACTGGTTCGCCAAGTTGCTCGACATGAAAGCCAGCGTACCTTCGCATGATCGTTTCAACTCCATTCTCAAACACATCAAGCCTGCTGAATTCGAGCAGTGCTTGTTGGCGTGGCTGACAAAACTACATCAGATCACCCCAGGGCGATTGCACGGGGATTTACCGACTGAAAACAACCTTCTCCATGTAG
>CAYZHQ010000155.1:0-12459 GCA_964477385.1 uncultured Pirellulaceae bacterium
GTGGATTCGGTGGAGGCGGCCTTGGCGGTGGTGGTTTCGGTGGAGGCGGCATCGGAGGTGGGCTCGGAGGAGGCCTCGGGGGCGGCTTGGGCGGAGGCCTTGGGGGCGGCTTGGGCGGAGGCATCGGCGGAGGCATCGGCGGAGGCATCGGCGGATTGGGTGGCGGCGGCTTGTTGCAAGGGGCCAACCGAGGCCAAATCAACCAGGCCAACGCGGGCATTGCCGGACAAGCCCTCGGCGGTGGCGATCAGATTCTCAATCAAGATCTCAACGTTGACGTTAGCAACCTGACGCCCGAACAAATTCAAGCGGTTGTCGACGCGCAGCGAGGGGTTGCCAACGAAGAACAGCTCCGCGACCTGCAGCGACTGCAACAAGCGAACATTTTCGTGACGCTGATCCAACGACAAAACCAAGTCATCGTGCGGACCAGCGATCCCGAAACGATGCAACAGATCGCTGACTTGATCGCCAAGGTCGACGTCCCGACGCCGATGGTATTGTTGGAAGTCAAGATCATGGAAATCACGCTCGACGACGGTTTCACTTCGGTCTTCGATTATCAGTTCACCGATGGCGATACCGTCGCCGGCGCATTCACCAACGGCGACTTACTGCCGCCGACCGGTGACTTGGCCGACGGCACCAACCGTCGCTTTTCGCCACTGACGCCCGGCGGTGCGGTCTTCGATCCGGTCATCAACGCACTCGCGGCCGGCACCCCGATCGGCAACGGGAACGCGTTGTTCCAAGTCGTCGATAGGAACTTTCGGGCTCGGGTTCAATTGCTGGAAAGCCAGAACCGCGTCACGACGTTGGCATCGCCCATGTTGATGACCGCGAACAACGAAGTCAGCCGGCTGTTTGTCGGCAACGAAGTTCCCCTCAACCGAAGTTTTTCCGGCGGGGCGACGATCGGTGGCGTCGGCGGCGTGGCTCAAGGAGGCGCGAACACGACGATTGAATTCCGTCCGGTCGGCACGACGCTCTTAATCACGCCCAGCATCAACGCCGACCGAACGGTGACGCTGCGGATTTTGCAAGAACGATCCAACATTGAAGAAAACGGCGCGAACGTGCAGATCCCCGACGGCACCGGCGGCTTTACCGAGCAAGCGATCGACACCGTCAACAGCAAAACGTACAGCGGCACGGTCGTCGCCAAAGACGGTATGACACTCGCCTTGGGCGGTTTGATCGACGAAACCGTCGCCGACAATCGACAATCGGTTCCGGTGCTCGGCAAGCTGCCCGTCATCGGCATCATGTTCCGCGATCAAGACACGGGTCGCCGGCGAACCGAATTGGTGATGATGATTCGTCCGTACATCTTCAACACGCCGACCGAAGCGACTTGCACGAGCCAGTGGTTGATGGACGAACACAGCTTGCATCCCAGTGTACCGGAGGCCCGCGGGACGCTCGGCACGTTCTCGCCCCACGAAGTTGTTCGGCCCAACCCGCCGACGACTCCCCTGGAAACGATCTTCCGCTTCCACAGCGTCGAGCCCAAGGATTTTTAAGATGAATATGCAGCAGCCAAATCAACGAGACGCGATCCTCGTGGTGAAATCAGTGAAATCCGACATCGCCATATGCCTGCTATTCGTCGCCGTGATGGGCTCGGCGATTGGTTGCAATCTTTCCCAGGAAAAGGCATCCGGTCTGTTCGACAAACTGAAGCGGGAGAGCAAACAGACCAAGACCGATTTGCCGAAGATGGGGCCAACCAAGGTCGTAACCGATGCAACGGCGTTGGCGCTCGAGTTGCCCGAATCCGACCTGCAAGCGACCGACAAGTTTCGTCAGAGGTTCAGCACGCTGGTTGCCGACGGACGGTTGGCTGCGGCCAATCTGCTAGTCGCCCGTCATCCTGACCATGCCTACGATACCCTCAGTAATCATTTCGATCGTGCCGATTCGAACACGGCCTTGATGGCGACCGCGTACGATCAGTTTTGCGGGACTCCGGGAAATTGGCAGAGCTTGATCTCAGCGACCAACCAGGAGGCCGTGGATGCCTACTTGTTCAGTCGCAAGCAGTTTCTCGGCACGATCACCAGCGGTCAATTTGAGTCGACCGACACGATCGATCTTGTCAGCCAGGCGAAGGGCAGCGGCAGCGAAGCCTTGCTCGTCGACGCTTGGTATCAGACGGGGATCGCTCAACTACTGAGGCAAGAAAACGCGGTTGCGGCAGACTCGTTCAAGGTCTGTGCGCAAACCGCTGCTGACCGGCACGCGATGCAGTCTGCCAACGCATTATTAATGTGCAGCGAAGCCAGTCGCCGGGCGGGCGACTTTGCCGGTGCGACGCAGGCTTGGCAGCAGTCCGTCGAGCTTGCCTGCACACAAATTCGCAAACGCAGCATCACCGATCCAAGTTATTGGGATCGAGCCAGCTACCTCCAACCGGTTGGCACACCGTGGCCGACATCGGTGAGGACCACGTTCGCTGGAATTGGTTCTCTTCCAGCCAGTGTGCTTCGCAGCGACCTGTTGCGTCAGCTTTCGCTGACCGATGCGTCGTCGCGTTCATTGCCCGCTATCTGCTGGATCGAAGCGTCGCTGGGGTCTTGGCGCGAAGCACGAGGCGAGCCCCAAAAGGCACTCGTGCATTTGAAAAAAGCCGAGACCCAGGCTCACGCGTCGGCCAAGGATTGGCTGCGAATCGCCCAAGCTCCGTTGCTGGTTTCCGTCGGGCAATCGGGCACGGCCACCACCCTGCTCGCCCCCATCATTGCTCGCGAAGATAACTCGCCGGCGATGTTAGCAGCGATGTCGAAATTGGGCGTAATGAAACTGACCAGTCAATCACAGCAGCATGGCATTCGGTTGTTGCACCGAGCGGTTGTCGACTCGCCAGGGATCGATTGGCCGGGCAAGGCAAGCGCCCGAGCCGATTTGGCGTTGGGACTGCTGATGATCGGTGAAACCAGCGAAGGCATGCAACAACTTCACCAAGCCCAGTCGCATTTCGAAGCCGAGGGAGAGATCGAGCAACTCGCGAAATCACTTTGGAATCAGCAGAAATACCTAGAGCACAGTGACGCCGAGCAAGCCGCTGTTGCCGCCATCGTTAGTCAACTGAAAACGATGCAACTTTAAAAACACGCCGTAGAGCAATCGACCACTCAAACACGAAGGAACGTTATGAGACATCTTCTCCTTAACGCGATCATCTGGTCTGCAGCGATGACGGTCGCTAACGCACAAGAAGCGGCTTGCATTTACCCGGAATCGGTCACGCTGGCCGAGCATAGGCAAGAATCCCATGGCGCCGCAGAGGATCCGTGGACGCGCCTCTACGGCTGCATTTTTCGCCGCTACGCAGGTAGCGTGGAAATGGAATCCAAGACGCCTTATCCAGCAGGTTACTACGGTCGATTTACCTATCTGCCTTGGAAGCCCGATTGGGTTCGGACCCCCGAAAATTCGGTGCGTGCCTCACGCTATCGGCACCACCATCAAAACGATTCATTGAGCGGTGAGGCGATCGACCACAGCCTGCTGTATCCAACCGTTACCGATCCACACAGCGAGATGCAGTGGTTGCCGAATTCACCTGCGATTGAGCAGCCGACAACACTCAACGAAGTCGAGCTACAAAGCCTACGCTAAGCAGCAATCGCATGTCAGCGAACGGCATCCTGTTGCACCTTGTCGTGTGCATTGGCCAGTTCGACGCGAATCAGCCCCGCAACGAGTCGCGGGAAATCTTCGCGGTCGACCAATCGTGACAGTGCGGTGGCGTTGTCGGGAAGGCCAGTCTTTTTCGCCGTCTTGGTTACGTGAGCGTCGGCGTGGGGATAAACCTCCGGCCAAATACATTGGACTTCACGAAGGAAGATATCGGCGCCCACTTTGCCGATCTCCTTCAACTGCTGCAGGCGTTTTTGCTCCTCGTTCACATCATGACCTGCTTGATCTCGAAACTTGCGAAGATCCCCCTGGTATTCGTCGAGCAGTCGCTGCGCTGTTTCACCAAGCATTGACGAGGTGCTTTCGTCGTAGCGTTTGTAACCATGGCTGGTGAGAACGTTGACCCGCTCTTGCCACGTCGCCTCGGCCATTTTTTGCGGGGTAGTCCGCTTTGCATTCCTTAACGTTCACGCTGGTTCCCCTGCGTTCTCGGCGGCGATTCGCGCTCAACAGTAGCGAGCCGCACAGCAATTGGAAAAGGGGGGCGGGCGTGTTTCGCAGCGGGATGCCAAGCTCTTCCGCGTCCGTCTGGCCGTAATGGCTCAGCACCGCATTTGCGAGTTCCCACTGGGTTGCTTTGGCCACGATGCTTTCCTGTTGAATCGGTCGACCGTCGATGCGCCGCCTTGCGATTTTCTTGTTGCAGTTCCTGAAGATGAACTGTCTCATTGCACGTCTTGCAAAGCACTCTGGTATCGCTCGGGAAGATTTGATCGGTGAAACTCGATGTTCTTCGCGTTCTCGGGTAGCTCCACAATTTTACGGAAGCTTGAATGGCTCGGCTCCACGTCGGTCGATGGAACTTCGTACTCGGTGCCGGTATCGCTGCGTTTCGCGGTGTAGCCTTCGCGGTGATAGCCCTCCCGGACCTGTTCGTAATCTACCTTCACCCCGAACACTCTCTTGCCGGTCTGCTTTTCAAAATGACCAACTTGGGGATCGACTATGAGGCCAATGCGCAGTTACCGATCTATCACCGATTGTTGCTGGCGGTGATTGAACAGGGCATCGCGTGGCAATGCAGTCGAATCTCTTTTGGGCGCACGGCGCTTGATGCAAAATCACGGTTAGGGTGTGTGCCGGAACAAACCCACGTGTGGGTGAGGCATCGCGTGCCCGCCCTCAATGTGATGATTCAGCAGATGTTGAGGAACGTTCATCACGCCGAGCCTCCCGACCGAAACCCCTTCAAGCAGGCAACGTAACCACACGCAAAAGGGACGCTGGTCTTTTAGCGGAAAAGCCTACCTTCCCCTTCAGGGTTTGATGAAGTTTTCGTTGCGGTGAACTGATCTTGTTGACAGTGCGTAGGATCGAGAGAACAATCATTTGATCCTTGGTCGGACCACTGTTCCTTTTTGATGCTTGCGATTTTTGGGCAATCGGCTGCTGCCGCTTGCGAATTGAACGAGACCGACCTATGCCTTTCCGGCACCCCTTCACCATCGCTTTGACGTTGGTGGCATTGCTGCTCAGCAATGTCGCGGGCTGGGTGCATGTCGGCGGTTGTTCAACCGGTGGTGTATCCCATTCGGCCGATTTGGTGCATTGCCATGCGGATCGGTTCCGTGATGGGTGCAGCGGAGCTGGCAACCGCGTGGTTCGGCATTGCCATTGTGATGCGACGGCTTGCGACGACGACGCGAAGACTGGTGAGGCCCCGGTTGGGGGAGATGCTCCATGTTCTCCTTCGAGTCATGTGCCGGGCGAGCATCACTCTGACCACTGTAGTATCTGTCAGCATTTTCTTTCTTCCCGTGATTTGGCGGTCGTTGACCAGCCGGATGAGCCTTGGAAGCCTGCCAGTGTGCTGGCCGTCTGTGCCTCGTTTTCGAGCGACGTTCCGGCGATCTTTCTGGGGTGTTTGCAGGTCCGCGGTCCGCCCCGCGTCTGAGCAACCTCGATCTGTCTGTGCGGGTGTCGGTGATTCCACCGTTGCCGCTGCGCGTCTGTTTTTATCGAGGTCTGGTGTTATCTGATCTGCAGGCGTTCGTTCGCGTGCCTCACTTCCGATCAGTCGTCGCAGTGCTGCAGTTGGCAGGTTCTGTTGCGATGCGTTGGTGGCTGGCCAACTCGCGGGCGGCCTCGTGCGGTATCGATTCCCATGCGAGTGATGACGCTTCGGGGAAGAGGTGCTGCTGAGCGTTCTGTGCCGACGGTTTCTTTTGCTCAAGGTGTTTTGAATGGCGATTTCTCATGAGGTGTCTGAGCGATCGAGTTGGCTGACGCGTGTGTTAACGACGGACTTTTGTCCGTGGGCGAACCGCTTTTTTTATTGGCTGAAAGAGCCGATTGGTTGGTTTGTGTTGGCGGCGATCGTGGCCGGTTTGGTGGGGCGGTATCTCAGCCCGATTGGTTGGACGTTGGCCGCATCTTTACTCGGCATCATTGTTGTGGGAATCGCTTGGCCGGCGATTGCTGTGTATCTGACGGCTTGCGGGCTGAGGCCGGCGGTGGATGCGCTTTACGAAGGGGAGAACTGCAAGATGACCTTTTCCGTCACCAATCGATTGCCGATACCGGTGTGGGGTTTAGCGATCGAAGGGTATCTCGACCTCGAGGGGCGTGATCCATTCCCGACCGTCGCCTTGGCCAGTGTGCCGTCACTTTCGACGGCCGATTATTCGGTCACCGTCACGCCGACGCTTCGCGGGCACTATCCGGTCCAGCAACCGAAAGTCGCGTGTTCGTTTCCTTTTGGCATTTGGACCGCACGGCGTCCGCTGCAGCAGATGCAGCCACTGACGGTGTGGCCCAAGATCTACCCGGTTCAGGGCGTCTGTCCCATTACGGGAAAGCAGCCCGCCGATGCGGGTGACGGAAAGCAAGGGGGCAGGATTGGCGACTTCGTTGGTGTGCGAGCTTACCGCCGGGGAGACTCCGCAAGGCAGATTCACTGGATTGCTTCGGCGCGAACGGATGCATTGGTCGTTACCGAACGTGGCGGTCCTCAGACCGAAGAAATCCAATTTTGGCTCGACACAGCCAATGCCGCGGGGGATTGCGAAGCGGTCGCGAGGCAAGTTCGTGTGGCGGCAAGTTTGTTGGTGAAATTGCATGCCTCAGCGACTCCCCTGCGGATTCGCATCGGAGCTCTCATGATTCGGCCGAACGCAGGTCCGAAAGGTAGGCGGCAGATCCTCGATGCATTGGCCGCTGTGCCAGCCAACGGCGAGTCACTGAATAACGTTACCGTATCGTGCCGCAAGCCGCATCTCGAAGTTCGTACCACCGGCGATGGCAGCGTCGTCGTGAAGGTGCAAGACACCTCCTTGGTATCGCACCGTGGGAAGTCATTGCGACCAGTGGTTTTTCGACTTGGCGATGACCTCGAATCTTCCCTGCGGACTTTTTGGAAGGAGGTCTACGGTGTGGAGCATGCAGCGTGAACGAAAGCGGATCGAAGCGGTAGTCTTGGCGGTGCTGTCGATCTCGGCGGTCTTGTACTTGCGTTACCCGCTCGAAGCCCATTGGTTGCTGATCGGCGAGGTGGTCGCCTTGTTCGCTTGTGCGCTTCCTGTCCTCGTTTTCACCTTTCGCAGCCAACGTGCTGGGCGTCCGGTTTGGTCGCAGGATTGGTGGTACGCGGCGGCAATCCTGGCACCGCCGGTGCTTTCGGCCATCGTCGGACGCATAGCGGGGCAGTCGGTGGCCAACGAGATGGTGGCGCTGTCCGTTTCGGGAGCCGCTGCGCTTGCCCTGGCGATTCTCGCGAGCAGCGACCGCGTCCGCGGCATGTCGTTGGTTTCCTCCGGCTTCCTCGTGCTGTTCACGACTTCGATCTCGGATCATTCGCAATCCGTCGCATTTGCGGTGGTGTGGATGGTCCTATGCGTTTGGCATTTGGTGGCCAACCATTGGGAGAGGCTTGAGCTCTGCGCGGCAGACACCGTCCACCGGCGGGTTGGCATTCGTCCGCTAACGGTTTGCTTGGCGGTTACGTTGTGTTTGATTGGAGGCCTGTCGGTTAAAAATCGGTTTGGCAATTCCAGCCGATTACTGTGGGGCTTTATGCCGACCAGTGGCGGATCGAGTTGGTCTGACCCATCGGCTCGCAGTGGCGTGGGAGATGGGGACGCGGCCATTGCTGCCAAGGACCATGCCGATTCTTTTGGGGCTGTGGAAAGCGAGCTTTTTTTAGAGTCGACGCAGTCCACTCTGTTTGACATGTTTAGCGATACCATGGGGCCACCTAAGCGGGTCAAGAAATGGGAGCGTCGTCAGAGTATTGCATCAGCCGACGTTCAGGAGTCTCATCAGCGGTTGTCCAAGAGTGAGAAGGGAGGCCGTTCCTTCTCGACGGATCGCTTGCCTCCCAAGCAGCATCGCAAGTTGTCCGATGCGGTGGGAAATGCGGTTGTGCAGTGGGCCGGGCCCTCCGGCATCCGGCTGGCGATGCAACGATACGACACATTTGACGGCGTCGACTGGACCAATACAGCCGACCAGCACCAGGACCGTTTGGCTCGGAGACAATTCGGCGATGCCGTGTGGTTTCTGTGTCCCACACGCGCCAGCGAAGCAACGGAAGTCGCCCCGGAGGTGGGGCTATTGAAGGTCTTGCGTCTCGACTCGACCCGGATTCCGACCCCGATGATGACCGCCGGTTTGCATATCAAGGATGTTGATCGCCAAGATTTTTTTGCCGTCGACAAGGATGGTTCCTGGGTCATGCCGGGACGCGACCAGATTCCGCCGCTGACCGTTTTCAACGTGGCATCGATCCCATTGATGGAAGACCAGTTGTGTCGGCTAACAACAACCAGCACGGTGGAATGGTCAACGGTGCTCTCAAGCGATGTGCAACAGCAACTGTCGGGATTGGTTCGGGAGTGGGTGCGGGGCCACGACACGCCTTATGAACAACTTGGGTCGGTCATCGCCCACCTCCGCAGTGACTTCACCTTTGATCGTCAAGCGAGCTCAGGATCAGGCGATCCGATTGGAGAGTTTCTGCACAAACGCCGAGGCGGCGATCATCTATTCGCAACCGTGGCGGCTCTGATGGCTCGTGAACTGGGGCTGCAGGCGAGGCTGGTGAGCGGCTTTTATGTGCGTCCGTCGGCAATCGATTTGGCAGCCGGGCATACCAACGTCTTGCCGACCGACGTGCATACGTGGGTCGAAATTAAACTGGATCCGCAACGTTGGTTTGAAGTCGAACCGACACCCGGTTACCAGCCACCGAGGTACCGCCCTTCTCCGTGGTTATCAGCCCAGCGTTTTGCCGGTTTGTACTGGCCTGTTGCCGCGGGGGGGCTCCTGGTGCTGGGTACGCTATACATGACCCGGCTGATTTGGCTGGAGTGGTTGCTCGTCGCCGTGTGGAGCCTCAGTCGGTTGTGGAAGCCTCGGCGTCGGCTGGCGTTGGCGATGCGAATCGTCGAAACGCGAGCTTGGCTGGTCGGACATGCGCGACCGGTCGGCCGCCCGCAGCGTGATTGGCTGCTGGAATTATCGAGCCTCACGCAGACTACGGGCGACCAGCGGCAGCGTCTGGCCACGCAATTTTGTGATCTGGCAGATCGCCATTTCTTTGGCCAGTCCATTCGCTCTGATCGGACGGCGACGGAACATCACACGATGGGCGAGTTTGTTTCCGCACTGCGGATCCGCTCATTGAAAACACGTTCACCGGAGAGAATTGGATGACCATGGTATTGAAGCCCGGTCAAGCGTCCACAGGGAACGATTGCTTGCAGCGTTTGCGAACTCGCTTGAATGGGGTATTGCTGGGCAAGACAGACGAAATCGAAATGGTGATCGCCTGTTTGTTGGCACGCGGGCATCTGTTGCTCGATGACCTTCCGGGCACCGGCAAGACGTCGCTTGCCAAAGCCCTCGCGGACGGCTTGGGAGGCCAATTGTCGCGCATCCAATGCACGCCCGATTTGTTGCCTTCGGATGTCACCGGTTTTAATCTTTTCAATCAGAAGACACGTGAGTTTGAATTTCATCCAGGCCCGGTGTTCGCCGACGTTCTGCTGGCGGATGAGCTGAATCGGACGACGCCAAGAACCCAGAGCGCGCTATTGGAGGCCATGGCTGAACGGCAAGTCACCATTGATGCCGTTCCGCATACGCTCTCTCCCACCTTCTTTGTCATCGCCACGCAAAATCCGATCGATTCGCATGGAGCTTATCCCTTGCCGGAAGCTCAGTTGGATCGTTTTACGATCAAGATGAAGATCGGATATCCCGATCGGGCGTCTCAGTTGCAAATCCTGGAAGCCGCATCGACGGTGCGTGAACCAATGTCGGCGTCCAACACCGTGTTCTCGCTCACAGACCTTGCGAGGGAACAGCAGCGGGTTGAATCGATCCCCGTCCATCAGCGCGTCCGTGAGTACATCGTCGACTTGGTCGAAGCGACTCGCAGCGATCCGGAAATCGAACTGGGGGTCAGTCCTCGCGGCATGTTGCACTGGCAACGCATCGCTCAGGCGTGGGCGAGGATCCAGGGTCGAGATTTTGTCACTCCCAGTGACGTGGTGCATGTCGCGCGGCCGGTGTTGTCGGTCCGTTTGCTGACGACCAGCAATGATGTCGACGGAGTGATCGATCGGTTGTTGAGCACGATCCCTGCACCGGAGTACCGATGATGTTAAACGCAAATGGGATACAGCGCGCCTTTCGGTTGACGATACCGAAGGTGTGGATGGGTTGTTTGGCTGCCGTTGTTTTGTTGGTGGGTTGTCAAGGCGAAGGGGATTCTTCGAAAAAGACGCTGTTTGACGATGAGCATGAGTTGGCCGCGCATTGGCCGGAGGGCCTAGCCGACTTGAGACTCAAGTTGCAGACGCGATTGGAACAACTTGTCGCTCAGCCGGAGCGTTCCGAAGATTCGCAGTTGTACGCTGAGTTGGTCGATTTGGTGGCTTGGACGCCGGAGATCGCCGCCGATACCGATTTGACAGAATCGCAGTGGCTGCCGATTCGAAACGCGGCCGAGGCGATCCGGAAAAGCGTCCAAGGAGCTGGTTGGACCGACAGCACGAAAGACCAGGTTGCGGAACTGTGTAAGTTGCTTGAACAGGCAGAGCAGCAGTTGGCAGGATTGAAGCAAAGTCCCGAAGCAGCGGTTGAACCAGAGGTGACCTCATGAGTTTTCCGACACTCGATGTTGGTGTGGTTGGAGGGTGCATTCGTATTCTTGAAGGGATTGCGAGCTGTGTACCCACCTTGCTGGTCGGTTTGCTGATCGCCGCCATTTTGCGTTTCTATTTTGGCTCCGACGGCGTGCGTCAGTTGTTCGGCGGCGATTCACTTCGGTCGTTGCCTCAGGCTTGGGCGGTCGGCATGCTGCTGCCGGTGTGCAGTATCGGAGTGTTGCCAATCTTGATCGAGATGCGAAGAGCGAGGGTCAAACCGGGTGCCATGAGTGCCTTTGCCCTCTCTGCGCCGTTGTTCAATCCGTTGTCGCTGCTCTATGGTTTGACGTTATCACGTCCCCTGGTGGTGGTGATGTTTGCTTTTGGGTCGTTGATCGTTGTCACGCTGGTGGGCTTGGTCTGGGATCGCTACGCAGGCAAGTCCAGCGACGAGGAGCCGGACGCTCCGTCTAGCTCGGACGAGGATGCGAGCACGAATGAACCAGCCAGCTCCGCTTCGCAGGTATCTTCGGCAGGCACGTACGAAGCTCCGGAGATGATCGGCGTGTCGCGTTTGCTCGCCGTCTTTGTCCATCTTACGCGTTCGCTGGTTGGGCCGGTCGGTGGTTGGGGCTTGATTGGATTGTCGGGGCTGATGTTGTTGAGCGTCGTGCTGCCTTTTGGAGCGATGCAGTACAGCGTGGAGCGGGATGATTGGTCGGCTCCGGCGACGATGACGGCCGTCGCCATTCCCGCCTACGCGCCCCCGATGTTGGCCATGAGTCAGCTAGGAATGATGTTTCAGCATGCCAATTCCCCGGGGGCCGCATTTGTGTTGTTGGTCCTGGGGGCGGGCGTTAACTTGGCGACCATTTTGTGGTTGGCGGTGACCTTTGGATTTCGCCGCGTCACCCTCTGGTTTAGTTCGTTGGTTTTGATCGTGCTCTCGATCGCCTATCTGATCAATCAGCCGCTCGCACCGCACGGTGTCGAACCGGCCGGCCATACGCATGCCTTCGACATCTACACCAATCCCCTGCATTCGTCCGAGGCGATCCGATGGACGTCCATTTCTGCGATGCTCAGTAAGAGGCTGGATCTGGCGACGCAAATCGCCCTCGGCTTGCTCGCTGTGCTTAGTTTGGTGGGGGCAGCCCTGCGTTGTTTTGCAGTCGATGAGACATCGATTGCCAGCAAGTTCGCTTCCACCGGCAACGTGTCGGAGGAGAGCAGGCAATTGGGACGCTATGACCGGGTCGTTTCGCCAAGGCTGGTCGGTGGCGTCATGTTGTGTGGTTTGGTGGCGCTGAGTGTGGTGATGTGTTACGGCTACTATCCGGCACCGAACGAAGCTCTGGAAGAGATCTCGATCGCCCGAGCCGAATGCTTGTCAGCAGCTAATAGTGGCCAATTGGAGCATGCCGCTCATTGGCTGGGGATCTGGGATGACTGGAGCCGTCGCTTGGAGGTGGGGACGTTCTTGCGAACGGGTGAAGTCCGGCCCTATCAGCGGATGCAGGGCTATTTGATCCGCAAAAAGCTGGAAATGCTGGAGCACGAACTGGAACACGATCCGTTCGAGCCCGAAGAAACTCGGAAAGTCGTTCGCGAAATCATGGCAACCGATATGCGTTGGACAAACAGTTTCCGCGTCGTTGATCCCTAG
>CAYZHQ010000156.1:0-8209 GCA_964477385.1 uncultured Pirellulaceae bacterium
GATTATTGATAAACCGACGCGTAAGCGAGGGATCCCCGATAAATCCCTCGCTCACGCATCGGGTTACCAAAAGCAGCCTGCTAAACAAGGCATTGAAGCAAGTCCAAGCCGGGAAGACCGTTGCGGCGTCCCTAGTCATTCACGTGAATAATCCGGGCTAGCTTGCGGTCAGTCAATATGGGGATTTTCCTGACACCTTGTTCGTGCGGTGAAAGGCGTATCACCACACACCTCATCGCGATGAACGGTTTGAATGGGAGAACCAGAACGTTCGTTGCAGTCCTTAGATGCCAGCGACCGCATCGCTCACCATGGTGCTAAGCACCTCCCGAAGAATCTTTGGGTTTAACCTTTCGGTACGCGGACGTCCCGCCCGCAGGTTTTGCCGGAAGCGGGCGGGACGCCCGCGCACCGTTGTACCGAATGACTTGGGTCGAGGTGCTAGACCGGTTCCCTCCACCGCAGCACACGATCCTGCCTCCCTCTTAACGCAAACGCCTACGATGCGTGCGAGACATCTCCAATCGCCTGCTCGGCGAGTCTCCAGGAGACTGCGAGGTAGCGCGGTGATGACGATTGGTCTTGCTCGCTGGCTTGCAATCCGACGTCCCAGAGCCTGCGCTGGCGGGGGTTTGCGTTACAATTAGTCTACGCGGTTGAAACGGTGGCTTGGTCGGGAAAAAACGTCTTGGCTTGCCCAGCGTCCCTCGACGTGGCGATGTCGGACTCGCCGCGTTGTCATTCCCGCGAGATCGATGCGAATCACGCGTTGCGGACGCGTGCATTCAAAACAGCGCACCTTTTAGGAAGGGTAATGGACTATTTGTTGATGGTTCTGTACGGCAGCTTGGCAATTGGATTCTCCTTTTTTTGCAGCGTTGCCGAAGCAGTCCTTTTGTCGGTCACGCCTAGCTATGTGATCACGCTGGCCGAGCGACGTCCCAAAGTGGCTCAACGCTTGACGCGGTTGCGCGAGCACGTCGATCGACCTCTCGCCGCCATTTTGTCACTTAATACGATCGCGCATACGATTGGGGCCGCTGGCGTTGGTGCCCAGGTGGCGGTGATTTGGGGCAACACGATGGTCGCCGCCGCGAGTGCCATCATGACGCTGTTGATCCTGGTGCTCAGCGAAATCATTCCGAAAACGTTAGGGGCCAATTACTGGCGTCAACTTGCCGGTTCCGTTTCGACAGCCATTGAGTGGCTGATGATTCCCATGTTTCCGTTTGTCTTCCTCAGCGAAAAACTTACGAAGATGCTCGCTGGCAAAGGGCACGGCCAGCTGATCACGCGCGAAGAGATCGCTGCGATGGCTCACCTCGGCGCCACCAAAGGCCTACTCCACAAAAGCGAATCACGGATTTTGACGAACTTGATGCGTTTGCAGAATCTCACTGCGTCCGATGTGATGACGCCTCGCGTTGTCGTGGTCGCGTTCCCCGAACAACAGACGATTCTCGAAACCATCTCCATGGATAACCCGCTGCCGGTGTCGCGGTTGCCGGTCTACGAGGAACACATTGATCAACCTACTGGATTCGTGCTGAAGCATGACCTGCTGCTAGCCTTGGCGAATGCCCAGGGCGAGCAAAAACTCACCGATTTCAAACGTACTTTGCCGATGGTTGCGGGGGACATGCCCTTGCCGGAATTAATGAATTCCTTACTTCAGCATCGATCGCATATCGTGGGTGTAAATGATCGCTTCGGGGGTTTGCAAGGTATTGTGACATTGGAGGATGTGGTCGAAACGCTGCTTGGGATCGAGATCGTTGATGAACACGATGCCGACATCGACATGCAAAAATTGGCACGTGACCGGTGGCAAGAACGTGCCCAAGCCTTGGGATTGGACACCTTGCCGAATGAAGCCGCTTCCAAGGCAAGCTTGTTAAACAACGAGGAACGTTGAGATGCAGAATGAAGATTCCCCGAAGGTCGTTGCAACCGTGCCGACTCAGATCGAAGCGAGTGCCATTGCCGGTTTCCTGTCGGGGTCGGGGATCAAAGCAACAATTACGGGCAGTTTCACAGCGGGCTTCCAAGCCGAAGCGCCGGGTTGGGTCCGCGTGGTCGTCCGCCACGCCGATCAACAGCGAGCCAAGCAGTTGCTGGCCGACTGGAAACAGGCCGATGTCGACTGGAGCCAAGTCGACGTAGGACTGCCGGAAGATTAACCGCTCGTCCCATGCTTCAAGAATAAAGCTCGATTGCGAACCAGACGAAAACCACTTCACCTCAACGGATGGTTTCGGCTCTAAGCAGGTTGGGAGCAATGTTCAGGTCAATCTTTTCGCAAACCTGCTTCGTCGCCTCAATCATCTCCGCCCAAAAGAGCTCCGTCCCCTTGATCTGAGTGCCCTTTTTAGGCGGCGTCGGTGCTGTTGATTTCGCCGTCGTCGCTGACGTCTTCGAATCGCACCGAGACGCGTTTGCTGACGCCCGATTCTTGCATGGTCACACCGTACAATGTCGTCGCGGCGGTCATCGTTTTTTTGCTGTGGGTGACGACGACGAATTTCGTCTGATCGAGAAACTCTTTCAACACGGTGACGAAACGACCAATGTTGGCCTCGTCGAACGGCGCGTCGACCTCGTCCAAGACACAGAACGGGCTGGGCCGATACTGAAAGATCGACATTAAGAGGGCGACCGCCGTTAAAGCCTTTTCGCCCCCCGACAATAGTGAGTTGGAAAAGGAGGGTTTGCCCGGAGGCGTGGCGACGATCTCGACCCCCGCTTCCAACGGATCATCCGATTCTTCTAATATCAAGTCGGCGTGACCGCCACCGAACGACTTGCGATACAGCCGCTGAAAGTTAATCCGGATCGCTTCAAGCGTATCCATGAACAGGCGACGACTGTCGGCATTGATGCGTTGAATGATCCGTTGCAAGGAATCCTTGGCGGCCGTCAGGTCCTGATACTGCCCATGCAACTCGTCATATCGCTGTTGCAAACCTTCTAACTCGTCAAGCGCTTCCATGTTGACCGAGCCGACGCGCTGCAACTGTTCGCGGAGCCGTGCGATTTCGGCTTCGGCAGCTTCGCGATCTTCAGGCGGTTCATTATTTTCAGGCGGATCACTGCCACGCAAATCGATTTCGTAATCTTCCAACAAGCGATCGGCCAGCGTTTCGCGTTTCATCCGCATGGTATCGCGACGGCTGGAGATCGCATGCACGTCTTGCGAAGCTTGATTGGCGGCTTTGTTGGCGGCATCGAAGGCTCGTTGCAACTCACGCTGCGAGGCGCGGTGTGCGGTCGCCTCTTCTGCCAGGGTTTTCATCTGGCGTTCGGATTCTTCGATGTTCATTTGCAACGTGGCGACCGTTGCGGCTGCCTGCAATTGCCGCAGACGCAGCTGATCGCGACGTTGGTCATCTTTTTGCAGTTGCGCACGCACCTCCTCCACCGCGGCTTGTCGTTCGGATTGGTCACGCCGCTGCTGCTCGAGCGTCGCCGTCAACGCTTCGACTTTTTGTTCTGCTCGTGCCACATCGACCGAGATCGCCATCACCCGATCGGTCGCCGTGCGCAGTTCGGTTTCTTTAACTTGAAGCTGTTGATCGCTTGCGGCCGCTTCGGTTTCCAGCTCGGCAATTCGCGCGCGGCAAGCGGCAAGCTGTTCCTGAAACGTAGTTTGCTGCGCCGTGGCATCTTGATGCAGTTGAGTCGTCGTTTCGATTTCGTGATCGATTTCCGCGAGCGCCAATTGCCGTGCCTCAAGGCGTTCCTCAGCGTGCCGCAGACTCGCTTGAGCGGCCGCGCGGCGAGTGATCGAGTCACGATGTGCGTCCTCAATCCGTCCCACACTCGCCGCCTCTTGGTCGACGCGCTGACTTAGCCGTTCGGCCTCTTCCTCGGCCTGAGACAGTTGATAACGATAGTGTTTGATATCTTTCGTCGTGGCAGCAAGCTGGCTGTGGCGGCTGACCAGTCCGGCGGCGGCGGTAGCGGGCCCGACGATGATCGAGCCATCTCGGTCGAGCAATTCGCAATTGCTGGTGACGAATCGCAGCCCCGCGCCGCTCAGCTTTCTCAGCCCCAGCGCGGTGGCCAGCGTGTTGACAACCCAAGTCGTGCCGAGCAGATGCCGGACGAGTGGTTCGAAGTCAGGCTCCGTCTGGACCATCCGATCCGCGCGGCCGATGACCCCATTGAGTCCATCCAAGCGAATTTTGTCGCCGGGCCGACGCGATGGCAATTCGTCGATTCGCAACAAGCCAACTCGGCCGGTAATCGTAACGTCGCCCGACAGGATGGCGTTCTGTACTCGGTCGCCACGGACAATGGCATATTGTGCCAGCGGTCCCAGCGTCGCATCGATCAGCGGTGCGACTTTCGGATCGGTTGCCACGCAATCGGCGACAATTCCCAGCACGTCGCACAGCACATCATTCAGCCGCTTCGATTTGGCGTCTCGGACTTGGTCCATCAACGAGCGGACTCCCGAAGCGACTCCTTCTTGACGTTTCTGCAAATCTTGCAGGACGTTTTGGCGTTCGGTTAAACCTTGCAGCCGCACGTTCAAAGCTGCGATTTCCTCACGACGTCGCGTCAGCAAGCGGCGTTTCTCGTTCAGTTCCGCCAGCGCGAGTTCAATCTGTTTTTCGGCGGCCGCAATCGACTTGTTCAGCTCGTCCAGTTCTTGCCGGCAATCCTGAAACTCGGTCTCCGCTTCGGCAAGGGCCGTTTGGCCTGCCGTGCGCCGCGCCGCCAAACTTTCGTTGGTCCGCTTCGACTGGGCCAATTGCTGCTGCAGTCGCTGGACATGGCCATCCAAGTCGGCCACTTTACGGAGCGCTGCGAGGTGTTGAATCTGCGTTTCGGCACGGCGAGCACGCGTCTCCTCTGCCGCTTCGCTGGCTTGTTGGCGGATTTCCTCGGCCGCGTCGGCGGCCTCCTGGGCCGCTTCGTATTCGGCTTCGTAGAGCGACAAGCGGTCGCGCAAATCACGGAACTCTGCCGCCGCTGAACCGGCTTGGGATTGCAACAGACGGACCCGCCGCCGCCCTTTGGCGAGTGTGGTTTCCAGTTCGTCCAGCGATACCGCGTCGGCTTCGTGACGCCCCGCCAAGCCAGCGATCTCGCGAGAAATCTCCGACCGTTCGGCTTCGGCGGAGCGCGCTTTGTCCGCCAACTCCTGCAATGCCAACTCAAACGTCTGACGCTGTTCGGCGATCTCGTCGCGTTTGGCAGCTTCGCTTTCGGCCAACTCCGTGACGCGCGTCAGTTCCGATTGGGCTTCATCTAGATGTTGCGACATCTCCGACCAATCGGTCCAAGCCAGCGACGTTCGCAATTGACGCAAGCGTTCGGAGGATTGGCGATAGCGTTCGGCTTTCGACGCCTGCGACTTGAGGCTCTGTAAACGCGAAGCGACTTCATCGACGATGTCACCGAGCCGAATCAAGTTTTGATCGACCCGCGCCAGCCGACGTTCGGCTTCCACCTTTTTGGCTTTGAAGCGACTGATGCCGGCCGCTTCTTCAAAGATCACACGGCGATCTTTGGCGTTGGCTTGCAGCATCCGATCGACTTTGCCCTGCTCGATCAGGCTGTAAGCATCGATCCCGATCCCTGTACCTGCGATCAGGGCCTTGATGTCCTTCAAGCGACAAGGCTGACTGTTGATCAGGTACTCGCCTTCACCACTGCGAAAGACCCGTCGCGTCACGTGGACTTCTGGGGCATCGATCGGCAGCGCTCCGCTGCTGTTGTCGAAGATGATCGTCGCCTCGGCCGATCCCGACGGGCCGCGGCTTTGCGAACCCTTGAAGATGACGTCCGACATCTCCTTGCCCCGGAGACTCTTGGCACTCTGCGAACCAAGTACCCATTTCATCGCGTCAACGATGTTACTCTTGCCCGATCCATTAGGACCGACGACCACCGTGATTCCCTCGGGAAAGTCGAATCGCGTTTTGTCGGCAAAGCTTTTGAAGCCAGCGAGTTCGAGAGCTTTCAGCATGCCAGCGGCGCGGGATCGCAGAAAAGGGGACGGTCAAGAATGCGTTCGTTCAATCGACTTTCAAGCGTAAACCAAAGCCACGCCAAGGGATAGAGTATTTTCGACTCCGCGGCGGCCGTCAGCGGAAAAGTGCGAAAAACCGGCTCCAGCCGACCAGCCGACAACTCCGAAAAAACGGGCAAGCAGTGCCCAATCGCTCGAGAGTCTTGGCTGGTACGCTCCCACCGTCGCATTGCCGCAGGGGTGGATTCGCTTGTCGTGAAGACTCTGCTGCCAGTTTTACACCTAGCATCCCGAAGGCAACCCTGTATCCCAAAGGCAACCCCGTCGACGGCTAGTTCGCGTCTGGCAGTTTTGGAAGCCTGGGCGAACTAGCTAGTCTCGTTTAATAGCCGCTAGCATCCAATCGGCGATCCGCCGTGAGGCCTGGCCATCTCCATAGGGGTTTTCGTAGGAGCGCGCGGGGGTCTGGGCCCGCTCGTCGGCCAGCAATCGCGAAACGCGATCGACAATGCGCTCTCGATCGGTGCCGACCAATTCTGCCAAGCCCGCCTCGACCGCTTCGGGACGCTCCGTCTTATCGCGTGTCACCAAAACAGGTTTCCCAAGCGATGGCGCTTCCTCTTGGACGCCTCCCGAATCGGTCAAGATCAACCGACTGCGATCCATCAGCCAGACGAACTGTGGATAGTCTGCCGGAGGGACCAAATGCACGTTCGCGAGGGCTTCAAGCCGCTCGTGGACGGGGCCCTTTACGTTCGGATTGAGATGCACCGGATAGACAAACGCCGTCTCGGGAAATTTCTTGGCCAGCTCGACCAAAGCGTCGCAAATATTCTGCAAACCCTCTCCAAAATTTTCGCGTCGATGGCCGGTGACCAAAACCATTGAGGGCCCCATCGCGAAGGGGTATTTCTCCGCCCACTGCTGCGTTGCGTTCCGCTCTCGTTCGGCGGTCCACAGCAGCGCATCGATCACCGTATTGCCGGTCACTTGTAAGCTAGATTCCGGCACCCCTTCGGCGCGGAGGCAAGCGGCCGCGCCAGCCGTCGGAGCACAATGTAGCGTCGCGACAATCCCGGCGACGCGACGATTGAATTCCTCGGGCCAAGGGGCCATCAGATCCCCGGTCCGCAATCCGGCTTCGACGTGCACGATCGGCAACCGGTGGTAGAAGGCTGCCACCGAAGCGGCCATCACGGTGGTCGTGTCTCCTTGGACCACTAAGCAATCGGGCTGTTGCTGCTCGATCGTTTGATCAACGGCGGTCAAGCAAGCGGCCGACAATCCTGTCAACGTCTGGCCGGGCTGCATCAATTGCAGCTCCACATCGGGCGTGATGTCGAAGTAACCGAGAACCTGAGCGAGCATCTCGCGGTGCTGTCCGGTGCTGCAAACGATCGGCGTGATCTGATCGGTTCGCGTTTGGCAATGGCGGATCAATGGCGCGAGTTTAATCGCTTCCGGTCGGGTACCAAGCACAATCAACGGACGCAGTGGAAGGCGGCTCATGTAAATCAAGTTTCCCAAGGTGCTTAAAAACAGCAAGTGCGATAGCGACAGTCTCGAAGCCGAGAATACGCAGCCCTGGCAAGCGACTCAATCCACACCGGCGATGAACTTCGTCAATTCACGTGAGCCCTCCGTCGTACCTTGCCGATTCCTTGGAGTCGGCAAAATCGCGGGCACCTGCGCGACCCGAATGAACGGTGCAACCATTCGGGTCAACCCATCCAGACGGAGCATCAAGAGCTTGCAGCAGAGTGTTCAAACGGCGACCAATCCGAATCAGTTGTCGACAGGGAATGCTGCGAATGGCACAAGCTGCTTTCCCGACGAAATTTCCCACACGTCGACCGTCCCTTCCGCACTGCCAGCGGCAAAAACGATCGACGGCGTTGAGGAATCGCATTTCGATTCAGTGAAAAGCCGAACATGGTATGCGTTCTCGCGGCTAACGCTATGGCCCGACAAGGCAGCTCGTCATGACTGTGGGGCGGGGAGCGGTGTTCAAAACAAACGACAGCAACAAAACACCAACACCGAAGGGGGTTCACGTTGCAGAGCAATTATCCAAAAACGTGAACGGGCATTCGCGGGCAGTTATACAAAAGCGTGAACCGACGGCGATAGCCGCGAGCATCCGCAAGGTTTTCGGACGGTTCCACCCTGGCGCTGTTCCACCCTGGCGCTGTTCCACCCTGGCGCTGTTCCACCCTGGCGCTGTTCCAC
>CAYZHQ010000156.1:8309-12376 GCA_964477385.1 uncultured Pirellulaceae bacterium
GCTGCTCCACCCTGGCGCTGCTCCACCCTGGCGCTGCTCCACCCTGGCGCTGCTCCACCCTGGCGCTGCTCAGTTAGAAATCGAGCGGCTGTTGCCAAACGGCCTTCAGACGTTTGGTTTCGGCGTGCAGCAGTTTTTGTTCACCGGCCGAAATCTGCAGTGACTCGTTCGACAAGACCGTCCCCAAGCGTCGGCACGGCACGTCGCCAAAGTGAGCTTCGAAAGCGTCGGTGGCGTCGGCTGGGACCTCGACCAGAAATCGCGTATTGGACTCGCTGAACAAGGCGTAAGTCGGCGAGGCGGTCTGCTCGACAACCGGCGACAGATCGAGCTGCATTCCGAGTGCGCCGGCGAACGCCATCTCGGCGGCCGCGGCGGCTAAACCGCCTTCACTCAAGTCGTGACAGGCGCGAACGGTCCGCGATTGAATTGCCGCATGCATGGCACGGAAAGTGGCCACCGCGCGATCAAAGCGAACTTGAGGAACGTGTCCACCGCTCAAGCCATGGACTTTGCTGTAGTGCGAACCGCCCAACTCATTGAACGTGTCGCCGATCAGGTAAACCGCATTGCCCGCCGTTTTCAAATCCATTGTGACACAGTGGCTGACATCGGCGACTTGCCCCATCGCACTGATCAACAGGCTCGGTGGAATTGCGATGGTCTGCTTTTCCCCCAAGTCATTCATATAGCTGAACTCATTATTCAAGCTGTCTTTGCCGCTGATAAAAGGGGTCCCGAGCGCCAAGGCAAAATCTTGACAAGCGATCGCTGCGCGGACCAACGAGCCAAGTGTTTCGGGGCGATCGGTATAGCCCCAGCAGAAGTTGTCCAGGATCGCCAAACGAGTCGGATCGGCTCCGACGGCAACCGCGTTGCGGACCGCTTCGTCGATTGCGGACGTCGCCATGTGGTAGGTATCGAAATCGCCGTAGTATGGATTCATTCCGCACGACAAAACCAATCCACGACGGCTTTCCAGTCGCGGCCGCACGACCGCGGCATCTCCCGGGCCGTCGCATTGAGGTCCGACCAGCGGTTTGACGACACTGCCCCCTTGGACTTCGTGATCGTATTGCCGAATCACCCAGTGCTTGCTGGCTACATTCAGCGATCCCAAGATGCGTTCCAAGGTTTCAGCGTGATCATCGGCGCCGGCGGCGGGCAGCGTCAGTTCGGTTTCCGCGGCCGGGTAATAGACGGCATCCCGAATGATTGGCGGCCGGCCGCCATGCAGGAACTCCATCGACACATCACCGACAGTTTGTCCCTGATACATCAAGTGCAGTCGTCCGGTGGGCAGGAACTGACCAATGATCGTCGCCTCCACCCCCTCACTCTCTGCCAACGCTCGCAGGCGATCCCAATTTTCAACCGGGACCGACAAGACCATTCGTTCTTGAGCTTCGCTGATCCAGATTTCGGTGTAGCTTAACCCGTCGTATTTCAGCGGTGCCTTATCGAGCCACACCTCGGCGCCTAGTTCCTCGCCCATCTCTCCGACGGCGCTGGAAAACCCACCCGCGCCGCAATCGGTGACCGCGGTGTAGAGCCCCAGGTCACGAGCTTGCAGCAGCACGTCGGCGACCATTTTTTCGGTGATCGCATTACCGATTTGGACCGCTCCGCCGGAGAGGAATTCTGAATCGCTGGTCAATTCCGCCGAAGAGAAGGTCGCGCCATGGATTCCATCGCGTCCGGTCCGGCCACCCAGGGCCACGATATAGTCATTCGGCTGGACTTCTTTTTCTTCCATCCCGACAGGAATGATGCCGGCGTTCCCGCAGTAGACCAGCGGATTGCCGAGGTATCGCTCGTCAAAATAGACCGCGCCGTTGACCGTCGGGATGCCCATTCGGTTGCCGTAGTCACGGACGCCTGAAACGACGCCTTTCATCACGCGGCGCGGATGCAAGACCCCAGGCGGCAGCGAAGCGGGGTCGGTGTCAGGGGGTGCAAAGCAAAATACATCGGTGTTGCAAACCGGTTTGGCTCCCATTCCGGTTCCCAATGGGTCACGGATTACACCGCCGATCCCGGTGTTGGCGCCACCGTAAGGTTCCAACGCCGACGGATGATTGTGCGTTTCGACTTTGAAGCAAGCATGGTATTCGTCATCAAATTTGACCACACCGGCATTGTCTTTGAAGACACTGACACACCAATCGTCGTCTCCCAGCGTTTTGCGGATCTGCTGCGTGGCGGAAAAGATCGTTTCCTTCAGCATGTTTTGATATTGCCGCACGTCGGCCGCGGGCGTGCCATCGGCGGCCGGTCCGCGATAAGCAATGCGGCCGGCGAGCGTTTTATGGCTGCAGTGCTCCGACCAAGTCTGCGCCACCGACTCCAGTTCGATGTCGGTCGGGTCACGTCCCAAGTCGCGGAAGTGCGCAGCGATCGTTTGCATCTCGACCAGCGTCAGATATAGCTGACCGGTTTTCGACAACTGCTCCAGCTCGGCATCCCCCAAATCACGAATGGGCACCGTCGCCAATTCGAAGGTGTACGACGAGCCCACATCGAGCTGATCCATTTCCAGCGGGCCGACAACTACCTGCTCAATCGAATCGTTCGAGAGTGCTCGTCGGCAAATCGCGCTGAGTTGCTCTTCGTCCAGTTCGGGCAGCCAGTATTTGCGAATCGTCCGGACTCCGTCGACCGCCAAGCCTGCGTCACGTGCAGCCGCTTGAGTGCTCATCGCAACCGGATCCATCACGCCCGGTTTGGGCAACACATACACCAACGTCGACTCATCGCCCGGAGGTTCGTTAAGCGTATCTTGTCCCGCCAAGGCGACCACGGTGTGTTCGGTAATCGGATCGGCTAGCAAGGTTTCCGCCAGTGAAGTGGCGGCGGCGAAATTCAAATCGCCTTGTACTAAATAGCCACGAGCAAACGTGACCGGCACGTCGTCGGCCAATCCCAACTCGTGAATTTCTTCGCTGACACGTTGGCCGTCGCGGTCGATCTGGTTTTCAGCAGGATAGATATCAATTTGCCAGAGGGGCATGGCGTTTTACAAATCGCTGGAGGAAGTAATTAGTTAGCAATCCGAATCGGCGACCGATACCGCGGACGGCGTGGGAACACCTTGCCGCAACTGTTGAGCTTCGGTCAGTAAGTTCTTCAAAGTCTCTTGGTCACCACTTTCCATCACGCGGATAAATGCATCGAGCTGCGTCTGAATGGCGCGTAAACGTGCCGCGATGGGCAGCGCGTTTTGCAGCGCGATGTCGGTCCACATTTGCGGATCTCCGGCCGCGACGCGCGTGGTGTCTCGCCACCCGCTGCCGATCAAAGGTATTTCCTCGTCTCTTAAGATCGAGGCGATCGCGCAGGAGGCGAAATGGGTGGCGTGGCTGATCCCCGCGAGTCGTTCGTCGTGCCGTTCGGGCGACAGCGTTTGGACGTTGGCACCAAGCAACTGCCAGAGCTGGCAGACTGCGGCCAGTCGTCGCGAATCGGTTTGGGCTGTCGGCGTCACGATGACTTGCTTGGCCTGGAACAGATCCTCACGAGCGTGCTGCGGACCGGTTTTCTCTCCGCCAGCGATGGGGTGCGAGCCGACGAATTTTGATCGCGCCACGAGGTCTCGTTCGATCTGTTCCACGATCTGCCGTTTGGTGCTCCCGACGTCGGTGATAATGCCCGTTTCGGCGACGCAAGGTGCCAGCTCGATCGCTTTCTCAGCGATCCTTCCGACAGGCGTACACAAGAACACCCAGTCGGCCGCCTCGCACGCAGCGTGCTCGTCGGCCGTCGCGGATGTGACGCACCCCGCGGCAACCGCCGCATCGCGAGTCGCCGCCGTCCGCGACGTGCCGATCACCGTCAGCTCCGGCCACTGCTTGCGCAGGCTTAAGCCGACCGAACCACCAAGCAGGCCAACGCCTATGATGGCAGCCGTTCTGGGCTGGGAAAGCAGGGAAGGAGAAGTTGACATCGAAGCGAGCATCCGGCTGTGAGAAGCCGTTATCTTGTTCCGCAGGGAGGGCCGACGGAAGCCCACGTACGTCAACATTGGCTGCCGGCCCCTAGCCCGGATTATTGATAACCCGACGCGTCAG
>CAYZHQ010000157.1:0-12325 GCA_964477385.1 uncultured Pirellulaceae bacterium
GGCTGGAGGGGCGGTCCATACAAACCAGTTGACCGTGGTGGTCCACTGAGGGCGCTGCCACCAATAGGCCCAAGGGTAATCGTTGAATCGATGGTAATAGTGCCATCGACAAACGCCGCGAGGATGTCTGTACCACCAGTCTCCGGCAAACCAATGATTGTGATGGTGATAACCGTTCCAGCGAAATCGCACGCTATCGCCCCATCCACGCCAATAGCCAATACGTCCGAGATTTTGACCGGCCCAGCCATGCAGTCCACCGATTTGCGTCTGCCAACGGTTGTTGATCGCTCCCACGGTGTTGCGATCGATGTTCACCCAAGCTGGACGATTGTTGATCGTGTTATTACCGATTTGGATGTTTCCAATCTCAATCGGACGTGGATTTAAACCGGGACGTCCTTGCATTCCCGGCCGCAAATTACCCAGTTCCAGACCGCCGGGTCGACCGATCCCAGGCCGCGGTTCCGGTCGATTCAACTCTGGTCGATTCGCCCAGTCAGGGCGACGGTTCCCGTCAGGCAATTTGCCGGGTAGCGTGGTCGGACGAACGCCGCCCTGAATTCCCAAGAAATCGCCAACGTCAGTAACCGACGGCCGGTTTACTCCGCCGGGTAGCTTGTTTCCGGGCAAAGTGTTGCCGGGCAATTTATTGGCCGGTCGTGTGCCAATGCCGCCCAAAGAATTGCCGCCCAAGCTCGGAAAGCTCGGTCGAGTGCCGGGCTTTGAATTTGGTTGACTCCAATCGGGGCGATTTAGAGCCGGACGATCTTTCGATCCTAGATTGCCGGGCAGCGTCGTTGGCCGACTAGGCAGCGATGGACGATTGCTTGGCAAAGTCGAGGGGCGCGTCGTCGGCTTCCATCCGCCACTCAAACCGGGATTGGTGGGACGCGTATTCGGTAGACTCGGACGCGCGTTCGGTAGACTCGGGCGCGTGTTCGGTAGACTCGGACGCGCGTTCGGTAGACTCGGGCGCGCGTTCGGTAGACTCGGGCGCGCGTTCGGTAGACTCGGACGACTGATGCTCGGCCGTCCCGCCGGCATGGATGGTCGCGACATCCCGCCTCCCATGTGTGGGAGGCTCGCCGGCCGAGCGCCTCCGCGCGTGCCAACGGCTCCACTGGCTCGGCCGCCACCGGCCCCCTTGAATCCACCAGCGGTTGCCTCGAACCCTGTATTCAACATCCACAGCGCCAACGCCCAGCCAATGATTAACGTCTTATTCATCTTTTGCTTCCTGGTTATCGGGTGTCGATTCGGAAACGTCGGGAGCAGCCTCGCGTCGGACGGTGACGGCTGCTGTCGAGGGTTGCAATCTGCCGCCAATCTCATGCCCGATTAATTGAATGGAAAATGCGTCTTTGCTTTTTGGTTCCAGCACATAACTCCCCGCTGCGGTTTGTCCGTCGTGGAGTGTTTGCGTTGCTTTAATCAGCCACTGCTGACCGCTCTTGCTCCACTGGCCTTCACCGAACGAGCCATCCGCATTGAAGGTCCACGAACGAATCGTCTGAGCGCGTGGATCCCAACCGATGATTTGAGTGCTCTTGGAAGTCCTCTCGCCTTCGCCCTCTGCCGCTTCAGTAACCACTTCGAACGAACGGATCAAGAACGACCCTCCGTCGGCCAAACGAACCGTCGACCGCACCACCCCAGAACCCGACGAATCACTCCATGTTCCGATCAACCAGTCGAGCTGAGAAATTGCCGCTGCAGCCGACACCGGTTGTGGCACGGCGTATTCTTCCATCATATCAATCATCCACTGCTGGCCGTCTTTTACGAAAACCGCCGAGTACTGACTGACCACGGGCGTTCTATCACCAACGGTCACCATGACTTGGCCGCTCACATGGGCCACCGTGTCGGTCACCATGCGAACCGGCCCGACGGTACCCGAAAGCATTACAGGTTCAGGTTCGGCAAACACTGCCTTGATGTCGCTAATGATTTCGTCGCGGCCTTCCGTTCGCTCTGCCAACGCATGATCGACATGCGTCGCGTTTGGCGACCACATTGCCGACAGTGTCTCGGTATCTTGGGCATTGAATGCCTTGACATAAGTTTCGATCGCCTGCCGGACCGACGCCTCGTCGGCGGCAGCCTCTCGCGACGAGACACCTGCGGCGCAGGTGAATGCCATGCACACCATATAAAGTAATCGCATTTTTCTCTCCGATGACGGTCCCTAGAAACATGCTGCGACACTCGCCTCGACAATGTTCTACAGGTTTTGAATTTCTTAAATCTGTGCCAAAAGCATAATACCCATTTCGTATGACATTAGCGAAGGAATCTAAGTTTTTCCGATTCACCACAATCCCTCAAGAAAAACTGAATGCGGGGACACGTTCCGAGCGGAGGCTTCCGGTTGTTCGTCGTCGAAAGGACCGGCTGCCCACGTTGTTTCGAGCCGGCAGCAGACCCATTGTTTGCCTCGATATTCTGTTTTTGTCCTGCCAGACGCCCCAGTACGAACTAAGTTTCACCGTCCGGTGCCCCAACTGCGATTGCTCACCGCTTCGTCATCTTCAGGAAAGACAATTCGTCGATTCGAGAGATCGTATGCCTGCGAAGGTTTTTTTCGCGGAGGTACAGCCCGCTTCCTGAAAGCGATGTCTTAGCGGTTTCCTCTGGCGATGTCCGGCAACACCATTCGGAACTCTTTTCATTCGTGCCATCCTTAGGTTGCGGCAATGTTGAATCGGGGAAAACTCGCCAGCCATATCTATGAGGCACTGCTCTCGTCGGCACTGGTCGGCGTGCTCTCGACGTGTTCGTTGGCTTCGGTTCTCGTCCAAGCATTCGGTACCCAGCCGGATGTCCCATCCCTCGGATCGGTCAATCCGTATCCTTGGTACGTAGGGACGATCGGAGGATTTCTGTACGCAGTCTTTTGTCTGCCACGATTACGAGCCGTTGGAACAGGGTTGCTGCCGCGGACCGAAAAACATCCATCGGGTTTGATAAAGCAGCCTCAAGAAGCCCCGACGGTGGCGACAGGGCCAAAGCCTCGATCGGACGCCGCGGGGGTGGCATTACTGGGAGCCTTGGCGGGAGCCTACTTTGGTAGTGGCCTGCTGATTTTTTGGCTCTGGTCCGCGGCCAGTCCATGTGCTTGGTCGCAGGCAGTTTCTAATGAGATTCGCCTCCTTCTAATCGCATCGGATCTGCCGCTCGCCGTCTACCTGCTGGGAATTCCCATACTGTTTGGAGCACTCATAGGTTTTGTCGGCCGAACAAATGTCATCCGCCGCAATGCCATAAAGTCGGCTCTGAGTGGCTAAGTTCGGCTGGTCCGGCCTGCACTTGCTTCCACAGCTCGGCTGAATCACCGCGACGGCCTCTTCAAGTGACCTCTTCGAGATCTGCTCAACGTTCGACGGACGCTGCGCGCCGATTGCAGCAAGCTCCACGGCAATCACGTTGCTCAACCTGCCATCGCCGCAAGCTGCCCGCGGTCGCCCCTTTGTGGGCCAGGAAAGAATGGATTTGCTTTTTTAGCAAGGCTTGGATCAGGTGGGACAGTCGCTGTCCCTGCGAATCGTCATCAAAACCGATGGGGGATTAAGATAACCGCAACGTCAAAGCATTGGCATGTTCTTGGACCCATCGATGCCTTCTCACCCACCTTCGAGAACGATTCTGCATGAGTGACCCTATCGCTATTTCCGTGGTCTGTAACGAGTGTGACCGAGGCTTTCGCGTCAAATCCTTCGCCGCTGGCCGAAAGGTCAAATGCCCTGGTTGTCGCCAGCCGGTGCTCATCCCGGCCGAACCAAAAGTCACGCCACCACCAGCCATCGAGTTCGAGGCGAATGGTCCGCAAGCGCCGCCTGAGGATTTCCTGAACCATCTTTCGTCACACCAAGCCGAGCCCGTTCCGCAGCCGACACCTTTCCAACAGCACCACGTCGCGGAGGCTTATCAAACACCGCCCGACACTCCTCTAGTGACCGCTTCGTCCAACGTTCGCATCCGTTCGTCGAGTTTCCTACCACGACAGTATCCAGCGCTCAAAATCGCTTGCTTCATCCTCCGCGGCTTGGCAATCCTATTACTGGCGATCTGCCTAGTTCTACTGCTGTTGGTGCTGGTCGGATTTGTCGGAAGTCTGGCGGGGGACAGTTACGAACTGTCAGGGGCCATTCTGGGCGTCGGACTGCTATGGAGTGTTTCGACGTCACTACCGCTGCTGCTCGCCGCCTTAATGCTCTTTTCCTATGCCGAACTGATTGCAGTCTTCATGGACATTCAGCACAACACTCAGGAAGCGGCTCATCACCTCCGGCAACGCTCCTAAGTAGGCAGGAGTTATCCGGTACGGATCGTGCGACAAAAAAGTGTCGGGTACCTTTTGCGAGGAACTCGCCCTTCGGGTGCTTCGCACAAAAGGTACCCGACACTTATTTACGCTCCTAAGCAGGCAGGAGTCATTGCTAAATGAGCCGCCTTGGCGATCGCCGCGGTTCCTGAATTCCACCGGGGCTCGCGCCCAAACGGCTAAGCAGAGGCCTGTGGAACGATTCCTGGAAACCTGCTTCATCGAAAGCGTCGAGGCAGCCCTCGATCGACGGCAGACCTCTTTTTTCCCGTCGACAGGGACAACGACTGTCCTACCTGCGTTCCCATTGCGATCTCTTTACCTGTAACCTTGCCAACCTCTGATCGACGACGCAAGCCTTGGACGCAATGAGAGCGAAAACATGGCAAACCGATCCCAACGACACCCGCAATTACTCCGAATCATCGCCCTGGGCCAGGGGAGCGAAACGATTTGCTCACTAGCCGAGGCCTTGCAAGTAAGCACTAAAACCGTGCGGCGTGATCTGGCAGATCTCCGCAAGCTGGGATTTGTGATCAAGGAAGATGGCGATCCAAACGAACCCAAGAAGCTTTCGTTGACTCGCGATGCGATTGCCAAAGTCCATTTGAATTTTGACGAGGCGTTCTCGCTAATGCTGTATCGCGAGGGGAAGCATGCCTTTGACGGAACGCTAATCGGTAAAGCGGCCGAAGTCGCTTTTGCAAAAGTCGGCAACGCACTGGGACGGTTCGAAAAAGACTACGTCCGGCGGATGGTGTCTCGCGTGCGCTGCAACACCGTTGGTGGCGACTATTCCCAACACTCCGAGACCATCGAAGCGTTGATGATTGCGATTGAAGATACAAGAGCAATCTTGCTGACTTATCTGTCGGCACGCAGTACCGAGCCGGTGACCTATACCATCGAACCCTACGGAATTGTCGAGCATCGCGGCACGCTGTACGTCGTCGGCTATTCCCAGCGACATGCGGAAATCCGGACCTGGAAGGTCGATCGAATCCAAGCCGCTGAAGTCACCGAGCGATCCTTTGCGCTACCAACCGATTTTGACCTCGATGAACATTTTGCCGGCGCGTTCGCGATTGTCCGAGGAGAGAAACCGGTTGAAGTAATCGTTCGCTTCATGGGAACGGCGACTCGCTATGTCCAAGAAAAACGAATGCATCCCACACAGCAGGTGGAGCTCCACTCGGACGGCTCAGCACTGGCCCGTTTTCAGTTAACCAGCACGCTCGAAATCCGTAGCTGGATCCTAAGCTTTGGCTCGGCCGCCGAAGTGTTGTCACCCAGCAGTCTCCGATCCGAGATCAAGCAGGAGGTCGTTCAGATGTCGGCCCATTACCATCATCAAGGATCCACCACCGATGGTCGCGATGGACCATCGTAGGACTTTCGAGGGAAACCCGAACTGCGCCGCGAACAACGAGCCACCGGGAGATGGTTCTACCACGCACCTCCGAAACCCGTTCCCCCACCGCTGGATGTGGTAAATTGAGGGCTCGCGTAAGCCTTTGGCTGCGCCTATCCATCGTGGCCAACGGCGCGACCCACTTGGTTGCGGCCTGCAAAACGGCCTAATCCTCCCCAATCGATATCGAACGTCTCTCTAGGGCATCTGACATGACGACAACCGGCCGCTCGTTGCGTTGCCTTTTTCTGTTGGGAGTTCTGCCCGTTGCACTCGCTTTGCTGATACCGCGGCACGCTCATGCGGGCATCGGTCCCGAGAACCTGATCGTCGTTGTCAATGCCGATTCAGAAGACTCCCGAACGATCGCGAATCACTATGTCGAGCTGCGCAAGATCCCTTCGCTAAATGTCATTTTCTTGAAGGATGTTCCGACCGAGTTGGTCACCGGCCTCGAAGGTTTTCGTGACCGAATCCTAAAGCCGCTGCTGGAGGAAATCGACAAACGAGGTCTATCCAATCAAGTTCGCGCGATCGCTTACTCGTCGGGCTTTCCCTACGGTGTCAAAAATCAAACGCATCGGGAGCGTCTGAAAGACGAAACGATGAATAAGATCTTCACGCCCGTCGGATCGCTGAACGGTATGACGTTCTTGTTCCGGTTTGTGCTTGCGGACCGGGAAAACTACTTGAGCCCGACGCCAAACCTCTATGCACGCATGCCTTGGCAACGCCATTTTGCACAACCGTTTTCTGGCGATGACGCAGCACAATTCGAGGAGGCCCAAACCGCATTGGCAGACGAAGATTTCTCGCCCGCCGCGGCAAGCTTTCTCGAACTGCTCGATAAACATCCGGCTCAAGCCCCACTGGGAATCTTGGCCGCTCGGGCCTTAGCGAAAACCGATCAACCTGCGGAAGCGATGGAACCACTGAATCGCGCGGTGAAAGCAGGCTGGACATCGGGAGTCAGCTTGCTTGAAGACGAAGCGTTCGAGGCGTTGCGGGGTAACGAAGACTTTCAGACGTTGGTGGCTGAGCTGGGCGATGCACCCCACGCGACCCAGCACGCGGTTGGATTCGAGGCGACGCGTGGCTGGACGCCAAACGGCTGGTGGACGCGCGCCGACCTAGGTGGAATGGTCTATCTTCCTGCTTGCATGCTGGCGGTTACACGCGGCAACGGAACTTCGGTCGATGAAGCGATCGCCTACCTTACGCGCGCCGCCAATGCGGATCACACGTTCCCCGACGGCACGGTTTACTTCACGTCGACAAAGGATGTCCGCACCAAAACGAGGCTTCCGCAGTTTGCCGAAGCGATGAAGTACCTGCAGTGGTTGGGGCGTGACGCGGAGGTCTTGTCCACGGCAATTCCCGAACAGAAAAAGGATGTGATCGGAGTCACCTTTGGCGTGGCAAATTATGATTGGCCCGCTTCCAAAAGCCAGTTCCTACCCGGTGCGCTGGGCGATAACCTGACCAGCACTTCGGGCGACATGCGAGGCTCTGGACAGACAAAGCTGACCGAATTGTTAAAGGCGGGTGCGGCCATGGCGTCAGGCACCGTTACCGAACCCTACGCCCTGCCCTTCAAATTTCCCCTCCCGCAACTGCACGGCTATTACGCCGAAGGGGCCACGGCACTGGAAGCCTACCATCTGTCGGTAACGTCGCCTTATCAATTATTGTTGGTCGGAGATCCGCTCTGCCAGCCATTTGCACGCCCGCCGGCCGAAGTCATCGGTGCTCAAATTGTTCAACATGCGGGAGGACGAGCGATGTTGATCAAAACGGTCTTGCCACCAGACCAAACGACAGAGACTCTCGACAAACAACGCACTTCCCCAATCAGCGAAGTCGAGTTTTATCTTGAAGGCAAGCTGGTCCGCCGGACCGCACCCCAAGAGGTTTACCCGATTAAGCTCGATGGCTTGCAAGGTGGCAGTTACGAGTTGCGAACGACACTTATCGGCGAACCGCGACTCGCGCCGAAAAAGACCATTTTGACGTGGATCGACGCCAAAGGTTTGTATCCGATTCCCCAGGTTCAAGACTCTGAAAAGCTGGTGGCGACGCAGACAGACGCCATGCGTACCGTGGAATTCCAGGCCAAAGCGATCGGAGCCGATTCCATTCGAGTCATGCATTTTGGCAACGAACTCACACGGATCGATTCGGATCAGGGCCCGATCCGTGTCGATTTGACCGAGTTGGGCGCGGGGCCTATTCGCTTACGATTGATCGCGGATTATCGTGGACAAGAAGTGCAAGGCCGAGAATGGATCGTTAACTGAGCCATTGCGTCCTTGCTGGCCCAAAACACAGAATCCGAAATCTTTTTAGTGAGAAGCCGATGCTCCCGTTTCCCACCGTGATCCGCTCGTCATGTGCGGTTGCCTGCCTATGTTTGGGCGTCGCCGTCGGCCAGGAAACCGACCCCAATCGGACTGCCGCTCGACAATTGGTTTGGCACGATGAGTTTGACGGCAACTCGCTGGACTATGCCAAATGGGGCATCGAAGAGAACGCCTTTGGCGGCGGCAACAATGAACTGCAAATCTACACCGATCGGCCTGCAAACGTGCGCGTCGAAAATGGGCATTTGGTGCTGGAGGCGCATCGCGATCATGCGGGGATCAGCGGCACCGTTCGTGAGTACTCATCGGGTCGAGTTCGTACAAAGCACCGCGGTGATTGGAAGTACGGAAGGATCGAAGTGCGTGCCAAGCTGCCGATCGGTCAAGGCATCTGGCCGGCGATTTGGATGCTGCCGACCGACAACAAGTATGGCAGTTGGGCGGCAAGTGGCGAAATCGATATCATGGAGTATCGTGGGCAGAATCCACAGGAAGTCCTGGGAACGTTGCACTATGGCGGAGCTTGGCCCAAGAACACACATTCAGGTTCTTCTTACACGCTCGCCTCCGGCACGTTTGCCGATGACTTTCACGTCTTTGCGGTCGAGTGGGAAGCCGGCAAGATTGTCTGGTCCGTGGACGGCAAACCGTATCAAACCCAAACGAAATGGCAATCTGCCGGTGGCGCATTCCCCGCACCTTTCGATCAGTCGTTCCACCTGCTGCTGAATCTGTCGGTCGGCGGTCACTTCGTCGGCAATCCCGATGCGACGACGAAGTTTCCCCAAGCGATGCGGATCGACTACGTGCGCGTTTATCAAGAGAGATAACTCACTAACGCCACTAGCCGAACGGGTTAAAAATTCGCTAAGCGTGTTTCCGCGTCCCCAAAGGCGTCCAGCTCGACCCCCATGCGATCCATAATCGAAAGGTACATGCTGCAGAGCTTGCGGTCGCTGTCGTCTTGCCCAACGTAATCAAGGACGCGCCCGGTTTCCAAGCTTCCCGACAGACCGCCGGTCAACAAGACAGGCAACTTGCTGGAATCATGCGCGTTGCCGGACCACATGCTGGAGATGAACATCAGGCAGGAGTTATCGAGTACCGTTGCGTCACCCTCGGGCATCGCGTCGAGCTTGCTGGCCAGATAAGCATATTGGCTGCAGTAGTATCGCGAGATGCGCTCATATTCATCGGAACGATCATCGTGCGACGCCGAGTGATGCGTGCTTTTAACATCCAAGAATGGATAGAATAAACCTGATAAATCACGATTAAGCAACAACGAAGCCACGCGTGCTTTGTCGGTTTGAAAGCCGAGGGCAACGATGTCACACATCAACCGCATGTGCTCGCGAATGTCTTCTGGCAAGCCATCATCGGGACGTTTCATCTGTGCTAATTCCTTGCCACGATCGATAGCCCGACCTTGTGCTTTCTCACGAGCAGCACGCATCGACGCGGCACGCTTCTCCACCTCGCGCACGCTGCTGAGATACTCTTCCAGCTTGGCTTTGTCGCTACGACTGATACGTCGTCCCAGCGACGCGGTATCCTCGCGGACTCGATCCAAGATACTCTCGTTCCGTCGGCTGCCGTGGTTGTCAAACAGCGCATCGAATGCCAGCGATGGGTAGACTTCCATCGGCACCGGGGACGTGGCGTTTTGCCAGGAGATATGCGAACTATACGCCATCGAAAAGTTTGTTTCGTGATAACCGGTGACCGGCTGCTCGCAGCCCAGTACCATGCTGGGCACTTCGGTTTGTTCTTGAAAGTGATTGGCCAGCACTTGGTCCATACTGATGTCACCGCGGAGCTCCGAACCTTTCTGTAACGAGGCTCCCGAAAGGATATTGCCGGTCTGACCAGGATGAATGCCAACGTGGGTCGCGTGCACGTTGAACAGCCCCGTAATGAAATTCATTTTGCCTTTCAGTGGCTCCATCGGTGCTAGGCTTTTGCCTAACTCCATTTCTTGGCCACTCCCTTTGGCCCACCAGTGGTCACGGTTGATACCACAACCCATAAACAGCGCAGCGAAACGCTTGGGCGCCGCCACGGCGTCGTTCCCGTTGACCGTTTCACTGCCCCACACCGGCAGCGACTCCATCCACGGCAAGGCCATCGCCACACCGGTACCACGAAGGAACAGCCGACGAGAGACGCTTGGCCGTTGTTGCTTGTTATGCATCGGATTCACATTTCCTAAAGAACACGGTTCGTAGTGCGGAAAACGGGATCGGCTCCATCCTCAATCAAGTTCGGTGAGCACGCGTTTGTGACGGAAAGCGGGGCTGGTCACGATGACTTCGATCAGGCTGCCGAAGCGGTAATCCTCGGCCGCCAAACGCGATTGCATGTCGGCGACACACGCATCGTCGGAAAGCAACAGCGTACGCCCAAGCCCGTAGGCGAGCAACTTTCTGCAGAGGTTCTCGACGAAATCGTCTTCACGATGCTGGCGGACGTAATCTCGCAATCCATTTAAGCCTCTAGCTTGACTCTCATCGGGGAACACCGCCGTGTCATCAATCGGGCGGCCACCCAGGTCCTTACGACGTAGCTCGCCGACCGGTCCATAGCCCTCAAACACCAAACCGAAGGAGTCGATTCGTTCATGGCAACTGGCACAACTCGCGTCGGCACGGTGCCGGGCCAATACCTCTCGCAGGCTGAGCTCTCCCAACTTTGCTTCGTCACTCGGCAATTCCGGAACGGCCGCCGGGGGCGCTGGAATCGTTTCACCCAGCACACGTTGCACCAACCAGTTACCCCGCTTCACCGGGCTGGTTCGCAGACCAGGCGAATTGACTGTCAAGAAAACCGCCATCGGCAACAGACCACCGCGCCCCTCCGACCCGGCTAGCTCCCAGCGTTGCCATTGCTCGGACGATCCGGTAGTCATCGGCCGCGAGGCTCCGTAGTGCTCCGCTAACACAGGATTGACGAACGTGTGATCGGCGTACAGTAGATCCAAGACCGAACCATCACGCTGCATCACATCCAGCAAAAATCGAATGGGCTCTTCAAACATTGCTTGCCGTAGTTCATCCGAAAACTGGGGAAACCGTCCGCGATCGACACCGTTGTGCTGTTCAAAGCGACGAAAATCAAGCCAGTTTCCGGCAAACTCCGTCGCGAGGCCTCGTGCGCGGGAATCGCGCAGCATCCGCCGGGTTTGTTGCACCAGAACATCGGGCTGTTGCAAGCGTCCGGCGATAGCCAACTCCATCAGCGTCTCATCGGGCATACTCGACCACAGGAAGTAACTCAGCCGATTCGCCAGCGCCACATCATCGAGCGGCTGCACGGCGTTTTGCTCTACCTGCGCGTCCGCTCCGGAATCTTCCCATTCCTGCGATGGCAGATCGACGCGATAACAGAAATGAGGCGACATCAACACCCAGACGATCGTGTCGCGAATCGCCTCATCGTGACTCAGGCCGTCCTCATCGCGAAGGCGATCGTAGAACCGCCGAACGCCATCCTGCTCCTCCGGCAACAGCGGCCTGCGAAAAGCGCGTTGAGTAAACTCGACGAGGGCTTGAAGATGCACAGGCTCCGATGCAGCGTGCAGTTTTTCCAGATTCCGAAAGGTCGTCGACATCTGGTCGAAGTAATGTTGCAGCGCTTCGATGGCCTCGGGATTGCCACCCACGCGTTTGGCTTTGCCGATGTAGGCGGCTGCCAACGCGCGGAGTTTGGTTTCCGAGGTGCAGTCTTTGTCTTCGGCGCGGAACCGATCGAACTCCGAGTCGCGCATGAACCGCGAGTCGGTACGATCAAACCAGATAAAGCCCGCATACTGTCGCATGGGCGCCGACGTGACAAAATCGAGCTCCAGCCATAGACGATCGAGTTCTTCTCGCGCCGCGTCGTCGAGCATCCACTCGACCAACGGACCATCATCGCGAAAATAGCCCATTTGACTGTGAAAACCGGCGCTCAGATATCGCCCCGTTAGTTTCTTTTCTTTCTTCGGATCGAGATAGACGCGGGCCCGTTCGGAGATATAGAACGCGTCGGGAAAGAGATCACAAAAGGCTTCGAAAGACTGCCGATAAACTGCCCGCTGTGAGGCGCCCGACGGTTCGACCAAAAAACTTGCTGTCGGCGAATCGGCAGGCAAACCGAAATCGGCCAGTTCCGGCAGCGGATCGACACAGCGACGACGGTTGGCAACGTACTGTCGATTCTTCCACAGCACCAACGGCTGCGAACCGT
>CAYZHQ010000158.1:0-10699 GCA_964477385.1 uncultured Pirellulaceae bacterium
TCGCCGATCACGATCGAAATCGCTCCGCCCGGTGCGTCCCCAGGGACCACCGGGCTTTAGGCACGCGCCGGCGGAATGCTCCGCCAACCTCGCTCACTACTGTTTCCAATCCAACGAAGGAACCCGACGATGACACGCTCAATCCCTTACCTGCTGATTGCCCTGGCCGTCTTCACCTGCACCCCTTGGGCCGCATCCGCGGACGACATTCGATTTTTCTCATCAAGCTCTCAGTCGAGCTGTTCCGCTCAACTCGGTCGCGATGGCTTGCAATTGAAAATGGTTCGGACCCCGCTGGGGGACGCTTTGAACCTGATCGGAAACACTTACGGCGTCGAAGTGTTGGTCGATGCGACGGCCTATCGCAAGTTGGCCGTACCCGTTTCGGCGTCCGGCAAGAATCTGACGTTTGCCGAAACGATGCAGCAGGTGCTGAGCGATGCCAAACTGGCGAGCATGGTCGATGCGGAGCGGCGAGTGATTGTCAGTGGCGAACCGGTGACGGCTGCTTGCTTGGATGAGCTGGAATTGGTTTCGTTGCGTGCATTGGCAGTGGAACGTGCATTGCAAAAACGCGTTCCCATGATGCTGTTCCACACTCCGTTAGAAATGGGATTGCAGATGGCGGAAGGTTTTGCCGGCATCTCAATCCGCATCGATGAAGCGGCATTTCGTCAGGCAGGTATCGATGCCTATCAACCGGTCAGCCTACAGTCGAACAACGTGCCTTTGGCGGAGTCTCTGAATCGCCTGCTGAAACCGCTGGGGCTTGATTATGTCGCCAGTGGAACGGGCATTGTGGTCACAACCAAAGCAGTTGCCGCAGCAGTGAATCGGTAACGCCCAATACGTCCAGGGGAGTGATTACGAAGGCCAAGCGATTGCGAGACCAAGTCGGTCCCGCAATCGTTTTCTTCGTAGACCACCGTTCTGCCAAGCCTATTCCCTGAATGGATTCGAAATTTGACACCTGATCCGAGGTGCTGGCGACGGTTTTCCCTTCGTTGGTTGTCGTAAAAATTGCAGACGACTATGCTCTATCCCTGTCGTTGGACAGTCCGCCTTGGGCCGGTCTTCTCGATGGTGTTACGGACTCTGATTTCACTCGCGGGATCATTGCATGTTGCCAGGGCTGTTTTCATAGGGTGAATCATGGATGCGGGTTTGCCTGATTCGGAGTTGCCGCTCAGCGTCCGCCTTCGCATTGACGAATGCTGTGACCAATTCGAGCAACAGTGGCGAGCGGGCGAGCAGCCCAGCATCGAATCCTACTTAGCGGGTTGGAGTGATGCCGAAGCGAAAGCGTTGTTCGTCAAACTACTGGAGATCGACAACGACTATCGCGAGCGGACCGGCAGCGGCGGCGCGTCGGTCACCTACTCCAGCGGTTTGCGACGGATTGCCGCCACGCTTGACGCGGCGATGGAACAGACGGCATCGCCCGCCGAGGCTCGTTCCCCCGCACCTGCCCCGCCGGCCCAGAAGATTTCTAATAATCGGTTTCTTCCCGGCGAATTGCTGGCTGACCGTTACCGCATCGTAGCGCTGCTCGGACGTGGCGGCATGGGCGAAGTGTATCGTGCCGAGGACATCCGGTTGGGACAAACGGTGGCTTTGAAGTTTCTGCCGGAACAACAAGTTACCGACGCGCGGCACCTGCAATATTTTTACGGAGAAGTGAGGCTCTCGCAGCGTTTGGCGCATCCTCACATCTGTCGCGTCCACGACCTGCTGGAGATCGGACCGCTGCGTTGCCTATCGATGGAATATATCGAAGGTGAAAACCTGCAAACTTTGCTGCGACGCATTGGCCCGTTGCCGGAACCCAAAGGTCTGGAGTTAGCGCATCAAATCTGCCAAGGCTTGGCGGCGGCTCACAACGCGGGCATTTTGCATCGTGACTTGAAGACCGCCAACATTATGATCGACGAGCGTGGCCGAGCACGGATCACTGATTTCGGTCTAGCTCGTGAACGGGATCAAACCGACCCCGCCGAAGCGCTCGTGGGCTCGCCAGCTTACATGGCACCCGAACAATTGGCGAAGAACCAAACCAGCATCCAGTCCGACCTGTACTCACTAGGTTTGATTCTGCTGGAGATCCTGACGGGACAGCCCATGCATCGCAGCAAGTCCCTGGACGCGATTGCTCAGATGCAAACGGAAGAAACAGCCAAGCAGATTGCTTTGGAGACAACCACGATTTCGGTCGATGTGGCAACCGCCATCGCGTCATGTTTATCCAAAGACCCGCAGCAACGTCCACGGAGTGCCGCCGCACTGGCAGGTCTCCTGCCGGGCCACTCGCCACTATCGGTGGCGATCGCTGCGGGAGAAACTCCTTCGCCCGACATGGTGGCAGCCGTCGATGCCGGCGAAGGCTTGTCGATGCCACAACGCGCCGGCCTGATCGCGGGCACCTGCCTGATCCTGCTGCTGGTGGTGCTCCTTTCATCCCACGCCTTTTCGCGTTTTGGCACCGAGCGCGTGCCGGCCGTGCTGGTCGATCAGGCTTCGCAGATCCTAGAGCAATTTCAGATTCCGCGCGGCAGCGCTCAAGCCTGGGGCTACGTTGCGGACCGCCGAGGCTTGCGCTGGCTGGCCAGTCGCGGCTTGCCGCCTTCGGCCGGAGATGACGTCACCACAGCAGCCTACTTTTGGTATCGCGAAAACCCAACCTATATGGCACCGTTGGTCCCCGACTGGAAAGGCGACGCATTCCTCACCGTGGACGAACTTCGTCCGCCCCCGGCAGCTCCCGGTGACGTTCACCTGCGACTCGATGGCACCGGACGGCTGCGGTACTTGTCGATCCTGCCATCGGCAGAAATGACGACGCCGACGCAACTCACCGCCGTTGCAAACGAGGACGTGGCCTGGGAGACGCTGTTTGAACTGGCCGGTTTCACATCCGATCAAGTCACCAGCCTGGAACCAATCGAGGCGGACTTTACGCCACCAGGGTTTGCCGACCAGCGACGCAGTTGGACGCTACCCGGTGATGCCGATTCGGAGTTTGCGGGCATGCGAATCGATGCTGCCAGTTACCATTCGCGACCGAGTTTTTTTCGCATCGTGTTCCCGTGGGATCGCGACCTTCCGGCGAGTCGCTGGAATGGTATCACCAGTGGCAATCAGGTGCTGTCGGCGATCATGCTGATCTGGGTTCCGGTGCTGATCGGACTATCGGGCTGGTTAGCCCACAAGAATATCGCATCCCGTCGAGCCGACCGACAGGGAGCCAATCGGTTGGCCGCCTTCTGTGCCGCTGCGGTGCTGCTGCTGTGGCTGTTCGGCAGCACCCATCTCCCGGCCGCGTTGGAACTGGACTTGTTCGTTACCGCGTTGGCGGGCTCCACCCTGATGGCCACGGTGGTTTGGGCAGCGTATGTCGCCTTCGAACCGCTTGTGCGTCGCCACTGGCCGCGAACGCTCGTCAGTTGGAGCCGTCTACTGCAAGGCCAATGGACCGATTCTTTGGTGGGCCGAGACCTGTTGATTGGTATCGCTGCCGGCGCGTTTGCGGCGATGGGTAAGTTGCTGATTGTCGAAACGCCAGTGGTCCTCCAGTGGGGCTCGTATGGATTGCCGAACATCTACAACTTTGCGCCACTGGCTGGCCTAAGGGTAGCGATCGGCGAAGTGATCGCGGCGTTGGGATTGGCGATTTTGTACAGCCTGTTTTTTCAGTTGCTATTTCTGATGGCATTGCATCGCAGTCTCCGGCGGACGTGGCTAGCCGTGACGGTGTTTGTGCTGTTTCTGTCTTGCATGGTAGCCGTTCAGTACAAACCATCGTCATTGGCATTTGCCATCACCGCGATTGAAATGACCATGACGGCCGCACTGTACTTGCGCGTCGGCCTGTTGGCCGCGGTGACGATGCACTTTGTACGCTTGTTGCTGAAGTGGCCGCTGACCAGCGATACGTCGCAGTGGTATGCCGAAACGGGTGGAATGGCGTTAGCGGTGATCGGGCTGCTGCTAGGATTTGCCGTCTACACCACACGCAGGCCCGTCGGACGTGAGCCTGCTGACGTGGCGACGGTACCGACGGTCACCGTCTAAACCGGCGTTGGTCCTGAGGGTGGCGAAAAGGTTTATGCTATTAGCATTCCTCCCTGCCTGACCTCTCTTTTTGTAATAAGGATCGTGCGACAAAAAAGTGTCGGGTACCCTTTGCGAGGAACTCGCCCTTCGGGTGCTTCGCACAACAGGTACCCGACACTTTTTTATCGCTCATTGCTAAACAGGTACCGTTGCATGTCAGATGATGCTTTTGATCAATCGGTCACGGTTTGGATCCAACAGATGAAAGCGGGGCAAGATGGGGCCGCCCAACAGATTTGGGACCGCTTTTTCGACAAACTGGTGCGGGTCGCCGATCGCAAAATGGGTTCTGCCGAACGCCGTGTCGCCGACCAGGAAGACGTCGCCGTAAGCGTCTTTGAAAGCCTGTGCATCGGCGCGCGGCAAGGCCGCTTTGATGGGCTGCATGATCGCAATGATTTGTGGAAACTGATGGTCGCGATCGCCGGCATGAAATCGGTCGACCAGATTCGGAGACAGACCAGTCAGAAACGGGGCAGCGGTCAAGTCCGAGGCGATTCGATCGCTGTCGGTGCGGGGGAGGTACCCGCCGGATTCGAGCAGTTTATCTCTCAAGATCCAACGCCCGAGTTCCTGGCGGAGCTCGACGAACAGCAGTCGCAGTTGTTTGGCTTGCTGCCCGATGAGACCCAGCGACAAATCGCAACATTGCGGATGGAAGGATACAGCAATCAGGAGATCGCTGATAAACTGGATATCTCCATCCGTACGGTCGAGCGTAAACTGGGATTGATCCGAGAGATCTGGTCGACGGCGCTGCCGCCTGGTTCCAACAACGTGAGTTTCAGTTGACGCTCACGGTCCGTTCTCGATCACGGCACAAGCGACACCCGCCATTCCATACCCGATCGCAACCTCCCACCTTCCTCACGGCGTGAACACAATGATCCGATCAAGCTTCCTGACTTTACTGCTTGTCGCCAACGGAGCTTCGCTGGCGTGTGCCGACAACTGGGCCCACTGGCGCGGCCCGACAGGCAATGGGGTCGCGCCCCAGGGGCAACCTCCGGTGCGCTGGAGCACGACCGAAAACGTCCGTTGGAAAGTTGCCATTCCGGGACGCGGATCGGGCTCGCCCATCATCTGGGAAGACCGAGTGTTTGTTATCACTGCGGTACCCACCGACCCGAATGCCGGCCCAACGGCACGCTCGGAATTACAATTCCAACTGTTGTGCTTTAACCGTGGTGACGGTTCGTTGCGTTGGCAGAAAACGGCCACCGTCGCCACGCCACACCAAGACACCCACATTACCAATGGGTTTGCATCGGCTTCGCCTTGCACCGACGGCACTTACGTCTACGCTCATTTTGGCTCGCGCGGCCTGTTCTGCTACACGCTCGACGGAGAGCTGGTCTGGAAGCGGACCGACCTCGGCGCAATGTCGACACGGAATGCGTTTGGCGAAGGCAGTTCGCCTACGCTGGCGGGCGACCAGATCATTGTCCCCTGGGATCATGAGGGTCCATCGTCGCTGTATGCCTTGAACAAGCGGACCGGACAAACCGTGTGGCAGGTCACTCGCGACGAGCCGACTTGCTGGGCAACCCCGTTGATCATCGAGCACCAGGGCAAGCAACAGATCATCATGAACGGCCAAACCGCCGCGCGCGCCTATGACTTGCAAACCGGCGAAGAACTGTGGCGGTGTGGAGGCCAGACGGAGCGGCCCGTGGCATCTGCGGTGGCCGAGAATGGTTTGGTGTTCATCGGCAGTGGCTTTCGCGGATCGTTCCTCGGGGCGTTCCATCCCGGTGGTGCGGGCGACATCGAAGGGACCCCTGCGGTGGCTTGGACGATCGATCGTGACACGCCCGATATCGCGTCGCCACTGCTGTCCAACGGACGCCTGTACTTTTACAAAGCAAAAACGGGCTTGCTAACCTGTGTCGATGCCGCGACCGGCAAACCGCACTACACCGCCAGTCGCTTGCCAGACATCCGCAGCACCTACGCCTCGCCAATCGCCGCGGGAGGCTATGTCTATCTGACCGGCCGAAGTGGAACCACGGTGGTCATTAAGGACGCACCGACTCTCGAAGTCGTGGCGACCAATTCGGTTGGAGAAACGGTCGATGCCACGCCCGCGCCGGTGGACGGTGAATTGTTCATTCGAGGCGAACGGCACCTGTTCTGCATTGCCGAGTAACCCCGCGAAGTCGCGGCAGCGAACGCATGATGCGGGCCAGCGAGTGGCAGCCAGACGGCCGGCACGGACCGCAAAATCAAAAGAATGTCTCGGAAACGACGACCAATTAAGTTACCTTAAAGCCATTGCGGGACCTTTCGACCGCCTGCCCTTGCGTGGAGCCTAATCGCTATGACTTGTCTGCTGCGAATTCGACCGTCAATGATTCGAACATCGATGCGTCCCATACAGATGCGTCCCTTGCTGCTGAGCGCGGTCGTGGCCTGCCTCTGGAGTGGGACTCCCAGTTTTTCGGCCGAGGAATGGACCGATGTTTCGGGGACGCGGACGATGATCGCTGATTTCGTCGGCATCTGGGGCGACAAGGCGGTGTTTGCGTTGCCCGATGGACGACGCAAACCGGTGGAACTGAAAATGTTGCAGGCCGAAAGCCGACTGCGGGCACTCGACTTGGCCGAACAGAGCAAGACGCATCTGCAAGAGTTCAAGCAGGAGCTTCAGCAGCGTGCCACAGCGGCCAAAGCCCCCGGAGACACTCGGATCGGGCCGGCGACGGTTCCCGCCCCCGCCTACCAACCGCTCGCCTCCGGTGCCTCGCTGCAGATGACCGCGTCGAACGTCAGCCAACAAATGCGGAACGGCCATGTGCGGGTGCTGTGGGACTCGCTGCCGCCAAAGTACCAGCAAGACATCGAAGAACTGGTGGTGGAGTTCGCCAACAAGATGGATCCTCAGCTTTGGAATCAACAAGTCCAAACGATCGATCGTCTGACGCAGTTGTTGGCCAGCCGTGAAAAGTGGGTTTTCAGCCACCCACAGATTGCCACCATGGTCGCTAGTGACGAAAGTACCGCGCGGTCGATGTACCAAGCGATGATTGGCATGGTGCAAGCGATCACCGATCCAGAGAAGGTTTCGCTGCAACGACTTCAACAGGGCAACTTGGGGGAATTGATCGCGGAACAGAACGAACTGCTGGCGGGGCATCTGTTCTATTTGCAGAACCAATCCAACGCGCCGCTGAGCGTCAAGCTGGATGTCAAGATGATCGACAAGACTCACGGCACCGTTGCCATGCAAGCCGCTGAGGGTGTGGCCGGTAACCGCAAAGAAGCACCGACCAAGATGACGCTGGTCGATGGTCGCTGGGTGCCTGAAGAAATGGCCGAGTCGTGGGACAAGGACATTGCCGCGGCCCGAGAGAGCTTGGCCAATCTGCCGAATCAATTGGATTCGCTACGGTTCGCCGTCGATGGCTTTAGCCAGTCGGTCGACCAATTCCTGTCGCCGTTGGAAACCGCCGAATCAAGCGATGCCTTTCACTCGGGTATCGATGCCATGCTGGCCGACGTCGCCATGCTGGCGATGCAGTCTCTGGGTGGCATGAGCCAAAGCAGTCGAGGCAGTGATGGTTCGATGGATTACGAAGGCGGAGCGGGTTACGACATGGAACCGGGCTATGGCTCCGAAGCGGGTTATGGCTCCGAGCCCGGCTACGACGGAGGCACTTCGCCGATGGGCATGGAATCCTACGAGACGGAAATGAGCGGCTCAGGAGGTGGCAGCCCGATGCCGATGGCGGAAGGCGGTGGCGGCGTGCCACCCGGCGCGGGGCGTCGTCCGATGGCTAATCCCGAACGCCCTTAATCGGCGTGTAACGGCCGTTGCGGTAGCGCCCTTTGCTGTGCGAAGAGGCTGCGTCCAACGCCGATAAGCCGGCTCAGTAAGTTGCGAACTTAAGTCCTCAAGCGGTAAACGAAAAATGCGCTATCCTGTAACGACGCTGTTATTGGCTGGTTTGGCGATCCTGCCTCTAGTCGATGTCTCGGCCGATTGGCCTCAGTGGCGCGGCCCCGACCGCACAGGCTCCGTGGTCGCCGGACCGCTGCTCGAATCGCTACCCGAGAGCGGACAAAAACCGCTTTGGCAAATCAAGGATGTGCCCGGTGGAAACTCTGGCGGATGGGGCTCGCCAGCAATCAGCAACGGCCGCGTGTTTGTGTTTGTACACACCAAGACGAAGAACTCCGATGCCGACCTTGGTCCCGCCAAATTCCCTTGGCTGTCGCCTGAAAAACGGACGATGAGTGACGAAGAGTATCGCCAATACGAAATCAAACGGCGCGACGAGAGTGAGCGTCGGGCGAAGGCGTACCGCTTCGATCAACGCCTGCTGTGTGTCGATTTAGAGTCCGGTGAAGTTGTCTGGGACCACTCCCAACCGAGCGTCTACACACGCTTCACTCATTCGGGCACTCCTTGCGTGATCGGCAATCGCGTGTTGGTGCTCGCCCCTGGGCGACTGGCCTGCTGCTGGGATGCGACCTCGGGCGAAATCTTGTGGAGCCAAAAACTGCCGGGAGAATTTCGTGATGAACACTTCTCCAGTTCGTTTGTCGCCGATGGTGCCGATGGTGATGTGGCGGTCGTTGCGTGTGGCGCCTTGTTCGGCTTGAACGTCGAGGATGGAACGATCCTGTGGCAAGGGGATACGGCACTCGACTATGCCTCGCACTCCAGCCCAACGATCTGGCAAGCAGAGAACGCTGCGGTCGTGATTGCCAACACTTCCGGTAGCCGCACGGTGGCTCGCCGATTGACCGATGGCAAACTTCTGTGGGAACTCGAATCGGGTGCCAGCCAGTCCTCCCCGATCGTCGTCGACAACCGCTTGCTCACCTATGGCTCGTCTCGCAAATCAGGTCTAACCGCATTCGCGCTCGACCCGGCCGCTCCCGAAAAAGCACCTAGCGAATTGTGGCGGTACCAACGTTCCGCCGATCAAGGCTGCTCCCCGGCGGTCGCCAACGGCTTTGCCTTCGTGCAAGGCGAACGCCGGATGGCCAAAGTCGACCTATCCAATGGCAAAGCGGCTTGGCAAGAGACACTGCCGATCTCCAGCCCACGTTACACTTCGCCGATCGTGGTCGGCCAACAATTGCTGTTTGGCTGGCAAGGTGTCGTCGCGATCGATGCCGCGGCAGAAAAATTTGAATTAATTTATGACGCCAAAGTGACCTCCGACGGACGATTGGTCGAAGCCGACCCGCTCCGCAAGGAACTCGGGCTGGATCAGCTAGGCGATGACTCCAAGGATCTCGCAGAATCTGAAAAAATCTGGCAAAGTCAAGCGATTCGCAGTGGTCCGCTCGACTGCAGCACTCCCGCCGCAACCGCCAGCCGAGTCGTTCTGAGACTCCGCGATGGCCTGATTTGCTACGACCTCGGCCAATAACGAGAAACCGGCGCCGATCATTAGCAAATGCTAGCAAAATGGGTAATTTGACAGCTTCGCCACGCGGTCCTAATCTAACGATTCAAGCCCGTCTGACGCGGCTTTTGATCGTCGCGTGGGCAGAGCACAAGATAAGTCGCGCGGGCAGTTTTACCATCCAACGGAGTGAATCATGGTTGACACAATCGAGCAACGCGAAGAAACCGAATTGGAGGCACGTGCGCTGTTGCAAAACAGCCCGATCGGTGAGCTCCGAGAGTTGCAGATTGAATGCAACGCCGAACATCTTCTCATCAGCGGCCGCGTCTGCTGCTTCTATCACAAGCAACTCGCCCAAGAGACCGTTCGTGGCGCTGCCTCGGGCCTGCAAGTGTTAAACACCGTCAACGTCGACTGATTTTTCGAAGCCGTTGTCAACCACGGAAGCTTGATCGGCGAATGCAACTGGCGGAGTTGATGAGCCGAAAGAGTTTTTCGCCGCTGCGTGTGGCACTGATCGTTGAAACCTCGGCAAGCTACGGGCGCGGTCTGCTGCAAGGCATCCTGCGTTACATGCGACTGCACAATGAATGGTCGGTCTTCTTAGAACAGCGTGACCTGCAGGCCAAGCCACCATCGTGGCTGGCGACCTGGGATGGTGACGGCATCCTCTCCCGCGCCACCACGCCACAACTAGCCGACGCGGTGATCGCCACGGGCGTACCCTTGGTCGAACTGACCGACCGTGGCTGCGATTATGGCTTTGTCAGCGTGCGATCGAACGATCGTGCCATCGGTCGAGCCGCAGCGAGTCACCTGCTCGAGCGTGGTTTCCAACGCTTTGGCTTTTGCGGGTTTACCGAAGAAGCTTGGTCGGACCGTCGACAAGCTGGGTTCGTCGAACAACTAGCGACTGCCGGGTTCGATTGCCAAATCTATCGCTCGCCATGGCACGGTGCCACGCTGCGACCTTGGGAAGACGAGAAGCAGCGTCTGGCCCTCTGGCTGAAACAGCAGGAGCGCCCCCTGGGCATCATGGCTTGCAATGATATGCGGGCTCAGCATGTTCTCAATGCCTGCGCCGGCCAGCAACTAAGTGTGCCGGAAGAGGTGGCGGTTGTGGGCGTCGACAATGATGACCTGCTGTGCCAGATGTGCTCGCCACCATTGTCCAGTGTGATCCCCAATGCCGAAGGGGTCGGATACTGCGGCGCGGAATTGCTCGA
>CAYZHQ010000158.1:10799-12270 GCA_964477385.1 uncultured Pirellulaceae bacterium
AAGCCTTCCTGAAATCGCTGCCCAGCGAGTCGAACGGGCGCGAAACGGCGGTTTACGAGGTGACAAAATTTCTCAATTGACCGACGCGTCATCTCATTGATCCCAACGGGTTTAGCAGCCAACCTAGTGACATCGTGTTGGGCACCGCTCAACCATGCGGTGCCATCACAGCGTTCTCCGTCCCTTTTGACGAGCCCCCCATTAACAGCCGCACAACTCTGTCACCGCTTGAAGCCCTGCTGGAAGAAGCCGAACAGGCGTTTGTGGCGCTCCATGGCCACTCTCCGGAACAGGTCGTGGCCGCTCCGGGTCGCGTCAATTTGATTGGCGAACACATCGACTACAACGATGGCTTTGTGTTGCCGATGGCCATCGAACGTTACGTCGTGATCGCTGCGGCGCGGCGCGATCCCGCCGCGGGCCGGCTGGCCACTTTTCACAGCACGCAGCTTCAACAATCCCATGAAATCCCACTCGACGGTTCGCTCACCGCTCCCAGCGGTGGCTGGATCAGCTACGTGGAGGGAGTCGTTGCGGGCTTTTCGGCACAGCATGACGGAATTCCCGCATTGGATGCAGTGATTCATTCCAACGTTCCGCTCGGCGGCGGGCTGTCGAGCAGCGCCGCCCTCGAAGTTGCCACAGCCACATTGCTGGAAAGCCTCTCGGGCCACGTCCTGCCGCCGATCGCAAAAGCGATGCTCTGCCAAGCCGCCGAGCATCGATTCGCCGGCGTGCCCTGTGGCATCATGGATCAATTCAGCAGCGTGTTCGGCAAACCCGACGAGCTGATGCTGCTTGACTGCCGTTCTCAACAAATCCAGCCGGTACCCTTTGCGACCGATGCCGTCACGGTGCTGGTTATGAACAGCAACGTTAAGCACGCATTGAACGGAGGCGAATACGCCGAGCGTCGTGCGGCTTGCGATACGGCCCTCGGCAAACTTCAGCAGACGTCGTGGCGCGACGTCACAGCAAAACAGCTTGAATCGTCGCGAGCGAAACTCACCGCAGTCGAATACCAACGGGCGCGTCACGTGGTGAGTGAAATCGACCGGACGCAACAAGCCGCTCTCGCGCTGACGCGCGACGACTGGGAAACGTTCGGTCAATTGATGTTCGCCAGCCACCAATCGCTGCGAGATGACTACGAAGTTAGCTGTACGGAACTCGACATTTTGGTGAAACTTGCCTCCGAGATCGGAGCACCAGGAGGCGTGCTGGGATCGCGGATGACCGGCGGTGGCTTCGGCGGCTGCACCGTGACGTTGGTGCGCCAAGACTGCGTGCCAGCGGTTCAAGAGCGACTCACCGCAAAGTACTTGCAACAGACAGGCATCACCGCCAGTGGTTTTGCCAGTCGACCGGCTCGCGGAGCCCACCGCATCGGTGGTTAACCATCCGCAGGTCGCAGCGACCAAATGCTCCCTACCTCCCCTCGAAAGGCTTTTCGAAAATGCAGATACGCCAT
>CAYZHQ010000159.1:0-12217 GCA_964477385.1 uncultured Pirellulaceae bacterium
TAGCCGATTGGTTACGCGCCCGCAGCGCTCTAAAATCATTGAAACGGCCCTTCTGCGGGCGGCTGAATTCGTCTTGCGTCGCAAGCCACCAAGTGTCTACTGTCCAACGCGACTCGTTGGTTCAAAAAGTTCTAAAAAATTCCCTAACGTTTGCGTGGGAGATTCGACGCCATGGATGGCAACTCGTTCCGCTCAATTTGTGGCTTGCTGATCATCGGCTGTGCGGCCGCATGGGCCTGGCCACAAACAGCTGCCGCTGAAGAAGCTCAATGGATTTGGGCCAGTGGTGTCCCCAAAGATGCTGTGCCCACCGGCAGCAGCTGTTTCTTTCGCAAACAGATCAATCTCCGCGACGAAGCGACTGGCAAAATTACCATCGCCGCGGACGACGCCTACGAGCTGTTCGTTAATGGTCGGCGTGTCGGCACCGGTCGCTCGGCCAGGAAGATGACCAACTACGACGTGTCGGGACTGTTGGTCCGAGGCCGCAACGTAGTGGCAGTCAAAGTCGACAACACCCACGGCACCAATGCTGCCCTGGCCGCTCGCGTCGATGTTCGACCAGTTTCCGCCAGCCGTTGGTATACCTTCAGCACCGACGAAAGCTGGAAAACCAGCCAAGCCGCGACGCCGCTGTGGCAAACGGCAACCTACAACGACGCTCGGTGGGGTCGGGCTCAGTCGTTCGGCCAACTAGGCGACACCGTCCCCTGGGATCGTCAAGAAGACGTGGCCAGTGCGACCGAACATCAAGAGAGCACTCGCTTTCAGATTCAAGATGGCTTCGGCGTGCAACGATTGTTCGACGACGAAGAAACCGGTTCGCTGATCGCGATGGAATTCAACGAGTTCGGTCACATCATTGCGGCACGTGAGCGGGGTCCGTTGTTGCTGATGTTTGACAAGGACGGCGATTCGATCCCCGACGAAATCCGCACCTACTGTGACAAGGTCGAATCGTGCCAAGGCATCTTACCGCTCAATGGGGACGTCTTCGTGACCGGTGAAGGCCCCGACGGGACAGGCCTTTATCGGCTCAGCGATGCCGATCGCAACGGCACGATGGAAAAAGTTCAAACGCTGCTGAAGTTCAGCGGCACGCCGGGTGAACATGGTCCTCACGGGATCGCGCTCGGTCCCGACGGCATGCTGTATCTGTCGATCGGCAATCACATGCAAGTCATCGGCCGTGGCGGTAAAGGGGAAACCTTGCCGGCCACCTACGAAGGCGATTTAGTCGGTCCACGCTACGAAGATCCAGGTGGGCATGCCCGCGGCGTGTCCTCTCCCGGTGGAACCATTATCCGGACGGATGTGAACGGCCAAACGGTCGAACGTGTCGCCGGTGGCATTCGTAACGCATACGACTTGGCGTTCCATTCCGATGGCTCGCTGTTCGTTCACGATAGCGACATGGAATCGGACGTCGGCGCTGCATGGTACCGGCCGACAGCGCTTTACGACGTGACCGAAGGGGGCGAGTTTGGCTGGCGCAGTGGTTGGGCCAAATGGCCGGAATACTTCGCCGACCGCTTGCCCAGCATGCTGGACACCGGACGCGGCTCGCCCAGCGGTGCGGTCTGCTACGAACACTACACCTTTCCGGTCCGCTACCACGGCAGCCTGTTTCTGGCCGACTGGTCGGAGGGACGCATCTTGAATGTGCGTCTGAAGCCCAACGGTGCCAGCTATATCGCCGACAGCCAAGTCTTCTTGCAGGGCGAACCGTTGAATGTCACCGACCTCTGTATCGGTCCCGATGGTGCGATGTACTTTTGCACCGGCGGACGTGGCACCGCGGGCGGCGTCTATCGCGTCCTGTGGCAAGGTCCCGTTCCCGAACGAGTCAACAATTTAGGGACCGGTATCGCGGCGGCCATCCGGCAGCCTCAAGCGTCCACCGCATGGAGCCGTCAAAAGCTGGCCGGTATCAAGAAAGAACTTGGTACACGCTGGAACGATTTGGTCGCCGGCGTGGCTTACAGCGACGAGAATCCGCCGCACTATCGCACCCGTGCACTCGAGTTAATGGAGCTGCTTGGTCCGGTCCCTGGCGAGGAACTGCTGGTCGAACTAAGTCGCGCTCCAAGCGAAGCGGTTCGTGCAAAGGCGGCCTACATGATGGGACTGCACCCTTCGGATCGGACCGCGCGGCAACTGGTGACATTGCTGGATGACCGCGATCTCCGTGTCCGACGCGTGGCGTGTGAAGCGATGCTGCGATCCAACCAAACGCCCAACCCCAAAGCCGTCTTGCCCCTCTTGCAAGAGAACGATCGGACGCTGGCTTTTGTCGCTCGTCGTGTGCTCGAAACGATTCCGGTGGAGCAATGGCGAGAGGAAGTGCTGACCAGCGAAGAGCCGCGTGTGGCGATCCTGGGTTCGTTGGCGCTCGTCACCGCCGACCCAAAAGAGGCCACATCGCTGCAAGTGTTGGCACGGATGAGCCAACTGATGAACGGTTTTCTAAGCGATGCCGATTTCATTGACCTGCTGCGTGTCACTCAGGTGGCGCTCCTACGCGGCAAGATCGATCCATCGTTGGTCGAACCACTGCGTGATCAAATTGCCGAAGAGTTCCCCTCGGGCGATCCACGCATGAATGGCGAACTGATGCGATTGGCCGCTTACCTCCAAGCCGACTCGATTGGCAAGCGGGCATTGAAGTATATCCAGAGCGACGCTCCGTCGGCGGACCGTGTGCATGTTGCGATGCACCTGAGGTTCTTGAAAAAGCCGTGGACGGCCGAAGAACGCTTCGAACTGCTGAAGTTCTACGAACAAGCTTCGAAAGAAAAAACCGGTAGTAGCGTGCCGCTGTATCTGATGAATGTGACGCGTGATTTTTCCGAGAACCTGACCATCGATGACGCGATGGCGATCCTGGAACAAGGTGCCGCATGGCCCAACGCCGCACTCGCTTCACTGTACAAACTGCCGCAACCGGTCGACCCGGAAACGGCCGAATTGTTGATCCAGTTAGATAATGACATTTCAGGACCCGACTTTACTCGCGACGTCTACAAACGCTTGCGAACCGGCATCGTGGCGATGCTGTCGCTGACCGGCGACGAGGACGCGATGGCCTATCTTCGCAAGGTCTGGAGAAACGATCCCGAGCGACGCCAACCAATCGCAATGGGTCTCGCCCTGCATCCCGATGGACAAAACTGGGACTACCTCGTCCGCAGCCTGAACGTGCTGGAAGGCGAAGCAGCAAAGGATGTGCTGATGCAACTCGCGAAGGTGCCGGTCGCTACCGATGATCCCGAAGCCCTACGGCAGGTCATCTTGCTCGGCCTGACCGCCACCAAAGAAAACCAGTCGACTCAACCCGCCGAAGCGCTGCTGGCCCATTGGACCGGACTGCAACGTGGTGAGACGGACAATCCATCGATGGATGTTTGGCAGAACTGGTATGCCAAAACGTATCCCGATCGGCCGACCGCCGAACTGCCAGAAGTCGGCGAGGAAGCTCGTTGGGACTTTGATCAATTGGCGGATTATCTTGAATCGCCCGAAGGCCGAAATGGCGATCCCAATTTGGGTGCCGAGATGTTCGTCAAAGCCAACTGCGCGTCTTGCCATCGGTTTGGTGATCGTGGCGATGCGGTCGGTCCCGACCTGACCAGCATCGCACGTCGCTTCACAAGACGCGAAGTGCTGGAGTCGATCCTCTACCCCGCCCATGTGATCAGCGATCAATATATGAGCAAGAAAGTCTTAACACTCGACGGTAAAGTCTACGTCGGTTTGGTGGCTGAAAATGGTCGTGGCGAACTAACGATTCGCGACGCGCAGAACAACACCACGACCGTCAAGGAAACCAGCGTCGACCAAATCCTGCCCAGCAACAGCAGCATCATGCCGTCGGGCGGCTTGGACGAACTGACCCTGCAGGAAATCAGTAACCTGATGGCTTACCTCGGCGTGCTGCCTCCACTCGAAGTCGCCAGCCGACCCGAGTAACCCCATCAACGTGGCCAATCACCGCAGCACGATCACTGTGCCGCGGTGCGGGCCGACGTTATCGACTCGTCACGTCACGTCACGTCGACCGCGAGACGCGGTCGATCACTTCAGGTCGGCCGTTTCTTCGCCGACGATTTCCGATTGGTAATGTAGCAACGTCGCCACCAGCGCCGTCCAGCCGGTCTGGTGACTAGCTCCTAATCCACTGCCATTGTCGCCGTGGAAGTACTCGTAAAACAGCACCAACTCGTTCCAGGTCGGATCGTCCGCATAACGCTGGAATTCGCCATGCGCCGGCCGACCGGTGGACGACATCTCGAACAACGAGATCAACCGACGTTCCAGCTCATGCGCGACCTCTAAGAGATTCATATGGTTGCCGCTGCCGGTCGGGCACTCGACGCGAAAATCGTCGCCGTAAAAACTGTGGTACCGACGCAGCGATTGGATCAACAGGAAATTCATTGGAAACCACACCGGCCCACGCCAGTTGCTGTTTCCGCCAAACATCGCCGTATCGCTCTCGCCCGGGATGTAACGCACCTCTTCACGTTGACCACCCAAGTCGAACTGAAACGGATTGTCGCGATGGGCCGCCGACAAACTGCGGATTCCATAGGGCGACAAGAACTCCGCTTCATCCAACATCACCGCCAACAGCCGTCGAAAGCGATCTTGTGACGGAATCGCCAACAACCGCTGGCCAGATCCCGCGCCGTCGCTGCCCTTGTGTTCCAGATAAGTCATGTGCTGACTCATCTCTCCACGATTGTCCAGAAACCATTCCATTCGCTTCTTGAATCCGGGCAAGTTGGCGGTCACGGCGTCATCCAGAATCACCCCGGTCATCAGGGGCAATAGTCCCACCAGGGACCGGATTCGCATCGGGAAACCTTTCCCCTCTAAATACAGATGGTCGTAATAGAAACCGTCCTCTTCATCCCACAGCCCCGAGCCATCGAGTGAGTTCATCGCTTCGGCGATCGCTACGTAGTGCTCGAAAAACTTGCTGGCCATGTCGCCATAGGCCGGATTTCCATCGGCCAACTCCATCGCAATCCGCAGCATCGCTCCACAATAAAACGCCATCCACGCCGTACCGTCGGCCTGTTCCAAGACGCCACCGGGCAGCGGCTTGCTACGATCGAACACGCCGATATTATCCAGCCCCAAAAAGCCACCCGAAAAGATGTTCCGTCCGCGCGGGTCTTTGCGATTCACCCACCACGTAAAGTTAATCACCAACTTTTGAAACGCCCGCGCCAGGAAGACTTTGTCGCGTTGCTGAGGGGATCCGGTCGCCTTGTAAACTTCCCACACTGCCCACGCATGCACGGGCGGATTGACATCCGAAAGCTGCCACTCGTATGCGGGGATCTGACCGTTGGGATGCATGTACCACTCACGCAAGAACAGCAGCAATTGCTCCTTTGCGAAATGCGTGTCCAGACGCGCCATCGGGATCATGTGAAACGCGCTGTCCCACGCCGCATACCAAGGATACTCCCACGTGTCGGGCATCATCAAAATGTCGCGATTGAACAGATGCTCCCACTCGCCATTGCGAATAAAACCGCGTGCCGCCGGGGCCGGCGGCCCACTAGCGTCGCCTTCGATCCACGTCTTCACGACGTAGTGATAGAACTGCTTACTCCATAGCAAACCCGCGTAAGCTTGCCGCATGATCCGCCGCCGATCATCGCTCAGCGAAGCGGGAATACGCGAGGCGTAGAAGGCATCGCAGTCGGCTTTGCGATCCGCGAAAACCTGATCAAACGCATCCCCGAAACGCTCCCAACCGCCCGTCTTGGTGACCGCCGTTTCGGAGATCCGGCAACGGATTTCTTGCGTCTCTCCCGGCGCAAGCATCAATTGATAATACGCCGCCGATTTGGTGCCGCGCTGGGCCGGGTTGACCGCTTCGCTTTCTCCCCGCACCACGTATTCATGAAACGCGTCTTTGGAATATTCGCTCTCGCTGGGCAGCCCCGGATGACGAGAGGTGTTGGTTTCATTGTCGGTAAACAACCACGTCGGCCGCGTGCCGTCGGGGGCGTTGTCCGCAAAACAGGAGACCTTGCCAAGCGTTTCATGCTCCGACAGCACGGCGTCGTCTTGCAGCCACATGCGCGGCGGTAAAGTACATCCCTCGTCGGTGCAGCGCCACGTCCACGTATTGCGGAACCAAAACTGTGGCAAGGCGTGCAGCACCGCCGCTTCGGGACCATGATTCGTGATTCGTACCCGCACCAACACATCGTCGGGAGTCGCTTTGGCATATTCGATGTTCACATCGAAGTAACGGTTTTCGTCGAACACGCCGGTATCGGTCAGCTCGTATTCGGTCTCTTGGCGACTGCGCATCCGGTTGGTGTTGGCCAGTTCGTCGTAAGGGAACCGCCCCTGCGGATACTTATACAATCCGTGTAGATAGGTGTGGTTCGGCGAACTGTCCAAGTAGTAATAGCACTCTTTGACATCTTCGCCATGGTTGCCTTCCGGCCCCGTCAAACCAAACAAGCGTTCTTTGAGAATCGGATCGCGACCGTTCCAAAGGGCGAGCGAAAAACAGAGCCGGCACTGGCGATCGGTCAGCCCCAACAGACCGTCTTCGCCCCACCGATACGCTCGACTGCGGGCATGATCGTGCGGGAAGTAGTTCCAGCTGTTGCCGTCGCCGGAGTAGTCCTCTCGGACCGTTCCCCATTGCCGTTCCGAGAGATACGGCCCCCAACGCTGCCAGTTTTGCTCTCGCTGCGTGCTCTGCAAAAGACGCTTATCTTCAGCGGTTGAGAATTCAGTCATGGTCGGCCAGTCAAAAGAAAATCGAGCATCTGGAAGTCATGAAACGGAACATCGCCAAAGCCGAAACCGTGACGGGCGATATCGCATTGCCTCCGGCGTAGCCTTCCGCTTCAGACCGGTCGACGGGCACGCTGCGCATGCTTACTCGGAAACCGGTTCACCTTGACTCTGCAAAGCTGGCTCCAGCGTATCGTCTGCGGCCGATTCATCGACCCCCCACTGCATTTTCAGCTCTGCCGCATCTTCACTGCGCCCGAGTTGTTCGTACAACGCCAACAGCAAACCCGCACTCGGGCGATAGTTGGCACAGTCTCCCAGCGACAACTCGGCCGCCGCGGCAGCTTGCTCCAGCCGACCCGCATTGGCCAACGACAGGGCTAGGTTGTAATGCAGCCCCGCGGCGATCGGCACGCGGTCAAGGATCTTTTCATAAGCGGTCACCGCAGCCGGCACGTTCCCTTTTTTGGCCGCCAAGTTGGCGCTGTGCAAACCGGCCAACGCACCCGCCACGCGATCGCTGCCATAGGCGCGCACCAATTGATAGATGGCTGCCGGAATCCCCAACACAAACAGCAAATTGCCCGCGAACATCTTCCAAGCTTCACCACGCATGCAGGCCGGACAACGAAACGATGTGCTGGAATGCCAACCGTAAATGACTAGCAAGAAATAGAAGTAAAACGAGGTGAACCGTCGCGGGCTGCTGTACATGCCGCAGGTATCACACAGTTTGTAGTCGCGTTCGTTCTTGACCGGCGTGTCGGCCGCGACGGTGCTCAAGACTTCACAGAAATCACAGTAGACCTGCGGAGTGGGCTCGAATCTGGTGACGTCCAAGATCGCGGCACAGGCGGGGCAGGGTACTGCTCGAAATTCATGCCCACGCCCCTCCCGCTCCAATTCCTCACGATGCGCCTGAGCCACGAACTGGCTCCGCGCCGCATCGATCAAGTGCTTCAGTTGGCTGGCGACTTTGTAGACGATGACCAGCACGCTGGAGTACCTCTCCGGATCGTCTTCGTCCCGGACGACCATCACCAAACGGTCATCGCGGATCGCCACTTTTTCAATCGCGATCGCAGGAATCGATTGCGTGTCTAACTGCAGCACTTGGTCGCCGAAGGATCCCTTCTTGGAGAACAGCCCCTGCGGGTTGCCTTTCTCATCCAGAAAACGAAACTTGAATTCCAGCGGCTCCATGATGACTCAGCCCTCAGCGATGACAACGATAGGATGGGTGACGTGATGACTCTCATAATACGCCATCCCGCCGATCGTGTGGCCCAGCGTCAGGTGGTTTCCCGAAGCAGGCTCGCCAGCAGGAAAGATCCTGGTAGCAACGCTCGACTACGAAACCCAACGCACCTTGTCGGCGATCGGCGTCCGTTCGCTGGTCGGCCAATCGCCCGCAGGATAACCGAGATAAAACAGACCCAGCACACGGTCGCTGGCGTCCAGCGCTAAGTATTGCCGCATCGCGTCGCTACAAGCCGCCGCGTTGGAGGACCAAAAACCGCCGATCCCATGAGCGGCCGCGGACAGATGAAGATTTTGGACCGCACAAGCAACCGCTTCGATCTCCTCCACTTCGGGGATCTTGCCCGACATCTGACGCTTCATCCCAATCGCCAACACGACGGGAGCCAACGTCGGATTGACTCGCAAGCTGTCGCATTTCTTCTGCTTGAATGCATCAGCCGGTGTCACCTGGCGATACGTTTCAGACAAAAACTCACCCAGCTTCACCCGCGCATCGCCGGTAAAAACGACGAACCGCCAAGGCTCGGTCATCCCATGCGTAGGCGCCCAATTGGCGTCCTCCAGCAAGCCCAGCAGCAGTTCGCGAGCAAGCGGGCGATCAGACATTTTGCTCGGCTTGACCGTCCGGCGCTGACGGATGTTGGTCGATACGATCGAAGCGATGGAAGGGCTCAACGTGGGGCTCCCGGCGAGTTGAAACGGTACGCGTCCGATTCCAAAAAAACGACCTGCGAATGCTCAGTCGTACCACCAACCCGTGGGCCACGACGGAAGTTGCATCACGGGGCCTCGTTACGAACGCTTTTTCTTCGACCCGGGACGCTTGCGTTTTGAAGGCGGAGCGGCCGGCGGTGGCTCGTTGGTCATCCGCTCACGAATCCGATCGGCAAAACTCTTGGTCGCGCCACCGCTGCCGTTGGTCGCGGTTCGGTCCTCGGCCGGTCCGGCTGAGGCGGTCGCTAATGTCACGCCTCCTTCTTCCTTTGGTGGCAGCGACTTCTTGACCAACTTGCGTTCGGCGATGCCCCACAGGCTGCTGGTGATGAAGTAAATACACAGCCCACTGGGAACGCGGAAAAACAAAAACCCCATGAAGATCGTCATCACCGTCATGACCTTCTGAGTCATCGCGGTCTGTTCATCGGTTGCCGGCGGCATGAACATTTTCTGTTGCAGCAAAAACAGTCCCATCACCAACATCGGCAGAATGTTGAAGTAAGGCCCCAACCAGCCCGTGCCGCGGCCCGAGAAATACTCGAACATCCAGTCGCCCCAGTACACCAGCATGTCGGGTGCGGCGAGGTTACTGGCCCACTGCCAAGTTGGGCTCAACGCCGCTTGCCGAAGTTCAATGTCGACTGACAAGCACCGATACAGCCCAATGAAAATCGGCAATTGAATGAACATCGGCAGGCAACCCGACAGCGGATTAAAGCCCGCCTTCTGCTGCAACTCCCGCTGCGCCTTCATCCGACCTTCCATGTCGTCCTTGTACTTCTCGCTGATCTTCTTCAGCTCCGGTGCAAGCTCCTGCATCTTCTGAGCATGCACGGCGGCTCGACGACCAAGCGGGAACATGCACATCCGGACCAACAGCGTCAGCAAGACGATGGCGATGGCATAGTTGAAAGCGATGTTGTTCTTCAAGAAGTGCAGCACCCACTGCAACGGCTTGGCGATCATCGGGAACCATCCGTAATAGATCGCGTCGGACAGATCGTGCTGAGCCAACAGGTCCTCTTGCTTGGGACCGGCAAACATCCGCACCTTGTGCATCAACGCTTCGCCGGGGGCAACATCCGCGGTCTGGCTGTCGACGTAGAAAGAGACATTCGCGGCACGCTCTTGGTGCTTGGGCAATACATCGATGTCCGCCACCAACGTCGCCGCGACGCGTTTGAATTCCGTCAGGTAAGGCCCCGACTCGGGGATATAGGCGACCGTAAAGTACTGCGCATCGACACCGACATACTGCAATTCGCGTTCGGAATCGGCATCGTCGGGCGAAATCAAAACCTTCGCCGGAGGCAGCTTCTTCTTTCTGGCCTCCTTGATCAACGCGTACGTTCCCCACAACACGTCGCCACTACCGGTGTTCCGGTAAATCACGTCACGGGCACCGGCACCACCAAAGTTGGGGCTGATCTTGTTGGAATACCACCAACCCTCCAGCGTGATTCCGCTCGGTCCGCCCAAACGATAACCCAGCGTCTGCGGCACGGTGCCTTTGTTTTCGACTCCGACTTCCATGTCGATCAAGTAACTATCCGGCATCAATGTATAGCTGTGCAACAAATCGACCGGCGCGGCCTTCATCTTCGCCAATGCCGCCGGCGAGACGGGTAACCGATAGACCGCCTTCTGAAGCTCTGCCGGATTCGCTGGCTGCTCCACCACGTCCCAAACCTGGTTGTGCTGCGACGGTAACCCCGCCATTTCGGGCTCGGAAACCTTCAGTTCCATCGCGCCGACTTGGGATAACGTCAGCAAGCACGACAACTGATCCAAGTTGCCTTCCACTTCGTCCGTTCCGCCACGACTCGAGAGACGCACCAAGTCCAGCGGATGCTCGGTCAACAACACATCGAATTCCAGCACGGCCGGTTCTTGCACTGTTTCTTCTCGTGCGGCTTCCTCTGCGGCAAGGTTCGCCTCGGCTTTCGCCGGCTCGGACGTCACTTCACCCGCTTCTGCGTCGGCTGGCGTCTCTTCATCGGTCGCCGTTTCCGCCTCCGGTGCCGCAGCAATGCCCGCCTCAGCGTCGAGCGGTGCTTCGACAAAGCCTCGCTCGATGGTGAGCCTGGCCGTCCGCCCCGCATCGATCTCGGTCAGCAACTGCTCAAATTCCTTCCAGCCCTGGACCGGCAAATCGTTCACCGCCGTGATCACGTCGCCGGGCAACAGCCCATCGGGGGTGCCGTCTTGCAGCGAAGCGGCTAGAGCGACCGGAGTCCCCGGCCCGATGACTTGAACCTGCACGCCATCACGTTGCCGCAGGTTCTTGAGCGCCATATATCCGGCATAGCCACCGAGCACGTCGACGCGACGATACCGCAGCCGGCCGTTGGCTTTCCGCTCCGTCATCTCGATCCGCTCGATGCCAGCTCCGCGACTGTTCAGATAGACCAGCATCCGATAGCCCGTCTCGGGATCAAACGACCCCAGCGTCTGCCACGATTCCACCTCGTCACGTGCCCCTGCCGTGTCCTCAGCGGCGGCCAACGCCTGCTCAGGGGACAATGGCTCCATAACCGCCTGAGGCAGATCCTCGCCGGGGACTTCCGCCACGGGATTCTGTTCGTCCACGCCCGGCGCGGGCCGTGGCGGGCCAAACATGCCGTTCAGAGCGATATAGATGAACAAAAAGGCGGTCGAGGCAATAACCCACGACAGGAGGCGGCGTTCCACGAGCAGAGCGTTCCGGGTAGAGAGGGGGGTTCGCCGGGCAGCAGAGCGTACGCCGGGCCAACGTTTTGGGCTATTCTGCCGGTCTGGCCAGAGATTGGGAACCCGAAAACGGCCGTTGAGCCACTAATTCGCCGTTTCACCGATAATTCACCGTTGCCCTAGACGATGAATGGGCAATGAAACGAGCGTGATCGCGCGAAACAGCAAAAAAATGGGATCTTCTCCGTCTGGAACGCCGCGATCCCATTGCATATTCCAGGGACAGATCGCTAGATTGTGGGGCTTGGCCATGTCTCTCGCCGCCCAATCGCGACGAGCCCGGCCGCGTCGCGCTCTATGAATAGCGTAATTAGCAAAGCAACCTCTACTTAAAACGGAGGGAAACATCAGCCCAATGCACTGGAGAATCGATGGTTAAGTTAGTCGTTCGTGACCGAGAGAGCATTCAGGAGGCCGTACGGCGTTTCCGCAAGCTAGTCGAGCGAAGCGGAATCAAAAAAGAGATGCGTCGCCGCGAATATTACGAAAAGCCAAGCGAAACGAAGCGTCGCGCCCGCCTGCGTGCCGAACGTCGTGGTCGCCGCACCCGCTTGCTAGCCAACGGCTAGAGCAAGCATTGAGTGACATCGCCCGCGAACCCCTCGGTTTGCCGCGTGTCCCAAACTTAAAAGCAAACACCGCGAGGCCCCGGTCGACCCACCGCTCGCCTCGCACCCAGGGCGATTAGCTCAGTTGGCTAGAGCGCTTCGTTTACACCGAAGATGTCGGGGGT
>CAYZHQ010000160.1:0-12104 GCA_964477385.1 uncultured Pirellulaceae bacterium
CATGGCTGTTTTGAATCCACAGTTAAGCACCGGTCGAGAGAAAAGTGTCGGGGCCCATTTGCCGAGAACCGGGCCAGACTGGTGGCGGAATCGCTTGTTGCCCTCCGGCATTCCGAAATCACAACGTTCTCGATCATTCGAACCGCGGAAAACCGAGACAGCGAAGAAGCGAATTGATTCTTCAGCTCGATCATGCCACTTTGAACAAAAGCACTTTTCGTTCGGCAGAAAGGCCTTCCCCATGAGATTGTTTTCGATGACCGCATCTATCGTTCTTGTCGCGTTGATAACCAGTGTCGTGCGCGGGCAGCCTGCTAATTTGGAGTTCGGTTCAGGATTGGGATCTCGTGCTTTTGTTCTTCGATCAATTGACGTACCCGTTAAATTTGGGAAAAACGCTGGGCGGACCCGATCGCTACCGGCCGGTTGTGTCGTCAAGGTTTGGACAGCAAAGGAAACGAATCTGGCCTTCGCCTACGACGACATGGGGATGTTTAAAATCGACCGTGAAGACTTTGTTGTCTTGACCGGTAACCTCGATAGCTTGTTACAGAAGTTCGAAAAAGGCAACGAATTTCAGCGTGCCTTCGCAAAAGGCAGCTACTATCTCAACGTTAATTTAAATCGTGCCAGAGCGCACTTCCAATATGCTCTCCAAATGCAACCTGAAAACGCACACGCGCAATTGGGGCTCGCTTTGGCACAGTCCAACACAGTGGATAAACTGCGACTCCTTGATGCGGTTGGTGAAGTACCAGAGCACGTCAAGTTGTTGGCTCAAACCCATCGTGCCAAACTGGATCAAAATTACACGGACATGAAAAAACTCGGGGAAAACGAACTTGCTCCCGCGCTCGTATACCAGGAAATGCTCGCTTTCCTTTTGTTAAATGACCCGCAACGGGCAACTCCGGAGCGACTGAAACCACTAATCACATCCGCAACCGAATTTGGGTCATCGCCAAGATTGCTCAATCTTAACGCAATGATGCTGCGAAGCGATGCACTTGACAATGTGTTGACACAGCAGCAGCGTGCTGAAGGTGCGATCACTGCGTGCAAGATGGCTATCGAGCTCGATCCCTACTTCTATCACGCGCACATGACATTGGGCGAGATGTTTTATGCCGCTGGTTATCACTTTCGGGCTGGGCAAGAGTTTGAAAATGCACTCCGCCTCCACCCGACGCTTGTTTCCGCGATTACTGGCTACCTTAAAACGATGGAGGCAATGGAAACGTCTGGTCAAGCCGTTCCAGAAACGTGGCTCGCTCATGAGTTTGACATGCGTCAGGTAAAAAAAGACCTGGTAGCTACGCGCAATAGCGACCTTCCTGAAGACTCACAGCGTTCTGCCGACTTGCTTGTTCATGGATTTCTCCCGGTAAATCATGGTGGTGCGCAACCCAAAAAGCTTGAACTGTTGAAGCAAAAGAATGCCATCGAGACGATTCGGTACCTTAAATCGCAGCTGAGCCTATAAGGATGCAATCGCCAGAACGCAATATTGAAATGTTGCATTTTAGGGCATCGTACTCTTCTGTCGCTCAATTTAAGAGGGTTTGACAAATGACAGGACAGATCGGTGAACTTTTAAATTGGTGTGGAGCATAGTTCGATGCGTTGTTTTTCGGTTCATCCGGGAAGTTCGTGGGTTTGCTAGAATTTTCTGCAAAGGAGAATCGCCGTGCAAGACAAAGAACTCTATCAGCAAATCCTGGGGCTTAGCTCGCCCTGGTCCGTGAGCGAAATTGAACTTGACCACACAGAATCGGAGATTCGGGTGAAGGTTAACCACCCCCGAGGCACCAAGTTCTGCTGTCCCGACTGCGAAGCCCAGCTCGGTTGTCATGACCACACTGATGAACGCTGGTGGAGGCACCTTGATTCCTGCCAGTTCAAGACGATTCTGATCGCACGGATTCCTCGGGTGAAGTGCCCGACACACGGGGTCAAGAACGCGAATGTCCCATGGGCCGAGAAGCATAGCCGATTCACCATCATGTTTGAACGATTCGCAATCGATGTGCTCTTGGCGACGCAGACCGTCAAAGGAGCGATGGGTATCCTTGGCATCAAATGGGAGCAGACGTGGAACATCATTGTGCGAGCTGTCCGCCGTGGTAAACAGCGAAAACAGGTCACGACGATGCCTCGGATTGGGATCGACGAGAAGGCTTTCAAGAAAGGCCACAGCTACATCACGTTGCTCTACGACTTGGACCACAGCACGGTCGAAGCGATCAGCGAAGGAAACGGCGCTGACGCGGCAAAAGCCTGCTTTTCAGAGCTGACAGAAGATCAAATCAAGGGCGTCGAAGCGATCGCGATGGACATGAGTGCCGCTTATGTCAAAGCGACGAAGGAAACGATTCCATTGGCGGAAAACAAGATCGTCCACGATCGATTCCATGTGATGCAACTGGCAACTAAAGCAGTCGACAGGATTCGACGCGGCGAACACAAGAAGCTCAAAAGTGAAGGCGACGACCGCCTGACTCGCTCCCGTTATCTCTGGCTCAAGAGCCAAGAGAACTTGACTGGAAATCAACGTCATCGATTCAATGAGCTTTACACCGAGCAACTCGAAACGGGTAAGGCGTGGGCGTACAAGGAGATGCTACGAGATCTGTGGCATCACGCTGACAGCGTATCGACGACCACGTATTTTAAAGACTGGTACAAGCGAGTCATTCACACGAAACTTGAGCCGCTGAAGACTGTCGCGCGTTCGATTAAAGAACGCTTGGCAAACGTCGTCAGCTACTGCACGCACCGTATTACCAATGCGGTCGCAGAGGGGATGAACAGCAAGATCATGTCGATCAAACGTCGCGTGGGTGGCTTTCGCAACGTGGAGAATTTCAAGACCGCTATCTATTTCTACTGTAGCGGCTTGGATCTCTACCCACGATAAACCTAGATGGACCAATTTTTATCATGCTTTGTACAACTACGTGTGGTCGCATTAAAGCGAACCGAACCGTAAGGGAAATTCATGCCGCAAGCCATACACCTTTCAGTCTTTGTCATTTCAATTTCCGCATGGTTTTGGTGGAGTGGCCTTACTTACATTCACCTTGCGTCAGCCCGTGTCGCCGAAGATTACCAACAACCACTTAGCACTGCTACTGACGACGACTTTATTTCACCGTTCGGGCCATTCGATTGGAACCGTCCGGAAGCCCTTCCCCTTCACATTGTATTCCTCAGGTTGCTTGTCACGCTTGCCGTATGTCTGACTCCAAATTTCGGTTTGATCGACGACAAGGAGGGATTCATTTTTAGAGCTGCGATGTTCTGGGGGCTATTTTGGTTGTTCGCACGCTTCGGCCTCGGTTTGTCCTTGGCCGGATTTTCCTATGGATGGTCGATTTTTTCCAGCGAATCGACAGGATTAAGCTGGTGTCTCGAACTGATTGTCAAACTTATTGCATTGGTTGCCGGTGGTTTTGGAGTTGTAGCTTGTTGGTGCTTGGGCATGTTGGCCTTGCTGGTAGGCTACTTGGGCAACGAACTGACCGTCTTGCTTGCTGAAGGACTGACATGGACGGGCATGTCGGCGTTTGCCTCAACCGCAATCGCGACACTACCAATATGCCTCGTTTCACTAGCGATCGTCGTGGGAAATGATCAAGAGAGCCTATATGGAAGGTAGGTAGGATTTTGCCTTGCTTCCGTTATTCAGGTCAGTTCTTTTATCTTGTTTTCTTAAGTTTTTTTTCGTCACCCATTGGCGTTCTTGGCGTTTGATTCCGGTGAAAAGGGGGACTGCCCTATGCAACGTGCTGAAAAACGATGGTTACATTCAAGAAGTGTTTTGCTTCAACTAATGTCGCGAAACAATCGCCGGAAGTCACGCATTTCGCGACGGCGCCATGTAATCGAACAGCTTGAAAGCCGGCAACTTTTGGCCGCAGATCCATTTGGACGAAATGAACTCCAGCGATTGGATGTGAATCGTGACGGTCGTGTCGGTGCGGTCGATGCGTTAAGGGTGATCAATGCTCTCAACCGTGGTCGGAGCAACGTTGTGGATCCCGCATTAAGTGTAGGGAGCTTTATCGATGTCGATGGTGACGGTAGGGGTACGCCGGTCGACGCGCTGCGAGTCATTAACGCGCTGAATCGTCGCTTCCCTGTGATTGCAGCAACGTTTCCTGAAGATTCGGCTCCAGAGGGTAGGCGCGACCTGGAATTCGATTTGCGCACGAATGACTATCGGTTTGATCTGTCAATTAGCAATGGCCAGCTTGGCAATTCTCTGGTCGAGTTACAGATTGGGACTGAGGGCCCGTTTGTCAATGTTTCCAATCGTTTCTCCGGCGGAGTTGCAAATTTTTCGGCGGCCAATATTGATGCTATTTTCGGTTCGCCATTACCGGACGGGGAGCATCAGATTACAGCACGAATTCCTGGCGGAAGTTCCATTCAGTTTGTGATGACGGTTGATCGCCAAACGCCGGTCTCACGACCGTTGATCGGCGATGTTGTTCGAGTGACAACCGATCAATTGGACGTCCAATTTGGTGAACCGGTGGTCGACGCGAACATCGGTACGGCGGATTTTCGGATTCAGCAAGTTGGAGCCGGAGCGATCGCGATTGCGTCGATCGAACCGGTCGCCGATCGAGTCCGCTTAGCGCTTCCCAGTCGCCTGCCCGATGGCGATTTTGAACTGACTTTCAACGGCACGCTCACCGATTTAGCGGGCAACATTGCCACCGGCGGAATTACCAACAGCTTTACGGTCGCCGACCCGACGGGCATCGAATCGATCTCGCCGGCCAACGGCGAATCGCAGGTCAATGTCTCGCGAGAAACGATTGTCAAGTTCGACGAACCGATTGATCCGGCGACGGTCACCACTGAAACGTTCAAGGTGTTCGCCGCCGGCCAAGCGAGACCTGGAACGATCCGCGTCAACCGCACCCAGCAGATCGCCACTTTTTTCTACGACACCCCGCTGCCCGCCTCGACCGCCGTCCGTGTCGAGCTCGATGGCAGTCGGATCATCGGCGTCGATGGACTTGCCCTGGACGCCGACGGTACCGACGAACCGGGCGGCGTTATGACCGCCGATTTCCGCACGTTGCCACTGAATCAAATCCCCGGCACGGAGCTGTTCGGATTCGTCAAGGACTCTCAAACGGGCCAGCCCCTCGAAGGTGTGACGATTTCCGTCGAAGCCTTCCCAGAGGTTTTTGGCGTCACCGATGCCGATGGTTTTTTTGAAATCGGCGTGCAGGATCTGGATGGCGATGGACAAGGGGATGGGCTGCCTGCGCCCCTCTTTTTCGCCCACATCGACGGTTCGGCGGTGACGAACCAGGGCGACAAGACGTACGCGAGTCTTGGCAAGCCATTCCCTACCACGCCCGGCCAGCGCGATCAGCTTCAAAAGAACGGCGAGACATTCGACATCTTTTTGCCTTCCATTGCTCCCGACGCGATCACCCCGCTTGCTCTTGGCGACGAGACCGAAATCACGTTTGGTGACAGCGACCGTCAGTTGCTCGCCGAGATGTTTCCGGACGAAGACCCGGCGATGTTCGAGGCGATGCGGGTGACGATCGCTGACGGCGCGGCAGTCAATGATCAGGGCATAGCCGCTACCGAGGCGTTCGTTGTCCCGGTCGACCCCAACTTCCTGCCAGCGCCGCTGCCGCCCAATCTCGACCCCGAACTGGTCGTCTCGGTGCAGACCCCCGGTGCGACGAACTTCGATGTGCCAGCCGCCGTCAGCTTTCCCAACCTTGAAGGCAACGCGCCCGGCGAACAGGTGCTGCTATTCAGTTTCGATCACGACAAAGGCGCATTCGTCGTCAACGGCACCGCCACGGTGAGTGCGGACGGGATGAGTGTGGTGAGCGACCCGGGAGTAGGCATCGAAGCCCCGGGATGGCATTTCACGCAACGTGGCGTGAATTCAAGCGGGGATAGCGGCGGGCACACAGACCTAGGACTAGGCAACAATGCATTCGAAGCTATGCGAGCGACACTAGCTTCCATCGCCTCGGATGCCAGCCTTGTTATAAATGCGATTGACTTGGCGGAGGATGCGTTTACTGCGATTCCGGACACCTTAGGACTTAGTTTTCTTTCGTTGGCTGACCTTCCTCTCGGGGTTCTTAGCAACTCACTTGATGTTTTGGCGGACTCGCTCAACGCTGGAGAGTTTGACGTATCGGACGTCACCCTCGTCGGCATTGTAAACGAAGTGTTCGGCGATGTGGTTGGGTTGGCCCCTTTTCTTGCGGGAGTTCCCCAGACGATCGGCGCTTTGAGCGACGCCTTTGGATTGGCGTTAGCGGCAAAGACACAAGCCGAAAATGCCCGAAACGCATTCGAAAAGCAAAGCCAAGCAGCCAAAGCATTGGCCGAGTGGGCGCATATTCGTCAAAATGACGTCCAGGACTTTATCGATCAAAAGATACGCGAGATTGATAATGCCTTGGAAAGAATCGAAAGAGTCGGCGACCGTCTATCGAACGCTATTGACGCGACTCGCGACGCGATTGAGTTTCTGGAGAGCGCTGCGAACTGGCGTGACAGATTCGGTGCCCCTAGAGCACTCTCGGTAAGCGAAACGAGTGCAAACAAACCTGCACGTGCCGTATATTCCAACGAAGGTGTTACGAGTTCGCTTCTCGACGCGATCGCAAATTGGCAACTGTCACTAAATAGACTTGCCGAAAACTCGTCAAGCCGTGCTTTTCAAGATTTGGGTGATGCCAAGGAACAGCTCATCGGAGTCGCCAACGGTGTCAGTGATATTGCTGATGGCGCCACGACGCCGTCAAAAGATGCGTTTTATGCCATCGAGCTTTCAAACTCAGTTGTTATACGAGGCAAGCTCCGAAGTGATGGCGGTTTTGAAGTGGCCCTGCCGCCGAATCGAACACTGCCAACATTCTTGTACGATCCGTCCACTGGATTTGTCGCTGAAACGGTGATCGTGACTGGTATCTCCGGAAGCGTCAATCACTCCCGACGGCTGATACTGCAGCTTGATGATGATGACGCTGACGGAGATGGCCTTGGTAGAATCGCGGAATTTGTTGTTGGCACGAACAATGCCACACCAGATACCGATGGCGACGGCATCTCCGACGCCGCCGAGATCGCTCAGGGGCTTGATCCGCTGGGTGGTCGCGCGTTTCCCACCGGCGTCGTCGCCTCGCTACCCTTGCGGGGCGATGCCCGTGATGTCGTGACCACCGGTTCAACCGAAGATGCCGGGGAGCTGACGGCCTATGTGGCGACCGGTTCTGGCGGCCTTTCGATCATTGACGTCTCGCAATTCAATGATCCCATTGTCGTTGGGCAGATCGACCTGCCGGGCTTCGCGGTCGACGTCGATGTCGACCCGCAGCAAGAGCTTGCGGTTCTCTCGACCGGATTCGGAGGCCTACAGGTCGTCGATGTTTCGGATCCCGTCTTTCCTCGGCTCCTGCACACGATCGACGGGAATTTTGGCCAGGTGGAAGTGATCGCTGGGATCGCCTATGCCGTTCAAGACCAAAACATAATCGGCTTTGATCCGCGCTCGGGAGAACTTCTAAGCACTGAAATCATTCCGGGCAGCGGTCGCGCGACGATGGCACGAGCGGGTGGCAAGCTGTATGCATTCAGTTACGGTTCCAACACGCTATCGATACTGGAGCCGCGGGGAGGGCAAATTGAGGTACTCGGTGAGCTTTCGGGTATTGCAATTTCAAATATCGTGAATGTGACGGCGGGTAATGATCTTGTGATTCTCGGCGGTGCTGGCCGACGCACCCCGAATGGCCTCGTGACGATTGACGTGTCGGATCCGGCTAACATGCGAGTCATCAGCCAACCCGACTTCTTTTTTGATGCTCGCGGATTGGCACGCAACGGTTCTGGGCTGGCGCTCGTTGGAAGTGAGGTTTCCGGAGTAGGCGTGGGAATCTATGACATCTCGGACCCTGAAAACACAAATAACTTTCTCCAGCAGATCCCGACACCAGGTACCGCTCTCTCGGTCGCGATCGCCAATGGGATCGCGTTCGTCGCTGGCGGGGAATCGGGTCTGCAGGTCATCAATTATCTGCCATTCGATAATCAGCGAATGGCTCCCGAAGTCGAGATCGAGATCGACGCCACAGATGTCGCCCCCGACCTGCCTGGGGTACAGGTCCTCGAGGGCGTCGCCCTATCCGTCGCAGCGAGCATCACCGACGATGTCCAGGTTCGCAACGCCGAATTGCTCGTCGACGGCGAAGTCGTTCAGAACGATGTCTCCTTTCCGTTCGACCTTGTCGCCATCGCCTCGATTCTGCTCGATGGCGCCGAGACTGGGCAGTTTAACGTCCAATTCCGAGTCACCGACACGGGCGGCAACGTCACGCTTTCCGACGCGGTCACTCTGGAAGTCGCCCCCGACATCTTTGCCCCGGTGATCGACCGGTTCGAGGTTGAACTGCCCGATGCCGCGCCCGACACCCCCGGCATTCAGGTTGTCGAAGCCGCGGACCTGAACATCTTCTTCGCCGCTGGCGATCAGCTCGGCGGCGGACTGGCCGCGGTCGAACTGCTCCTGGGTGGCCAGGTGTTCGCCACCCAGGACCGCTCCGCGGGCGTCTTCGGCTTCACCACCGGCCTGTTGCCGGACGGCCAGGACACACAGGGCGTCGAACTGCAGCTCCGCGCGACCGACGGCGCGGGCAACACTTCTGTCTCGGCCCCCATCACGTTCGACCTCGTGCAGGACACCTTGGCGCCGACGATCACCGCCTCGACGCTCGTCGAGGGTGAGGTCCGCCGGCCGGGCTTCCTGCCCCTGCGGATCGACTTCTCCGAGCCGCTTGATCCGGCCACGGTGAATCCCGGCACATTCACGCTGACCGATTCATTGGGGCAGGTGGTCACGCCGGTCTTCTTCCGCCTAATCAATGGCGGCACACGCGTCGATGTCCGCTACCCGCTGTCCGAACCCGCCGACTTCCAGTTCCGCCTCGATGCGTCGGCCGTTGCCGACCGCGCTGGCAACGCCCTGGGCGATTGCGCCCTTGTGACGAACCTCACCGTTCGCGAGGACACGCAAGGTCCCGGCTCGCTGTTCCCCGGGAAGAAGTTCTCCGTCGGCGAGGGTCCTTTTTCCGTGACAATGGGCGACTTCAACGGCGACGGCGTGACCGACCTAGCCACCGCTAATCGCTTTTCCGACAACATTTCGGTGCTGCTGGGCAATGGCGACGGTACGTTTGCGGATCAGCAGCGCTTCGCTGCGGGCGATGAACCCGAATCCGTGACGACGGGCGACTTCAACGGCGACGGCGTGACCGACCTAGCCACCGCCAACGCTGGCTTTTCTGGCAACGACATTTCGGTGCTGCTGGGCAATGGCGACGGTACATTTGCGGATCAGCAGCGTTTCGCCGTGGGCGAGAGGCCCGAATCCGTGACGACGGGCGACTTCAACGGCGACGGCGTGACCGACCTAGCCACCGCCAACGCTGGCTTTGTGACTGAGGCCACCGTCAGCTTTTCCGGCAACGACATCTCGGTGCTGTTGGGCAATGGTGACGGCACATTTGCCGACCAGCAACGTTTCGCCGTTGGCGAGAGGCCCGAATCCGTGACGACGGGTGACTTCAACGGCGACGGCGTGACCGATCTGACCGTGGCCAATGATGCCTCCGACGACATTTCGGTGCTGCTGGGCAATGGCGACGGCACATTTGCCGACCAGCAGCGCTTCGCCGCGGGCGAGAGGCCCTTTTCCGTGACGACGGGCGACTTCAACAGCGACGGCGTGACCGACCTAGCCTCGGCCAATGCCTCCTCCGACGACATTTCGGTGCTGCTGGGCAATGGCGACGGTACGTTTAGGGTCCAACAGCGTTTTGCCGCGGGCGATAGCCCCACGCTCGTAATGACGGGTGACTTTAATGGCGACGACGTGACCGACCTAGTCTCGAAAAATTCCTCCTCCGACGACGTGTCGTTGCTGCTGGGCAATGGCGACGGCACATTTGCCGACCAACAGCGCGTTGCCGCGGTCAATGTTCTCCTATCTGTGACGACGGTCGACTTCAACGGCGACGGGGTGACCGACCTGGCGACCGCCAACAGTGCCATGTCTGGCGACGACATTTCAGTGCTGCTGGGCAACGGCGACGGTACATTTGCCGACCAACCGAGCGTCGCCGCGGGTGATAGCCCCCGTTCGGTGACGACAGGCGACTTCAACAGCGACGGCGTGACCGACCTAGCTTCGGCCAATGCCTCCTCTGACGACATTTCAGTGCTGCTGGGCAATGGCGACGGTACGTTTGCCGACCAACAGAGCGTCCCAGCAAGCGGTGTTCCTGTTTCCGTGACGACGGGCGACTTCAACGGCGACGGCGTGACCGACTTGGCTGCCGCCAATTTCCTCTCCGCAGACGTGTCAGTGCTGTTAGGCAATGGCGACGGCACCTTTGCCGAACAGCAGCGATTTGAGGCGGGCGATCGTCCCTTTTCCGTGACGACGGGTGACTTCAACGGCGACGGCGTGACCGATCTGGCCGTCGCCAATTTCCTCTCCGCAGATGTCTCAGTGCTGTTGGGCAATGGTGACGGTACATTTGCCGACCAGCAGCGTTTTGCGGCGGGCAGTGGTCCCCAGTCTGTAGCGGCAGGCGACTTCAACGGCGACGGCGTCACCGACCTAGCCGCCGCCAATTTCTCGTCCGAAGACGTCTCAGTGCTGCTGGGCAACGGCGACGGCACGTTTGCCAACCAGCAGCGCTTTGCCGCGGGCCGTGGTCCCCAGTCTGTAACGACCGGTGACTTCGACGGCGACGGCGTGACCGATCTGGCCACGGCCAACTCTGGAAGGCGTGGCGACGGCAGCGTTACTGGGGTCAGCGATATTTCGGTGTGGCTCGGCAATGGCGATGGCACATTTGCGGATCAGCAGCGATTTGCTGCTGGCCGTACACCCGAATCCGTGACGACCGGCGACTTCAACCGCGATGGCGTGACCGACCTGGCCGCCGCCAATGCCTCCTCCGACGACTTGTCAGTCCTGCTGGGCAACGGCGACGGTACATTTGCCAACCACCAGCGTTTCACTGCGGGCAATCGCCCCATATTCGTGACGACGGGCGACTTCAACGGCGATGGCGCGATCGACCTGGCGACCGCCAACGAGCAATCCGATGACGTGTCGATTTTTCTGAATCAGCGTCCCAGCAACCCGTCGGACGCTGTCTCGGAATTGCGGCTGAGCTCCAATTCCATTACTTCCCAGTCGTCAGTCCGTCGTTCAGAACAGTCCATCGGGCAACTGCAAGCAGAAAACCTGTTGCCGCAGGCTGTAGGACTCTGGGATGCCGCTGGAATTCCTGCGTCGCAATTTGCTGGGGTTCAGGTCCAAGTCGTCGGCCTAGTTGAGAACCAGTTGGCTATCAACGTCGGAAACACCATTCGGCTGGACAACAACGCCGCGGGGGCTGGCTGGTTCATCGATCCGACCCCGCAAGCGAATGAGGAGTTCCGCCGCGTCGGATCGCAGTGGATTGCCGACGACGAAGCGGCCGCTGATCGAGTCGATTTGCTCACCGTTCTTGCTCACGAGTTGGGGCACCTTCTCGGCCTGGATCATCACCTCGCGGACTTCGACAGCGTGTCGATCATGACCGACCGTATTGGCACCGGCGAGCGAAGACTGCCTCGGGTGGAAGATGTCGATGCATTCTTCGCGATGCTCGGACCTGATATTTAGCTGTGTCCCCCCTGCTCCAATGTCCCCATGCTCCAAGGAAGGCGAGAAGCTGGTACCACTGCTGGAAGAGTGAAAATACGATCAAAACGTGACGCAGAACTCCTTTGGATCGCGGGGAGATGAAGAGTTGGCGACTTCCATTCGCCAACCCCTGAAACGTTGATTCCGAGTCGACGCCACTCCAAAAAAGCGTCAATGGTTGATCGCACGATGCTTTGAAACGGAGAGACTCACGGGCGAGACGGGGACACGGGCGAGACGGGGACACGAACCTTCTTATTGCGGCGTTGTGATCTTGGTGTGGGCTTGCATCGATTCTGACGGCTAGCTCACACCTGGTTGCGTGGTTGCAGGCCCCCTGCGGAGC
>CAYZHQ010000161.1:0-11930 GCA_964477385.1 uncultured Pirellulaceae bacterium
GCGTTCCTGTGGCGTTCTGCTCCTGACATTCGACTGCTGACTCTGGCTGACCAAAACGAGCCGCTCAGCGAAACACAACTGCTGGCCGAAGTCGATCGCATGCTGAGCGACCTTCGCAGTCGCCGGATGGTATCGGATTTCACTTCGCAGTGGCTGAACTTTAGCAAGCTGGACCAGACCGCCGTGAATCCGAACTATTACGGCTGGTGGAATCCTCACTTCAAGCACTACATGAAACTGGAATCCGTCGAATTTCTCGATCTGCTGCTGCGGGAAAAACTCAGTTGCCTGAACCTGGTTTCTTCCGATTTCGTTGTCGTGAACGACATGATGGCCAAGTACTACGGAATTCCCAAACCCAGCAGCGGACATCGCTTCTCCAAGGTAGCGGCTCCCGCAGAACGTGGTGGCGTCCTAACTCAGGCCTCCTTTCTTACGGCTCATTCCACCGGAGAAGATGCACACGCGGTGCTTCGCGGGGTGTGGTTGAAGGGCCATTTGCTGGGCGATCCGCCGCGAGATCCACCGCCCGCCGTTCCGGCTTTGGACGATCTGGACGTGCCCGACGCGAACAAGCTGTCAACGAAAGACCGATTGGCCGCCCACCGAACGGGCGTCTGCTACGACTGCCACAAAGACATCGACCCCTGGGGAGTGGCGATGGAAGGGTTCGACGCGGCAGGCAAACCACGAACACGAATCCTGAAGATCCTCGATAATCCGCCTAAGCGGCTGCAGTTGCCGGTCGAATCCAGTACGGAAATTTCTGACGTCGCAATTCTCGGAATGAGCGACCTAAAGAAGCTCATCCGAGAGAATCACGCCGACCGTTTCGCTCGTAGTTTTAGCCAAGCCATGCTATCGTTCGCATTGGGACGACCACTGAGTTACCGCGATGACGAACAGATTGAAAGTGTGACAGCGGATTTCCGTCAGTCCGATCATCGCATGGACCAACTTGTGAAATCGATTGTATTGCAGAAGCTTTCCGTAAAGCAGACCGCTCAACCCAGTTTGAAAAAGCAATAACCGTGACCACGCGAAAGCACCTTCACCCTTCACTCAGCCGACGCCACTTCCTGTACGGTACCGGTGTCGCCATGCTATTGCCGCAACTGGAGTCTCTTGCCGGTTCGCCATTGGCTGAGCCATCAACGCCGAAGCGTCTTCTGGCTTTGTACGTCGGCCACGGTCTGGCGATCACTCGCAAGGACGACCATCCGGCCCGCGACTGGAGCTGGTACCCGCGCGTCATTGACGGGAAGATGAAGTTTGGAATTTCGACGGCCGCGTACCAGCCTCTGGCCGATGAGATTTCTATTTTTTATGGCCTCGATCACCCTCAGGTCGTCGCCAGTAACGGTCACTCTTCCGCAGATTCGTTTCTGACGGGCAGCAACCCGCAGAGTTCGATCATTCACCCGTCGGTGGATCAGGTCGCAGCGTTGACTCACGGAAAGAAGACACGCTTTGCCAGCTTGACGCTTGGCAACGAAGGCGGTCTGGGCATTCGCGGCGGATCGCACACGCTGTCGTACAACCGGTCTGGTCGAGCAATCCCGTCGAACAACAGCCTGCAAACGCTCTACAACCAACTGTTTAATTCAACTCCAGAGTTCATGCTTGCCGAGAAGCAGCTGTTTCAAAAAAACAATAACCTTGTCGACCGCGTTCTCCAGTCCGCCAAAGATCTCAAGCGACGAACCAGTGCCCACGACAATCAGCAAATCGATTCGTACCTCGACTCCGTTCGCGCCGTTGAAAAGAACATCCAACGCATGGAGAAGTGGTCGGATACACCGAAACCAGATATCGATGCATCGGACCTTGCATTGAAAGCGACGGTCAATGAACCGGATCTCTTTATCGAAACGATGTACAATTTGATCTACCTCGCCTTCAAAACGGACTCCACGCGTTACGTCAGTTACCTGCTGCAAACGATGGGCAGCGGCATCTGGGATGACATGCCAAAGAACGCACTCGGATTGGGCGCGAACCATCATCTGCTGGCTCACAATGCGGCTGGTTCAGGACTGAAAGCGATGGAGAAATTGGGGGCCTACGATAAATTCCACGCCGATCTAATCGCATCGCTGCTGCAACGCATGAAAGACACGCCCGAACCGGGCGGTTCGATGCTGGACAACACGCTGATTCTGTTTGGCTGCAGCAACAGCAAAACACACGTCAATCGGGACTACCCATTGATGCTCGCGGGCGGACGCAACCTGGGAATCAAGCAAGGACAGTTTCACGACCTGTCAGCAACCGATGCTCGCATGAGTGACCTGCTGCTGACGATGTTGCAACAGATTGACGTCCCTGCAACATCATTTTCAGACAGTACAAAAGCACTCGCCGACATCCTTGTTTGACAGCGGAACGTCCGTCGACGCCAGCAGCTACCGACACTTTAGCTAAGAGCGTTAAATCGCCCCCAACGAAAACTCCTCGCTATGAAACGATTCGTATTCGGTGCCACGGTTTGCCTTTGTCTGCTGCCTTCCGTGTTTGCCCAGAAAACAACTGGCGATCGCGAACCGACTGTAGCAAATCCCGTCTTCCGCCAGCCGCTCAGTGAAGTCGGGCAATCCGGGGTTTGCCTGTCCGGCGATCGCCTGTTTTTGACGGTCCACAAAGGTCTGGAGGGGCCGCGCAAGGGCGGCTTCTATTTTAGCAGTGACGTCGTTGGGCAATGCTTTGACAAACATTCCGGCAAGCTGCATTGGCAAGTCGACCTGCCAGGAAGTTATGCCGGACGAGTTCTGGAATCATGGCATGACTCGACAAGCCTGACGCCGGTTGCCAACGACGAATACGTTGTCTTTCACAATTTGAACGGGATGCTGGGGTGTTACACGCATGATGGCAAGTTGGTTTGGAAACGCTCGTGGCAGGCACCCGATCCGGATATCAAGAATTGTCGCATGTTCCTGCACAAGGATTCGTTAATCGTTGCCCTGCCGTCGACGAAAATCGCAGTCCAGGCCAGCAAGCAGCACCCAGAACTTCCCTTCTATCAGCTTCACTGTCTGGGACTGGCATCGGGCGACGAACGTTGGGTTTCGCCCGTTCTGCTGCATCATGCGACTCAGTACAGCTTCGACCAATGGAACAACCAGAAGATCATTGTTGCTTCCATGGCCGACTTGTCGCACTGGAAGTTTCGTCAGGGAACTTACGGCTATTTGCTCAATCCTGATGATGGAAGCATTGTTCGCAAATTCAAACTACCGCCGACCAATCCGCATCAGAAAAATCAGCTCTGCGATGATCATTACCTAGTCACTTCGCCGATCGGTGGCAAGGCAACCGTTTTCCAACTGGTCAACCCAGAAGACGGTACCGTTCACCGCAACTTTTGCATCGAGAAACCGGATCAGTACTATGCATGGAACGGGACGAACTACGAAGCAGCCGAATTCGAGTCCCTCTTCACTGGCGAACGCATTCTGGGAGGCAAGGGGCAGCCGACGCCTTCGACGGTGCATGTGGTTGGCAAACGCATTTACTTCTGGCGTTACGATACTTCCGCGATCGGCTGCCTTGAAGTCGACACCGGAAAATCAACCATGATCCAGGCTCCGCTTCAGGTTCGAGCCGACGGAACGGCCTGGTTGTCGGACGACTTCAAATTTACCGAAGGAATTCAAAACGCTTCAGGTAAAGCCGTAAATATGCGAGTCGGCTCGGTTCGAGGAATCCAGCGAGGCAGCTTTGGTCATACCAATCCCGCCTGGCCCACCCTGCACGAAGATAAACTGTACTGGATGAACGGAGCCGGCGTGCTGTACATCATCGACACCACGAAGCCTCTCAGTCCCGAATCGTTCCACTGGACCTCCATTTCTCCCAGCGGGAACTCCTGGACGTTTGGCCCCGCCGCCATCGACAATGAAGGTCTCTACATCCGCTCGCAACGAGAGCTAGTCCGTTTGGATCACAGCGCCAGCGCATACTAAATCGCTTTACCAGTCAGGACTTCCATTAAGAATCTCTCGCTCCAGGCACAATGATTTCTTTTCACAGCGAGGCTCTCCTGACGTGGATGTTGCTTCAATAGCAAGAGGGTAAAGCGATTGAGCTAAGCAAAGTTTTCCGGCACATGGGCGTCACGAATGCGAGACTCGTCCTCGCGATAGGTCATATCCAAACTTTAGGAGCAAGTGTTCTCAACCCCGTCCTGTCAAAAAACTCGAATGATAAACCGTCTTTTTGTAGTGGCCGCTGTAGTTTGCTCCATGTTGTTTGCCATGCACTTCGATGGGGAAACTGTCGATGTCGACGGTGGCCTGTTTGACGCGGCGGCCTCCCGAAGCGATCACGTGTTGCTCGATGCCATGGGCCAATCGGTTTCGGACCGCTTCGAGATTGCACGACTGTTTGGCCAGGATGCTGATCAAGCGTGAGTGAGTGGGTTGGCTTGCCAATCGCTCGTCGGCGACCGCATCTCCGGTGCGGTTCCAGACCGCGGCGCGGAAGGCCGGATCGTGGGCGAGCCGGTCGACATCGCCTTGAGCCAAACAACCCACAGCCATGGCAAAGACACGTTCACGAATCAGTTCATCAATGCGGTAACGGATCCGATTGGGGTGCCTGGGGTCACGAGCGTTCCGGGCGATCGCATCGAACAGGCCGAGTCGATGTTCGACATCGCGAAGCAGAATGACTCCGGCATGGGAGGTGATTCGATGATCGGTCGCTTGAACCTTGAGGGAGCGATTGAATTGGGGCTCGAAAAGGTTACCTTGGTGTTCACCCATCGCGTGAATCCTTGTTGCGTTTGCGTCGGTTGTGGTTAACCGTTAAACGCAGTGGTTCACGCGATGGCTTCTTTATTCAACAAGTTCTTGGTGAATCATGCGGGCTCATTGGCTCCAGCGATCAAATTGACGTGAAAGCGAATGTGACCATGGTGTGCGATTGTCCCATCGAGCCGGGCGGTCTGTGGGCTGCTGATCGCTTTGGGGTGGCAGCCATCATGAGTCCCAACGGCCAAATTGTTCCTGAAGTCCAGCTCCAAATCGCCGGTTCAACAAGCCAGTTTGCTGGCCGGGTCAAGCTTCCGGAGGCGGAGTCGTACAAGATCACCGTCTGTGCCCACAATCGGGAAGACGGGAAGACGGTAACACTGGCGTTGACAAAACGACCGTCGTCCGCTGAGTACGCACATGCATGTCAGCGAGCTGCCTGTCGTTGTACCTCGTCATGTGCGTTGGCCAGTTCGATGCGTACCAGTCCGGCAATGAACCGGGGGAAATCGTTTTGGTCGACCAATCGTGATAGCGCTGCGACATCGTCGGGAAGACCGATTTTTTTCGCTGACTGAGTCACGCGAGCGTCGGCGTGAGGATAGACCTCGGACCAAATGCCTTGGACTTCGCGGAGGAATATGTCGGCGCCGATCTGGCCAATTCCCTTGAACTGTTGCAGGAGTTTGTATTCCTTATCCGCATCGCGGTCCGCCTCCTCTCGCAACTCGCGAAGATCCCCACCATACTTCTCGAGCAATAGCTCCGCCATCTCTCCGAGCATGGACGAGGCGCTTTCGTCGTATCGCTTATAGCCATGACTGGTAACCACATCGACGCGGTTCTGCCAAGTCGCCTCGGCCATCTTCTGCGGTGTGGTCAGTTTTGCATCCAGCAGGGCTTGCGCTGCTTCCATCGCGTTCTCGGCGGAGATTCTTGCGCTCAACAGGAGCGATGCACAAAGCAATTGGAAAAGGGGCGCGGGCGTGTCCTTCAGCCGAATTTTGATCTCATCCGCGTAGGTACGACCGTATTTGCGGAGCACTGTATCGGCTCGCTCTCGCTGGGTTGGTTTGGCCATGGTGTGTTCCGCTTGTGTCAGTCGACAGCCACTGCATCCGTTCCTAGTTGCTAAGCCCTGACGATCAATTATCGAATGTCTTGCAACGCACTCTGGTATCGCTCAGGCAAATCCGATTGATGGAATTCGATGTTCTCGGCATCTTCGGGTAGCTCGACAATTTTACTGAAGCTTGACTTGCTCGAATCTACGTCGGTCGGTGGAACTTCGTACTCGGTACCGGTATCACTGCGTGTGGCGGTGTAACCCTCACGGTGATAGCCTTCGCGGCCTTGCTGATAATCCACTTTCACGCCGAACACCTTCTTACCGGTTTGCTTTTCAAAGTGACCGGCCTGCCAGTTGGTGACGTTGCCAGCGATGTAGACGCGTTTGACCTTGGGATATTTCGCCGTGGTGTCACCGCTGGTTTGTTGCTCGAGATCGTACGTCACGTACATCTCATTGGCCGTTCCTTTGTATTTCGACTCGGTAGAGCGATAGCCGTCGGAACTTTGGGATGGTTTATTACTCATTTCTTCATCCGCCCCCATGCTTCATCGTAATCGGCTTCCGTTCCAATCTCCTCAGCCCGTGCGTTGGCGCGACGAGCAGTGGTTCGGAATTCGTCTTCGGCGATGCTGCGGATTTCGCCGATGTCATCACCGAACTTCTTCTGCCATGAATCAGCGTAAGACAACGTTATCAGGTAACCGGCCCGGCGATACAACTCCGTGATCGCCCCGCGTGAGCCGGCTTTCTCGATGTCTTTCCGAATCTGCAGAAACACGTCTTGCAAATTCGTTTTGTTATCGATTTCGCCGTAGATGTGCTGGTCAGTACTCATAAGTGTCCTCTTGGCATCGAGTGTCTTTTCAACAACGAAATATCGTTGCATTCCCTGGTCGTTCTTCTAACCGGCAATGCCCATGCCAAACCAAGCCTTGGCGGCATCACCCCATCTGCCGAGCTTGCCTAGTGATCACGATCGCCGCCAAATCTCCACCTGTAAACAACCGCGTTCCGAGCCAATGATCAATCGCTTCTGGGGCGTGGTGGCTTGGTGTGTTCGAACAGCGACCAGCCTTTCGGTCGCACAGCACTCAATAGCTCTCTGCTTCTGCCGTCGGGAATAAGCCGCCCGACGACGAGCTCAGGCGATAGGAATGCCTTTTGCTTTGCCTTTTGCTTTGCTCGGAAATTCTGAGCGACCGTAACATAAGGTTTGAATCCGCCGCAACGAATGCAAACTCGAAAGGAAGGCAAACGTGACAACTCAAACCGTTTCCGCGATCGAACATAGCATCGAGAAGACCAACGATTGGTTAGACGAGCTAATAAGCAAAGGCGAGTATGAAAGTCGCGATCAAGCGTACTCGGCCTTCCGCGCCGTGATCCACGCGGTGCGTGATCGATTGGTGGTCGACGAAGCGGCCGACCTCGCTTCGCAGCTTCCGATGGTGGTCCGAGGATTTTACTATGAAGGCTGGAAGCCATCTCTTGCGCCCAACAAGGAACGCACGCTCGAAGACTTCCTGGCCCACGTCAAAAGCAGTCTTGGTGGTAAGACAGAAATCGACGTGAAAGAGGCTACCGCTATCGTTCTACAATCCTTGAAAAACCATCTGACCGAAGGGCAGTTCCAACATGTACGACAGATGATTCCCGATGAGATTCTAGCGGAGGTTTGGCCAGGGTAATCCGACAATGCGCGGCACGAAGGCAGGGTCGGCGGCAAACATAACGGGGGTATAGTTGAGTTGTGAACGAAGGTCGTCGGAGATCTCTTTAGCGGCGTTTTTGGTTCTCAAAAACGTCCGGAATCGTGTCACCACCTAGCAGGCATCGACTGAAGAAGAATGCGAGAAACTGCGAGGTCCTACGATTACTGATCAATGACCGAGAACGGATGCGTGGCAGTCCACTGCTGAGTTTGGACTTCGGTGATTGCCTCAGAGCCTGGGGGACATCGGGACCGCCGACGGCAACGACAATTGCGTCGCACGGTCCATGCGAGGGCCCCCCTGCGTTCCATCTCCATGCAAGACCAGAACATTTTCTAACCCTTCTTCGTTAAGTCGCTGACGGAACCGGATTAGCGGTGACGCGATGGCCGTTTGGACATGGTTGCGTGAATCAGAATCCTGCGCAAAAAATCATCACTGTTCAGCTAGTCAAAGCTTGCTTCGGACCGGCCGCCTTCCCCACCCGGCGAATCAACTCGAACATGGGGTGAGCCGATACTGGGGATTCTGGCGAAAAGTTCATGGCTGAGGACCAGTTTTCGGATTTGCTCGACGTAGCGTTCTGCGGCATCGGCTTGTTCGGTGCATCGCCGAGCGTTCGTTCGATCCTTATGTGAGTCGACAGCATCGGCCATCTCACGTAGCAGCAGGATACGCTCCTCGATCGAGCGGGCCGCGTTCCACAAGGTCCTGTCGATCTCATCATTGACGTCGGCAAGGAGGCTCTGCAGTGAAAAGGCGTGACCGGTATGACAACGATAGCGGGTGATTGATCCTTCGCAGATCCGGACCAGGACACCATGGCACTCAGGACAGGTATTGGGTGAAACAGGGCCGAGCTTCATGACGCCTGCATGCAACCCGCTCCCCTCGAGCGACACTCGATGCTCAATCTCCATTCGTTCCAGCGCCGTGCCCTGTGAATCCGTCACGAAGTGTTCTGAAATCGCGTCCTCAAGGAACTTTGGCATTTCAGCTACAGGCAACGTCGCATCGACTTCGACGTACTGCAACGCACTCTGGGGCATGGAAGGATATTCTGCTTCCTCGGGCGATTGAACCACGGCAAGTCCACCACGGTCCTTGATTGCCCAAAGTCCAGCGGTCCCATCATCGAGCATCCCACTTAGCACGATTCCGATGACACGCGGCCCGCAGGTATAAGCGGCCGAACGGAACAGGGCGTCGATTGCTGGACGCGAACGATTCTCCTTTGGTCCACGTGTGACCCGCAGACGATCCTTTTCGATCAGCAAATGTCGGTCACTCGAAGCGACGTAGATCCTTCCCTGCTTGACTCTCTCGCCATCGACTGCAGCGGTGGCTGGAAGCGAACTGACACGGGATAACACCTCCTGAAGTTGACTGGGTGTGTGAGACGGGACATGGAGCACGACGAGCACTGTGCCGGGAAACGATGCTGGAAGACCGCGAACTAAAGATTTTAGCGTCTGAACTCCGCCCGCAGACGCTCCGATTACGACGATGTTACGCGTTTCCACTTCGTTTCCTTAATTCATCTTGGTTGCACAACGCTTATAGTATGAACGTAGCAAAATGCGATGATCAGATGTTACCGATCAATCACCGAGGACGGATATGGTGAAATCCACGGGCACTTGTTTACCCTTCCAAAACGGGCCTTGCTGAATTTCGGTTGATTCGACCACGATTCTGGGATCATGGATGTGTCTAAGATCACTGTCGATTGTCCCGACAGCAAGTCGCTGCTTGAACAACAGCAAGCAAACATCGACATGCTCATCAAAAAAAGAATCAGAGGTTGACCGCTCGCCTTGAATAAGTGGAACGCGAAGCCAAACGTAAAGCGGCTCTTTTCCGCAAAAAACGCAAAGCCGACCCGAAGAAGCCCGGACGCGAAAGCGGCGACGATTGCGTGACGAACGCTCGGCAACTGCCCTCCGCGTCAACCCTGCCAAACGTACTACTTCAATAAGAATATCTCTCCGTTAAGACTCTCGTCGCGTGGGACATGGGAAAGAGAAGATATGACAAAGACACTTTCGAATGGTTACCACTGCTCAGCTCAGCGTAGCACCGGTCGCTAACGTGTCCGTGAGGTCGGCTTCACCATCTCGTCGCAATTTTGAGCGACAATGCGGAGGTCTCAAAACACGGTTTCCGGAGTACTACTGGAGCGAAGATAGTCGCATCCCAGCTTGTTTCCCCGAGGGTTGAGCTCATAAACCGCCACCACAACCTGCGGTAGCTTCCTCCTGCGGAACATGAACCGGTTCAGGCTGGAGAAGAAACGAGTGCATTGCGTGTGCGGATCTGCTCTAACGACTATCGCGGTTTTCAATGGCATCGAGAATCTGTCGACGCAGCCATCAACGGGCCCGTCAAAGAACTCGATCAACTGACCTCGGTTTGTCTGCATCGGAGTCGCCTCTCTTAAATTCTTTGCCATACTCAAAAAAACGTCTTCGCTTTCAGAAGCTTGGTCGGAACTTTCAGAAGCTTGGTCGGAAAATGTCTGGTTGCAATCGCTGTGCCGCGCTTGCCAGACTTCACGAGCCGGATCTCTCTATCGCGTGGGCCGACTTCCTTCAGGTTCGTCATACGGAGGAATAAAGACCGCGCGGTACATAAACTGCCGCAGCATTGGGAAGAAACCACCAAACGAAAGGCAAACCCAATGGCGAAAAAGGCATCCAGCGAGAACGAAGCACAGCGAGCCACGCTGCCGCACGACTTCATGCGTGACCCGGGAGGCTGGATCCGTAGCCACCGCAGCTCGTTTCTGATTCTGGTACTGGTGGCGCTAGCCGTGGTGCTGCTGCCGGTGCTGCTTGCACTCATGCGGTAACGAAGGTCATCGGGTGCCGCTCAGTCGCCGCACGAGTTCTTCAACTGCGGGTTTGGAGCGACCGTAGGAGACCATTCTCACGTCGAGACCGTGGCCGCGGTGAATCTCAAACGCTCGCTCGATCGCTTCGATGATCCAGTGGTCTTGGTTTCCGAAGACGCCTCCGCCGAGCAGGGTGAGATAGACGACGGGGTTGCTCGTTCGGGCCGCGTTTAACGCAGCAGCCGCCAGCGTTGCCTCGTAGGCCGCGTCAAGGATCAGTTTGGCAAAGTCGCCCCATTGATCGGCCGGTTGCCGGCCGTACGCGACGGGTAGTGCCGAACAGTAGGCTTGGGAGACGCAATGTCCGGCCCCTTCGAGAGTAACTTCGGCGTTGAGCTGCAATCCAATTCGCAACTGGCCAAGCAGGGCGTCACGTTCGCCTTCGCTGGACGCCTGGATTCTTTCGGCGATCTTGGGGAGGCCATGATCGGTCGGGAATAGGTAGCCGTTCCGCATCTTCCAAAGCCGCTGTCCGGAGTTGCCAAGCTCGGTTCCGAGGGTGGCGGAACAGTCGATTTGCCTGTCAGAAGTTTGTCCGATCTGGCCATCGACGTCGGCAAAGTAGTTGCGATAGATTGTGCCGGCTCCGCAAGCGATCGCGCACGCTGGGCCTTGCGTCGGATCGTTCTCGTAGATACCAACACCCCACTCGGGCGTCACCGATGGGCCGGTCATTTCCAACAAATTGAATTGCGACGCGACTTGGAACATCGCGTTCGCACTGGCCGGGTCTGTGTGCAACTTGCGGACGTCGCCGACGACTTCGCGAATCGTCGAGCATTTTGGGTAGGAATTCAGGTCCGTCACGGCTTTTCGCAGTTCGGATAGCGTCGGTGTTTCGAATCGGCCAAACGCGATCCGTTTTCCGTCGGGGCAGACCAAGTGCTGACCGTCGACGGACAATTCCTGCCGAACCTGTGCGGGTGATTCTTCATCAATTCCGGTAAGCTTGGTGAACCATGCCATGCGTTTATCCTTGTCATGTTGCCTGTTACGGCGTCATTCTACCCCTTTCCATCAAAGTCTTCGATTGAGCATCCCAACCGCGTTTGTCATTCCATTCAAGCCTACCCCGTGCAACCGAACATACTGGGTGCTCGACGACACGTTTTTGGCGGGTGCCTACCCTGGTCGCCCGGATCCGGCGGACCATCGCGAACGAATCCATTTGCTGTTCAACGGCGGCATGCGAACCTTCATCAATTTGCAGGAAGAAAACGAAACAAACAATTCCGGCGTCCCGTTCGTTCGCTACGACAATGAACTGCGAAGGATCGCCAGAGAGCGGGTCCAACAGATCGCTCATTTACGTTTTCCGATCCCGGACGGGGGAACCACCTCAGTCGATCGTATGCGATGCATCCTTGATGCGATCGATCTTTCTCTCTCAGCCAGTCGCCCCGTCTACGTGCATTGCTTCGGCGGCATGGGGCGAACCGGAACAACCGTTTGTTGTTGGCTTCTGCGACACGGGCACGTCAATCGAGACCATGTTCTTT
>CAYZHQ010000162.1:0-11792 GCA_964477385.1 uncultured Pirellulaceae bacterium
GGCATTGGACGACACAGTGGATATCCAATCGCTCGAGTTGGCGGTTCCAGTTTGGTAGGGTCCCGCGCTCAGCCTCACTTGAATATTTGCCAACGGCGCACCGTCCAGCAACACACGGCCTTGAACAGGAACACCCTCTGTCAGTTTGATCTTCATCGGTTGGTTCCGCCTGGATTCAATCACTTTCAGCGCGAACAGGCGTGGCGTATCGGCGGGACTGCACACTCTCACCACCCAGTTTTCGTCCTGCAGCGTCGGAACATGGAACTTGCAAACTCCCCTGTCGTCGGTGATCCCATCGGGCACGATGGAAGGAGCACTGGTTCGCCGAGCGGGCTGTCGCCAACCGCCTTGAGAGCCTCGCCAAAAACTGACCTTGGCTTCCTCAACCGGCTGGCCATCTGAATCAACGACGTGGACGTCGACGGAGGGCATTCGGTCGATGATAATCCCCAATTCGATGGGTTGATTTGGTTCGACCACGTCCACAATCCGCTGCGACTTAGGATCAAGACTCCTCTGCCGACCTGAACCCGCAGGGGAGGGCGACAAATCAAAACCGGCCTTCGGTCCACACGTTACGAGCCATTGCCCGATGCTTGCTTTCGCTGTGAATTGGCCATCGATATCGGTTTGCGTTTCAACGAAGGAGCGAGGTTGGGATTGCCATGACTGGATTCTCAGAGGCAAGTCCGCTACGGGGGATTGGTCGTCGGAGGCAATGACTTGGCCGCGTATTTCAATGGCATTTTCGGCAACGATCGTCAGCACTTCGCCGTCGAGAATCTGCTTCCGCGAAAGACTCGGAGTCTCGTTCGCATACGGTGCATCGTCTGGCCACACCACGTCAAACAGCAAAACCGTGTCACCATCGCCTTGCTTGCTGAGCCGCTCGGATGGGACCGAGAAAGTAAAGTTGCCTTCTGCATCACTCGTCGCTTCACTTCGATGGGTGACATGGTTCTGAATGTCAGCCCCCGGCAGCGGCACGTTGTCTTGATTGACGATTCTGCACTGTAAACGCACGCCTTCGGTCATGTGAAGTCGAGCGGGACTGTGCGCGATTGGCTCCGAGGCATCTATGTGGCGTCCCGTTGGCAAAGCAGTGACATCGGGACTGGTGCCGACGTGTGCCACGCTCTGATAAAAGTCAGGATGCTTCATCAACAGAAACGCAATCATCCCCCCAGGCATGTCGGGGAAGCGGAACTCACCCTTGGCATCGGTTTTTGCCTGTAGCTTTTGGGACCCGGACAACCTCCAGATATCAAAGTTATGGATGTTAGATGAGCCTTTGGAAGTGGCTTTCATCAGTCCTGGCAGCTCCAACACGACATCGGCAACGGGTTGGTTGTCGGGATCCATGACGATGCCGGTCAATGCATGCGATTGTCCGAGCGAGACATTTTGTTGCCTTGAAATTGAGTCGGTAAACGAGTCCGAAAGCGGATCGTTATTCAAAAATTTGAATGGCCCCAAGAACTTGATGTGAGAGGGTTCATAGTATTGGATCGCTTTCCAGTTCAATCGTCCACGATCATCCGCCGCGACAATTTTCGCAAGCTTCGTCCTGTCCGTTGGGGAAGAGTCTGCAAGCGCGCAAAGCACCCGATCAAACTGATACTCTCCCGCGGCATTGCTGCGCGTTCGCGCTCGCACACCCGACGCTTGCGAGATCACGACGACAGCGTCAGCGATCGGAATACCATTGTCGTCGAGGATACGGCCGCGGACGTTGATGGCGATCATCCTTGCATCGGCATTTTGCAAGCTGGACGTTCGCGTGTCAGTATCGCCGACCTCTTCCTTGACATTCACCAAGGGGGCTTGCTCGAGAACTGCAACGAACGCTCCGGTCAGGGCTGAATCCTGGGCGGCAAGTGATTTGCCGAGAAAAGCCGCACTGATTGTGATCGCGACGATGAGCCAAAAAACACGTAGCCAATCGATAATGGCCCGTTGATGTTGCAACGCTTGGATGCGACGTCTCATGAATCGTGCCTCGCGTGAAAGGACGGCTTCGCTCAGCGATCACTGGGCCAAAGTTTCCCGATTGTACCCCTGCAACGCCCGGCATGCCTTTGTCGACACGGCTTTTTGAGGGTTAAACGCGAAGGAATCGGTGTCTCTTCCGAGTGTCTTCCTTTGACTTGTTTGATAGCAAGCAACGGGTGCGACTAACGAAAACCGTCGCTGTGACATTCTCTTGCAGCCCCGGTGGGGGACAGCCCTGAGCTGTCAAAAACTCAGGGTTGACACTTGCTTTCGTACTGTCACTTTTGTTCCCAAACGCAAAGCTTGGCACCACGGACTCACGTCCGTGGCTACGAACCTGCCATGGCTTCGCCATGGAAGCGAACAAATCCTGTGCAATTCCAAATCGCCACGACCCCGAATTGCCAGCAGCCCAGAACTGCCCGTTGATTGCAGATTATTCGGTACGGCAGTTGCAGCGAGGTGAGAAGGAGCTGTCAAAATTGCTGCTTCCACTTGCTACTGCGTTAGGAAACCGTCTCATGCGAGCTATTGTCGTTGTCGTCGTTTTGCTTTTCATTCTCGTCCTGGTCGGCTGGCTCCGGCTGAGTTCACAAGATGGCAATCCATCGATTCAGCTCGAAACCGACAAGGTTAAGGAGGATACGGCGACAATTGTAGAGAAGTCAAAACAGGCGATCGACAACGCGACCGAGACCAGCGATCAAAGCACCGAACCGGAATCGGTGGAACCGGCCGAGTCGTTGGAACCTGTGGAGCGCTAAGGCAGCCATGCCACCGATCGGCAATCACTTGCCGATGCAATACAGATACTCTTGTCGTCGGTCTCCTTCACGGACACCCATTCGAGCATAAATGTGGTCGCCCACGATAACCGGTGTCGCAAAGGCATCATCGGCAAGCTTGTTCTCTGCCAGTTTCTCGAAGCGGTCAGGCGTTGCTTGAAAGATGATCGTTTCGCCATCTTCGCTCGTTGCATAAATGCGGTCTCCTACCATCACCGGTGAAGCCGTAAAGTTGCCGCCTAGCCGAGCCTTCCACTGTTGTTCGCCGGTGTCGGCTTGCCAGCATGCTGCGACCCCCGCGTCGAAGACTCCGTACAGATAGCCCTCACGAATCAACAGAGATGGTACGTAGATCCGGTCGCCCGTTTCCCAAACCACTTCGCCGCTGCCATCGCCACGAACCGCCGCCAAGTGATTGCGTGGATAGCCTCCGCTGGTGTAGATCAAATCTCCGTTGGTCACGGTGGAGATAACACATTCGGTCGTCGCGCCGGGGAACTCCCACAATTTGTCCCCCGTTAACGGATCGAACCCACTAACCAAATCGCACCCGATCATGATCACTTGCTCGCGACCGGAAACGTTCAGCACGACGGGTGAGGAATAGTTTGGTTTCTTTGGGCGGGCTTGCCGCCATACCTCGTCGCCACTGCGGCGATCGAGCGCGACAACTGCCCCGCCACCCTTGTTGTCCGCCGCGACGATCACCAAGTGCTTATGAATCGTCGGCGACGAACCGTAACCTTGATGCAGCACATAATCCGAAATCTTTTTTTGCCACAGCACATCCCCGCCCAAACTGATTGCGGTCGTGAAAACGGCTCCGTCATTCAAAAAATTGACCAGCAGACGATCACCGTCGCAAGCAATCGTGGACGACGCCTGAGACGCTTTCTCGTTTTTCTTCATCAAGCCCCCACGATGCACAATCGTTTCCCATCGCGGCTTACCGGAAACTCGGTCGAGGCACAGCACTATCTGAACATCGCGATCCCGGTCGGCGGTTGGTAAATAGACCGCATCCCCCACCACGGTCGGTGCGGCATGGCCGCGTCCGGCAATCGGCTGCTTCCAAAGCACACCTTCGTCAGGCCCCCAAGCCAGCGGCGGCGTCTGTTCGGCGGCCGCGTGCCCGTCACCGGTCGGACCTCGCCACCAAGGCCAATCGGTCGCTGGGAATGCTGGAGTCGTTGACTCAGGAGGCTCCGCGCGGGCGAAACTTGTCAGCGAAACCGTAATGAATGCCAAAGAGACGAGGCAAAATCGAATAGCCATCGGGATGGATCACAAAGGGGGGAGGCGGGAAAACCTTGGTAGGAAACCAACGCACCGATATCTTCAACGCCCAGCCGGTCTTTCGCAACTAGCGAGCTTCCAACGCTGGGTTTTCTTTTTTGGGGTTTTCCCTGACAGGGTCGCAACTTTTGCTGTGCCGCGAAGTTGGGCTCCGAACGCCTCCGCAAGCGGTTACAATAGAGGTCCTTCCTTCCATCCCGCCCCACGCGAGTGCCATGCGATTTCCTGCCCACTTTGCCGCGTTGTTGCTGACAATCCACTGCGGTTTTGTCGCCGGTGCCGAGCCGCTGCGTTTTGACCGCGACATTCGGCCGATCCTTTCCGACAAGTGCTTTTTCTGTCACGGTCCCGATGAAGCCCATCGCGAAGCCGGTTTACGGTTGGACCTGGAAGACGAAGCGCGAGCGGTCATCGGCAGCGACGATGATACACCGAGCGAATTGATGCGACGCGTTGTTTCGGACGATCCCGACGAAGTCATGCCGCCCCCCGATGCTCACAAAGAATTGTCGGCGGACGAAAAAGAGAAGCTGCAACGCTGGATCCAAGCAGACGCTCCGTGGACCCAGCACTGGTCCTTCATCCCGCCAGAGAAAACAGCAGCTCCCGCCGTGGAGACGCCTGCCGCCAATCCGATCGACGCCTTCATTGCCCAGCGGCTCGCCGAACAAAGCTTGCAGTTTTCTTCACCCGCCGATCGCGAAAAGTTGATCCGCCGAGTGACTTTGGACCTCACCGGCTTGCCACCGACGGTCGAGCAAGTCGATGCTTTCTTGGCGGATGATTCCACCGGCGCGTTCGAGCGCGTCGTCGACCGACTGCTCGATTCGCCGCACTACGGCCAACGGATGGCGATCATGTGGATGGACGCGGCACGCTACGGCGACACGAGCGTCTACCATGCCGATGGCCCCCGCGACATGTGGGCTTGGCGAGACGCAATCGTCGACGCTTACAACCAAAACATGCCCTTCGATCAATTTTCCATCAGCCAACTCGCCGGCGACTTGATCCCCGACGCGACTTTGCAACAACAAATCCTCGCCGGTTTCAATCGCAACAACGGCACGACCGACGAAGGAGGCGCGATCGCCGAGGAATACCGCGTCGAATACGCTGTCGATCGCGTCAAAACGACCTCGACCGTCTGGCTCGGTCTGACGATGGAATGCGCCCAGTGCCACGACCACAAGTACGACCCGATCTCGCAAAAAGAGTACTACCAGTTCTACGCGTTCTTTAATGTCAGCAGCGACGGCGGGATGCAGACTCGCAACGGCAATGCGGATCCGAAATTGCCAGTCCCCGATCCGGAAAAGACTCGCGAGCTGCCATCGGTCCAGCAGTCTCATCAGGAATCTTCCGAGCGATTGGCAGCGATCGAAACGAACTGCGAAGAAGCATTTGCCGCTTGGCTGGAAGCTCAACAAACAAACGTGGACCAGCAACCGAGCCTGCCTCCGGATTGCTTGCTGAACTTTGCGATCACCGCCGGCGAAGGCAAAGTGATCACCAACTCCGTCGATCCCGAACAACAGGGGCAGATCCAAGGCGAAGTCAAATGGAGCCAGTCCCGCGGAGATTGGGCGTTGGATTTTGACGGCAAAAACTATGTCGATTTAGGAGACGTGGCCAACTTCGAACGGACCGATTCGTTTTCCTACGGCGGCTGGGTGAAACCTCAGAAAGGGGCCACCGGCGCTCTGTTGGCGCGGATGGACAGCCCCAACGCCCACCGCGGATTCGACATGCTTGTCGGCGACGATGTGATCTCCGTCCACCTGATTCATAACTGGCCCGGCAACGCGATCAAAGTCAAAACCAAAAAACGACTCGCACCCGATAAATGGCAACACGTTTTCGCCACCTACGATGGTTCCTCCAAGGCGGCGGGCATCCGAATCTATGTCGATGGAGAACCATGGGAATGGACGATCGAACAAGACGGTTTGACCGAAACGATGCAAACCCCCAAATCGCTGCTCATCGGCAGTCGACACGGCGGATCGGCGCTGCGTGGCAGTATCGATGAAGTCCAGGTTTTCCAGCGCGAGCTGACCGCTACGGAAATCAAGATGCTGGCCGACAGTTCGCACCTGCAAACGATGCTTGCCGTTGCACCGGCGGACCGCACCGAACCCCAACGCCAAGCCTTGCGGCAATACTACTTGACCACGGAAAACGCCGAGTACCAAGAACTGCAAAAACAGATCGCTTCGCTGGCCGCGAAAATCGAAACGCTCAAGAAACCACTCACGACCGTAATGGTGATGGGCGACATGGGCAAACCTCGCGAAACATTTGTGCTCAGCCGCGGCGCTTACGACTCGCCAACGGACCAGAAAGTCACCGCGGGGACGCTGGCGGTACTTCCTCCGATTCCCGATGATGCGCCCTCGAGCGGTATGGGGCCAAACCGTTTGGGATTGGCGCAGTGGTTGTTCCGTGAGGATCACCCGCTGACCGCCCGCGTCGCTGTGAACCGCTATTGGCAGATGCTGTTCGGGAACGGTCTGGTGACCACGCCAGAAGACTTCGGCGCGCAGGGCGAGTTCCCTTCGCACCCGGAGCTGTTGGATTGGTTGGCGGTTGACTTTCGCGAACATGGCTGGGACATCAAACGCACGCTCAAACAGATCGTGATGTCGGAAACGTATCGACAAAGTTCGCACGTGGGCCCCGCAGCTTATCGCGTTGACCCGCAAAACCGCTGGTTGTCGCGTGGGGCGCGTTTTCGGCTGCAAGGCGAGTTCCTCCGTGATTCGGCACTGGCGATCAGCGGTTTGTTGGTAGACGATTTCGGGGGCCCCGGCGTCAAACCTTATCAGCCGGCCGGTTTATGGGCGGAAGTCGGTTTGGGTGGCAATCCGAAGTTCAAGCAGGATCATGGCGAGGCACTGTATCGCCGAAGTCTGTACACCTACTGGAAACGCTCCGCACCGCCCCCCGCGATGCAAATCTTTGATGCGCCGACTCGCGAAAAGTGCATCATCCGTCGAGCCCGCACGAATACTCCGCTGCAAGCTCTGGTCACGCTCAACGACACGCAGTTCGTTGAAGCGGCTCGGCATTTCGCACAGCGTCTGTTGCAGTTGGAAGGTTTGAGCGACGATCAGCGGATCGAAGCCGGGTTTCGGCTTGCCACCGCAAGACGACCAAAAGCCGACGAACGTGCCGTTCTTCGTCAGATGCTAAATTCGGCGACGGAGCGTTACCAAGCCGATCCGGCATCGGCGACCGAGCTGCTCAAAATCGGCGAAGCGGCTCGCGACGAATCGCTCGCGCCCGCAACCCATGCCGCCTGGACGATCGTTGCCAGTGCGATTTTGAACCTAGACGAAACTTTGACCCGAGAATGAATTTGGCAATCCAATGAATCCGACCGAACATTACGAACTGCAAATGACCCGCAGGCAACTGCTCGCCCGCGGGCGCGGTTGCTTGGGTGCCGCCGCGCTGGCGTCGCTGATGCAGGCCGACCGTCAGGCGTCTGCCGCTCCAACCCGCTCGGCTGCCAATCCGGGCTTGCCGGATCTACCGCACTTCGCTCCCAAGGCCAAGCGAATTATCTATCTGTTCATGGCGGGCGGGCCAAGCCATATCGACATGTTCGATTACAAGCCCGCGCTGCGTGACATCCACGGCACCGAATTGCCCGAATCGATTCGAAACGGTCAGCGGTTAACCGGCATGTCTAGCGGTCAAGCGACGTTTCCCTGCGTTGCGCCAATGTTTACGTTTGATCGTTATGGCGAGCGGGGAACGTGGGTGAACAGCGACCTGCTGCCGCACACGGCGTCGATTGTGGATGAGATGACAATCATCCGCACGATGAACACCGAGGCGATCAATCACGACCCGGCGATGACCTACATCAACACCGGTACGCAGCAACTGGGCAGACCGAGCATGGGTTCTTGGCTGAGTTATGGCTTGGGCAGCCCCAACGAAAACTTACCGGCTTACGTGACCATGATTTCGGTCGGTGCCAAGCCGGGGCAAGCGTTGTTTTCCCGGTTGTGGGGAAGCGGTTTTCTGCCTTCGAAGCATCAGGGCGTGCAGTTCCGTAGCGGCGGCGATCCGGTGCTCTATTTGGGCAACCCGTCAGGCATCTCCGCCGAGATGCGGCGGACGATGCTCGATGGCATTGCGGAACTCAATGCGACGCGTTTTCAGGATGTCGGCGATCCCGAGATTCAGGCACGCATCGCACAGTATGAAATGGCTTACCGGATGCAAACTTCGGTCCCCGACTTGATGGACATGCAGTCCGAATCGGAGAGTACTCTCGAACTGTATGGTCCCGACGCTCGCAAACCTGGCACCTTCGCGGCGAATTGTATCTTGGCCCGACGCATGGCCGAACGGGGCGTTCCGTTTGTGCAACTTTTCCATCGCGGTTGGGACCAGCATGGGAACTTGCCGAAGGAGCTTCGCAAGAACTGTCAAAGTGTGGACCAACCGGCCGCTGCGCTGGTCAAGGATCTCAAACAACGGGGCATGCTGGACGACACGGTAGTGGTCTTTGGTGGTGAATTTGGACGCACGATCTACAGCCAAGGTAAACTGACCGCCGACAGTCACGGACGCGATCACCACGGACGTTGCTTTACGACTTGGATCGCTGGCGGTGGCTTTAAACGGGGTTTCGATTACGGCCTCACCGACGACTATAGCTACAACATCGTTGAGGATCCGGTCCACATCAACGATTTCAATGCCACTCTCCTGCATACACTCGGGATCGACCACAAACGATTCACCGTCAAATATCAGGGGCTCGATTCCCGTTTGACCGGAGTGGAAGAAGCGCGAGTGGTCCACGAAGTTCTGGCGTAGGGTTTCGCAGCCGTCGCTTCGCGTTGGAAGCTACAAGGTCAGCCTGGAAGGCTGACCGTGGTTCTGCGATCGTCAACTTCTTGTGCGATCGTGAATTAGTTGTGCGATCGTGAAATGCGCGGCGCTAGCCCGGATTATTCACGTGAATGACTAGGGACGCCGCAACTGTCTTCCCGGATTGGACTTGCTTCAATGCCTTGTTTAGCAGGCTGCTTTTGGTAACCCGATCCGTGAGCGAGGGATTTATCGGTGTTCCCTCGCTTACGAGTTGGGTTATCAATAATCCGGGCTAGCGGGCTGTCGATTTAATTAGCCGTTTTGGCGTTAGCCACGGTTTCGTCAACAGAGAACCGGGGTTAACGCCCGACCGGCTAAGCTTTGCCCATCATTTTGGTTAAAATCAACACACCGCTAGCGAACTCGTTCGACGAAAGCACCGCGCCTAGCGGCGATTGGCGCATGCACGGATCAACCAACCAGCAGCCAGAACACCGGCAGTGGCTGCTACGGCAAGCACACCCCAGCTAGCCAAAGCGGAAAAATTTTCCCACTGCGGTTCGGTAGGGCTGGGGCGGTCATTTTGCGAACTGCCGTAGACTCCGATAATCCGCACTCCACTTGGCTGCGCTGGATTTTGTTCGGGTTCCAGCGGACGGGCTGCCGTCGTAATGGGCGCGGCTACACCAGGAGTATAAGCCGGCGGATCGCTCGCTGGAAACGATTCGCGTCCCGCTTCGTCGATCCAGTCGTCCAGCTTGTCTTCTGATTCCGATCTCTTTTGATTCATCAAATTGTTCTCGATGGGGGGGCGATGCTTTTCGATTCCCGTTTTCCATTGACTCGTTAGCCAAGGTCCTGCGAAGTCAAAACACCGATCAGATTTTTAGTCGTAGCGTTTTCAGCAATGGGTTTCAGTGTCTTGCTACATCGATGACTATTCACCTGCAGTTTTCATTCCAAATCACCGGTGGAAAACTTCGTGGCTCGCCGCCAAAGGCAGCCCCGGTGCATCTACTTGGCATGTCAGCGATCACCTTGGCGCATCGCACGCCATTGGCCGCCCAAAAGCAGGAAAGGACGCTAAGGAAGCCCCGCGTCATCGGGCTTTCGTGCGACCTGCTAGCGGCTCGTCGGTTCCCCTTTCATTGGCATCGTGTTGGAGAGATCGCGTTTTCGGCTTGGCGTTTGCGGCTTCCTTGCGCCTTCGTGTTTTCTTGCAGCCAACCGTTTCCAGCTAAAAACCGCAGTTAGGATGTCGATCAACGTACGAGGTACTTATCAAGCCAGTAAACGATTGGTGCGCCGCGTGGCGCATGTGATCGCGCGCCCGGTGAAAAAGGATCGGGGCAGTGGAGGCGTGCTGATTCAGCCCTATCGAGGGTACGGATCGACGAATGAGTTTTTCCTGATGGGCCGAGTATTCCGCCAGCCCAGACTGGGGTTTCGCTGGCGTGCTTCTTTTCCTCGCCGCGACCTGTTGGATGTGGTTCGGCGCGTGTTCCGACGAGGCATACGTAACGGCGTGTTGGTGGCACAGTTTGGACAAGGTTCGGCGACCGACAACGCGACCACTCGGGTTCAGACCGACCGAGACGGTTACTTTCAGGTGCGTCTACGGCCGCTCAGGCAACCGGATCCGAGCAAGCAATGGCATGCGGTCGATTTGGAGTTAGTCGAGCCCATAAAATTTGCCAATAACCTGGGAGCCAAAGTGCAAGGCCAGGTCTTCGTTCCGCCTGCCGAAGCCCGCCGCGTGATTATCAGCGACATCGATGACACGGTGATGTTTACGGGAGTCGTCAACAAGCTGAAGATGATGTGGCGTCTGTTTGTGCTGGGGCCCAAGAGTCGTGTTGCGTTTCCCGGCGTCGCCGCGCTGTATCGTGCCTTGCACCGAGGTCCTTCGCAGACGCAGCTTAATCCGATGCTCTATGTCTCGCGCGGCCCGTGGAGTATCTACGAAATCCTGCAGGAGTTTTTTCGGCTGCATCAGATTCCCGTCGGACCGATACTGTTTCTGCGAGAGTGGGGCATGTCGATTCAGCGTCCTCTGCCGCCACGTGCGGAAGATCACAAGCTGGATTTGATTCGCGATATGTTGAATCTCTATCGAGACCTGCCTTTTGTGCTGATCGGCGACAGTGGCCAGCACGATCCGGAGATTTACGCACAGGTGGTCCACGAACATCCCGGTCGGGTGGAGGCGGTTTATATCCGGAACGTCAGCCACTCAGCCGAGCGAGTGCGTGCGATCGAGGAATTGGCGAAACAGGTGGTGTCGGCTGGTAGCACTTTGATGCTTGCCGGCGATAGTTTTGCCATGGCACGACATGCCGCCGAGCACGGTTTGATCTCGTCGTCTTGCCTGGCTGAGGTTCTCAGCGAACAGCAGGAAGCACAGGAAGATACACCGGAGCCAAGGGCACGAGAGCTCGAGCAATCTTCCGAGCGGTTAGGCGAAAAAGTTGTCGAGCAAGACATGCTGCGAGATGCGCTCGAAACCAAGCACCCCGGCGACGTGCCGCCCAATGTGACCATTGAGTCCAAGGAAGATCACTGACCGTCCGCCACCGCGAACCGGTAAGCAGGAGTGATCCAGTCCATTAAGCAGGTTAGTAGGAATGATTCCGCGGAACTCTGTTTAGCCGTTTTGGCGATAGCCACGGTTAAATCCAGGAACCGCGGCTATCGCCAAGGCGGCTCATTTAACCGGATGACTCCTGCCTGCCTGCTTAGCCGCTTGGCTTTATGCGCCGCGTCGCCCGAGCACGGCCAATTCTCCCGTGCTGTCGGCGAATTGATCGCTATCCGCACCGACGCAGTTCAGCATCGTGACGTAAAGATTGGACAGCGGAACATCGGCGGAGAACTTCAGGT
>CAYZHQ010000163.1:0-11644 GCA_964477385.1 uncultured Pirellulaceae bacterium
CGGCAACCCCTGTGTCACCGTAACAAAGATGCGGCCCAGCTTTGAACGAGCGACGTCCGCCGACTCGCATTCCCTCGACGCCATAGTCGATGGCCGCGATGACCTGACGCTTGCCAAGAACGAAAGAGTACTCGACGAATGCATCGACCATCTCACCTCGATTGAGACGAATCTCAAGACGAACCGTCACAGTGTCACCGCGATTGGCAGTGGCACCGGTACCAATCGTTTCCTCATCAACTTTCAGACCGCCCCTAAGCGTGCTTTTTGGAGAACTGCTCGAGTCCATTGTCAAAAACCTCACGAGTAAGACCGTCTTCTACAAATACGCTCGTAACGCCCAGCTCGGCGACTTCGCGAATGTTTCGCATCTCGTCATCGAAGAACAACATGCGATCGTAGGCGACCCCAGTTGATTGGAACAGCGAAGCGAAATGTATCAGCTTGGACGACGGATAGATCTCCGAAAAAGCGAAACGATGCATCACGTCGAGCAGGCGAAGCAATTCTTTCGCCCACTCGGGTTGCTCGGTCCTGGACGCAAGTGCTGTCGAGATTTGACGCTCGTCGCAAAGATCGAAAATCGAAACGACATCTGAATAGAATCGCACATGTCTTCCGCCACGATCAACGATTCGATCTTTTTGCATCCGAAACGGAGGCGACAGGCAGTCGCACCACGTTCCGCCGCAATCCCAGAGGGTAAAATCGAGGTCGAACACGATTAATTCGGGCAAAAACACGGAAGGCCTTGCAGGTGCGGTAAAATCTTTTATGAAAAAACGCCCAGTTTAGTGTGTTTCTGTCGGAATGTTAACGGACTTCCAGCGGGTCGCTGCTTGCTTGACTGGTTTGGCGTGAGTCGCTGGCCGTTCCGTCGACACGGTTCAACAATGCCAATGCCTCTTTCGGTCTAATTCACTATGCTTGACGGCTCAAAAATGGACCCTGAATGCGAGAGAATGAATTGAAATGAAAGCTATTGTGGATCTATGTGTCGTCCCGATGGGCGTTGGCGTGTCGGTGGGTAAGTACGTCGCGGAGTGCCAGAAGGTTTTGCAAGAAGCCGGTTTGAACCACCAACTTCACGCATACGGCACGAACATCGAGGGCGACTGGGACGAAGTGTTCGCTGCGATCAAACTGTGCCACGAACGCGTCCACGCGATGGGCGCGCCGCGAATCACCACCAGCATCAAAGTCGGAACCCGTACGGACCGCGAGCAGTCGATGCAGGCCAAGATCGACAGCGTGTCCAATAGTAAGCTGTAAGGTTTCAAACCTACATTGGACTGCCGTCACCGAGAACGAACGCGACGCTCCGGCGTCGGCCTTTGGTCCGCGCTAGCGGCAGTCCGAAACTCGCGTCGGTCTCCGCCACCTCGTGCAGTTCTCGGATTCCATGCGATGCCGAGGTTGGTCCACCCGAAGTAGATTAGCCAGTCAGGGAATTGCAGGAGGTCGGTTTCACCGACGCGAGTTACGTCGGCTTGGGAAGCAGGACGGCTAGGTGAGATGAAAGTTCTGACAGGGCGGACTCTGCCTGCTCGTTGGCAGCCCTCATGCCTGAGGAATCTGCTCATCATCAGCGACCAACTTCTGCGAGCCAGTCGGCTATTCTGATCTCATCAAAACGCTGATCGCTTTCTATGCGGGAGGACCGGCTGCAACTGCCAGTTCGAAGAGCATGAGCGATTGACTTGGCTAATCGTCAACTGGTGCTTCCGGAACCGAAAATGCTTCGCCTGACAATGAACATTCCCATACCGCCGTACTCGCCGCGAGTTGTTTCCAATCCGAAGCCATGTCAGGAACATCGACCATGAAAAGTGCGAACCGAAAGTCATGGTACGCCATGGAGGGCAGCAGCGACGCCTCTGACGCAACAATGGGAACTAGTGTGACCGTTGCCTGCGACCGGAAAGCCGCCGGCAAGGGCGTCTCCGTCAAGTACTTCTAGCTCTAAATCTTTTAACTGCAAAATGTTATGTTCGCTGCCAACATCTTGATGGACGGTAAACAAGAGATTTTTTGGGCCTTCGTGTCAGAAACCTCAAAGCGGTGAGTTTAGTACCTTTAGAGGATAAACATGACGGAATTTCCAGAAACACGATCAACTCTACTTGCTCAACTCCGCTCGCCGGATGATCGCGAGGCGTGGGAAGAGTTTGTGCTGATCTATCAGCCTGTGATTTATCGGATGGCGCGGCGTAGGGGAATGCAGGATTCAGATGCTCAGGACCTGGTGCAAACGGTCTTGATGCGGGTAGCTGGTTCAATTGACCGGTGGGAAAGAAAGCCTGGTGCACGCTTCCGGCACTGGCTGCGGCGGGTTGCCAAGAACTCAATTCTCTCAGAGCTTTCGCGTTCCCCCCACGATGCACCAGTGGGAGGCGCCGGCATACAGGAATTAATGGCCGAACAACCTGCCACGGCAACGGACGTCGATCAGGAACTGGCTGTCGAATTCATGCGCGAACAATATCGTTTTGCGGCAATGTCCGTGCAGTCAGACGTGAATGCGGAAACATGGAGAGCGTTTGAACTGACGGTGGTTGACGGAGAATCGTGCGAAGCGGCGGCGAAGATCATCGGCAAGTCAGTTGGGTCAGTGTATGCGGCGCGAAGCCGGGTCATGCGAAGACTCCGCGATCACGTTCAAAGTTTGGAGAACAATAAATCGTGAACATTCAAAACCAAGAATGTGATCATCAGCGAATTGATGCTTTTTTGAACTCTGACCATGTCGCGCTCGACGACTCGCAATTGGTCGAACACCTCGACACGTGCGCCGCATGTCGCGAATACATCGAAATGCAGGCAGCCGAAGCGGAGCACTGGACAAAGGCTAAGGAGTTGCTGAAGGTCACGGAGTTCGATCATGCGAGTGCTGTTGGACGCGCGGCGGCGACGTTCGAACACCACAGACTTGAGCAATCCATGGCCTCCAAGAACGTTTTAGATTCACTCGCTCCATCGGACGACCCCAACCGACTCGGCCGTTTGGGAAGCTACGAAGTTTCTGGAGTCGTTGGTGTTGGAGGCATGGGCGTCGTACTCAAGGCTTTGGATCCTGCCTTGGATCGAGTGGTTGCGATCAAAGTTATGGCCCCGCACTTGGCTAACAATGGGACTGCACGAAGACGATTTTCCCGCGAAGCCAAAGCGGCTGCTGCCGTATTGCACCCGAATGTGATTCCTATCCACAGCGTTTGCAGTGATGATGCGATTCCGTACCTAGTGATGGCGTACATTCGCGGTGGTTCGCTACAAAAAAGATTGCAGCGTCAAGGACCGCTGTCGACGGTCGAAATCTTGCGGATCGGATCGCAGGTGGCGGCGGGATTGGCGGCGGCTCACGCGCAAGGCTTGGTTCATCGCGACGTCAAGCCGGAGAACATCTTGCTTGAAGATGGCGTCGAACGCGTCACACTGACCGACTTCGGTCTAGCCCGCGCTGTTGATGATGCATCCGTCACAAGGGACGGCGCAATCGCCGGCACGCCACAATACATGTCTCCCGAACAGGCCCGAGGCGAATCGGTCGACCAGCCAAGCGACTTGTTTAGCCTGGGCAGTGTTCTGTACGCATTGTGTACTGGCCGACCACCGTTCCGTGCCGAGACGTCCTATGGCGTCATGCGGCGGATCATCGACGAGTCGGCGGTTCCTATCCACAAAATCAACCCCGAGATCCCAGCTTGGCTCGCACAAATCGTCAACAAGCTGATGGCCAAGGACAAAAAGGAGCGTTTTACTTCGGCCGATGAAGTCCACGAGCTGTTTGAGGCGTGTCTCAACCACGTCCAGCAACCCACGCGCGCCGAACTTCCCGCATCGTTACGCAAAGAACTGAGCCCGCCCCAACCCAAACGAAGCCTACTTCACTTTGTAACCTCAAGAAATGGAACATTCACAATGATTGGTCTATTCGTCGCCAGCATTCTCATCAGCCTTGCCGTCTTAATGTCCACCGATCCAGCCGGAGAGCAGTCAATGGTTCAGCACGGACAGGTAGGCAAGAGCGGCAGTGACGACACCGCGGAGGACACCGATCCCGTTGTGCTCGGTTACGGTTACACACGGAAAGGCAACGACATTCTTTTCGATGGCAAGCGGATCGACCGAGCAGGTGTAGATGACCTGAACCGTGTAGCTCGCAACGTATCGCGTGAAATCAAGCTGGCTTCCAACATCGACACTGCCAGTTTCAAGGTCCTCAATCGAGAATACTGCAAAGACAAGCAGATGGTGTACTACAAGTGGACCAACCCCGCTCGATTTTGGCTTGTGGAGCTACCTGAGGCCGACCCGAAAACGTTTGAAGCTGTGTCGGGCAACCTCGCGAAGGATCAACAACATGTTTGGTGGTACGGAGACATTTTACAGGGCCTTGATCCAAAGACACTCGAAGTTGTAAACCCAGGCTATGTTTGGAAAGACAGTGAGTCCGTGTGGTATCAGCATGAGCCAATTGAGGGCGCTGATCCAAAGTCCTTCAGGCACGTAGGGCAGGCGTACTATCGTGACAAAAACCGAGTTTACTGGTCGATGACGCCGCTCGAAGGAGCGGATCCAAAGACATTCCGGTCGTTCGGCAACGAAATTCCCTACGGAGCCGACAAAAAATCTGTCTGGCATACGACAGAGATCTTGCCAAATATGGATCCGGCGACCTTTGGTGTCGTTCACCAATCGGCTTACAAGGACAAGACCGGCGTCTACTGCGACGGTATTCTAGTTCCGGGAGCAAGTCCTGAGACAACTCGCAAGCTCGCTGACTTGAACGAGAGCCTCACCTCCTTACTGACGGACGGAGAGAGCTACTTTGTGTATATCGCTTCGTGGAACGATGTCTATCGCGTCGCCCCCAAAGCTGACGGACTTCACGTGTCGAGAGAAGTTTGGGAAGGCGAGACAAACTCCCTGAAACGGCTCGGCAAAGTGAGTGCCCGACTGACAGAGAATGGCTGGCAGGATTTAAAAGCTCCAGCATCGAAACAATGGGGCGAAGCGTTTTACAAACAGCGCGAGGCGCAGACACTGTCGCAGTATAAGGACGAATTTCAAACAGCGTGGGAGATCATCACCGGCAAGAAGAACACCGTCGGAAGTTCGGAGGAACTCGCCCGCATTATGAACGCGCCGGCTGCAGGGAACTACGCGGAACCAAAGGAAGGCGACTTTGTCCTGCTTCAAGAGTATCGCAGGGCGCTGCGGAAGTTCAACAAATATTATCGCCAATGGCTGGCACTTCATCCTGACATTCAAGCTCAAGTCGATTCCGATACCTCGGTGGACGTGGCAGAAGCCTTTGGTGCAGAATTGTTTGGCGGTTTCGACTCTAAACTACCTGCTGAGGATCTGAATCAGTGGAGAGTCGCATCACTGAACCTCACGCAAAAACTATACGCGATTCAGATACGTGGTCTCAGACCGCCCGTTGTTGCAACTCCAATTCTCCGCGACGAACTAATTCGGCAAGCGGCGGAGATGCTCGACGAGCAGGAGATCCCCAAAGGCAAAACCGCCGAAGATGTGATCGATCCGCAGATTGATGAGTGGCGTGTGCACTTCCCCAACTTCCTCTCGCTAGAACCTGCGGATGAAAAACAGCTTCAATCGGGCCAACCGATCAACAGACCCGAAGATCGCATCAAATCGGCGAAAGCGGTGCTCGAAAACGCTGGAATCGAAATCAGTAGAATGACCAAGCACCTGCTCAAGAAGCATAAGCAAGACAAAATGACTCCGATTCAGAAGGAACTACTGGCTCAAATCATTACCGCCGAATCTTTGGCGGTAAAGGCCAACCCGTAGCTATTGAAAAGTGAGTGGCCTTCGCCAAATCTGTGGTCAAAAATCGACGTCTCCCGCGTGATGGGCCTCGGCCCAAGTTCGACCAAGGGGACGCGCCTCACGAGACTGGTGGTCGAGTCGCCCACTGGCGTAGTTGTAGCCGGAAGAATTCCCCGCAGCGACATTAAACGGCATGTTCAAACAACGAGCAATCTCGTTGAGGATCTCTTTCTTGAATTCAGCGTACGTTGTCGATGGCTGTTCGCTCCTCATCTGAGCCATCTTCCAACCGCCGGGCATCGTCAACAGCATTCGCTTTTCGAGTTCAATCGGCTCGAACGGCTCGGCCGCATCGGCTTCTCCGTTGGCTGGCGCATCGGTGTGAAGAATCCCGGCGAATTCGGCAGCGGTTTCGGCGGCGGCGAGTACGGCGAGTGTGAACCGGCGGAGTTGTGCAAATAGTGGAAGTGCCGGCGTGATGTCGGGAATGCCACGAATCTGTCCCGGCCGATCGCTGCGGAAGTAGTGCAGCACATCGCTGGCCGGCACGGTGTCATATTCGTCGTCAAGCAAAAACATGCCATCGCCTGGATGTTGGCGAGGGATGTCATACGCGATCGGATTCCCGTCGGTGTCGAAACAAATGCCATCGAGGTAACGGCGAGTGTCGGGAACCAACGTCGGTGTGGCGACTTGATCTGCTTCGATCAAACGCAGGTCGAGGTTAACCGGCGTTTCGAGTCGCTCGTTGCTGGTGAGCAGTCCAAACGCCTCGCCATCGGCAACGCGAGCTAGACGCATGGTTGGCAGCTTTTCGGCAAGTCCGATCGCCTCGCACCAAGCCAGAAATTCCGCTTCCACAAAATGATTGGCACCATCATCACCGGTTAGCATCTGCAACCGAGGTCCGGTACCGACCACATCATTGGCGAGCGTTAGCGTGATCCCACGAGCGTAGCTGTTATTGGCGACTTCGTATCGCGAGCGGTTTCGCAGCGTGCGTCGCACATCGGGGCTATTCGCGGTCGCGGCCGACAGCCCGTCCGCACGCGACCAATGTTTGTAATTGTCGAGCGTCGTGTTTGCGGCATCGTACTTGGCGCGTAAACGTGAGAAGAAGGGCTGCCGGGGCGAGCGTCCAGAGGCGGCGGGCAAGGCTACCGATCCGCCGCGCAATTGCTCGATCATCCCTGACAAACGTCCTTGGAAAAACATCTGTGCTGTTTCCTGTTGCCGTCCCCGGCAGCCCTTTGAGAGTCCGTAGTCTTGAGTCTGCAGTCTGTAGGCGAGATCAGAATCCTCTGGACTCCAGTCTCAAGCCTTCCGCCTGCCCGTTAGCCAGCCGAAGGCGGCACGATCTTTTTAAAGCGAAGCCCGCGATGCGGTTTGGAAACGGCCTTCTTGGCAGCGAGATGTTTGTCCGCCTCGATCTGATCGGTCAGCTTATGCTGTTCCACCGATCCGGCATCTCCGGAAGCCTTCGCAGGCCCAGCGGCGTTCTCGCGAATCTGATCATCTAGATCGTCTGACATGTTCGGGTCTCAAAGGCACTGGTCGTTCTCAGGTTACCTATGCCGTGATTCCGCAAACGTGACGACAGAAATAAAAAATCTTGTCAACTTTTCTTTCGCCGTTGGAGCTCTTTAAGGCTGACTCGCTCGCGCTTTGGTGCAGATGGTCGATCGGCTCCGAACAACAACGCACCCTGCATCGAAGCTGCGACGGCGGAGCCGACGAGACAATCGAGCCAGTGGTTGTCGGGCTGTTCGGGGCGGGCTTTCCATTCGTCGACGGTTCGGCCGCGGCCTTTGGTGCGGATAAGGTACTCGGCGAACATGCGATGCATCTCCAGACGATCGACGAACACTGAAAGACAGACCCGATCGCCCATGGCGACCGCGAGCCTGGCGTGCGTGAAAGACTTCCACCAATTGGCGTCGTAGATCACGTGGCGAATCGCTCTCTTTTCGAAGAGACCTGTCGGCGAGCTCCTCGACAGCGGCTATCGAACACCCGGTGTCGGCCACCGGTGCACCGAACAGAATGGTGAAAAGCCGCTTCGGTGAGAGGCACCGACGGCGTTTTGCCGAAGGTCTCCGAGCTAGCGGTTGGTCCAACTTTGGCGGATTCTGACTTCCCCTTAGCTGCGTCGGACGATGAAGCCCAAGAGGTAAACTTCTGCGATAACCGGTCCGCTCTGGTTGATGCTCCATTGGAAAACGCGTGGCGGATAGTCACTGCGGGAAACCTTTAACCCGCGTTCCGTTAGAAGCATCTCACCAAGTGCTATTATTTCTGGTCGTTCTGTTTTGACGCAGCATCCAGCGACTCGGTGACGCATTGCTCACCGATGGCGAAGGTGAACTCAATAGGTGAGTCGTCGCGTGACCACTCGGGACCCTCCAGTGTCGACACGTTCACCACATGCGTCACCCCCTTACCCGGCTGAAGAGTGACCGCTTCGGTCTTCTCGGCAACCCCGCCGGAGCCCGGCACCGTGTAGGTTTTGCCTTGGCAGAGGATCACCACACATTGATCCCACAGAATGCGTTCACCGGCGCGTCGCAGCGCGAAAATGGTCACGGGTTTGTCGGTGGTGTTGGTGAGAGTGAGTGTGTACTGCCCATCTCCTTCGGTATTGCTCTCCTTGTCTGGCTTGGCAGGTGGCTGGTGGTCGACCGTGAACTTGACGCCTTGCCCCACCATGTAAGTCGGCCGACCGGTCGCTGCACATCGCTTGACGTCCTGAGGCTGATCGTTGGCCTCGGTCCAACCGTGGTCGCCGAACTTCGCCCATGGACTGAGCAATTTGCCGTGTTGGTTGGACCACCCTACGGGTAGCGAACATGCCGCACGGGCGATGGCGAGCCCCTCGTCGGTCGCCATGGCGATGGCGTGAGCCCGGCGGCCGCCGCGGAACTTGACCGCGACCAGGACCCGCTCGCCAACGGGATACACCGGATCGCTTATCTGTGTAGCGCCGTGACTTAATTGCAGTTGCGTGCCGACTTTCACGTCACCGCTCAGCACCTCTTCCACCGAGATGGACAGACTGCAGTGGTACTGCGCCGGAAACGACTTGTTCATAGTCACGATGGCCGCCCGCGTCAACTTACCGACGATCACGGCCTCGACGGAGTTCAGCGTCTCCGGCGATAGCGAATCGGGAAACTTCATTGCTCCCGGCAGGGGCTGCAACGCCTGGGCGCAGGCAATGCAAGGGCAGAAAAAGGCAAGAGATAGCATCAGTGTGCGCAGCATCGTCATGGAAACCTCCACTGGATATGTTACTCGTTGGACGCATCGCGTTTCAGGGTAGACGCACCACGAGCGTTGAAGTTCCCACAGATCATCGCCACGAGTGTTTACTTGCTAAGTGGCTTGGGTGTCAAACACCGACGCGGACTGGCGACTTTCACAAGTCGCTGAAGTTGCGTCGACCGAGGCGAGTTTCGACCAGAGCGAACTTTACTCGGAATAGGTACCGAAGCCGAATCGGAGCGACTTCCTAACTGACTCCGGCTTCATCGACCGGAGCAGGTTTTCGCTCGACGTAACTAGATTTTTTTCTTGCGTTGAAGCTCCTTGAAGCTGACGCGTTCCCGTTTTGGCGAGGAAGGGACATCCGTTCCGAACAACAACGCACCCTGCATGGAAGCTGCGACGGCGGTGCCGACGAGGCAGTCGAGCCAGTGGTTGTCGGGTTGTTCGGTGGGGGCTTTCCATTCGTCAACGGTTCGGCCTCGGACTTCGGTGCGGACGAAGTATTCGGCGGTGACTTGCGCGGCGAACATGCGGTGTTGGTCTGGGCGATCGCCAAAGATGGAGAGACAGCCTCGATCGCCCATTGCGACGACGAGTCCGGTGCATATTTGTTCGCACCCTCGAAGAATCGGTCCAACGTTGATGCGCGACGCCGAATCCACTGTGCGAGAAGCTGGTAAGTCGCTGCTCGTCTTCGATACCGTCACGGCAACGACGTGTAGCAGCTGTATCCGCGACTAGGTTGAAAAAAAGAGGCGGACTTTGCAGCACCACAGTATTCCACAAATCGCTACAGCACGGGCTCCTGACGCAATGGCGAGATCGCTCGTTTCTGCTTAAAGTTAAGCACGTTCGCACGAATCATTGGGCGTAACTCCGCAATGACGGCATATAGGAAACTTCGCCGATCTCGCACAGCTTGCTCGTGAGTGTCCCCAGCAGTGTTGAGAATTTTTCCCAAGCGTCGACAGGCATCAGTTGGTATTTCAACTTTTTCCACAACCGTTCAATCGAGTTCAGCTCAGGGCTGTACGGTGGGAGATGGTAGACAAGCAGGCCACGTTCATCCCAGCGTTTCAAGCATTCTTTGAAAGCGTTGCTGGTGTGGCAGGAGGCATTGTCCAAGATGACAACCGTCGTTTGTTCAACCGTCTCACAAAAATCATTCATGATCTCAATGACTGCTTCAGTATTGACATAACCTTTGTGCAGGTGGTTCTTCGGGGATTTTAGTGGCTGATCGCGTGAAACGTGTCGATTCGGTACTCTCCTGGGATGAACGATCTGAACCAGCACTACCGACTACTTCCTGGGCTCAGCGACGAATGGAATGTCGTTGACGTTGACCTCGATCTCAACGCCAGCCGAGTCATCATCGACCTGGAGCACTCCGGTGGCAAGCTCTGCTGCCCTGAGTGCTCTGGCTCTTGTTCACGAAGTGATACCGCTCCGAAGCGAACATGGCGTCATCTCGACACGATGCAATTCGCGACCGAGATTCGAGCAGCGGTTCCGCGAAGCAAGTGTCCCACATGCGGAGTCAAAACCATCTCAGTTCCTTGGGCCGGCAAGCACTCTCGGTTCACACTGATGTTTGAATCTTTTGCCATCCGTGTTCTGCAAGCAGCGGCCAATGTCTCCCGCGCCGCTGAGCTTCTCAGGTTGAGTTGGGATAGCGTTCATTGCCTGATCGAACGTGCGGTGCAAAGAGGGCTGGATCGTCGTTCGCTGGACTCGGTCCACCATGTCGGCATGGACGAAAAGAGTTTGGGAAAAGGCCACGACTATGTCTCCGTGATGACGGACATTGATCATCGTCGGGTTCTGGATGTTTCGAAAGACCGTACCATCGCCGCGGCGGACGAACTTTGGCAAACACTCAGCGAAAACCAACGAGAGGAAGTGGAATCCGTGTCGATGGACATGTGGCAGGCGTTCATGACCAGCGGCGAAAAGAACGCTCCCAAAGCAGAGATCGTTCATGACAAATTTCACGTCAGCAAGTATCTCGGCGATGCGGTCGATAAAGTGCGTCGTCAAGAACAGCGAGAACTCAAAGCCGAGGGCGACGAGCGTCTAACAGGGCTTCGCCAGATGCTTCTTTACAATGAAGAGAATCTGAGTGAGGACCAGCAAATCGATCTTCAGATCTTGCAAAAGAGCGACCTTCGCACGGGGCGAGCCTGGGCCCTGAAAGAGAACTTTCGCCACTTCTGGGACTGTGGCGACGCGACTGCTGGGCAGCGATTCTTTGATGGCTGGTACGGCTGGGCAATACGCAGTCGCTTAGAACCGATGAAGAAGGTTGCGAGGATGCTCAAGGGGCACCTTCCGGGCCTGATGAGCTACTTCAATCACGGCGTCACAAATGCTCTTTCAGAAGGATTCAATAGCAAGATCCAATCGATCAAATCGGCCGCCCGGGGGTTTCGTTCATTCAAAAACTACCGCTTGAGAATCCTCTTCTATTGCGGCAAGCTCGATCTGAATCCCTTCATTCCTGGCCACTAAAATCCCCGAAGAACCTGTGCAGGTAGGTTTGGACGTGGCCATCCTTGTGCTCAAATCCGATCGCTTGGAC
>CAYZHQ010000164.1:0-3533 GCA_964477385.1 uncultured Pirellulaceae bacterium
TGAAATTTGCCAGTGCGATCGCCAACGGTTGCTGGTCTACCGCGACTTTGCGAAAGCGAGGCGGTTGGCCGGTGACGAGGCAGGCTCGCAGGCGACACCGTCCGTCGATGAGCTTTCCGTCGTGCGTTAGCAGGATGTCGTGCTGCAGTCCCGTGGCGGCGATCGACCGGCAGAGCTCACGGAATTCCTGGAGCTGCATCTCTGGGATCATCAGGCACTCGGGGCAGATGCCCTGCACCTCGGTATACTTTTCGGCGGCTGCTTCGATGCTGGGTATTTCAGTGATTTTCGTAGCGTCGAAACGCGGCTTGTGTTTACTTTCGGAGTGAGCATTGGACTTGCCTGCGGACGTGCGTTTACGAGCTTTGCCCGTTGTGGATTGCTTGGACGGGCGGGTTGTGGCGGATGGCATTCGGAAACTCCAAAGCGAGGTAACACGGGTAGGTGAATGATTAGCGGGTGTCGCTGCCGAAGCTGAGCGACGACATCCGCAACAAGAAATTCCGGGGTGGCTTACATGCCGTCCTTCGCGAGCATGGCCATGGCTTGTTCGGCGCGATGCTGGGCGGCAGTGTCGAGTCGGCCGGTTGCGGCGATGCCGGTCGCGTTGTCTGCATCGGCGTCCGACACGTCATCGAGGAACCGACGCACTGCAGCGCGGGTGGTCATGCGACGTCCGCCGATGAGCCATGTCCGCAGTCGGATGCCCCGCAGTCCACGGAGTCGGTAGCGATGGAATGTCGAGGTGTGTAGTCGTTGACCTGTCTCTAGTTCAAAGGCGACGGGGCACGGCAGGTATTCAGTGGTCGTATGCATGTCGGGTCTCGTGTGCGTGGTTGATTGGTCGAGCATTCAGCTTTGGCATCAGCCGCCCAAAACTTCAAGCCACGTTTTTTGCATAGACGCACGTCGTCGCCAAAAACGTGCTGTGCGCGCATCGATGCTCATGTAGCGACATGCCGCTGCTCTTTGATCGCATGCAGCAAAAGCACGTGAGAAAGGAAAGCCCGCTGCGCAAACTACCTTGGGTTGCGCTAAGGATTTTGCTGTTTAGAAATGGCCCGAAATCAGCGAGCGAAACCTCTGCCGAAGGTTAACCTTCGGCGACCCAAGGTTAACCTTGGGTCGGCAAAACGATTTTTTTACCAGCAACGCGATCAAAGTGTTTCACCAGTCAGCGGATCGAGCGACCGCGTGACTGATGGGATAACGGGTCCTGGCGAAGCGTTCAATCGAACGTGCAGGAAGGCATCGCGATGGCTCAGACGCACTACGTCGACACAACACACGATGGGCAGGCGGATCGCGTAAGTCGCGGTGGCGGACGCATGCACTCAGCGCTAGCGGCGTACTAGGTGTGTAGCGCTGCGAGGGCTGCTGCACTGCTGACCCGGCAGAGTTAGCGGACGGCAAGGGACCGATACAGCCGGTGGTCAGGCCTGCGACAGATCTTGAGCTGGCGTAGTCAGCAAGCGACCGATGGAGTCAGTCGTGCGACAGTGAATAGCGTACGTGCGATGGCGTGCCGACAGGACTCGAGTACAGATGATTCATGAGCGGGCACGCAAGAAGAGGTTAAGGGAATCAAGGGCCGGCCGGTCGTCCGTTCACCGACGAGGCACGGCTACATAACGCGGCAGTCAGGGCTATTTGTCGGCGGGCTGGAAAAACGGGTCGCGTAGCCGTAATTGTGCCAGTCGCCGGGGGAATGTCAAACACAATCCGCAGACCTTGGACGGCGGATCGTTTGGCTGTCGGCGGAGCCGATCTCGAACAGGCAGGCTCCGCAGCGTCCGGTTTACACCGCCCCGCCGCTTTGCCCTGTAATCAGGGGAGAAAGCGGCGGGGCGGTGTGCAGGGGTTCTGCGCGGTCGATAGGTAATGCTGCGGTGAGGGGAAATGCCGGTGGTTGGGCTAATCGGGGGAGGTGATGTGGTGGTTCGGATAAGTGCGCGACTGGAACAGGGCTGTGGGGGTGGTGGCGTGAGGAGTGTCTCGGGCTGTGGGAGTGGTGGTGGCTGGGGTGTAGGGGGTGGTTGGTGAGTGGGTGTTGGGGTGTGTGAGTAAGGGGGGGCGTAATAGTAATAAGTAAAATGCACCCTGCTGCGGGGCGGATGGTGCAGCAAGAGCAGCAAGGTGCAGGGGTCGTAAGGCGGAGCAAGAGGGATCGACTAGGGCGGTCAGGGATTGCGTGACGCAAAGCGTCTCTGGGGAAAGCGTTCATTCAATTGGCAGCGGAGTTGCCTGGGGGTGAGCGAATGCGTGGCTGCTGTCTCTAGCCACTCCAGCACCAATGCCTGATTTTGCTGGTTCCTACCACGGTGCCTAACCAATTCGTCCTCAAAACCGCAGTCCAGTTCTCGCTTTTTTGCTTCGAAGTCGTCAGCAAGCGTGTCCAGATTTTGACGCAAAAAATAATGCGCATATTGCTGCTGGGGCCAAACGGTTTGCGTGTAGGGGACTAACTCGCTGAGGTGTTCCCAGACGAGCCCGGGATATTGGGTCGCGACGAGCTGCAGCGTGGATGGCTGGTTCAGGAAAACGGGACGGCAATGCAGCCGAAAGGCCGCCTGTCCGACACGATCGGCGGTGACGTCCCAGTTGGGGTACCGACCCTGCAGATTATTCCTCAGCGCCTTGACCCACGCGAGGAAGGTGATCAACGCGGCGTCGACATCATTTTGCCGCGTAGCACTAATGTCCTGAGACATACCGTCAGCAAATTCCACAAGCAGCGCAGAGAGGCTTTCGAGCGAGCTGTTTGGCTGGCAGAGTTGATCGGCCAGCGGGCGGACGCGGTTCAGCAATGTTGTGCCAGTGTAAGCAAAGCGATTGAGAGGGTGGGCTTTGAGGCGTGCCATGGTAGCTCCAGTGATTGGTTAGGGGATATTAAGGGGCAACGAAGATTTATGACTGCGGCAAAGGTTCCCACTTGAAATCCTTGCCCTGCTTCTGAGCCTCAATGAATTGGCAGATTTGTTTGTGGAGAAAGCGCTCGATCGCCTTCGCTCGGTGGGCTGGCTCGCGCACGATGGGGCCTGCCGGGGTGATAATCGCGAGCGGTGCATCGCCTAGATGGCATCGAGATGCGTGAGTCTTCCCGGTGCCTAATCGCTTCTGCCGAAACGTTCGAGCATTTCCCCAGGAGAGGAGCGTCGAGAGTCGATCCATCTCCTGGCTCGGTTGTTCGAAGTCATCTTCCTCTCTTATGCGGCGTATGTATGTCACCGTGTTTTGATAGTGCGTCACGCTCATGCTGGATCGCTGTGTGCGAGTCGTCTCGCAGTTCACGATTTTTTTTAAGCCCTCGTGTTGCAGGCAATCAAGCTGGAGAAAAGGGTCGCTCTGGCAGATGGGATCTGAGGTAGCAGTGTCGATCCACAGGTCGAGGTCCGCCTGTAGGGCAGCGGCATGATCTCGCGTCGGCAGGGCGAATAAACAGTGCAGGTGCGGTTGCAGAAAGGACCGTGTCGGTGCCGGGGAAAAATGCACACCAAAAATCCAATCTGTCAGGACGACTGGGCCTCCCCGTG
>CAYZHQ010000164.1:3633-11501 GCA_964477385.1 uncultured Pirellulaceae bacterium
GTGCCGCCAAGGCGGACCATCGAATTCTGGTAATCTCCATTCGTATAAACGATTGGTTTACTTCGTTTCGGTTTAGCCATTTTCGTTAGAGCCCTGATGCTGGGTGTTTCTATTTGTGAACGGGCACCGGTGGTGGTGAAGCGGAGGGCCTGTGGCGACCATCGCTGCATGCTCTGCACACAACTAAGCAATGGAGATGTCGCCCCCGAAAATTGCAAGACAGCTTTTCGCTGGCGACGCTGCAGGCAGCAACGAAACGATCGTTCATGCGACAGATGCAGCGAAATGAGTCACCATCGCGTCTTGCAGAGAACTTGTACAAGCTCGTAGTCGTTGCGCAAAAAAAAGAAGACTCTGTATGAACATCAGCGGCGAGGCTGGCGAGACAAAGGGTTCCTCGTATGCTTTTCCCCGCACCGCTGGACGTTCTCCGGAAAAGGGTTTGGAGGGCGACTGGCGTTCGCGGTTAAAGCTGGCCTCTGTTCTAATGAGGCGGTTGCTTTCACGATGCCGAAGCGCGATTCGCACGTTTGGCCGACTCTCGTGCTGCCGTATTCGGACCGCAGTCTTCCGACAACCTCCAACGCTCGCAGGCAAGATGAATGAACGGTCTCTCACCTCAGGCACAACTAGGCCAACTGATCACCGGCTATTGGATCTCGCAAGCGGTTTATGCCGCAGCCAAGTTCGGGATCGCAGACCTACTGGCTGAGGGCCCGCAAACGGTCAGCGTCTTGGCGACCGCCACCGGTACGAAGCCCGACTTGCTCTATCGCCTGCTGCGTGCATTGGCCAGCGTTGGGATTTTCCGCGAAAGCGAGGGGCAACATTTCGAGCTGACGCCTCTGGCGGAACCTCTTCGCAGCCATGTGCCGGGATCGCAGCGCTCGATGGCGTTGATGATGGGCGAAGAGCACTACACGGCTTGGGGGAATTTGGCCGACACCATTCGAACCGGAGAGAATGCCTATGAGAAAGCGTTTGGAAAGCCGATCTTCGAACACCTCGCCGAGCATCCCGAGAAGGCGAAGATCTTCGACGATGCGATGACGGGCATTCATGGCCGGGAAACGAGTGCGATCTTGGAGGCGTACGATTTTTCGGGCATCGGCACCATCGCGGATATCGGTGCCGGAAACGGATCGAAGCTCTCGGCGATACTGCAGCAGTATCCTTCGATGCGTGGGATCTTATTTGACCTGCCGCACGTGGTCGAACGGACGCGGGAGAAGATCGAAGCGAGTGGCTTGAGCGATCGCTGCGAACTGGTCAGCGGAGACTTTTTCGAGTCGCTACCCGGCGGCGGCGACGCGTATGTGATGCGCCATATCATTCATGACTGGGACGATTCACGCTCGCTGAAGATCTTGCAGAACTGCCATGCGGTGATGTCGGCAGGCAGTCGCTTGCTGTTGGTCGAAAGCGTGATACCGCCGGGCAACGAACCGTTTATGGGAAAGCTGCTCGATCTGACCATGATGCTGATTCCGGGTGGCAAGGAGCGTACGGAGCAAGAGTACCGGGAGCTCTACGATCAAGCCGGCTTCGACCTGACTCAAATCGTACCTACAGCCAGCGAGGTCAGTATTATCGAAGGTGTCCGTCGCTGAGCGCGTGAACGGTGTCCACCGCAGGGTGTTTCTCAGTGCCGCGGGGCGCAGTGAAGCCCTGACTGCAGATCGCTCCGCTTTGCGTTTGCTGCTGATTACCTTCGAACGATTTTCCTTATCCGATTTGTCGGGCGACCTCTCTCGCTTTTTCGGCATCGCGTTCGGCGTAAATCTGCGTTACGTCGGCTTTGGCGTGCCCCAGAATCACCTGAGCCCCTTCGAGTCCGAACTGTTTTCGGATCGTGGTTGCCGACGTGTGGCGAAGTTGGTTTGGGCTCCATCGCTGCGCCGACTGGTAGGCTTTCAGCTCGCCAAGCTGGGTGTCCGTCAGTCGCCTCCTTCGCGCAGCTTCGGACTCTCCCGGGCGTTGTCCTAAAGGTTCTGGTGCGGGAAAGGCTTTGTCACAGGCGTTATGAACTGCGCGGCGGTAACTATCGGGCGTGTAGGCGTCGCCCGGGGGCTTGCGGGCTTTGCGTCCTGCTAAACCACCGGAACGTTTGCCCGGTCGGTTTCCACAGCTTTCGGGGGTGACTCGCTGTGCGCGTCTGCGGGCACGAGTTTGCTTCACAGCCTCAGCAGGTGAAAAGCAAACGGCGTTGGCATCCCGAAGCAGGTACTTCGCCAGAATCTCCTGGGCGGCAGGGCCAAGGTAGATTGTGCGTGCGCGACCGTGATGTTCGGTCTTGTGGCCGGCCACTCGAAACTCCCAGACATCGGTGGAGCGGTCGACAGCAGCCGGGTGCAGTTTGCAGAGTTCTCCGGGTCGGCAGCCGGTCAGCAATTGCAACTGTACCATGTCTCGGACGATCGGCTGCAGATGCTCCAGCGTGCGGGTCACCACCTCCAATTCCACCGGCATGATCGGCGGCGCTTCCGGGAGGGTGCAGCGTCCCCGCTTCAGTCCATCGACGGTCGCTAACGCTTGGTGGACGTGGGCGGGGAGCAGTTCCTGCGAAACCGCCCACCGGAAGATGCGTTTGACGCGGCCCAGATTCTTGTTGCAGGATTGCCGGGATTGGCCACGATCGATCCATGCCTGCCGCACGGCGCGGAGAGCGATGGGGCCAAAATCGGTAGCGGGTGTCGGGCCGTACAACTGCCGGATATCGCGAATCAACAGGCGATAGGCTTCGACTTCATTGGTGGGCTGGCCATCCTTGACGTACCAAGTTTGAGCGTGCTGCCACCAGACGAGCAGGATTTCGGCCACGGTCGCTGTCGGTCCTCGTTCGACCGCACTTTGGCGACCTATGGAGAGGAACTGGGCGATGAGCCGATCGTACTTTTGTCGGCTTTCTGGCGACTGATAGGGGCCAAGATACTGGTCTCGCCCCCCAAGGTTCACGACGGCCTGTCCACTGGCTTTGTGGAGACGGTATTTGGGGAGGGCACTGCTCAAACGCGGCATGATCTGGTTCCTGGGAACGCCAAAACGGTAATTACCGTTTTGGAGGCCTTCGAAACGCCGCGCGAACCGACCGGTTCGGTATCGTTTTGAGTAACGATTCAGCTGGGTTTTAAGAGAGCGACGCGGACGGGACTCGAACCCGCAACCTCCGGATCGACAGTCCGGGGCTCTAACCAATTGAGCTACCGCGCCGGATGGTGCGATTGGCAGTTGCCATCGCGTCCGACAAGTGTGGGATTATACGTATGCTCTTTCGGCTCGCAAGTCCGACCACGCTAGTTTTTTGGATGCTTTTCAGAACAATTTGGCTGAGGCCTTCACCAAAGGCCATTTTGCAACCTAAATTTGATTGCCGTGGTTGCTCCGATCAGTTGCTCCCCCAAAAAATCTTGGTTTATCATGCTCACCGCTGCTCTGATTGCCTTCAGTATTCAGACTTGGTTCCGCGATTCGACGGGCGAGCTGTTGCGCTATTTCAGCCAGTTGAACACGACCCAATGGGGGATCGTATCGGCCTGTGCGGTGGCGTTTGGCTTTTTCTGCATGCGATCCCACGACGTGCGCAAGTAACCGCGATCCCGCGATTTGCTGCGAGTCGGATAGACCGGCGACACCAGGCACCACGTTCGATCCGCGGACATTCTGTTCTGGCCAACAATTCATCTTTTTCGGAAAGCCTGATCAGAGGTCTCCGTTTCGCTGGCACTAGCTGGAAAGCGTCTCGCTGGGCATGATGTTGTCAGTCCGCAATGTGAGCATTCTTGTCTGTCGCGTTATGCGGTATGATGAAGACCACTGGCCCCCCGCTGGATTTTAACTCGTTCATATTTTTAGGAGTGGACGCGATGCCGCTATTCGAAATCGAAACCAACGCCCATATCATTATCACTTGGGCGGCTGACGAGCAGGCGGCCAAGGACGTTGTCGACGAAGCCTATCCGACGGACGATTTGATCCGTTTGACGAAGCGACCGCGTGATAGTTGGGTGATCAGCAAGGGGGCGTTGGGGCTGAGCACGCCCTCGATCGATCCTTGCGGAGTGGCGCGTGATTGCTTGTCGAAATCGGCGGGCGACAAGGTCCACGCGATTCGTCTGTACCGTCAAGAGACCGGTTCCGATCTGGAAACCGCGCGGAAGGTGATCGAATCGAATATGGTGATGGGCTGGTAGCAACCTCCGTTGGGCTTTTCTGTTCTTCGCCTTACCACTTCCAAGCCTATGAACCGGTCGACTCGCCCAGCAGCCCACTCCGCCCGGCGGGCCACGATGGTGTGGCTGAGTCTGTGCGTGGCACTTCCGTGGTTAGTGGGCTGTGAAGGCTGTCAATCGAATGACGGAATACAAGCGGAGGCTGAACTGCCGACCAGCCCGTTTTCGGCTCAGCCGATTGCTCCGTTTCCGGCCGGGGAATCGTCATCGGAACATCGTTTGAAACCGGGACACTGGTTTACCGCGACCATTCCCTTGCAGAGCAACCGTGAAGACGAACGCGGCACGCTGCAGATTTCTGCAGGCCGTCTGATTTCCGATCAGCTTGGTCAGCAGCGGAGCGTGTCGCAACCGCTCTTGGCGGAACGTCCCGTGGTGCTGCCCAAGGGGCAACGCAAACAGCTCGATTTCCGTTTTCTGGCTCCGCTTCCTGAGAAAATCGATTCACGGCTCGCTTATTTGCGAAACCGCTTGACCACGCGGCGCCAAGGTTTGGTTTACGACAGCGGTGAACGCGACATCCGATTGCTTCGTCCAGAGCAATACTTTTTTGTCGTGTTGACGACGCGTCCCGAACGCTTTGTTTCTTTCCAAGTTGCCGATTGGGTCAAACCGCCCAGCGATCCGGATGCCTTCGAGTCCTCCGCGACGCCGGTCAACTATCGGTTGGTTTTCCCCAAGTCCGATGACCTAATTGCGCTGCCAGAGACGATGCTCGACTGGAGCTCGACAGCCTACCTACTGTGGGACGACGTCGAGATGGATCGCTTGACGCCGGGCCAACAGCAAGCGGTAGTTGATTGGCTGAACTGGGGCGGACGGATCATCGTCAACGGCCGTTACGCGGATCAAACGCTGGCCAATTCATTGCTGTCCAAGCGATTGCCGATGACGCCCGAAAAACTGTCGGAGCTCGACGGGGCGTCATTCGCGGAGATGTTGCGAGCGTGGTCGGTGGAGAACGACGACACGACGGCCAGGCAGATCGCGCTAGTGGAAAACAACACCAGCCTGGTCGGTATCGATGGACCGATCGACGTGGCGACGGAGGCGTTGCCGGGGACGAGCGACTTGGTTCTGTCACGCCGCATCGGATTGGGCTCGATCGTGATGACCCGTTTCGACGTGACGACCGACCTCTTGAAGAACTGGAAATCGCGCAACAGTTTTTACAACAACTTGCTGCTGCGACGTCCGCCTCGCCAGTACGCCACGGAGGAGGGGAGCGTCGAGATGCGATTCGCCGACGCATGGCAGGGTTCGATGAGCTCGCCGCTGCTGAACAGTCCCTTTCGGATTTATGCTCGCGACGGCTTACTGCGACGGGAGCTGCCGGACCAAGGGAAAGCCAACGCACAGGCGTCGCCGGACCGGGTTCCAGACGCCGAAATCGAGACTGTCGCTGCGAACGATGGTGCGGAAGCGGAGGATCGGCCAGCCGCGGTGTCGGCGAAACCTGCTGCTTCGTTTGATCGCGATCCGCTGGAATCGTGGTTTACGCCGGGAAATGTTTCCGAGCCGTTGGGCGGCGTGGGAGCCTGGACCGACCGCAGTCCGGTCGCAATCACGGCGCTCGATGGTTTAACGCAAGAGTCGGGGATTGCGATTCCACCGGCCTCGTTTGTCGCGCGATCGCTGGCCTGGTACTTGGTGATTTTGGTGCCGCTGAATTACTTGGTGTTCCGGCTGCTGCGGCGACTGGAATATGCTTGGTTGGCGGTGCCGGTGATCGCGATCGGTGGCGCGATTGTGGTCGCTCGAGCGGCACGGCTAGACATCGGTTTTGCTCGACTGCAAAACGAAGTGAGCGTGCTGGAAATGCAACCGCAGTATGATCGCGTTCACATCAGTAATTATGTTGCGATCTACAGTTCGCTGGGCACGAATTATGACCTGACGTTTGATACACCCGACGCGGTGGCGCTGCCGGTAGGTTTGTTGAAAGAAGGCGTAGGTGAGCAAACTCCGGCACGATTGCAGTTTGGTATGGCCGAGGGGCCGATTCTGGCGGGCGTGCCGGTCGCCTCCAACCGAACACGGCTGATCCATGCCGAACAGATCCTGTCGGTCGGTGGGCCGATCGCTTGGGACGCGGCGCAATCGAAGCTAGAAAATCGATCAACGCTGGAGCTTACCGACGCCTTTATTCTGCGGCGAACCGAGGAAGATGTGGTGCAAGTTGCCGTGCTGGGTGACGTTGCAACCGGCAGCGAGCAGACGGTCCGCTTTTCCGAACAAGCGGCGGCCGACTTGGCCGATGACTTGCCGTTGCCGATTCGGGAATTGATGAGCGGCCTGCGGTCGGGTCGCAACCTTCGTCCGGGTGAGACGCGTTTGATTGCGCGTGTCCCACAGCCACCGTCTAAGATGGCGATCGAGCCCGCGGCTAGTCAAGCGAGTCATCACGCGGTGTTGATTGCTCATTTGGAATACCCTCGACTGCCGCAACCGAAGAAAGACGTGAATCTGCCCGCGCCTCCGAAAGAACGTGTTGAAGACGCGCTCTTGCAAGAGGCGCTCGACAACCCGCTCTAAGCCCCACACCCCAACTGCGTCCTGTTGCATGATCGAGCTACACGGCTTTGGCAAAGACTACGGCGACTTCACCGCTGTGGAGAACTTGGATCTTAAGATCGAAGAGGGGGAGACGTTTGGTTTCATCGGTCCCAATGGTGCGGGCAAGAGCACGTCCATTCGGTTTCTTGCCACGCTGCTGAAACCGACCCGTGGAGGCGGGAGTGTTGCCGGCCACAGCGTGACGGGTGATCCGGTGTCGGTGCGGCAAGTGGTCGGCTACATGCCGGACAACTTTGGCGTTTACGACGGTATGAAGGTCTGGGAATTTCTCGACTTCTTTGCCGTCGCCTACCGGATCGGACGTTCGCAGCGGAAGCAGATCATCACCGAAGTGCTCGAACTGCTCGACTTGACGCATAAACGCGACGATTACGTCAACGGTCTGTCGCGCGGTATGAAGCAGCGGCTGTGCTTAGCCAAAACCCTGGTGCATGACCCGCCCGTGCTGATCTTGGACGAACCGGCCAGCGGTCTTGATCCCCGAGCGCGAGTGGAAGTCAAAGCGCTGCTGAAAGAATTGCGGCGGATGGGGAAGACGATCCTGATCAGCAGTCACATTTTGACCGAGTTAGCCGACTGTTGCACGTCGATTGGCATCATCGAACGAGGCCAGTTGCTGATGCACGGACCGATCAACGAAGTCTATCGACAGATTCGCCGAAATCGCATCGTGGAGATTCAGTTCTACGACAACCAGGATGCCGGGCTGTCGATTTTGAGGAGTTGCGAGTCGCTGCAAAGTCTGGAAGTCGAACCGACGCGCGTGGTGGCGGAATTGGCGACCGACGATGCTGGCTTGGCCGACCTGCTGGAGCAATTGATCCGCGAAGGGGTGCGAATGAAATCGTTCAATGACAAAGACCCCACGCTGGAAGATGTCTTCATGACCGTTACCAAGGGACTGGTTTCGTAGGAGTCTTGAGTCTTGAGTCTTGAGTCTTGAGTCTTGAGTCTTGAGTCTTGAGTCTTGAGTTTTGAGTTTTGAGTTTTGAGTTTTCCAGCACGCTAACTCGCAACTCGCAACTCGCAACTCGCAACTTCGTCCCTACAAAAACTTGCCCG
>CAYZHQ010000165.1:0-11336 GCA_964477385.1 uncultured Pirellulaceae bacterium
CAGACTCCAGACTCCAGACTCCAGACTCCAGACTCCAGACTCCAGACTCCAGACTCCAGACTTTAAGGACCCCAATCATGAAACGTATCTTCCTCACACTCTCACTTGTTTTCGCGGGCATCTTCACTTCCGCTTACGCCCATTTCCCGTTCTTGATCGTTGAAGACGGCAAAGCGGTTTACTTCTTCGGCGAAGGGATGACCGATCGAACTTACAAGCTGCCTGCGGGACTCGCGAAAGCGGAGATCACGATGCGGGCCGGTGATAAGACCATGCCCGTGGCAAGTGAAGCCGTCGAGACCGACGATCTTGTTGGCAAGAAATCGAAAGCAGCCGTTCCGGCCGGGGCGGACCTGACCAGCCAAGCGACGTTTGGTGTTTATCACGGCGCTAAGTTGCAGTACTACACCCAGCATCTTGGTGGCGAGATGCCGCAATCGTTCTCGCAGTGCAAGCCATTCGAAAACATGGACTTGCAAGCGCATCCGGTGAACACCGACAGTGGCGTCGACGTTTACGTCCTCTGGAAAGGCAAGCCGCTCGCCGATGCCGAAGTTCGATTGTTCTGTGAAGATGGCCACGAAGAAGGCAAGGCGAAGACAGACGCTTCCGGGAAGGTTTCATTCACCGACAAGGAAGTCGAAGACGGCACGAACGCGATCTTGGTCGGACACACTGTCTCCGACGAAACCGGCAAACTTGGCGACCAGAAATACAAATCGGCGATGCATTACCTGACGGCCACCTTCGCCGATCCGGAAGACAAGTAAGCATCGTCGTTCCCAAAAGTAGTGGCGACTTTCAGTCGCCGAATCCTTAAATGGCGACTGAAAGTCGCCACCACGAAGTGTCAACCAACTTGCGAACCTCACCGCCGCAACCACAAACATGTAAACATGAAAACCAAAATACTCCGAACGTTCCTGTTCCTTTCCGCGGCAATCCTCTTCAGCGGCAGCATCGCCCTGGCCGAATCGAAAGCGACGAAACGGGTCTCCACTTCCAAGCTGCACAAGCCGCTCCCCGAAACGCTGACCAGTTTCGGGGCCTGCGTCGTCAATGAGCATTTGTATGTCTTCAGCGGACACAACGGTGACGCCCACGGGTTCGGCAAGGACCTGTTGGTCGATCATTTTCGTCGCATCAAGATCGACGATCCGACTGCCCAATGGGAAGAACTCGCGATGCACGATTCGGCGCAAAGCACCGCGATCGTCACCGATGGCAAGGACATCTATCGCATCGGCGGATTGTCGTTTCTGACAGGCGACGAAGACGGCGATGGCGAAGCAGACGCGATTTTTAATTCGACCAGCTACTTCACGCGATACGATATCGAAGCGGATACATGGACCGAGATGGCTCCCCTGCCCGAACCCCGTTCGTCGCTCGACGCGGCGATTGTCGGACGCACGATCTATGTCGTCGGCGGCTGGGATTTGCAAGGCAAAGATGGATCGCGCAATGCACCGTGGCACAAAACGATGCATGCCTTTGATCTCGACAAACCCGACGCCGGTTGGCAAACACTCGACGGCCCGGGATACGATCTGCGTGCGATCTCGTGTGCGGCACACGATGGCAAGCTGTACGTCTTGGGCGGCATCAGCCCCAACGGGTTCTTGCGAAAAACATCGGTCTTCGATCCCGAATCGAAAACGTGGAGCGAAGGCCCCGAACTGGTCGCCGACAGCCCGATGACCGGGTTCGCGACCAGCACGTTCGCCGTCGGCGGGCACCTCTATTCGACCGGAGCCTCCGGAATCGTCTATCGCCTTTCGGGGGACGGAGCTCAATGGGAAGTCGCCGATCGTTTGTTGTTCCCACGCATGTTCTTGCGACTGCTGCCCGTTGGCGACGATCGCTTGATTGCGCTCGGCGGAACCGGGGGCTTCACCGGACGGACGGCCGCGATCGAAACGCTGAAAGTCGACCCCTCAGCAAGCGTCGGCGAGAAAATCGTTTCTTGGTCGGTCCCTTACGACGGGAAGACGAAACACAGCCAAGCGATCATTCTCGACAGAACAAAGCTGTACGCTTTCGGTGGCAACAACAGTTGGCAACCGCATGACTTCAGCGAAGGGGCGTTTGAAAAGGAAGCCTTCGTCTTCGACATTCCCAATCAAACGGTCGAGCGATTGCCCGACATGCCAATGCCCGTTCAAAGCGGTGCGGGAGTCGTGAACGCTCAAACGAGTGAACATCAAACGCTCGTCGTCGCCGGCGGGATGAACTTCGGCGATGACAAATTTGGAGCGATTTCAAGCGTCTTGGAATTCGATCCCGAAGCGAACGTCTGGAACGTACTCGACAACACCTTGCCGCAATCTCGAGCGATGGCGACCGCCGCATCGCACGATGGTGCGATCTGGATCTTCGGCGGCAGCGACGCCGGCAGTGGCGGCAGTAAACTGCGTGACCGCATCCTGCACTGGTGGGGCGACGGATCGGCGATCGCACCGCTGCCCGAAATCAGCCTCCCGCATCCGCGACGTTCGTTCGGCGGCGCGGTCGTCGGCAATGAGTACTACATGGTCGGCGGGCTCGGCGATGGCATGAGCATCGAAACGACGGTCGACGTTTTCGACATGGAGAATCGAACGTGGCGAACCGCGGCGTCGCCGTCCGCTTCGCGTGTCTTCCCGATGTTCGCCGTCGACGGTAAAAAGCTGTACCTGTTCGGTGGCTTCAGCAACGAAGGAGGCCACTTCACCGAGTGTACCAAGTTGGAAGTCTACGACACCGAAACGGATCGCTGGAGCATCGTCGCCGAATCGATCGAAGGGGTCGACGCCTCCATGCGTTTGTTCAACTTGGCCGGGCGATTGCTGTTCTTCGGAATCGATCGCGAGACCGCAGGCCAAGCGAAATTCGTTTTGTACGATCCCAACCCCACGCAGCAACCCGAAACGGTCGCCGCGATGAGTTTTGGCGGTCGGCCTCGTGGCGGAAGCGAAGCGGCTGCGAACGCCAAAATGATGATGCGCAAGGACACGGACAAGGACGGCAAGTTAAGCATCGAAGAACTCGGCAGACGGATGGGCGACTTCTTCAAGGCCGCTGACACCGACGGGGATTCCCTGGTCAGTTTCGCCGAAGCGAAAGCAAAGTTGGAAGCCGACGAAGCGGCCGAAAAGGAGATTGAAAAGGCGGCTGCCAAGGAGGCGGAAAAGGAGAGCGAAAAGGTTGCCGGAGCAGCGGACCAGCAAGCGTCCGACGGCAAGCAACCTTCCGTCGTGATGACTTCGAATCAATCCGAAACGCCCGACGACGCGGCGCTGACCGCGGAACAGGCTCAGCAACGAGCGGACAAATTACAACGCAAAGCGGACGCCGCGCAGCGGAAAGCCGATGCGGCTCAGCGTCAAGCCGATGCCCTCCGTCGTAAGGAGACTTCCTAGATCATGAACCTCGTTCTCCAAACAAAGCGAAGACAATTCGGCACGTTGGCGATTGCCCTTTCGATCGGCGTTGTGTCGGGTGTATGGTTGGCAGCGACCGCAGCCGACGTGCAATCGGCCAACCGACCTCAAGCCGATGAATCGGTCCCGGCGGCGGGACTGCATGTCTGGTTCAAGCTCGAGCGGCCCGGCGGCAGCAACTATCGCAAGCCGTATGTCGCCGTGTGGCTCGAAGACACCGACGGGTTCCCGGTCAAGACGGCCGTCTTGTGGTGGCAAACCGAGCAACCCGGACCGCGCTGGCACCGCGACTTGACCCGTTGGTATCGCAACAACCGAATGCGAAAGATCGCCGAAAAGACGAACCTCGTCGACGGCATCTCCGGTGCAACGCGTGGTCCCGGAAATTACGAAACGCACTTTGACGGCACCGACAACAACGGCGATCCGCTGCCGCCGGGCGAGTACACTTTGTGCTTGGAAGCGGCCCGCGAGAATGGAACCTACAAGATCATCCGCGAGCGGTTCCGTTGGGGCGATGATCCGATCGAGCGAACCGACTTGCCGGGGAACCTCGAGATCACCGCCGCGGCGATGCGGTTTGTTCCGAAGAAGTAAATGGTCCATGAAACGCGAAGTCAACGATCCCGAACGGAGGGCGGATACGGCACAGCCCATTGCTGACACAGCGGTCGGCATTCACACGCCGGATGCCTCCGCCCCCCGTCGCGGCCGATCGGTTTGGTATCGCAAGAGCGCCGCCGCGTTCCGCTGGTTTCACATTTACTTGTCGATGCTTTCGTTCACGGCGCTGATGTTCTTTGCCGTCACCGGCATCACGCTGAATCATCCGACCTGGATGGGGGCGAGCGAGCAGGTCATCCGCGACGAATCGGGGACGCTGCCGTCGGCTTGGTTGCAAGGCGATGTCGACGAACTCGAAGTCGCCGAGACGCTCCGCGAATCGCACGGTTTGAAAGGTCGAGTCAAGGAATTCGAAGTCGACGAATTCGAATGCATGGTCGTCTTCAAAAGTCCCGGCTACGCCGCCGATGTTTTTGTCGATCGGGAAACGGGAAGCTACACCGTCACCGAGACATCCAGCAACGCGGTCTCGATCATGAACGACCTCCACAAAGGCCGCGACAGCGGCGCGGCATGGTCGTGGTTGATCGACTTGTCGGCGGGATTGATGATGTTGATGTCGATCTCCGGCTTCGGTTTGTTGTTTTACCTCAAGAAGCGGCGCGTCACTGGAGTGCTCACCGCCGTCGCCGGCACAATCGCCATGATCGCCGTTTGGGTTTGGTTCGTTCCGTGATTCGTCAGGCAACGTTTCTCAATTTGGTGACACACACGCCCCATTTAGATTCTCGGTGAGCGAGGGGTTTAGCAGCCGTTTTCGCAGCAAGACGGTCACTGCGGTCGGCCGGAACGTTGAGCGAATCAGCGAGCGTTGCCTGCTCGCACCACGGCGCCGGGGTAGGGCACTGGCTGTCCAGTAGCCTTCACGCTTGGCATCTGAGCTTCCACCGAGGCCAAATATTTGCCCAGTTCTGTGGCAAGGCGATCTCGCACGTCGGGATGCTGCTCGGCCAGATTGTTCTGCTCACCCAGGTCTTCGACCAAATGGAATAACTCGTACTGGCGCGATTCGTGGTAATAGATCAGCTTCCAGTCGCCCCGTCGAATCGCGCTCGAGGGCCCGATGCCGGGCCCGTTGGGCCCCCAATGATTTGGAAAATGCCACACCAGCGGTCGCTCTTTTCGTGCTTGGTCCTGCTCGCCTTGCAGCAGCTTCACAAAACTGCGTCCATCCACCACACCGCCAATCTGCTCGAGATGTGACACACCCGCCAATTCCAAAATCGTGGGAAAAAAGTCCTCGATGATCACCGGCTGCCCGCAAACCGAATTGGCCTCCGTCACACCTGGCCACGAAACGATCATTGGCACGCGGACGCCACCCTCGTGAGCTGACCCTTTGCCACTGGACAAGGGCTGGTTGTGCGAATGGGGTTTCCCGCCTCGACCGTGCGCGCTTAATCCGCCGTTGTCGGACATGAACAGCACGATCGTTTCGTTGGACAATCTGTGACGCTCAATATTGCCAAGGATGTCGCCAAGGGATTTGTCCATCCCTTCGACCATCGCGGCATACATCGCTTCCGTCTGGTCCAAACCGGCATCCCGATATTTTGGATAGAACCGCGAGTCGATTGCGAAGGGAACATGCACCGCGTAGTGAGCCATATACAAGAAGAAAGGTTTCTCATCCGCGACCGCTTGGTCCACCGCTTTGTTGGCTTCGATCGTCAGAGCTTCTGTCAGAAAAATGTCCTTGCCGTGGTGACTTTCCAATCCGGGCACGTCCCAGACACGATCCCCCTTCCGCCACACCGCGCTGAAGTCCTGCGTCCCAAGAAAGCTGCCCGGGCCACCCGCGGCATGGCCAGCTATATTTACATCAAAGCCGACGTTAAGCGGATCACTTCCGGGCGTACCGATCGCACCGAAATGGGCCTTTCCCGCATGGATCGTGCGGTAGCCAGCCTCACGCAAAAATGCCGGTAAGGCTTTGGCATGAACCGTCCGCTCGATGCCAGGTTCAGGACTCATGCCATTGACATTCCAAGACGGGAACGTGAGCCGCGGGTGGCCTCGATCGTTGCTGGCGTTCTTCCGCAGCGTCCAGTTTGTCACTCGATGCCGAGCGGCGTTCAGGCCCGTCATCAGGCTGACTCGTGTCGGTGAGCAAACGCTGCACGCATAGGCATTCGTGAACTTCATCCCGACCTTGGCGAGTTGCTTCATGTGCGGCGTGCGATAACGTCGATTGAATTCGGTGGTTTGCGAATGGAATGGCACCGAGGTGTCTTGCCAGCCCATATCGTCCACCAGGAACAAGACGATATTTGGCCGCTTCGGTTGTGAACACAGATGCTCAGCAACAGGCTTGGTGACCGCCAGATAACATTCGGCATTGGGGTCGCGCCAAAGATTCGATCGGTCGGACTTGAGCAATGTCGCCCCGCCGATCCCAAAGTTGCGGACTTCGAAGTCATCCCCAAGAAGCTGCTGCAAACGTGCCGGATAGGACTCGGACTTTGTGTCCACTCGAGCTCCCGCCGTGATGCTGTCACCCAGGCAGGCGACACGCGTCAGTGCTGTGTCGTCCGCGAGGCTCGATGCCATCGGGAACAGACAAAGGACGCCAAGCATGAAGCAGGAGTTCACAATTCGGCCACGAGTTCGCATGATTGATATCCGCTTTGTTGTTCGCGTTAAGAAGTTCGGTGAGCCTCAGATCCAGCGACTGTCCACCGCCTACCCAGCGAGTGCCGGGTGTCCGATAAATGACGGCCTTCCGGCGGTCGTGAAACCCCGGTGCTGCGGCATTCTTCGTCCGAACGCCTGCATTCGCGAGTCCCGACCGTCGTTGCCTGCTCCTTGCACTGCGACTCTTTGCTGCGACTCTTTGCACTGGGTAAGCAGGCAGGCAGGAGTCATCTGGTAATTGAGCCGCCTAGGCGATCACCGCGGTTCCGGCATTCAACCGGGGCTGGCGCCAAGGCGGCTAAGCAATGAGCGACAAAGGAGTTGGCGTTACGGCTTCTGACCCGCCAACAGGTCCGCCATGGCTGCGGCAAACGAATCGCCGAGTCGGACAAAGAACGCGCCGCTGCCGAGATAGTGATAGGGGCGATCGCTACCTACGGTGTCCCACTCATGATAATGCTGCTGCCAGCCTTTCTCGAATATCTCCTGAGCGTACAGCGAGTACTCCGGATAGCTCTCGACCGCCGCAACGCCATTTTTCCTGCCCAGAAATTTGGCGGCTTCTCGTTGACCAACAGAGACGGGATTTTCAGCCACCTTCTCGGCCGTTACGCCTGTGCCAAGCACGCCAATCACAAACGGCATGCGTGGCACGTTGTACTCTTCGCGAACATCCTTGATGAACGCAATCATGTTGTCCTTGTAGTTGTCTCGGAACTCGGGTGAGAACTGATCGTTGAACCCTTGGAACCAAACAAACCCGGCAATTTCGTGCCCAGCCTCCGCATCGTAGGCGGGATGATAGCTCCCCAGATCCTCCAGCACTTTGCTGATGGCTTCGTTCATCATGCGGTAGTTCAGCCCGGCATTGTTCTTGATCTCTTCCGCCTTGTCGCTTGCCTTCTCCTTCTCGTTCAGCGTGTAACTGCCGACGGACGGAGGACGAAAGTTGTAGTGCAGAGATTTGCCGCCCCATGAGGTTTTGATTATCAAAATCGGTCCGTCAATCTGCTGGGCAAGGGAGAGACCAAAGCCAAACTCCGGACCGATCTTGTCCTCTGACGCACCATAACCGATTCCCAGCTTGCCCGATTTCTTGTTTCTATCGGCAATCGAGCTGATGTAAACGCGATCAGAAACCACGCAAGACGAAGCGACCTTTTGCTTGTAAGCCTGGTGCGCGTCTTTGAGTTTGTTTACCTCGACTTCAAGAGCCTGCCTTTCCGGCCCCTCGCTCAGCGACTTAACCTTTTCGTTGGAGATCCCTCCAGTCAACTGATCAAGTTGTTTGGCTTGGGCCAACTGATCCTGTAACAGGGTTTTGGACAGACCGTTCTCTTTCTCGATAACCAAATCCAGAAGCGCTTTGTCTCGCGGATTATCCGAAGCATACAGGGTGGCAATCGTGTGGGCCCTGGCATGGCCCACCATGTTTGACTGCCCCGCAAGAATGAAAATCTTCAGCGGTTCCGCGGCGAAAGTTGCATTGGCAATCAGGAAAGAGATGGCCGTCACGGCCAGTCGGAGATGTGGCTTCGTTCGTGATCGTTTCATCGGGGATCTCGTTTTGATGGGACGGCAAACGCTGCCGGGTTTCGTAGCACATTCGCCCGAACAGGAGGCGTCTATCATACTCGCTCGCGAGACGCGCAAGAAAGTCTCGAGCGAGCCCAGAGAACCGCCCGAGACTTTGGCGGTCTCGTCAATCCGCCTGAATCTCCTTCGGCTTTGCTTGCCAGCCAACGTCAACAGGGCTGGCTTGGTTGCGTCCCTTCACACGGGCACGTTGGATACTGCCGGGAAATTGGCTGGACGTGGCGTTCGACATTCAGGAGCAAACCTGGCGTCCGCGGCCGACGCTCCGCACAGCACAGCGTCGGCTTTCGTACCGTTAGAAAAAAATGCACAGCGAGCCGAGACGGCCAGAACCATGGTCGGCCATGCCAGCCTTTTTTTAGTCCGCAGCATGGCGAGCCTCCTGGACTAACCAGCCATCTCTGAAATTTCTTCCTCATTCATGTTGACACGCTCGTGGCAACGGATACCCTTATTGAGAGCGAATCTCAAAAACAGCCAGACTCAACGCAGCTAGCCAGCGACCGGCGCGCGATTTTCTTTTCAACAATCGTCGCACAAGCGAGCCCGCCACGCAGAGGTTGCACCGTTTCGTAGTGCATCAGTGAAAACTGATTGCCAGCGGAACGGTCCCCAACAGGATTTCCGCACGTTCGTGCTGGAAATAGCATCCCCATTCTTTTAGCGAGGCAGCTTGATGTCCCCGACGCCCATCCCACCCTCTCTTTCCAAAGCCTGGCAGCACTATCAGCGTGGCGAGTTAGAGGAAGCGGTCGGTCAACTTCGATCCACCGATGGAGCATCCTCCGTTGACGAACTGCAATTACTAGGGCTGGCGTTGCACGATTTGGGCCGACCACTCGAAGCCGCTGACGCGATTGAAAAGGCCAGTTTGATCTGTCCTGTACGGGACGAACTGCGAATCGCACTCGCATCCTGTTACGCCCAGCTTCGACGCCTCGATTTGGCTCGCGAGCTGTATCTGCAACTAGCGCTCAGCCAACGGCTTTCCCCCGAGTTAATGCTACAAGTTGCAGCCGGCCTAGAGGCGATTGACGCGCCGCAGTTGGCGATGCAGGTTTGTGAATGGGTCACTGAAAAAAACAGCTCATTTGCCCAGGCCTATTACGACATGGGTTTTTACGCGGCCCGCTCGAAACAGCCACTCTACATGACCGAAGCGTTAACGCATCGTGCGTTGCAGCTCGACCCGGCAAATGTTCACTACCGCATCGGCTTGGTGTCGTTGTTGATTCAACTTGAACGCGACGACGAAGCCATGGTTGCTCTCGAGCCGCTTTCGCCGAGCGACTTGGAGCGAGTAACGTGCGCCTCATGTTTGACACGCATTGCCGAGATGCTGGCTCGTCACGGTCGTTACCGCTTGTCGAAGACTTGCTCGAAACAAGCCAACCGACTGCGAACCAACAAAGGGAGTGATTCTTTACATCCTTCACGTCGGAAGGGCAATTCATGACCACGACCGCATTGTTCTTGATCCACATCGCCTTGATCGGCGGTGTAATTGCAATTGCGATTTTCGCAGAAACACTGCTCATCTGGTATCGCGATCGAAAGCAGGCACCCCCAAAAACTTGGCCGAGTTCAACCGAACGCCCGAAGAAAATCCCGACTCCATCTACGATTCCGGATCTGCCTGGCCGGACAAGATTGCAGTCGATGCGTTGGATGCACGAGTCGCCTTCGATGCGTTGATCTCTTGACCCCCGCACTCCGTATTTCACAGACTAATTCCCCAACCCCCCTTTGTTTCGATGAACGATCCAACCGACATTTCGCTTGCTGAATACAGGGCAGGGAACTTCCATCGCGCGATCCAGTTTGCACAGTATGCATTGGCCCGTGACGAGGAGGACGCGCAGGCGTGGCGATGCCTCGGCAGGGCGTTGACAAAAACCTGCCAGTGGGCAGGGGCAATGGACGCGTTCGAAAACGCCAGCTTGTTGCAACCGCTAGACAACCAGGATCGAATCTCCTTGGCAATTGCATACGGTGCGATGAGCCACAGATCTCTTTCGCGTGACCTGTTGATGTCGATTGCCAACAGTGAGGTGGTTGAAGTATCTGAACTGCTGCAAGTCGCTAACGGCTTGGAAGCGATTGATGAACCTCGTCTGGCCATGGAAGCCTGCCGACAAGCTGGCAAGAGGGCTCCCGACCTGCCCGAGGTTCACTATCAAATGGGACACTACGCCCAACAGTGCGGCCATCCCGTCAGTGTCTGCGAGGCGCTACTTTGCCACGCCATCGACTTGGAGCCTTGCAATATCCATTATCGAATTGGGCTCGCGTCGCTGCTAATGCGGTTAGCCCGGAAGCGTGAAGCAATCACGGTCATCAAGCCTCTGCTCCCCGCCAAGCTCGACGAAGTCACCTGCCTTTGTTGCTTGAAGAGGATTGCGAACCTGTTCTTCGACAATGATGATCTCCACCTAGCAAGTTTGTGCGCTCAGCGGATCACCCGGTTGAATGCTTCATCCTTGAACGAAGCGCGTTCGCTCCACACTCCTTCGGCGACGCCTTCATGAGTCAGTCCAACAATAAAGCGAGCGACGAGCCCAAGCCACCGACACATCGTCGCGATCTGCCCATCGAAGTGCCGCCTGAGTTGAACTTTGAAACGTTGTCCGGCGGCGGAAAGATAGTCATCATTTGGAATGGCGACCAACGCTACGAACTGAGACGCACGAAAGCCAACCGGTTGCTGCTGCAGAAATGATCTTCAGGAGCCAAGTTGCCGGAACCAAAACCAGAAATCCGGCCTGTTCGGTCTTCGATCGTGACGATGGCCTGACCGCTCAAATGGTAGCGGCGTGCGGGTGCTTTGGCTTTTGGCCTTGCCATTGGTGTGATCCCGTCTTGCATCTGGACCATCCAACGAGGACAGTTTTTCGGTAAAGATTCAGGTTTAAAACGGGGCCGCACACCTTTTGGTGGTAACGCTCTATCGCGTTCCGGCCGGCAAATCGTTGGGTTTTTGCTCAGTACGCCCGGCGGGGTTCGAACCCACAACCTTCGGCTTCGGAGGCCGACGCGCTATCCAATTGTGCCACGGGCGCT
>CAYZHQ010000166.1:0-11011 GCA_964477385.1 uncultured Pirellulaceae bacterium
TTGATGGAGACGATCATCGGTAGGATTCCTTGGCGGAAGGTTTCAGGCGGGTTTTTGCCAGTGCCTCGCACCGGCTGACACCCTTAGCCCGTAAACCGTCTCGGACTCCCGCCACACCCCGCCCAGTTTTTTCCGTTTTGCGCTGACGCCCACAAAACCAAGCCATTTGCGGGCTTTCCTGAAGGCACCGCCACGGCGCAGCCCCATTCAAAAGAAGGCTGCCCAGTTAGCGGGCTCCGATGGGGACCGGTTGACCCGTTGCGATCGATTTAGCGATGGCATCGATGATGCGTTGGTCGGCCAGTCCCATCTGACCAGGCGTCCGGTTTTGCTTGTCGTGCAGTACGCAATCGGAGAAGTGGTCCATTTCCGAGGCAAAATGGTTTACCTGACCGAGCGCCCATTGTTGCTCCCGCTTGCCGTCGTTGACCCGCAGTTCGAGGCCGTGGTAGCCGAAGGCGGGATCCAATTCGATCCAACCGTCGGTGCAATGCACTCGAAATCGGCGGCTTTCTGCCGTGCCAAAACTGCAATCACAATGCGCCAGCTCTCCCTGTGGATACTTCAAGATGAAGGCCACACTCTCGGGGACTTCGCGAAACCGCGGATCATCCCGCGGCTGGTGGGCGGTCGCCATGACCTCGATCGGTTCACTGCCGATGCAGTATCGGGCCGCATTGATACTGTAGACCCCCACGTCGCCGACCGGACCGCCGGCCAGCTTGCTGCTTAGCCGGATGTTGGGCGCTTGCACGGACTGGCAGTTGCTCGACGAAAACGTTTTGATTTCGCCATAGGTTTTGGCTTCGCACAATTCCATGACTTTGCGATTGAACGGTTCGTAATGCAACCGATAGGCGATCATCAACTTTTTGCCTGTTTCTTCCGCCGTCCGAATCATCTGCTGGCACTCGCTGGTCGATCCCGCCATCGGTTTTTCGCACAGCACGTGCTTGCCAGCTCGCAAGCCTCGGTTTGTGAATTCCGCATGCATGCTGTTGGGCAACACGATGTAGATCACATCGACGTCATCGTTCGCCGCCAACGCATCGTAGTTTTCGTAGTTGTAAAGGTGCTCCTGTGGAACGCCGTAGACTTCGGCGACCTGTTCCGCTTTTTGGCGATGTCCGCTCACCAAGGCTGTCGGTTTGGAAAGCTTGCAGTCGGCAAACGCAGGCATGATCTCGCCAAGAGCCAACTGGCCCAGTCCGACAATCGCCCAACCTGCTTTTCGGGAGACCGGTTGGGGAACGTCTAGATTCGGAGGCTGTTCACCGGGTGGGGCAAGTGGAATTTGATCCGCCGCCCGAGCCGCTGCGGCGGCACTGACTCCCAGTGCGGTCAGCATTTGAACGAATCGGCGTCGCGATTCGTTCATGATCTCATCAGAGGTTCGTGGATCGTTCGGCATGGTGGTGACTCCCGGGGTGAGGCGGATGGTCGAAGTCCAGATGCGCACTCGCGTGGCAATTCATATGCCGGCCGTTGGCGTGGCGGTCTTGTTCTCTGAGTCAGCTCGAGGCTTTTCCCTCGCTGACGGCGCGATCGGCAGCACACATCGCGATTTGGCTGAAAACCGCGCGAGCTGTTCGCTCATCAAGCATCGTCTTGCTCCGCCGACTTTTTATGATTTTTGGGCTGTCGCGACCGTTAGGCGAACCGTTGTATCCAGCGTTCCGCTCTCTTTTTAAACACTCCGTTGGCATAGGAGATGCTTTTGGGCTGTGCGGTCGGTGTGCGAAAACGACACAGAGCTTTCGATTGACTTGCAATGACATTGCGTTCTGCCTTCGTTATGAAAGAAAACTTGGTGAATTCCTCGAAGGCCACCGACGCGGTTGCCGAATCCCGTTCAGACTTTCATGTCGTCGGGATCGGTGCGTCAGCGGGCGGACTGGAAGCTTTAGAGTCGTTTTTCGAACAAGTTCCTGTTGACAGTGGGATGGCGTTCGTTGTCATCCAGCATCTCTCCCCCGACTTCAAGAGTCACATGGGGGAATTGATCTCTCGCAAGACGCAGATCCCGGTGCATCAGGTGGCCGATGGGATGCAAGTGCTGCCCAACGCGATTTACTTGCTGCCCGCCAGGATGGAGATGGTCATTTCCGCTGGCAAGCTGCTGTTGACCGAGCGCAGTCGCGACCGCAAGGTCTCCCATCCGATCGACCAATTCTTTCGTTCGCTCGCCCACGACCGGGGAAGGTATGCGATCGCCATCGTTTTGTCGGGCACCGGCACCGATGGCTCCCGCGGCATCTGTGAGGTGCACGACGTCGGTGGGTTGGTGATCAGCCAAGATGAAGCTTCCGCAAAATTCGACGGCATGCCCTGGAGTGCCCAAACGACTGGGGTGGTCGACGTGGTGCTGCCTCCACAATCCATGGTCACTTCGCTGCTTCGGTATACCCAGGAAGGCGTGCCGCGAGACAAATTGGCTGGAGAAGCATTTTCGCCGGAGTCGATCGCGGTCAGCGATCGCATTTTTCAGCGTCTGCGCCGGCAGTTCGGAGTCGACTTTGCTCAGTACAAATCGACCACCGTTGGCCGTCGCCTACATCGTCGCCTTGATCTGTTGGGTATCCAGTCGCTGGAAGTCTATGCCGACTATTTGGCTACGAACTCGAAAGAGCAAAGTCATCTTTATCGAGACCTGTTGATCGGCGTGACTCGGTTTTTTCGTGATCCGGAAGCTTATGCTGCGTTGGCCGAAGAGGTCATTCCAGGCATCTTCGATCGCGCCGCCGAGGGCAAAACCATCCGCGTCTGGGTGGCGGGTTGCGCATCGGGGGAAGAAGCCTATTCGATTGCAATCTTGCTGGATGAGGAACGTCGTCGACGCGAGTTAGATGTCGAGATCACGATCTTCGCCACCGATGCCCATCCCTCCTCGATCCAAACCGCGGCACGTGGAATCTACTCGGTCGACTCCGTAGAGGATTTGTCCGACGAACGAAGGAACCATTACTTTCGTCGTGTTGCCGAGGGCTTTCAGGTTAGTTCGGAATTGCGGCAGTTGATCGTTTTCGCACCCCACAACGTGATTAGCGATGCGCCGTTTACGCAAATGGATTTGGTGACCTGCCGGAACCTGCTGATCTATCTGCAATCGATAGCGCAGGCGAAAGCGCTCTCGCTGTTTCACTTTGCTTTAAAGTCGGGCGGCACATTATTTCTCGGGCCGAGTGAATCACCGGGCGACTTGAGCGACGAGTTTCAAGTCACCAATTCGCATTGGCGGATTTATCTCAAACGCCGTGATCATCGCATGCCGTTGGGCACACCGCTGCCGCTCAGCCCGCACAACGAGAAAATGCCTCGCCTGTCTTTCACCTCCGCAAGTCAGTCGACTACCCGCGTCGATTCCACTGTGCTGAGTGGGTATGACGAACTGTTGGGGCAAAAGATCGGCTCCAGTATTTTGCTCGACCGTCACGGTTGTATTTTGCATGTCTTTGGAGGCGCCGAACGCTATTTGCGGGTGACCGGAGGTCGTCCGAGCGCACACGTCCTGGATTTGGTCCACGAACAACTGAAGTCCTGTTTATCGGCTGCGTTGCATCATGCGATCCGTAAGCAAGACATAGTGCAGTACGTTCCTATGTTGTTCCAGTCCGACCAGGGCGAAGAGGAGCTGCGCGTATCGGTCGAACCGATTGGAGATCCGGTTTCCGGTTCTGGCAACCTGTTGGTGGTCATCAACCCTGTCGCCCCTCCCACAGCCAATGCACCGCCCGAGTCAACCTCCATCGCCACGACTCCGCTACAAAGTCCAGGGGATATCAAATCCGAACGATTGACTTTTCTGGAGTCGGAACTGCAACAGTCTCAGGAGAATCTGCAGGCAACCATCGAGGAGATGGAAACCTCCAATGAAGAACTTCAGGCGTCGAATGAAGAATTGATCGCTTCCAACGAGGAACTGCAAAGCACCAACGAAGAGCTACATTCGGTAAACGAAGAACTGTATAGCGTCAATGCCGAACACCAGCGGCGTGTTGAAGAGCTTGCCGAAGCCAATGCGGACATGGACAACCTACTGGCGACCACTCGCGTCGGTGTCGTGTTCCTTGATAGAGAGCTTTCGATTCGGCGATACACGCCTCAGATTGCTGAATTGTTGAAAATCAGCAACCACGATGTAGGACGCCCCATAATCGATTTTGCCCACCGGTTGGGCTACGAACATTTGCTAAATGATTTGCACGAAGTGTTGAACACACAACAGGAATTGGAAAGCAAGATTCAAGGCGACCAAGGGAACGTCTATCTGTTGCGGATGGTGCCTTATCGTTCGGGAGAACGGGTTGACGGCGTCGTACTGACGTGGATCGACATTACTTCGCTGAGCGCTGCGGAGTCTCAACTGAAACGCTTTCAGTTTATGACCGAGTCGGCGACCGATTTGATCTTCTTGGCAAACCGCAACGGCGAGTTCCTGTACGTCAATCCTGCCATGTGTGGGGCACTTCAGTACGATCGGGAGGACTTGCTGAAGTTACGTTTTGAAGACATCGATCACGATTGCGATCGACATCGCTATCAGACGACTTTTGACGAAGCCGAGAGCAACGTCGTCAAGCCTGCACAATCGGTTTGGGTTCGAGAAGATGGTTCGGTCTTTCCTGTCGAAATCAGCTTTTCAAGCGTTCATCTTGACGATCAACCATTTCTTGGAGCCAGCGTGCGCGACATCACAGAGCGTCGTGCTGCCGAACTGGAAATGCGTTTGCAGCATTTGGCGATCGAGTCGACACTGAATGGAATCGTGATTACCGACCCCAACCTGAATGACAATCCGATCACCTACGCGAACCAAGGATTTCTAAAATTGACGGGTTACCCGCGTGAAGAGGTGCTGGGAAGGAATTGCCGTTTTCTGCAGGGCGAGGAAACCGATCCGGCGATGGTGGCCAATTTGAGGGCCGCCATCGAGCAGGGTCGCTCCTGTCGGGTCGCCTTGCGGAACTATCGCAAAGACGGAAGCCCGTTTTGGAATGACTTGCAGATCACGCCCGTCTTTAATGAACGTGATCGCTTAGTCCACTTTGTTGGTGTCCAGAACGATATCACCGAACGGATGAAAGTCCAGGAAGCCCTCCAATCTGCCAATCAAGACGCCAAAGCTGCCAGTGCGGCGAAAAGCGCATTCATGGCGAACATGAGCCACGAGCTGCGGACGCCGATGACGGCGGTCTTGGGGTTCGCGGATATGCTTGCCGAAGAGCTGGCCGAGCCAGTGTTGCTTGAGAAGGTGATGACGATCAAACGCAACGGCGAGTACCTACTGGCGCTGCTGAACGATATTCTGGACCTGTCAAAAATCGAAGCGGGCAAGATGGATATTCGCCAGCAGACGCTGAATCTGGAGTCGCTCGTCGCCGAAGTGCAAACGCTGATGGACGTGCGTGCGATGGAAGAGGGAATTCCGCTGCAGTTTCGCTGGATGTCCGAGGTGCCGCTGGAAGTGACGGCTGACGAAACTCGGGTCCGGCAGGTTTTGGTGAATTTGATTAGCAATGCGCTGAAGTTTACCGATCGCGGAGGCGTTTGGGTGGGCATCGGCGTCCATCGTGATTCGGCTTCACCCAAGCTCCAGTTTGCCGTCCACGACACCGGAATTGGGATTCACGACAGTCAACTGCCCGACCTATTTACACCCTTCAGTCAGTCGGGCGTTTCCAGTCGAAGCCGCTTCGGCGGTACTGGTTTGGGGTTAAGCATCAGTAAGCGGCTCGCCGAGGGGATGGGAGGCGAGATCACCGTGAACAGTGAACCGGGGGTGGGAAGTTGTTTCACCTTCACTTTGCCGCTGACCGAGGCACAGGCCGACCGCCACGTCGCGCGACAGCAGACGATCGACGAACCGAGTTCGCGGTACCAGGAGAATCTTGGCAGCGAGGATGTTTCCCGTCCGAAGATTCAGTCGCGGATTTTGCTCGCCGATGATCGTCGCGACATTTGGCGCATCGGGAAATACTTTCTGGAAAAATGCGGTGCCGAGGTGATGGTCGTCGAGGATGGCTTGCAAGCGGTCGAGGAGGCACAACGTGCCGCCGCGAAGGGCAGGCCTTTCGAACTGATTTTGATGGACATGCAAATGCCGGTCATGACCGGCCGAGATGCCGTCTCGGAATTGCGCAAGTTAGGATTCCGCACACCGATCATCGCCTTAACCGCCGATGCCATGGAAGGCGAACGCGAAGCCTGTCTCGCGATGGGCTGCGACGACTATTTTCCCAAGCCGATCGATGGTAATCGCTTGATGAAGCTGGTTGCGTTGCATCTCGCCAACCGACCTTGTTCCGGTTAAGCAATGAGCGATAAATAAGTGTCGGGTACCAAATAAGTGTCGGGTACCTTTTGTGCGAAGCACCTGAAGGGCGAGTCCCTCGCAAAAGGTACCCGACACTTTTTTGTCGCACGATCCTCACGCCTGTCATTCACCCATGACGGCACCTCTGGCTTGTAGACGAAACCTAATCGATTTGATCAAATGTTGCGTTGCCGATGCGGTACTGTTTCCAATCCTTGAAATCGAAGTGCCACCATTCGTACTCATAGACGGTAAATCCTTCGGCCTCCATCGTCTTGCGAAGCAAATCCCGGTACCAACGCTGGCGTGACGTGCCACCGGGGTACATGGGAAACGAGCGAGCCGAAAATTCGTCGTAGCCGGCCACCATTTGAATCGGCAAGCCGGTCGCCAATGCATACAGCGTAATGTCGACCGCGCAGCCGCGGTTGTGTCGCGACCCACTGGCTGGATTCGCTACGAAGTCTTTGAATTCTCCCGGCGTGGCGTCCCAAAACATCTTCGTGACGTACCACGGACGATACGCGTCATGAACCAATAGGCCCAAGCCCAGCGGTTGCAGACGCCGGTTCGCTCGAGCGACCGCTGCGGCCGCCGGACGTTGCATCAATGCGCGTGGCTGTTTGTAAAACACCGCCCCCATGAAGTTGTTGGTCGTCGCGTATCGAATGTCCAGCCGAATCGTGTCATCCAAAGCCGTCAAGTCGACGAGGTCCGGTTGACGGTAGGTCCCCGCTTCGGTTGGCGGCGAGGCGGCCAAGGCGGCGGCTTCTAAGCGTTCGATCGTGTCGACCGGCTTGATTTGAAAGGTCTCGCCATCCCGCGTACCCACTGCTCGCCGAACAAATTTGACTTCCGCCGCTTCGACACTTGTCGCGCGGCCCTCCGCATCGCGAGTAAAGGTCAAGCCTTCTCCGTGGTACAAGCCATAGTCGGGAAACGCAAAGGTGTTCGAATCCAGCTCTTTGAGTGGGTAATAATAAAACCATTCAATCAATGCATACAGTTGGCCGGCCTCTTCGAGGATGTACAACGTGTTGTGGTTCCAGCCATATTCGCCGATCAATCCACGCCAGCGGGCCGGTACTTCGGCCGGCGGTTGGTCGGGTAATCGCGAGAACGTGGAGTCGCCGATTTGGAGGGTGTCGCGGTCGGTCAGCTTGATCTCCGTGCCAAACCCCGTTTCGTCATCAGTCAGGATGCTGCCGGTGTCGGCCGCCGCGCCGAGACGATAGCGGTACGATCCGCGTCGTAGATAGACATCGCCGTTCAGTTCACTGATCCGGACCACCGCATCGTCCGCGTCGGCACTGTAAGATCCGACCAGTTCTTGCGCCCGACCGGGAGGCACCGGGATCGTCGTGCGATAGCTCGGCAACGGCTGGTGATCTTGAGCGGCCAGCATCAATCGCAGTGCATAGTCGCTCAGCCTTCCCACGACACCATTGGTCCCGTCCAAGGATGCCGCGGCGACGACACCCAGTTTCCGCTCTGGTAACGCCTCCAACTGCGTCGAGAAACCATACACCGCACCACCATGCCCCACTTTTTTGTGGCCATCGAGATCGTGGATGCGAAATCCCAATCCGAATCCCTGGGGCTTGCCGTCGGGATCGGTAATCGGTGTGGTCATCAAGGCCAGCGTGGCCGGAGACATGATCTGCGTCGAACCGACCTGGGCATTGTTAAAAAGAGACTTCAGAAAACTCGCCAGGTCGTTCACACTGGCGTACAAGTTACCCGCCGGCCCGGTGCCTAGCAGAAACGTCGGTGCGGCAAATCGGCGGTCGTCATAAGTTCGCATCCACCCGGTTGCCAAGTGCGGTTCGATTCTGGGCGTGACGACAAAGCTGCTATGACGCATCTCCAGCGGAGCAAGAATCGTTTGCCTGACACGCTCTGGATGCGAGACTTCTAACTGCTGCTCCAGAACCGCCCCGACAACCGCCAACGCAGCATTGGAATACTTGGTCTTCGTTTCGGGACGGTAAACGAGTCGCGTATCGTTCAAGCTCGCGACCGTGGCCGCGAGCGTCGGTTCGTCGGGGTCAAAGTAATTTCCCACAGGCGACTCGCGGACCAGTCCCGAGCGATGCGACATCATCTGACGCAGCGTCAGGTTGACGCCGTAAGGATTCTGAGGATGAAAGTCGGGTAGGTATTTGGTGATCGGTGCATCCAAGTCCAATTTGCCTGCTTCGACTAGTTGCAACACCGCAATGTCGGTGAACAATTTGGAGATCGATCCCACGCGATAGACCGTGTCGGCCGTCGCAGGTTGCTTTTCCTCCGCATCCTGATACCCAAACCCGTCGGCCCAGAGAACTCGCTGGTCATCGACTAACGCGATCGAAAAAGCGGGCAACTGTTTAGCCGCCACTTCATGACGAACAGCCGCCGTCAATTTTTCAATCGCTGCCGTGTAGTCGATCGTGTGCGCTGGTGGTTCGGCAGCCAACCCTGCGCAGCAAGCCGCCAAACACCCTAGGCCGGCAATCAGGTTCCGCAGTCGCATCATGATGATTCCCCAGTGGTGAGCAACGCCTCAGTTGCCTAGCATACCCGAACCTCCCGCCGGAAAGGACAAGAAGTGTTCGAATGTCGAACCATGCCTTAACATAATCGACTCGACGTGACCCTGGAGGTTGACGTTGTCCTCCACTCTGCTCCGGTCCCTAAGCAGGTTTGCAGGAATGATTCCACAGAACTCTACTTAGCCGTTTTGGCGATAGCCACGGTTAAATCCAGGAACCGCGGCTATCGCCAAGGCGGCTCATTTAACCGGATGACTCCTGCCTGCTTAGCCGATCCCCGCCCGCCCCTTTTTTCTAACGTGACGAAGAGACGATTCCATGCCGAAATTGGCCGCCTTTCCCAAAGCGTACATGCAGGCCCTCTGCAAAGATGGCACGATGAGTCTTGCCGAATGGTTCCAGCTCGCCACGACGCTGGACGTCGACGGTTTGGAGTTCTACGCCGGTTTTTTGGAACTGGCCGAGCCTGCTAATTGGCCGCGGTTGCGTCAGCAAGTCGAAGACCTGGGGATGGTCATTCCAATGCTTTGTTGCTCACCCGATTTCACGCACCCCGATGCCCGCTTTCGGGAAGCGGAAATCGAAAAACAGAAACGCTGGATCGAGATGACCCATGCGCTCGGCGGTGGCTATTGCCGAGTCCTCAGTGGCCAGCGCCGGCCTGAACTGACAGTCCCCCAAGGCGTTCGCCTAGCCGCCGACAGCATTCAAGTGTGCCTACCCTACGCGCAGCAACATGGCGTGACGTTGATCCTAGAGAATCACTACAAAGACGATTTCTGGGAGTACCCCGAGTTCGCTCAGGCGATGGACGTCTTCTGTGATTTAGTCGCCGCCATCGAACATCCCTGTTTCGGCGTCAACTATGATCCGAGTAACGCTTTTCTGGCTGGAGACGATCCTCTCGAGTTACTCAAACGCGTTTCGGATCGCGTTGTGACGATGCATGCCAGCGACCGCTATCTGTTGGAAGGCACGTTGGCAGATTTGCGAGCCGAAGAGGGCGGTGCGGTCGGTTACGCCAAACGGCTTCGTCATGGCGAAATTGGCAAAGGCTTGAACGATTACGATGCAATCTTTGCGGAACTGAAAAGCAAAGGGTTTGATAGTTGGATCAGCATCGAAGATGGGGTCGACGGTATCGAACAACTGCGCCGTAGTGCCGATTTCCTGCGACAAAAGATCGCTCAGTATTGGCCATAATTGGATTTGTCTTGAGGAGAAATGAACCGTGACCCATTATCGTCTGACCATCGGTGTTTGGCTGTTTCTGTACCTGTGCGGACCGCTTGCCTGGGGGCAGGAAACCGCAACTCCTGCAACCGCGGAACGGTTCCACATCTTTTTGTTGTGGGGACAATCCAACATGGCGGGACGCGGCAAGGTGGAGCCGGCAGACAAAACGCCTCACCCGCGGGTAAAGATGCTGGATCAAGCAGGCGAGTGGCAGCCGGCAAGCGATCCGTTGCATTTCGATAAACCGCGCGCCGTTGGAGTCGGCCCTGGCAAGACGTTTGCAATCGAGTACGCTCAGACGCATCCCGAAGTCACCGTCGGTTTGGTGCCGTGCGCCGCGGGCGGTTCTTCGATTGATAGTTGGACGCCGGGAGGCTACCACTCTCAGACGCAAAGCCATCCCTACGACGATGCGATCTCGCGTGCGCGGATCGCACTCGCTGCGGGGACGCTCAAAGGCATCCTATGGCATCAGGGCGAATCCGATTGCAATGCGAGAAATGCACCGCTGTATGCGGACAAGCTAAAGGGTTTGATCGAACGTTCGCGGCGTGAGCTGTCCGCACCCGATGTGCCGTTCTTCATCGGGCAATTGGGCAACTTTCCGCAGCGGCCATGGAGTACCTACCGCATCGAAGTCGATGCCGCCCAGCAACGCATCGCGCGCGAGGTGCCTCAAGTCGAATTCGTCTCTTCAAAAGGATTGATGCCGAAAGCCGATCAGGTCCACTTCAATGCCGCGTCAGCTCGTGAACTTGGACACCGCTACTTTCTCGCTCTGCAGCGGTGGGAGGAGAAAAACACTCAAGCTTCGGCTGCGGCGGGCGACCGCTCACCAGTGAAAGATTGACGCCGATCCGTTGCATCGACGGCTTTCGCATCACGTTTGCAGAATGCTTAGGATTGTGCGACAAAAAGTGTCGGGTAC
>CAYZHQ010000167.1:0-10846 GCA_964477385.1 uncultured Pirellulaceae bacterium
TCCCTTCCGGCACACTCTTCAGACGGCGGACAATCCGATCGATCAGCGTCATGTGTTGGTGACGCACCTTATCTCGGATATCGAGTGCTTCCACACCGCCAAATGATTTGCCGTGTCCCACGTCATGTAGATTGACGTTCTCGCCTTCGATTCCCGGCAGCCCGGTGTACGGCGTTCCCAGTTCATCCGCAGTAAAAGTGACCACATTGGTCATCCCTGCAATCAGCGTCGCAAGCAACACCTCGACCAGTCCATCTTGCCGATCAACGGTCGTCAGGTCCTCAGCCAAATACTTCGCATCGAGCTGCGGGATATGTTGACGAATGACATCCCCCATAGCCTCGACCCGCGCGTTTTGCTGCCGGATATCATTGAGCGCATCGGCATAGTTCCCCACTTTGCGTTGCTCAATGCCGCTGAGTTGCCCAGCCAGTGACGATTCCTCGTTCGACAAAAACTTGAGCACTTGGCGTTCGAGTTGATACCGCGTCTGAGCATCCTGATCAGCCGAGACAGACTTGAACAACTCCTGCATCGCAATTTTCGGCGAGCCAAACGCATAGTTCGGTTGCTGAGGACCACGCGCCGAAAAGCCTTTTTCAATTCCGTTGATGTTGCCCCGGGAATTCCCACCACTGTTCGGGAAACAGGCTAATTCAATGTGGTGAAACGGCGACGGACACAAATCGGCCAGTTGAAAATCGACCGTCGCCCATTGGATCGTGCTCAGACGTTCGTTCGCTTTGTACGCCCCCAGTGAGGAGCACCAGGTATGATGCCCGGTCGTACACATCTTGCCCGAGAGCCCTTGCAGGATCGTCAGGTTCTGCTTGTGACTGGCCAGTGGACTCATCCACTCCGGCAGCTCGTGATCGTCCAGGTCAGCCACAAAGGCAGACTTCCGTTTCTCCGCGTCAAGTTGCTCGCGATCAAAGGTCGGCAGCATGAGTGAATCGGGGAGCAGACCATTCCCCTTGTGCATGAAAATGAATCGCATCGGCGGCTTCGACGACACGCTCTCAGCCAACAGCGACTGTGACGCGAGACTAAACGCCCCAATACCGGCCAGGGATCGCGATAGGAAATCTCGGCGAGTTGTCATGATCGATTCTTGCTTCTGGGTGTAATGTGGATGACTGGCCCCCATGGATCGCATCGACAGTGCCGCTTGCAAATCTAGTGGAAAAGCCTCGCTTCACTAAGCCTGTCGCGTGAACGTGCTCAGCCGACCATGCTCGCGCAGATCAGATAACATTCTAATCGTCGACGGAACCTGGGTGGTCTTTACGATACATGAAGGAATCCGACGTTAATAACGAAACGATGACCGCTCGAAAGCTTCCACCGCTCCTCAGGTAAGCTTGATCCGCGGCGATCAGAGTCTGTGAATCGGACAACATTTCGTTCCGCCCCAGAAAGTATCGAAATGCATGCCGGATGATCGACTGCCGGACGCGCTCTGATTTCGCCAGGCGATCAATCAGGTCAAAGGCATCCTGTACGTCGCCATCGAGTGCGGGATCACCGGTCCCCGACAATGTCCCCGACGCGTCAACCGGTTTGGTTTTGTACACATTGACGACGCTCTGGCGGTCTCCCTCACGGAGGATGTTCTCCGGATGTTCGAGACTTTCCTCCGTCCGATACCGACCGAAGTCATCGAAAATTTCAAATGTCAGCCCCAGTGGGTTCATTTGCTGATGACACTTCCAACACTCTTGCCGGCCTGTCACCGAATCGAGACGTTCACGCAGTGTCCGGTGCGGATCTTCCGGAATTTGAGCATCCACAGTGATCGGCACGTCAGGTACTCGACCAGCCAACAGTTTCTCTCGAATCCACCGGCCACGACGGACCGGATCGGTTTCTGTGTTTTGAGAATGTGCGAGCAGCCAAGCCGGATGCGTCAGAATCCCCATTCGATGCGCGACCGGAAACGGTTGTTCGATCGGATAATCCCACGTCGCGATATCAGCATACTCACCTCGAGAGTAAACCCCTTTGTAGTGCAGCGGACCAGCTCCCGTGACATGCGGCAAGTTGTAGATTTCTGAATGTCGGTATTTTTGCCCCCCATGAAAGAACCACGGGTAAGTGATTGGGGTAATCCCTTTGCCGAACGTATTCTCAAAGAAGTCCATAAACCGCTTGTATTCACGAAGATGCACCCGGCGACGGTCTTCCCGCAGGTCCTGAATTCGGAGGATTTTAAACAGCTCTTTGTGTTCCTCGAAGTTATCGAGCAGGGCCTGCTCGGTATCGCTTCTCCAGTCCGTATCCTTCAGCCCTTCATAAGCGCGTCGCCACTGCTCGACAAGCTTTCGCCCCTCTTCATCGCTTTTGGTGCGTAGCACGAAATACTCGTCGGTGGTCAGCAACTGGGCGAAGACATCGTGATCCTCCCTCAGAATCGAATCGACAATCAGATCCGCTTCCCCCGTCACAGAACCAGCCGTCCCGCTGTATCCACGTTCCAGGTTGTCATAGAACCCGCCGCTGCGGGCTACATCCTTGAACAATTTCGTACTGTTGGGATAACCGAAGAATTCGCGAAAGAACCGGTTGATCTTGGGATGCGTCACGCGACTTCCGTGAATCGCAATTCCGGACAACGTGGGATCCGCTTCTGCATAAAATGCCTGCTTATCATTCAACAGTCGTGTCACTTCGCGGCGATAGTCTGCTTTCGTCAACAGCCGTCCTTCGCGAGCTGCCTGAAATAGTTGCTCGTCGGGAATCTGGTCATCAATGGCATAAGCAATCGCATACGCAGCTTCCCGCGGCGACAACTTGCGGCGACCAAAATCATCCGGCTCTCCTGCTCCAAATTCCAAGCGATATAAAAACTCCGACTTCAGCAGCACACTGATCAAGATCTGACGCAGCCCTTCGACATTCCCTCCTAGTTCCATCGCGGACTTCAGCAACGGCAGGTACTCATGCAGTTCCGATTCCGTCGCATCCCGTTGCAGCACGCAATCAAATTGCGAGTGGATGGCGGCAATCATCTGCTCATCAGTCGGCAGCGACTCTTGCCGCACAATCGCAACAAATGCCTCCGGCGAATAGGCAGGAATCCACTTATCTTTCGGATTGGAGAACTCCAGCGTGCGCCGATCCTGTTCGTGATGCAGCGCTGCAAAGATTTGTTTGTCAGCGATCCACTGGGCGTTGTTGAGCATCACCAGCAAATGACCACCATCGAGAGTCGCTGTATCGTAGTAGCGAACTCCTGAGTGGTCCGGCAACACGATCGGATTCGTCACGCCATAAAAATTGGATTGCCGCGATCGTCCTTCCAGCTTGAAAACGGCATTCACGCGCTCATGAAAAATCAGCGGACTGACCAACCAGCGTCGCGCCGGTGTAAACGGCTTCTCCGTGATCGAACCATCGAACAAAGTTTCATGATCAACATAGTTTCCGTACGCCGGCTCCCGCAGTTTCTCATCCAGCTTCGAAGCCTTCCGCGCCCGAAGCTCTCGACGTAACCATCCGGTGAGCCGCTCGCGCTCCGCATCCCTCGGCTGGTCAGCATCCTCGGGCGGCATGAGTTCAAAAAAAAGCTGATCCTGAACCCGATTCAGCAAGTCGATTTTCGCGGTCTGGTTTAAAACCTCAAACTGGTCAAACCGAACGCCCGCCTCGGCCGACTCGCCATGATGACAATCCATACAAGCCGACTCGATGACGGCATGAATCTCATCCGGCATGCGTAGCGCAGCAGATTGGTCCGCCTGCACTGTTAACGGCTCCCACCAGAAGCCCATACCCAGAACGGCAAGTAGCACAATCCCCGACGGAGAACTCACATTAAAACGCAAACGAATCTCCCAGACAACAACGATGGTGTTATACCAGCAGGGTGACGCCTTAATTGGACAACGTACCGAAACTTGGACGGCGTGCCGAGACTTGGACGGCGTGGCGAGCCAACGGATGTCCCGCTTCCCCCTCTCTCGCAGCGCGAGCCCATTCTCTGTGCGAGGTGTAAAAAAGTCGGCACCTGATTATCCCAGAAACGTGTGGGGTTTCAACTTCCGATGGCCAAGCTCGTCCACCCCATCTCGGCAAAACTTGCGTCGCTGTCCTGGCAGGAGCTCGTCGAGCAAGAGGCGTGGTTGAATGAAAAAATCCGAAGCCTGCTAGCCAATTTACCCGACCGGCCTGCGCCGAGCAATCAGGAGCGGCGCAGTCAGGCGACTACGTTTGCTGGACAGCTTCGAGAACATCCTCCAGGGAGAACATCCTCCAGGGAGCGCCCCGCGGAAAGCAAGATCGCGGAGGCCGGCCCAATGAATGGTTTCGCGGCATCGGCCTGTATGGATTTTGCGTTGGCTCCGGAGACAAATGACTCGCCGGTCCCGACAAATGCCTTGCGAAGCTGGACGCGTAAGTGATAGCCGACCACCAAGTTGATCGGAAAATGATACCGCTAACGAATGAAAGGTTTCTTCTTGCCACGTCTCCTGATAATCTTTTGCATTGGCACAGTGGCGTTGCTTGAGCCGCATTCCTCTTCGGCGCATTCCTCTTTGGCACGGTGCGAGTCGGGTGGCACACCGGGCTTGAGATGCCGCTGCCATCGGAAACGCGTCGGTTACCAATCGCTATCGCCAAGCCAGCCAAACACCTCTTTTTTAAAACGATCACACACCACGCCGGTCACCATTATTAACGTCTTGGATCCAACACAAAACGTCGTTCCTACGTCGGTTTGATTTGCACTTCGTTTGCCGCCCGGAGGGGCGGCGAAGTGACCAGACCGCGACGTCCGGGTTCAGAGCGCAAATTCCTCGAACCGGCAGCCGCAGGTCGGCTGGTAGGCGACTCGCATCCGGCGAGAGGCGGGATAGAACTGCAAAGCCGCTGTTGCGATGCTCAGCCGATCGCAGATAGCGTTCTGCTCGAAGCTCGCAGACTCGTCGGTAGGGAAGCCAGCGAGGCTGCAACACCCGAAACGCCTCCATCTCCACGAGTATGCGTCAGGCCAGCACGATCTGATCTTGTAGCAGCCCTCCCTGCATCGGCCCTCTTTCAGAGCGAGAGCCTTGGCAGGTCACGGCGATGTGCGGCCGGCCAATAGCTTTCGGGGCAGCGGGGATGTCACGGTCCGATGGCACTTCGATCTCCCTTCGCTTGATCCGCCGCAGGAGTCCGAATCGTGCCCAGCGTGGCGGATTCAACGCTGAAAGAATCGCCGAATCGAATCTCCGAGCGAACGCTTGCTGCTCCGATCGTCGAGCATGCGATCGATCTCTTGGTCCGACATCTCGCCATCTCCTTTGCCGATTTCCTCAAACTCAACCTCCAGATCAAGATCGGCTTCCGCATCCAGATCGGATGGCTCGGTCGCTGCTCCGCGGGCGATCGGGTCTTCAAGGTTCGAGTATTCCTCCGACGGACGTGCGCCGCCTTCGTAACGGGCGACCGAGGGCGATGGGGGCTGTGATCGCGGATAGCATTTCTCCTCGCCGAGACGGCCGAGGGGACCGATAGAGCGGAAGCGTTCTTCAAAGAAGAAAACGTTGTGGGTCTGCAGAATGGTGCCGGTCTGCAACTCCATCCGAGCGATCTCGGTGTTGTACTGCGATAAGGCTTGGGCTTCCGCACTGACGGCATTGCCCCAATCGACGATCGCTTGCAAGACAACAATGAACTGTACGATGCCCTGGTTGTACTGGGCGAGTTGCTGTTCCAGATTCACGCGAGCCGATCGCCGCACGGCTTGAAACCGTTCGTACTGGGCATGGAATTGTTCGATATTGCGCAAGTTCAAGGCCAAGAGGTGCTGCATTTGATGCAGTCCCTGATCGAGGTTCGCCCGGTCGCGCTGGATGATCAGCCGACGCTGGCGAAGGGTTGCGCGTTCGGCTCGCAAGCCCAGCGGAACCGAAAAGTTCACCCCCAGCGACCAGTCCTGGAAATCACCGCCGCCGCGGACACGGTTGCCTGCCGGTGCGGTTCCCTCGAGTCCGTTCCAGCGGTAGAGAGCTACCCCGTCCAGCTGGGGCCGAGCTTGATTGTTGGCGATCAAAAGCCGTTGCTGGTCGGCTTCGAGAATTAGCTTTAGTTCAATGATGTCTGGTCGCTCACGTTGAGCCAACTCGTTGATGGCGGCCCAGTCGACTTCGATGCGTTGCTCGAGCATCGGGGTCACGGGAACGGTTCGCATAGGTTCGTATGGGGGCAACCCCATGATGTTGAGCAAAGCCGCTTGGCGCTGAAGCACATTGGCTTCGGACGCCAGCAAGCTGGCACGAAAGTTCTCCAGGGCGACTTGCGTTTGGGCCAAGTCACCACGATTGGCGTCACCGACTTCGAAGCGGGCTTGCGCTCGTTGGACCGCGAATTTGGCTTGCTCGACCTGTTGTTCGCGTGCCCACAGGTCGACCTTCGCGAACACCAGCGCCCAGTAGGCTTCGATAACACCGGCAACCGATTGCTGGACCGCGCTTTTGTATTGAAAGTAAGAACGCTCCGTCTCAATACGAGCAAGCACAATGGGCGCTTGATTGACGGCTTTGCCCGCACCTCTTAACAACGGCTGCGTGTAACTCAGCTCCGTCGCTGTGCGTTCGGCCGGGTTTAGTGGGAGCACGCCAGGTGTGATTCGGTTGCGGTTGGCGCTCACGCCCAGGTTGGCGGTGCCGCCTAAGAGGTTGCGTTTGGATAGACCAAAGTCCAGGCCGTAGCCCTCATTTTGCACGCCCCGGATGATCGCGTTGGTGGGGTCCAGCGGATCGAAGGCGGCGGTGGGGTTTTCGATTTGATTCCAGACGTTATTCAGTCGCAGGTTTGGATCAAACAGGCCTCGCTGCTGATCGATCGCGGTGTTGGAGATCGCCGCGTCGTAGATGGTGCGACCGCTGGTGCTGGCGGTCACTCCACCGAGTACCCGTACCACCTCGGAGTTTACCAGCGTGACGTTGATGGCTTCGTTGAGCGTCAAGAGCTGAGTGGGGGCGTCGAACTGCGGGTCATTGATGGTGGCCGGCCGCGGCGTGACCGGGACGGGGACCTGGTAGAGCTGCCCAGGGCTGCGAGTGGCGATGTGACGCTGCTCGGGCAGGATCGGTTGAAACGGCTCCTCGGCGCGGCCCGTCGACGCGTCGGTCAACAGCACGCCAAGCCATGCTCCCAACAGGCAGATTTTCTGGAGTGTGTCCATGCTGATCGCAATCGGCAGGGATGTAATAACTGCAGCAGATGTTTGGAACTTGCCGTTATAACCGCATCTTGCGGTGATCCCGGACGGTACAAAGGGCCCGGTTGTGCCGATCATCCGGTCCATCCGGCTTCACGATTCGGTCAGCGGCGGAGCCTCTTCCAGGGCGGCCTTTGCTAGCTGAAAGTCTTCTGTATCCTCGACCACTTCGCCGTCTCGCAAAACGATGGTTCGTCTCGCGTTGCGTGCGACGTTTGCATCGTGGGTGACCAGAATGACGGTGATCTGTTGTTCTTCGTTCAGCTTGCGAAACAATTCGATCACTTCCCGGCTGGTTTTGGAATCCAGATTTCCGGTCGGTTCGTCACCCATTAAGATCGCAGGTTGGTTGACCAGAGCCCGAGCGATCGCGACTCGTTGTTGTTGGCCACCAGAGAGCTGGCTGGGGTGGTGATGGTAGCGATCAGCCAGCCCCACCTTGTCGAGCATCCGCATTGCCTGATCACGACGCTCACGAGGAGCAATCTTGTTGCCGTACATCAGCGGCAATTCAACATTTTCCAGAGCGGACGTGCGATTGAGAAGATTGAAATTTTGAAAGACAAAGCCGAGTTGTTTGTTGCGAATTTTAGCGCGCTGATCCCGATTCATTGTCACGACTTCCGCACCATCGAGTCGATAGCTCCCATGCGTCGGTCGATCCAGGCAACCCAGCGTGTTCATCAACGTTGATTTGCCGCTGCCGGACGGTCCGATCAGCGCGACGTACTCGCCCAGTTCGATCTGTCGAGTCACGCTGCGCAGCGCATGGACCTTGACTTCACCAAGATCGTAAACGCGGCGCACGTCATTGAGTTCGATCAACGCCATCGGGTCATTCGTACCTCAGCGCGTCGATCGGATCGAGCCTACTGGCCCGACGGGCTGGATAGTAACCAAAGAAAACGCCCACCGCCGCCGCGAAACCCATCGCCACAAACGCCGCCGGAATCGACACCACCATCGGCCAATCGGTTCCCGGCTTGTAGGCGTTAATCAACATGGTTGCGGCCATCGATGCCGCTGTCCCCAGGGCCAGACCGACCGCCCCCCCGATGCACGACAGCACGACGGACTCGATCAAGAACTGTCGCAGAATATCCTTGCCTCGAGCACCAACAGCCATACGAATGCCGATCTCCCGAGTTCGTTCCGTCACGCTGACCAGCATAATGTTCATGATGCCAACGCCTCCAACCAACAGGGAGATGCCTGCGATGGCGGAAAGCATCAATGTCAACGTGCCGGTGATGATGCCCAGTGTCGCGGCAATTTCGGTGGTGTTTTGCACGCTGAAATCGGCTTCCTCTTGCGGACCAATTTCGTGCCGCTCGTACATCAACAACTCGATCTCCCTGGTCGCTTGTGCCATCTGCTCGGTACTGCGGGCGGACACCATAATCGCGTGTACGGTATCGAGTGGAGAGCCGTTGATTCGTTTGCGGACGGTCGTGTGCGGCATCAGCACAATATTGTCCTGATCGTCGCCAACCATGTTCGCGCCCTTTTTTTTCAAGATCCCAATCACCCGAAAGGGAACGTTGTTCACGCGGATCGTCTCATCGAGCGGATTAACCGTTCGAAACAATTTGGGAATCAAGGTTTGCCCGATCACGCAAACCTTGGCGTTGGACTGGAGGTCACCTTCTGAAAAGAAGCCACCTGCCTCCAGTTCCCAATTGCGAACCGTCAGGTAGTCGGCACCGACGCCCTGCAGTTCTTTGGGATTCCAGTTGTCGTGGCCGTAGATCACCTGACCAGCGGTGCCAACGATCGGCGAAGAGGCGAGTACCGCCGGGCAGACTTCACCGATCGCATCCGAATCGGCGGCCGTTAACGTCGGGGCGCCGGCTTGTCGCACGCCACCACGGCGAGTTTGGCCTGGCAACACAAGGACGACGTTTGTGCCGAGTGCTTCAAACTCGCCACTGACCAGTTGAGTGGCGCCCTGACCGATCGACACAATCGTCGTGACTGCCGCGATTCCGATGACGACGCCGATGATCGTTAATACAGCACGCATCTTGTTTTTCAACAAGGCTCGAAGGGCGATGCGGATGGTGTCGAGAAAGGACATCGCGTCTACTCCTTCCTGCCCGTCACCAAGGCAGCACCGACGTCGAGTTCACCCGCGGCCAGTTCGGTAAACCGGTTCTCGGTCAAGCCCGTCGTAACCGACACCGCTTTGAGACGATCGCCATCGACAACCCAAACGTGCCGCTGATTCTTTTTCTTTTGGGCCTCGGCCTTTTCGCCCGCCGTTCGATTTGCGTTCTCTTCGTCTTCTGCTTCGGTTGCCGACTTGTTCTTCCAAGCCGAACCGTCGATCAGATGTCGATCGGACTGACGAACGAACTTGACATCTTCGGGATAGAATCGCAACGCGGCGTTGGGAATCTTTCGCACGTCTTCGGTCGCATCGACTTGAAAGGAGATGCTGGCGGTCATTCCAGGCAGCAGCTTTAGATCACGGTTGCTGGCCCCGATGACTACCGGATAGGTGACAACGCTTTGAGTGGCAACGCTGCTAACACGTATCTGCTCGATCTCGCCGTCGAACACCTCTTCGGGATGCGCATCGACCGTGAACGTGACCGAACGCCCTTTGGCTTTGGCTTTCTGAATCAAGCCGATGTCAGCTTCGTCCACCGATGCGAAGACATGCACCTTTTCACGCAGGTCGGGGGCGATCACGAACAGCTCGGGCGTTTGAAACTGTGCGGCTAGCGTTTGGCCTGGATTGATCTTGCGATCGATCACGACGCCGTCGACCGGTGCGGTCACCTCACAGTAGTTTAGGTTAGCGCGTGACGTCTCGAGCGAAGCCTGCGATTGCAGGATGGAGGCCTTGGCGAGCTTTCGCTGAGCTTGCAGCGATTTCACTTCAAACACCAATGCGTCCATCTCACGGTCGGACATGAAATCCTGATTGGTACGCCGCAGTTTCTTGCCACGCATGTAATTGTTCAGCGCTTGTTGCAGTTGAGCTTCGACGCGTTCCAGTTCGGCCTCGCGTGTCGCCAAAGTCGCCTCATCGCGATCCACGTTGGCTTTGAACAATCGCGGATCGACCCGCGCGAGGATGTCGCCCGCTTTGACTTCATCATTGAAATCGACATTCAGCTCCACGATCGGACCCGACACAAACGAGCCAATCGAGACCGACAGCACGGGCTGGATCGTTCCGGTCGAATTCACGTACCGAGTGATATCGCCTCGCTCCACCTCGGCCGTGTCCCAAGTAATCTTGCCGCGCTGTTCCCAATACTCCAACGCTGGCTGATAGGCCGCCGCCCCCGCAACCCCGATGATGGCCAGAACGATCATGAATTTGAGTACCGTTTTCATTGCCAATTCACGTTTTCATTGCCTTTCCATTACACAGCCCCTTTCCTGGCTGCATCACACCTCTCTCCGGCGACCAAGAATGCTTCAGTAACATCATGCTATCCGAAAACCCACGTCGCTGTGCTTCGCCGCCGCATCCGTTCTCGGCGGATCGGATAAACACGGGGCCATTCGCGATTTGCTACCCCTCGAGCGACGTATTCCCTGGACCAACGAATCGAATGCCGTGATTCAAAGACATTGCTCTTGGTCGCCGTCTCTCCTGCCCGATCGACCGGGCACAGCACTAGC
>CAYZHQ010000168.1:0-10654 GCA_964477385.1 uncultured Pirellulaceae bacterium
CCTTTTGCGAGGAACTCGCCCTTCGGGTGCTTCGCACAAAAGGTACCCGACACTATTTATCGCTCATTGCTAACGCTTGAGTTTTATTGCAAGGCTGCCAGCTCCGCAAAGTCCTGCTTCAGGCTGCCGTAGAGATTGCGGTAGATCGGAAACAGGGCATTGTAGGTTTTGGTGGCCGCACGATCGGCCGGCGTGGTGTCGGCCACTTTAATCGTCGCCTTGCAAGCCTGCTCGATCGATTTGTAGGCCCCATCGCCAACGGCGGCAAGTAACGCGACGCCGAACGCCGGGCCTTGCTCGACTTCGAGAGTTCCCACTTTTTTGCCGAACACATCGGCTTGCATTTGACGCCACAGCGGGTTCTTGCTGCCACCGCCCGAAGCTCGGATTTCCCGGACCGGCACGCCCATCGACTGGATGATTTCCAGGCTATCTCGAAGCGCAAAGGTTACGCCTTCCATGACCGCTCGCGTTAATTGACCACGGGTGTGCGTGGTGTTCAAGCCGACGAACGCACCTCGTGCCTGCGGATCGGCATGCGGAGTCCGTTCTCCATTTAGGTAGGGCAAAAACAACAGGCCTCCGCTGCCGGCGGCCGCCGCCGCGGCTTCGCGCGTGGCGGCTTCATATCGCTGCTTACTGTCGATGCCACTCAGGCCCTGCAGGATCGAATCGACCCACCACTGCAACGAGCCACCACTGGTTAGGTTGACACCCATCATGTGCCATTTCCCGCGGACCGCGTGGCAGAACGTGTGCAACCGACCGGTGGCATCGTATTCGGGCTGATCGCTGTGGACGAACATCACCCCGGAGGTGCCCACCGAAGTACTCAGCACGCCGCTGCGGACGACACCGTTACCAACCGCTCCGGCGGCACAGTCCCCCGCACCACCGACAACCTTACAGTCGGTCGTCAAGCCGAGTTGCTTGGCCGCCGCGGTTGTCAGCGTCCCCGTGACATCTTCACTTTCGAACACCGGCGGCAGCAGGTCGGCGTCCAGTTCCAGCTTGCCGAGCAGTTTCTTGCTCCAGTTTCGTTTGACGACGTCTAGCAGCAATGTTCCGCTGGCGTCGCTGACCTCGGAGGCGTATTCGCCGGTCAACCGACGGCGGATCTCGTCTTTGGGGAGCAAGACCTTTGCCAATCGATCAAAGTGCTTGGGTTCGTTGTTTCGCAGCCAGAGGATTTTGGGAGCGGTGAAGCCTGTCAGCGCGGGATTGGCGACCATCTTGATCAGCGCCTTGCGTCCGCCGGCGCGCTGAGTGATTTCGTCGCACTCTGCCGCTGTTCGTTGGTCGTTCCATAACAGCGCTGGCCGAATCACCGCATCCTGTTTGTCCAGAAACACCGAGCCGTGCATCTGGCCGCTCAGCCCGATCGCGCGCACTTCGGCTGGTTTTCGTTTCGCTAGCCGCATGACCTTGCGAACCGTCTTGATGGTCGCCTTCCACCAGTCTTCAGGATCCTGCTCCGTCCACCCAGCCTTCGGCTGATGCAGCGGGTATTCCGCGGAAGCTTCGGCATGCACGACCCCTTCTCGGTCGATCAGCAGTGTCTTGGTGCCTGTTGTGCCAATGTCGATACCTAGATAAAAACTCATCTCTTACAACCAAACGCGAGCGGGAAGTTAGCGAACCGACTGACACTATACTGCGTAGCACAAAGGCTAAGTAGCACCATTAAAGCCGTCTCATTCTCCAAACCACTAGAGCTTTTGTGATCCGGCAATTTTGCAGACTTTGGACACTCGCACTCGTCGCGGCCTTATTGGTGACCATCACCGGTTGCCCTAGCAAGAAGAGCGTTCCCGAAGCGTCCGCCCCCGCTGTTCCGGCTGTGCCGCTCCGCGTTGCCTACGTCGGCTCGGATGAAGAGTCCCGCGCGATCGAGCGAGCTTGGGCGGCGATTTCGGATCAGTCGCTGGAAATCACCAGTCTCCCCACCGGCGCTGGCCCTGCTCAGGTTGCCGCTGTCTCTCCGCAAAATGATGTGCTGATTTTCCCCGCTCAGCAGACCGGAACCCTGCAGCAGCGGGAAGCTCTCCGCCGTCTGCGGCAAGGGCTGTTCCAGCCTGACGACCCATCCGAAGCGGCGGGTTTGCAAGGCCGCCTGTTGCCGGCGCTCGAGCGAGGCGTGATGCGGTACGGCGAAGAGACCGTCGGTGTGCCGGTCGGCAGTGTACAGCCGGTGCTGATCCACCAATCGACATCGTCCGTTAGTAGCGACTTGGCGACTTGGGAAGCCTACAGCCAACAGATCGCGGAGCTTCCGCCAGGTCGTTCGGCGGAACCTTTGGCCGATGGCTGGGCTGCACTGGCGTTGTTAAATCGAGCGAACAGTTATTGCGATGCGATGTGGTTATTCAGCGGCGAAGAGCTCCGCCCCGTGTTAGCGACCGCTCCTTACCTTCGAGCCTTGCGGGAATTGCAGCGAGACGCGAAACACTATCCGTCCGACCGCATGACACCCGGCCAAGTTTGGCTGGCGGCCTGCCGAGGCGAGTTGGACCTCGCCATCAGTTGGCCCGCCACTGTGGAAGGTTTGTCGACCGATGCCGACGTCACGCTCGCGCCGCTGCCAACCAGTCGCGAAGTGTTTGCGACTAACAGCCAAGTTTGGGAAACGCCGTCGGCCGAGGAACGCGGTGAATGGGTGTTTTTGATGGGGCAGGAACCGCTCGCTTCTCTCTCCGCCGGGTGTCGACAATCGTCGGCGTCCGAAGTGTTCTTGAAATGGTTAACCACTGGCGAAGGCACCGCGAGCATGCGTCAGTCGGTTCCGTTGTTTACCGCCACCCGCGAAGGCACCGCCGTCGGCGACGCCAGTCGTGTCAGCGCGGCATATGCCGATTTGCTGCACGCTCAATTGGCCAGTAATTACGTTCGCCCGATGCTGCGAATCCCCGCCGCCGACCAGTACCTGCAGGCGCTCGATCAAGCGGTCGTAGCCGTGCTGACAGGCGCCAAAGAACCCGAGACCGCTTTGATTGAAGCCAGCGAAGCGTGGGAGGAAATCACCATCGCGAACGATCGCGTGCTGCAATCCATGCACTGGCGAAAAGCTCAGGGGCTGAGCCGTTAGAAACGCGACTGACGGCTGATCAAGTACTCCGTTAGCGCGGTGTCAAACGGCATGCTGGTGTCCATCGGGACGTAGTCAATCCGCATGTTACTGCATCGCTTGCGATACTCGTCTTGGAACTCGCTCAAGTTCTTCAAGTAGTCATCGCGAAAACCGGTGGCGTCGACCGAGATCGTTTCGCCCGTCTCGGGATCTTCAAAATCGACCGGACCGTCGTAGGGGAAATGGACTTCGGCTTCATCGAGCACGTGAAACAAAATCACGTCGTGTCCCCCGTGCCGCAGGCGTGCCAAAGACGAAAAGACCGGTTCGGGATCGCCCAGTAAATCGCTAAACAGCATGATCAAGCTGCGCTGCCGAATCATGGCCGCAATCTGTGACAAGGCGGCGGGCAGGTCGGTCGCCCCCTCAGGCTTCAGATTCGTCAGGTGCGCCATCACGTCCGACAAATGCCCGCGCCGACTTCGCGCCGGCAAGCTCGCCCGCACCTTGTCGCCAAAAGTGATCAAGCCGACCGGATCTTGCTGCATGATCATCAGGTAACACAGCGAAGCGGCTAGGCAAACGCAATACTCGAACTTCGTCATCTGTTGGCGATTAGTAAATCCCATCGATCGACTGAGATCCATCACCAAATAACCGGTCAGGTTCGTTTCGGCCTCGAACCGCTTGACGTAGTACTTGTCGGTCTTGGCGTAGACCAGCCAGTCGATCGATTTGGGATCATCCCCGCGGTTGTATCGACGATGCTCGCTGAACTGGACCGAGAAACCATGGTACGGACTGGAGTGCAAACCTTGCAGAAAACCTCGCACGACCGTGCGGGCGCGCAAGTCCAAACGCTTGATCTGATTGATCGCTTCGGGCGATAAGGGACTGGCGGCAGGCAACAGGCATCATCCAGAATAGCGGAGAGGATCAACCGCCAGTTTAGCGACTTATGACCCGTCTGCCGACACGCCGGACGCAAACCGGCGATGAGGAACCCAAAGGCTTGTTCCGCATTTGCAAGCGTTTCACCGTTTTCAGAGCGAGCTTGTCGGGATAAACTGCCCTTTTTCAGCGTCTCAGCCAGAGAGAAAACAACGGATGCGTCGCATGGGATTCATGATCTGCTTCGGACTGTTCATCAGCATTTTTTATGCAATTGGTTTTGGATTGCTGTACTCAGGGATCAAAGCCTACCGGGCATCGGGGGCAGCGGCGACATGGCCAACGACCATTGCTACGCTCGATAGCTGTTCAATGGAAACGCATTCGGACGAAGATGGCAAGTCTTATTCCGTTAGAGTCGAATACCGATACCATGTCGGAGGCAAGGAATACCGCAGCGACCAACTCGCCGTTGGCTATTCCGGCAGCGGCAACGAACGGACACATCAACAAATCTTGGACAAGTTGCAGCAAGCTGAAGTCGTGATGACGCGTTATAACCCAGGCGACCCTGGCTTTTCCGTTCTCTCTCATGGGACGCATCAGTCGATTCAGTTAACGCTCGCTTTCGCCATCACCTGGCTCGCCTTTGTCTTCGGGTTCACTGCGTTGGTGTGGTTGATGAGCCGCACCGATCAGGTGCTGCTACAAAACATCGTCACTCAGTAGCCGCATCGATTTCGCCTGGCCTCAAGATTGTCGCGGGCGGAAGCTTGCTTGCCGCTTGCCTGCTGACTGCAAGCCACTGCTGACATGCCCGCGGGGCTACAGACTTTGGTGTCGGAAGAAAGGTTGCGAACCCGTCTTAGAAACTTAGGTTTGCCCGCAGTCCCAGCAGGTAGGCATCGGAGACGTTCTCACGGGCTGGCCGCAGCCACTGAAAATCGGGCGTGACCGACAGGCAGCTGTTCAGTTGCATGCGATAGAAGCATTCAATGCCCTGACTATCACCGATGGGACCCAGAACGGTTTGCAAGATCGGGCCGACTTCGTCGCTTACCCCGGTGTAAAAGTATCCCACTCCAAATGAATCTCCAGCACGAACAGGGCTTGCGCCACCCAGCCCAGCACTCAATTGGTAGCTGATCGGGTTGGCGGAATCGTCCGCCACACCGGCGCGGGCGAAGTAACCCCAGTGACGGTTCGGATCGCAAGGGTCGACCCACAGGGCTTGGTCTGTATTCCAGTACAGCGACCACGATCCTTCGGTTCTTTCGATAGGAACGTTGGGCAGAATGACCCGCGGGTCCTGCCCTACTGCAACGTAGTCGCGGCTACTCCAGGTCGCACCAAAGAGTTGGTGTCCTGGACGGCCGAAGCGATTGGTGGAGGTGCGTAGCTCTGCCGAAATTGCGACGCCTTCTTCAAACAACTCGTCGAAACCAGAAGAGTCCGCGGTGTCGGTGGGATTGATGACAAGAAAGTTAAACAGTGGTTCCGCACCATCCAAGATGAGAAAACCAAATCCTAGAGAAGCGTAGGGAATCGTTCGCAGGGCAATGGGGTTCGCGATGAAGGCAGTGTTCGAAAATTGAGTGATCCCTCGGCCACTTGCGTAGGAATTGGCATCTCCATCGAGTGTGTCTAATTTGCCCGCGTAGACAGCCAATTGCTCGGTAAAAAATTGAGTGAACAAAAAATTTGTCAGATAGACTTGCTCGCTATCGGCAACAGGAACGTCGGTCGCCAGTGTCGGAGGTAGCAGCACCCCCGCAGGCTCTCCGATGGATCGTCCGAATCGATGTTCGGCTCTCAGCTTTAGGAACAAACCTTCATGGATCCCCAGCTTTCCAAGGTCCATCGTCGCCACGTAATCGCCGTGGCCACCGTAGCGAGCCGTTTCATCTAATCCACCGCTGACGGTTCCGAAATAGAATTGCGTTAGATTGCCTGATACTGTGATCCCCGAGTCCGCCAGTTTCGTTCGCCAAATCGGACTCGCACACGAATCGTTGCCGCAGCCCAGTGAGTCACATTCTGCCTCGGCACAAATCAAGTTGTCGCAGTTCTCCGCCGCTGTTACTCCATAGGAAAGCATCGTTCCAAATAGCAGCCAAGCTGCAGGTCTGAGGGCATGGTGACAGAACCGTCGAGCGATGGTCGTTACCTTCGTCAGATTGATTTCAACAAACACTTGATAACGCCTTGCTTTCCGGTCGGGACTCCAGTTTCGATCTTATCGGGTCTGAGCTGGCGACAGCACAGAAAATAAGCGAGAAGTGCCTTGAAAGGGTGGTCCCGCCGCGGCAGTGTTCGGGGCAACGAAGCGTTGCGGCTTGAAACGATTTTGTCGATTGTCTCGGGAACGCTTCACTCACGCAGAGCCATGCTCAATGTATTTTGAGATTGCATCGACTCGGTGATCAGGGATCGAAGCTTAAGGCTGCCAAGCGACATTCGAGGACGGTCTGCGGTTTCTCCGCTCTGAGCGGAGATCTTCTTCGCCGCGCAGGGACTCCGTTCTGCCATACTCCCAATTGCTGGCTCAGTCGTTACGAATGATGGCGACATAAGGGGCAAGCTTTCGATGTCCTGTCGATGAACTTGACAGAGGGATAGTAATTGACGAGAAGTTCCTCTGAGTGGTCTGATGATGGTCATGCGCATTGAAAGACGGCTTCCCATTTGCCATGTCAAGACGACGCATCCTCATTGGTTTGATCAGAGGATAATTGAATGATCCTCATCACCTCTGCTGCCAAGGGGGATGGGCTTCGATCACGAAGTTGTACGATCCCCGCGTGGGTCGTAAGCGTCGGTGCGTCGACGGCAAGCACGGCTATGCGTCCTTCCTCCAATTCTTGGTGAATCGTGGTTGAGATCGCGGCGCTAACGCAATTACCTGACAAGACAATCCGCTTCAGCATGGAATAATTCTCGCATTGAATGTTGGGTATCGGCTTCCCCGTTTTGCCCGCCTGTTCTTGCTCAGCCCTGGCCGTTGCAAACCAACGTACGGCCCAAGCAGGCATGCGGGGAGTGGCCAGCGGATAATTCAGTAGGTCTTGTTGAGAGACGCTTGTTTGCGACGCTAGGGGATGGCCGGCGCGACAGAACCAAACAATTTCCTGCGTCGGAAGCGAAGTGCAATCGAATCGGTCATTGCTGGTGCCTGCCGCAATGTCGGCCACAAAAAAGTCAATCTCATTGTCCAGCAACCACTCGGACAGTTGCTGCCAGTGATCGACCCGAACATTCACTCGAATTCCGGGGTGCGCTTCGGCCACCGTTGCGAGTGCTCGGGCGATGTAGGACTCCGACATGGCGGGACCGACGCCAAGCGACAGGGTACCCATTTTTAAACCGCTAAGCAGGTCGACGGACCGCTGCAATTCCGCGACTTCATTCAAGACGCGCTTGGCCCGAGCGATCGCCTCTGCACCGATCGTGGTGGGGGTGATTCCTGCGCGAGACCGGTCGAAAAGCAGCCCACCGAGCTGGTCCTCAAGCCGTTGAATCGACTTGGTCAAAGCCGGTTGACTTAGTCCAACCGCTGCCGCTGCGCGTCCAAAATGCCGGTTCTCATTCAGGCTGAGAAGATTCCTTAAATCACGTAGATCAAGCATGCTTTCGGGGATTCCCTGGGGTGATTGTTCGATTTGCCTGGGTTATGGTCTGTTTGTTTTATGTTGCGCAAGGGAATGTTGTGAGCTAAGGCAATTGTTGTATAGTGGGTCTGTGCCATCCCCAGTTCGGTATCGTCAGCATGACGAGCTTGGTGGTTCGTCGACTCGCCTGTTGTGGGAAAGCCCACACGCCTTCTTTTCTGATTGGAGAAAATGTAATGATTTTTAAGGGCTGCAAGTATGTAAGCACGCTTGTGTTTGCATTCACTTTGGTGGGAGCCTGCTCAGCCGGTGCCCAGGACAAACCCAATGTGTTGGTGATTTGGGGGGACGACATTGGCACGTGGAACATCAGCCATAACAATCGCGGCATGATGGGCTATCGCACGCCCAACATCGATCGCATTGCCAAGGCAGGCGTTTCGTTTACTGATTATTACGGCCAACAAAGCTGCACTGCCGGACGTGCGGCGTTTATTAACGGGTCGGTTCCTGTTCGTACCGGCATGACAAAAGTTGGTATGCCGGCTGCCGAGGAAGGTTGGCAGGCGAGCGATGTCACGATGGCCACGGTGATGAAGAGCCTTGGGTATGCCACTGCTCAATTTGGCAAAAATCACCAAGGCGACCGAGACGAGCACCTGCCGACGATGCACGGCTTTGATGAGTTCTTTGGTAATCTGTATCACTTGAACGCTGAAGAGGAACCGGAGAATCGAGACTATCCAACCGACATGATTTTGGCCAACGGCAAAACGTTTGCAGAGCAGTTTGGGCCGCGCGGCGTGCTGAAATGCAAAGCGGATGGCAACGGCGGGCAAACGATCGAAGATACCGGTCCGCTGACGAAAAAGAGAATGGAAACGATCGATGAAGAATCCTTGGCTGCGGCAAAGGACTTTATCAAACGCAAGCATGAAGCGGGCGAGCCCTTTTTCTGCTGGTGGAATGCGACGCGAATGCACTTTCGCACGCATGTGAAAGAGGAACACAAAGGTCTCAGCGGACCAGGCGGCAATGAGTACCACGATGGGATGGTCGAGCACGATATCATGGTCGGTGAGCTGCTCGATTTGCTCGACGAGTTAGGGCTTGCCGAAAACACGATCGTCCAATACTCGACCGACAACGGCCCCCATTACAACACATGGCCCGATGCCGGTACGACTCCCTTCCGTGGGGAAAAGAATTCGAACTGGGAAGGCGCCTACCGGGTTCCTTGTTTCGTTCGCTGGCCAGGCAAGTTTCTCGCCGGCGAAACGCTTAACGGTATCGTCTCGCATGAAGACTGGTTGCCAACCTTTGCGGCGGCTGGTGGAGCAGCGGATATCAAGGAAAAACTGCTTGAAGGTGTCGAGCTCAATGGCCGGACTTATAAGAACCACATCGATGGTTACAACATGCTGGATTACCTCAGTGGCAAGGCCGAGCAGTCGCCTCGAAAAGAATTCATCTACGTTGACGATGGTGGTGAAGTTGCTGCCATTCGGTACGAAGACTGGAAAGCGGTTTACTTGGAAAACCGAGCGAGGCAGTTGCAGGTATGGCGAGAACCCTTCATCAACCTTCGCTTGCCGTTGCTATTCAATTTAAGACGAGATCCGTTTGAAAAAGCGCAGCACAACTCCAACACCTATCACGACTGGGTGATTGACCGTGCCTTTGTGCTCGGCCCCATGCAAGTCGTGGCGAGTCGATTCCTTTATACGTTGAAGGAATATCCGCCCAGCCAGCAACCAGGTGACTGGAGCCTCTCCTCGCTGGAAAAGAAAATTAAGTCGATGACTGTTGGTGGCAACTAATCGACTGTTGGTATAAGGGCGCTCGTAAAGGGCGCCCTTTTTTTTAATTTTCTATAGTCTGCCAACCTGCACAATTAACCATGACAAAGCCTTTGTTTGCGATCTGCTTGGCCTCCGCAGTGTTGTTTTTCAGCCTGCCTGGGAACGCTGCCGACCCGTTGCCGTCATGGAACGAGACAGAGTCGAAGAAAGCGATTGTTGCATTCGTCCAGCGGGTCACGACGAAGGGATCTCCTGATTTTATTCCTGCGGGAAAACGCATCGCCACCTTCGACAATGACGGCTGTCTATGGTCGGAGAAGCCACTCTATTTCCAGATGCTGTTCGTGATCGATCGCGTCAAGCAACTTGCCCCAATGCATCCCGAATGGAATCGCACGCAGCCGTTCCAGGCGGTGCTTGAAGGTGACCAGGAAACGCTCGCGGCAGCAGGTAATGCAGGACTGATGCAGCTCTTGCTGGCGACTCATGCGGGGATGACGACCGACGCGTTCGCCGATACGGTGCGAGATTGGCTTCAGACGGCGCGGCACCCGCAATTGAATCGGCCTTACACTGAATTGGTCTTCCAGCCGATGTTGGAATTGTTGGATTACTTGCGAGCCAGCGGATTCAAGACCTATATCGTTTCCGGTGGTGGGATTGAATTCTTGCGAGTATTTGCCGAGGAGGTCTACGGGATTCCGCCGACGCAGGTGGTTGGTAGTCGGATCAAAACGAAGTACGAAGTCCGGGACGGCATGCCGGTACTGGTTCGATTGCCGGAAATCGATTTCATCGACGACAAGGAAGGCAAACCGGTCGGCATTCAGCAACACATCGGCCAGCGTCCCGTTTTTGCTGCCGGCAACTCCGACGGCGACTTTCAAATGCTACAGTGGACCACCAGTGGTGAGGGGGCGAGCTTTGGGTTGCTGGTGCACCACGACGATGGGGCGCGGGAATGGGCTTATGACCGTGATTCCCATGTGGGAAAGCTCGATCGAGGCCTAAACGAAGCGGCCGCATTGGGATGGACGGTGATCAGCATGCGCCACGACTGGAAGGTCGTGTATCCAAGTCGGTAAGCGAAGCTTGCGAAGGTTGTTGGCCCGAAAGCGGGCCGACAACACGTCCGCTGGAGCCTCGCGATGCCGCCCTGCAAAGGGCACAGAGAGACTGCTAGCGTCTCCAGGCTGCCACGGTTCAGAGGCGAACCATCACCGAAGAATTTGGAAAAAAATAAGTGAAGGCGCTGGGGCTCGAACCCAGGACCTACGGATTAAAAG
>CAYZHQ010000169.1:0-10383 GCA_964477385.1 uncultured Pirellulaceae bacterium
TTGCTGCAGTCGGCGACGTGGTCTGGCAGTTTGATGCTAGCAAGCGTCTTCTACGACTGGTGGTCGGTGATCCGGGATCGGGAGTTCCGCAGACCGACCGTTGGCAATTTGCCGTGTCGTGGCAGCCCGCCAGCTAGCAATCGGGAATGTTAAGCTGTGGCGCTGAGAGAGGGGCTGGCGGATACGCCGACTCTTTCTGTTTTTCCGTATCGTCTGGCCGCTCCGGCTAGACCATGCTCCGAGGCGGGACAATCGGTCAATACGGCATAAGCCGACGGCCGATTCGCAAGGGTAGCCGAAATGGTTTCGGTATTTGCTGCCACTCCCTTGGAGCTGCCCCGTCGTGCACAAGCCCAGGCCTTTCCTGACCGCGATGGTGACCAGTTTGCTTCTAGCAAGTTTGGTCGGATGCGCTCGTTGGGAATTCCAAACCCGGCGGGCGACCTGGGCGAAGCAACTGCGAACGCAGGCTCAAGTTGCCTGTCGAACGCATCTGGGCGAAGCCCATGGGCAAGAACCGTGCGCAGGGGCTTACCGCGAGGGCTGGACCGAAGGCTACCGGGAGGTGCTTGCTGGTGGAGCGGGCGAACCTCCTGTAGTGCCGCCGGAACGTTTTTGGTCGCCCAAAGCGAGGCACAGCCAATCCGCGCAGGAGCTTGCCTCCTGGCGAGGCGGCTTTATCGACGGCGCGGCAACCGCTCATGCTTGCGGTCAAAAAGGCTACGGCACAGTGCCGGCAAGTGCACCGCTTATGACACCGCAACCGTTTGAGCAGATTTACACGGCGGCCAACTTTGCCACCTTGTCGCAACCGTGGCAAGAGACCGAAATGCATAGTCGGCCAAGCCCTCCCCTGCCGCCCATGCCGATGCCACTTCCGCCGATTCCGGAACGTATCGAAGGGGGCTTGCCGAAAATCCAAGACAGCGATGACCTGTTGCCGTCCCCCAGTGACCAATTACCCAGTGACCAATTACCCAGTGAATATTTGCCCGGTGGCTTAGAACCCGGTGTCCTGCAGCCGAACCGATTCGAGCCGGAAGTTGAGAACTCCGACCTTCGTGGAGCGGATTCGAACGAACCTTTCGACGAGCTGGATCTCTTGTCGCAGACGAACCGGCCGCGGAGCGCGACGACGACTCACCGAGAGGCTCACCTGGACCAGGCGTTCGTCAAACTCCGCAATGCTTCGCAAGCGATGCGAAGCGGAGCGTCAGTGGTTCGAATTGCCGAAACGACCGGTCCCGTCGCCACGCCAAGTCGCCGGCCGCGACCATTGCCGCCAGCAACCAGTCCGTGGAGCCATCCCGCGACCCAGCTCCGCTGAAGCATTTAGCATTACGAAAAGTAATTCCGCCTCACGCTTACTTGTTTGCCTTTTACTGACCACGTCGATGAACCGTAACCGCAATCCAAACACCAGCCGACTTGTGCAGCTCAACGGCTGCGTGATGCTGGCAGTTGCGGCCCTTTTGCCGTCGACAGGCTGTGCATTGCGAGGCGCAGTTCCTGCATCGCAATTGCCCGAAATTCTGCGAGCCCCGCGGCGCGAGCATAAAGCCCCGATCGACCTGTCATTGCTCAGCCAGCCCAAGCCGATCGCCTACGTTGTGCAGCCACGGGACACCTTGGGAGTGTATGTCGAGGATGTCTTCGGAGCTCGTGGCGAACTGCCGGCGGTGGCCTTCATTCCCGGCAACAATGGATCTTCCAACCTGTTGCGCGAACCGGCCGTGGGACAACCGGTGGAAGTCATGCCCGACGGCACCATTCGCTTACCGATGGCCGACCCAATTTACGTGGCAGGGTTGACGTTGCCGGAAGTTCACGAGCGGATTCGGCAGGTGTATGTATTGCAGCGGAAGCTATTGCGCGCCGGTAAAGAGAACATCAGCGTGTCGCTGATTCGTTCGCGGAGCCAGCGGGTCATGGTGATCCGCGAAGACAGCAGCGCCCTTTCGCCGACGGTGACCCGCGATGATACGCGCGTGGTGGCGCGGCGCGGTTCGGCGGAACTGCTCGAACTGCCGGCTTATGAAAACGACGTGCTGCATGCGCTGGTCGGTTCGGGCGGACTGCCGGGGCTGGACGGGTTGGACGAAATCTGGGTGTTGCGTGCACAAGGCGGCGGACAACCGGGGATGAGTCAAGCGATATCGATGTTACAGAATGGCGACGGCATCGAAACGGTCACAAAGCGTATTGGGGATGCCGCCAAGATTCATCGCATCCCGCTGCGACTGAACCCTCACGAGAGTTTGCCGTTTGGGCCAGGGGATGTGTTGCTTTACGACAACGACGTGGTATTTGTACCGGCAAGGGATGACGAGTACTTCTTAACCGGAGGCTTGCTCAACGGCGCCAAGATCCCGCTGCCACGCGATCATGACGTCGACGTATTGGAAGCGATCGCGATTGCCAATGGTCACATCGACGGGCCGGTCAACACGAATGCCAACTTTATCAATGGCCCGGGCAACCTGTTTCCCCCATCGCGCGTGCTGTTGGTGCGACGCTGGGGGCGCGAGCAGCAGATGAAGATCGAGGTCGACATCAGCGAGGCGATCGACAACCCGCGGGAGCGGGTCATTATTCAACCAGGTGATCTGGTCATTCTGAAGTACACGCCGGCCGAGATTGCGCTCAACACGGCGCTCAACATTGTCAACTTCAACTATGCGTTGAACCAGAACTAACCGCCGGGCGGACGAACAAAGCTTGCGTCGTACGGCAGGCATGGCGGCCAGCTGGGTGCCTGCCGGCCGGACTTCGCGAGCGACTTAGACTTCGAGGAACAGCCGCGCGGGATCTTCGAGGACCTCTTTGACGGTTCGCAGAAACGTTACCGCTTCGCGACCGTCGACCACTCGGTGGTCATACGTGAGGGCGATGTACATCATCGGGCGAATCACGACTTGGCCGGCTTCGGCGATCGGTCGTTCTTGGATCGAGTGCAGACCCAGGATACCGCTTTGCGGCGGATTGACGATCGGCGTCGACAGCAACGATCCGTAGATCCCTCCGTTGCTGATCGTGAAGGTGCCTCCTTCCAGATCGGTGGGCTGCAACTGGTTGGAGCCCGCCAAGTCAGCGTACTCCGCGATGCTGCGTTCGATCGTCGCAAAGCTCATCGCTTCAACACTGCGCAAGACGGGAACGACCAAACCTTTGCCGCCGCCAATGGCGATCCCGATATCGAAGTAGTTGCGGTAAACGATGTTGTTACCGCGGACTTCGGAGTTGACCGCGGGGAAGCGGCGCAAGCCTTCGACAGCCGCTTTGGCGAAGAACGACATAAAGCCCAGCTTGACGCCATGCTTGTTCTGAAAGGCATCGCGGTACTTCTTGCGCAGCTCCATTACCGGCTGCATGTTGATTTCGTTAAATGTCGTCAGCAACGCGGCGGTCTGTTGAGCTTGGACCAGACGGCTGGCGATGGTGCGGCGGATCATCGACAGCGGTTTGACTTCCTCTTTGCGGCCGGAACCTCCGGAGGTGACCAAGGAAGTCGCTGCGACGGTGGGCCGAGCGGGCGCTGCTGGCAGTGCTGGAGCGGGCGGGGCAGCCGGCGCGGGAGCCGCGGGGCCGCGTTTGACATGGGCCATCACATCTTCCTTCAGCAGCCTGCCGCCCGGTCCGGTCGCCGTGACTTCGCTGGCCTGCACGCCCAATTCATCGAGCAGTCGCTGGGCGGCGGGCATCACGATCGCATCGCCCGCTCCATTGCCTGTCGCCGGCGGCGCCGCCGGAGCGACGGGGCTGGGGGCCGCTTTTCCGGCGGGCGTGGCGCTGCTGGAGGACGAGTCGTCGCCGGCCGGGCCTGCACCGCCGGTGGGCGCGTCGGCAGGTTCGATCGAGGCGATCACGTCGCCCACTTCGGCGAACTCTTCGGCTGCCTTCTGGATGTTGCGTAAGTAACCAGCGACGGGAGCGGGGATTTGCACCGAAGCTTTTTCGGTTTCGATTTCAACCAAGTCTTCGTCTTTGGCTACCCAGTCGCCTTCCTGCTTGAGCCATTGGCCGATTTGGACTTCGCTGATCGATTCGCCAACGGTGGGAACTTTGACATCTAACACGTTAAACACGCTCTGATGGCTGAATGGAGATGGAGCAAGGAATCGACCCTGAGGATACCGCTTTGACGCAGAGTAAAAAAGCAGCGGAGTGGCTCGCGGCGGCAAAGAATAAAAACATTGCCGCAGATTTTTGGATTAGCAGAGGTAGGGAACCGGTCCCTCGTTGCGTTCCGGCCATCGCCGCGGTGCAACCCACGCGTTTCAGCCTGCCGCGCCGCGGCGGTTAACCTGCCCAGCCGTAGTGCTCGGCGAGGCCTTGCCGCACTGTTTGAGCGATCTCTGCCAAGCGAAAGGGTTTGTCGATCACGCGAAACACATGCATTTGCGCCGCTTCGCTGCGAACCGCTTCATCAAGAGCCGCTGACATCAAGATACAGGGCATTCTCAGATCGGCATGCCGCAACCGCTCGATCAACTGCAGGCCCGAGACACGCGGCATATGCAGGTCGACCAACGCCAAATGGATGACCGACACCCGCAACAGCTCGAGCGCTTCCTGACCATCGGCAGCCAGCAAGACTTCAAAGCCGCGACGCTCGAGCGCTTCGCCTAGCGAGCAACGCAAGGCTTGGTCGTCATCGGTAATTAGCAATTTAGGAGTCACCACATCGGTCACTTAGAAGGGGACTGCGAAAAGGGCAGCGCTCGACTGTCGGCATGGCAGTCTGCTACCGCTGTCGTTACGCCAATGCAACTTCGGTGCCGCTGGCCATTACCCTAGAATACATTGGCTGGTCAGCGGTTGGCAAAGAATCGTTGTCTCCTGCCGCTTGCGAACGTTAACAGAGGCCCTACCATTGGCATTATTGTTCAGAACGCCACCGGTCGCGACAAACCTGGGCGTCGCCATTTGGTGTTTTTTTCCCGCCCTCGAATTGGTTGCTGACGCGTGACCGAACTATCGACTCCAATCAGCTTTTACTGGCGGCATGAATTCGCCATTCGCCGCCTCCATTCCTTAACGGGGTTGGTTCCGCTGGGTGCCTATATGGTGGTCCATTTGGTCACCAACGCCAGCATTTTGAACGGAACGGAGACCTTCCAGCGAGCCGTCTATACGATTCATTCGTTGGGTCGGATTCTGCCGCTGGTCGAGTGGGGGCTCATCTTTGCTCCCCTACTGTTCCACGGATTGTTCGGCGTCTGGATTGCGGTCAATGGTCGCAGCAACACCAGCAATTACCCGTATTCTCAGAATCGTCGTTACGTTTGGCAGCGGTGGACGGGATTGGTGGCACTGGTATTTCTGCTGGTGCATGTCTTTCACCTGCATGGCTGGTTTCACTTTCACTTTTGGCACACTTACGTGGCAACGCCGTTGGGGATGGCCAACTTCCGCCCCTACAACGCGGCATCGACACTCGCCCGCTCGATGGATGGTTGGGCGTGGCCCACGTTTTACTTAGCCGGCGTGTTGGCTTGCGTTTACCATTTGGCCAACGGCTTGTGGTCGGCAGGCATCACCTGGGGACTGTGGATCTCTGCCGAAGCCCAACTGCGGGCCACCAAGGTCTGCACGGTCTTTGGGCTGCTGCTGGCAGTGGTCGGCGTCTCCGCTTGGTGGGGTGCTGTGTCGCTCGATCCCGTGGAAGCGGAAGTAATCGAAAATCGCATGTATCCGGTAGCGACCGAAGCGGGCATCGTGCCGCTGTCGATTGAGAAACGGACGCAACCCGATGTTACGATGCAGGGCCGAACTCCGGTTAACCCTCCGTCCCCGAAGGATTCCGAGTCGGCCGTGACTCCGGATGCGGACGCCGCCGCAGTGGCTGAGCCGGCGCCTGCCGAATCCGATTCGGCTCCGAGCGATCCCGAGCCTGTTCCAAGCATTCCCGAAAACTAGCGTCAAACACTGTCTTTTACTCCCCCACGGAGTCTTTCATGAGCGCCCATCGAGTCGTTGTTGTTGGTGGTGGACTGGCCGGATTGGCCGCCACGATGAAGCTAACCGAACTAGGGGTCTCTGTTGACCTAATCAGTCTCACGCCGGTCAAACGATCCCATAGCGTCTGCGCTCAAGGGGGGATCAATGCGTGCAACGACCAAACTCGGCAGTTGGGCGACAACGAGTGGAAACACTTCGACGACACGGTTTACGGCGGAGATTTTTTGAATCACCAGCCGCCGGTCAAGGAGATGGCGTTCTGGGCACCGAAAGTGATCGAGCTGATGGACCGCCTGGGGGTTCCCTTTAACCGCACCGGTGAAGGCTTTATCGATCGCCGTCGCTTCGGTGGTACGCTTTACAAGCGGACCGCGTTTGCGGGAGCCACGACAGGCCAACAGTTGCTGTATGCCCTGGATGAACAGGTTCGACGTCGTGAAGCCGAAGGTTTGGTTCGCAAATTTGAATTTTGGGACTTCCTCCGTCCGATTAAAGATGACGACGGCCGGTGCCGTGGCGTGGTGGCTCAGGACATGAGCACGATGGAGATCCGCGCCTTTCCCGCCGATGCCGTGGTGGTCGCTTCGGGTGGCTGCGGGCTGTTGTACGGTCGCAGCACGATGAGCGTCTTCTGCAACGGCAGCGCTGCGAGCCGCTGCTTTCAAGCGGGAGCCGATTACGCTAACGGCGAGTTCATCCAGGTTCACCCGACGGCGATTCCAGGTAGCGACAAACTGCGTTTGATGAGCGAATCGGCCCGTGGCGAAGGGGGCCGCGTCTGGGTGCCGCGAACACCACAGGACCCTCGCGATCCAACGGCAATCCCCGATTCCGACCGCTTCTATTTCCTGGAAGAGCATTTCCCGGAATATGGCAACTTGGTGCCGCGCGATATCGCCACGCGGGAAATTTTCGACGTCTGTGTCAATGAAGGTATGAGCGCCGAAGCGGACCGGATGTGTGTCTACTTGGACTTGACGCACATCGATCGACGTGAACTCGATCGCAAACTGGGCGGCATTTTGGAAATCTACGAAAAGTTCCAAGGGGTGAATCCGCGCGATACGCCGATGAAGATTTTCCCGGCGGTGCACTACAGCATGGGCGGTCTGTGGGCCGACTATCAGCGGTCGGCCGATGGCGGTTTGGAACCGGGGGCTCCGCAAAACCAGATGACTCGGATTCCCGGCCTGTATGCGATGGGCGAATGCGATTACCACTACCACGGTGCCAACCGCTTGGGAGCCAACTCGCTGCTGTCGTGCATCTTCACCGGTTTATTCGCCAGCCCTTCGCTGATCGCGTTTGCCGAAAACGCAGGTGGCTCGTATCGCGATGTGCCAGAATCGCTGTTGGCCAGCGCCGTGAAAGCCGAGCAAGATCGGCACAACGGATTGTTGAAAGGGGAAGGCGACGAAAACCCCTATTTGATCCATCAAGAACTGGGCGATGTGATGACGCGAACGGCCACAGTTGTTCGGCGCAACGACCAGTTGACCGAAGCCCTTGCCAAGGTCGAAGACTTACATCAGCGGGCGATGAAAGTTCACCTCTCCGATCAAGGTTCATGGACCAACCAAAACGTAATCTTTGCCAAAGCGGTGCAGGACATGTTCCCGCTCGCCAAGTGTTTGCTCGAAGGAGCCCTGCGCCGTGACGAATGCCGCGGAGCTCACTTCAAACCCGATTTCCAAAAGCCCAGCCTGACGGCCGACTCGCACGCGGAACGTCGCCAACAGGCGGAAGCGTGGTGCGACGCGTTTGAGGAGAACAACCGGAAGTACCTGAAGTCGACCGTCGCCACCTGGAACGCCTCGACCCAGCAGCCGGAGCTGTCTTATGAAGATGTCGATACCTCGCTGATTCCACCTCGCCCTCGACTATATGGTCTGGTCGGTGCCGAAGTCATCGAGGAAGTTTGGAAAGAGCGGGCCGCGGCCAAGCAGTCCGATGCGTTAAACAAGAACAATCCCAACCAACCCGTCACCACGGGATAATTTTTCATGATCGCTCAAGAATCAAGCACGAAGAATCGTCCACCGATCAAGGTTCGCGTTCGTCGCCAGGATGGCCCGGGCCAAGAACCCTATTGGCAACTGTTCAGCGTTCCCCATGAAGCGGAAATGAACGTGATCAGCATCCTCCAGCGGATCGCGGCCATCGGCAAAACGGTCGACGGCCAAAAAGTCGCTCCGGTGGCTTGGGATTGTGGCTGTCTGGAGGAGGTTTGCGGTTCCTGCACGATGGTCATCAACGGTCGGGTGCGGCAGAGCTGCAGCGCGTTGGTTGAACGGCTGTTGGCCGATCAGCCCGACGAAATTGTGCTGGAACCGATGTCCAAGTTCCCGGTCGTTCGAGACCTGATGGTTGACCGTTCGCGTCTGTTCCATTCGCTCAAGCGCGTCAAGGCTTGGGTCCCCGTCGACAGCTACTACAACATGGGCCCGGGCGAACGCCAGTCGAGGAAGCAGCAGGAGTACAACTACCCGCTCAGCCAATGCATGAGCTGTGGTTGCTGCCTAGAAGCTTGCCCGCAGTTCCTGAAAGTGGAAGTTGAACGGGAGCCGGGGGAAACCGAAGAAGCGTTCGAAGAACGGAAACAGGCGGCCTACAACAAAGGCTTCATCGGGGCGCATGCGATTTCGCAGGCGATGCTGTTCAACAACCATCCCACGGGCAAGGCATTAGCTGACGACCGCCTGGGAGCCTTGACCGGTACCGGTGGGGTGCAGGTTTGCGGGAACGCTCAAAACTGCGTTGCCGTCTGCCCGAAAGAAATCCCGCTGACTCGCTCCATCGCCCGCGCTGGACGTTCGGCGACGTTCTACATGCTCAAACGCATGTTCGATCGCTAACGGTTCGCTTCAGATGCTGCCGCCTGCGGAGCGCGGGTGGCGGCTACCGAAGCCCGAACTGATCTTGATTTTTTTGGCCGTTGTTGCGACCAACCAGCCATGGTTGTTTGGGATCCTCGCATCGGTCGGTTGTTTGCGTGGGCGGTGCTAGCACTCGCCGGCTGCTCGCCGCTGCAATTTTCCGAACAGTGGCTGAGAAGGCTGCCAGAACGAGTCGCCGATCAACCGCAACAGCACCGTCGGTGGCAGCCACAATTGGCCGTGCTGGCGCATGCCGAACTGGACGACAAGCAGGCCACAATTCGAAACGTGCGGCAATGCCGTTGGCAGACCGCCGATCGAGCGGTCGTCAGATACAACGACTGGCAGGTCCGCTGGGAAGACGTGCGGACGGTCGATTTTATTGTCGTGCCGTTTCCTGAAGCGCCCGTGCTGGCTCACACCATGCTGAGCTTCGGTTTTGCCGATGGGCGGCAGTTGGTGGCGTCGGTCGAAGCACGCCTGGAGCAAGGCGAAGCGTTCTCTGCGGCTGCTGGTTCGGTGCGGCAATTCGAGCTGATCTATATCCTGGGCGATGAAACCGACCTGCTGGGATTGCGGGCGGAGCTCCGACGCGATGAGGTCTATCTGTATCGCTCCATCGCAGGTCCTGAAAAATCAGCCGAACTGCTGCGACATGTTTTGCGCCGGGCGAATCAGTTGGCCCGACAACCGGAGTTCTACGACTCGCTGACCAACAACTGCACCACCAATCTGATCGAACATATCAATACGATCCGTCCCGACGCGGTTCCCAGTTCGCTGGAAAACTTGCTGCCTGGTCATAGCGATTCGATGGCCTATCAGTTGGGGCTGATCGACACTTCGCTGCCCTTCGCCGAAGCAAAGCAACAAGCCAACGTAACGATGCGGATCCGGCAGTACCTTCACGACGACGATTTATCGCAGCGGATTCGACGCCGGTAGCGGTTTGTTGCGCATCGCCAGCGGCGCGCACCCGTACGGCCTCGGTCGCGGCGATGAGCTCGAGAGCGGCTAGCAGCTAGCCAATGCAGTGCCGCGTCTGCAGCCCATCGTCGGCATAGATCGTGCGTCCTCCGTCGACAGGAATGGCGGCTCCGGTGACGAAATCGTTTTCGATCAAAAACTGGACGGCATGAGCCACATGCTCGGGCGTACCGACCCGCTTCAGCAGCGTGCTCGCCGCGACTGCTTCCCGTTTTTCCGGCGCTAAATCATCGGCCAATAATACGGGCCCAGGATGGATACAATTAACCCGCACCCCGCGGTTGCGTTCGGCCAGTTCGACCGCCAACGAGCGCGTCATCGCTTCAATCGCCCCTTTGCTGGGGAAATAGGCCGCATGATCCAGGTAGGGTCTCGCCAGTGCCCAGTCACCGATATTGATGATCACTCCGCCCCGCTCCTGCTTGACCATCTGTAACCCTGCGGCCCGTGCGGCGACGAAGCTACCGAGCGTATTGACCTCTAAATATCTGCGAACGTCGGCGGCCGTGACCTCTTCCAGTTTCTTGGGGCTCCAGATCGCCGCACTGTTGATCAAGAT
>CAYZHQ010000170.1:0-10252 GCA_964477385.1 uncultured Pirellulaceae bacterium
ACAGAGATTGCAAGCCGACCCCAATTCAAGCTGCAAACCATGTCATGCACCCAGCAAAAAAAAGCGACCGATTGCTCTTGCGGAGGTCCGTGGTTTTCAACTATCACCGGCAGTTCTCTTTCGCTTGCTGCTTGAGGATCAATCTTGGGAGCGGAAGGAGATTCTCTAAAACAGGATGGATCGAATCATGAGGACTTGGCTGAGGCAACCGTTGGCATCTCTGGTGCTGCTGCTTGGAGCCGTTTTCGTGCTGCAAGACGAACCGGCGGCGGCGCAGATCGCTGGGCCGGGGGTCCCCACACAAGGCGATGCAGTGGCTTCGCTGGAGGACCAATTGATCAATCGCTTGCGAGCCACCGAAGAGCAGCAGCGAGGCTACATTCGTCGCGTCACCTTGTTGGTCCGCGAGGGCAAACTGGAACCTCGTTTGGTGGTGGCCGTGTATCGCTATGCCGTCCGACGCCAGCCGGTTTATCCGTTTCCTTATTTTGAGCGTGCGATGCGATTCGAAGCTCAAAAGCGCGGCATTCGCTTGCCTCCGGTGCAACTGGTTGCAACCACGGCGGGTGAGGCGAGGTTCCTTCGCTAGGGCGTCTTGTTTTTTACGCCGGGTTCTCCGCGGGGTGACCGAGTCAAGCCGATGCGATAGGCAAGCGCACGGCCGCTTTAGGGCTGTTCTTGCATTTCCCGAAGCGCGACCTCACGTCGTTCGTCCGGCGTGCCGTACATCAAGATCAGTGCATCATCGCCACCGAACAGATGCATCGCCGTGGCCGTTTCGTCTTCGCTGAGTAGTTGCTGGTATTGAAAGAGTCGCACTTCCGCCATGCTTGCCCAGTCGAAACGCCCGGCCGTTTCCAGCAGGCTGGCGACGCGACGTTTGGCAACGTCGGGCGTTAGCTTGGCCAGCGGAGTGACTTTCAGTTTTTCGTCGACGACGGTGAACATATCGGAGACCACTTCGTTCACGTACTCGCGTTCGGTCTGACGTTCGGCCTGTGCCAACTTGAACGCTTCTACATTGTCAAGTTTCTTGGACGTCACCACCGTCTTTCCATCGGCGACGTTCAGCACCTTAACGATGGTCCGGTTTTTTTGAGCTTGAACGCTAACGTCGAAGAACAGCAGGAACTGCAAGTCGGCCTCTTTGGCTTTCGCCAAGGCTTCGGTGATCGGAACTTCGCCCAGGTAAGCGATGCCGGGACGCCACCGCGGCAGTTCGGGATTGAACTGTGGCGACAGGCTGATCGGAGCACCGCCCGCACGATTGCCACCGGCCGCTCGACCGACCTGAGGGATGTCGCCGCGAGCCTCTTGCCCCATCATCGCGTCGGACATCCCTGCCGGCGGACCGCCGGGCATCCCTTCGATTGCTTCCATGCCGCCGGGTCGACGGCGCTGGTCGATGGCCGCTTCGTCCATCTCTCCTTCGCCCGAGTACATCGCCGACATGGCGGCTTGGTCGGCATCAAAACCGGCATTGGCGACCACCGGAGGCGCGGCCATGGTTGCCGCAGTACCCAAGAAGCCGCGTCCAAAAGTCCCATCATTGAAGCGGGCGTCAAACATCGTGCCCACGGTTTCGCCCACCAGCCCTAAATTGGTTTCGAAGGCGCGTTGGGCATCGGGAGAGCCCACGGCACTGCTTGCCATGCCAGCACCTTGACCGGGCAAGCCTCGGCCGGGCATCCCCATTTCTTCCATCCCGCCCATCGGTTCCATGGAGCTGCCGGCTGCCAGGCTTGGATTGGCCAGACCGCGGCGGCCTGCCATGGCCCCCCCGGCGGCACCGAGTGGCGAGCTCATGTTTTCCACGATCGGATGCGGACCATCAGCCGCGTCACCACGAACATGCATCGCCACTCCCCACCGCATCATCCACAGTGGCGTTCGCAAGATCGGACTGAACGCGACCTCCTCGAAGGCTCCGCCGGCGCTTTCGTATTCGCTGGCCATGTGCGCATGTAGGTACTTCCGTGCCAATGCTTCATCGCCACCGACAAACGCTTCGTTGGCCATTTCACGCAACGACGAGCGTTTGGGCGATTGGCTTTTGGCACCTGCGGACAGCAAGGCGGGTCCGAGGAAGGATTGCAGTTGTGCCTGCAGGCCACCGGTCAGGGAGCCGAGCATGCCCTTTGGGGGTGCGGCTTGTCCGCCGTAGCCTTCGGCACCATAACTGTCCGGCCCGTAGCCTTCGTCGCCGTAATTATTTTCCATCATCGATTGTTCGTAGTCCTCGCTCGCGGGCATCGAATCGCCGCCATAAGGATCCTCCGTCGAAGAGCCGCCATAGTCATCCATCGGCATTGGCATCTCGCTTGGTCCCGAACTGGAAGCTCCCGCGCCGGAGGCACCTGGTTCGTCCGGCATTCCGGTTTCGCCGCTAGCCATCGGATCGGCAGCCGGGGCGGAACCGCTTCCGCCCGCCGCTGGGTTGGCATCCGCCGCGGCATTCGACGCCACGCTGTTGGCGGGCGTCGGTTCAGCCGAGCCCCCGCAGCCTCCAGCCAGACAAGCAGCGAGGCCCCACATAGCGAGCAAAAAATTGGTTGACCAACGCATTGCGAGTTCTTTCAAACAAATTCGAAAACAAGGAAATCCTCTCTCACAGCCGACGTGCGGCCCTCCGAATGAGCGAGCTTCGCACTTACTGAGGCGATATTCTAAGCGAAATTGCGGGCATGGGGGGCATTTTTTCGCGTTCTATTGTTGTCGAGGGGTGCCAAGCGAGACGCTAACGAGAACTGGAATCGAACCCCGCAAGGGGCACAACCCAAACGGCTTGACGGTCTTCCGCAGCAGGCAGACCCGTCAGCGGTGGGTAGAAGTTCCCTCAGCAGCGTAGATAATGGGAACTTTCCGGATCTTAATTGCTTCTAAAAGTTCACGGCACCCAGTAGGCTAGGAGCACCAGCCGGAATGAGAATTCCTAAGACGTTGGCTGGATAGCATTTATGTCACAATGAAACGGCGGTTCCGCCGCCATCCACAAGGCACGGGGAATGTCTAACAGCCAAGACCGACGAAAGGTTCGTCGCTCGACGCCTCTTCCGGGGACGATTCGACGCCGCTTGCAGCTGGAGCGTTTGTGCGACCGCCGTGTGCTGGCAACCGTCACGGGGATGGTTTTCGAGGATGCGGATGCCTCATCTAGCTTTGAGCAGAGTGAGCAGGGGCTGAATGATCGGCTGGTCTATCTAGACATCAACAATGACGGCTTGCCCGGTGTTGGCGAACCAATTGAGCGGACCGATGCCACAGGCCGATTTGAATTCGACCAATTGACGCTCGGCGATTACGTGGTTCGTCTGTTCAATGGGACCCAATCGCAGCGTCAGACCCTGCCTGTCTTGCCAAAGCTGAACGAAGACCTGCTGCAGATCGCCGACGTGAACGTGCTGGGGACGAGCCCCGATGGCGCGGCGGTGTTCGGTTTAAAGGACCAGTCGCTGCTACGGATCGATCATCAAACGGGCGAGGTGGTCCCTCTTGATTTAGGCGGTACGGCTTCTTCGGTGCATGCCTTGCCAGACGGGCGGTTGTTGGTGCTGGGAGATGCCGACGTTGTGCAATCTCCGTCGGCCTGGATTGCGTCTTTCAGCGATCAAGCGGTGACCCCGATCGATTTTGGGTTAGCGCCCAGCGAGACGGGTTGGGCCTCGGCGGCAATCAATCAGGATGGCAACGGCGTCTTGATCGGCCGGTCGATCAACGGCAGTCCTACGGTCCTGCGTCAGTTATCGTTTCAGTCGGGTCAACTGTTTGCAACACCGACAAACTATTCTCTGGCCGATGGTGCGACGGCGCTGACGTCTGCCGACGGGAGCAGGACCTTGGTCGCCGCGCCGAGGGACGGAGGATTGGAGTTGACGCTGTGGAGCAATTCCATCGGTCAGCCGATCCTGGGATCGACCCATTTGATCGCCGGCGGCGAATCGCTGGCAGCCTTTGACGATGAAAGTGGCTTGGCCGTTGTCCGGAATTCCTCGGGCGATCTGCTGGTGCTCGATGCCGACAACGACTATGCATTATTGAATCGAATCGAGGGTCTCGTTTCGCCAGTCACCTTGGACGGGGTGAAAGAATGGTTGTTCGGGCGTGATGCCGAATCGAATTTGGTGATTTACGACATCGCTGCGTCGACGACGCGGGCCATTGTGCCGATCGCGCTGCCGCGATCCGGTGGCATGGCGTTGGTAGACGATGGGCGCTCGCTGTTGCTCGGGGGCGATTACGCCATCCTACGCGTCAACTTGGATTTTGTCGCCGGCCACAACGTGGAATTGCGACAAGGCCAAGAGTCGGCCGATGTGTTGTTTGGGCTGTACGTCGAAGAGGCCAACGCTTCGCCGCTATTTGATGGTGAATACACCTACTTTTTGGAAGAGGACACGACGCTTCGTCGGTCGGCACCGGCGCTGTTGAACGCCGCCAGCGACATCGATGCGGAAGACGTGTTTGTCGTCTTGCCAGCCTCGGATCCGGTGGCGGGAACTGCTACTGTCGGACCGTTGGGTAGCTTGGTTTATCGGCCGGCACCCGACTACTTTGGGCAAGACCAATTCGATATTCAATTGCACGACGGACGCAGTGCCGCAGACACGACGACGGTGCGTTTGAACGTTGCCCCGGTCAACGATCCGCTCGGGCCATGGGTCGTTGATCTTCCGCCGGTGTTAGAAAATATCGCTCCCGGCGAACCTCTTGGCGCAGTCACCATCGTCAACGTCGACATTGGTGAAATCGTTGACATTCTGGTCGACGATCCCCGCTTCATCATCGAAAATGGCCACTTGATTCTCGTCGAAGGCGTTGAGCTGGACTTTGAAACCGAATCCGAAATCCAGCTTCAAGTCACCGCCTCCGATTCGCTCGACTCCGTTCCGCAAACGGCCACCTTGGTATTGCAGGTGCTGGACGTAAACGAGCCGGTCATTGGCATCGAAATGGTCAACCGCTTCGATTTTTATGAGAACGCGTTCGGTGCCGTCACGATCGGACAATTGTCGGTGATCGATGAAGACTACACTGGCGAATATACCTTTACTGTCGACGACGAGCGGTTTGAGGTGGTCGACAGCGAATTGCGTGTGAAACCGGAGCTGGTGCTCGATCATGAGACCGACGACGGCATGACCGTTGAAGTGACGGTCTTCGACGGTCCCTTCCAAGCTTCCCAGGAATTCGTCATCGAAGTCCTCGACGTGAACGAAGAGCCCACCGCCATCGGGTTTGCCGCCGAGACGATTCTGGAGCGCGTGGCCGGTGTCTCGGTGGGGGAAATGGAGGTAGATGATCCCGACCAACCGACCAATACTCAGTTATCGGTCGACGATTCGCGATTCGAATTCGTCGGCACCACCTTGAAACTCCGCGATGGCGTGTCGGTCAGCTATGCCGAGCAGCAACAGATCCAGTTAACGCTTAGCGGGGTCGACGGGGGCTTTTCCGATTCGCTGGTCGTCGTGCTTGAAGTCTTGCCCAATGACTACCCCTTCCACAACGAGAACTATCCCGCCGATGTCGACGGAAACGGGCGGGCCGAAGCGATCGATGCGATGATGATCATTAATTATCTCAATCGTCATGGACCGGGCCCCATCGAGCAAGCGATCGCCAGTGGTGCGGAGTTGTATTACGACGTCAACGCCGACGGGCTGGTCACACCGCTCGACGCGTTGTTGGTGATCAACCGCATCAATCGCGAAAACCGAACCGGCACTCCCGGGACGGTGGGTGGTGATTCTAAATCGCCTCAGGGCGAAGCGGCTTCGGCGGAGGATGTCGTCAGCGACCAAGCAACCGACGGGGACGCATTGGGCGATGGCCTTGAGCCGAAAATGACGGGAGGTTTTGAACCGCGCGCCGCGGTGATCGATCAAGCGGTCCAAGGCTACTTCGTCGTCGACGGCAGTCGCGACGACGAAGATAAGGACGATGAGGGATTCTGGATGCTCTAGCTGCCAAGGACCTGTCGCTGCCGCCCGGTGAGGCTGGCGATGCCTTGGCGTGCGAGTCGCAGCAGTTCCATGAGTTGTGCGTCATCGAAAGTCGCTTCTTCTCCGGTCCCTTGGATTTCGACGAACTTGCCGCTGCCTGTCATCACGACGTTCATGTCGACTTCGGCAGCGAAATCCATCGCATAGTCCAGGTCCAAGACGACCTTCCCCTCCACCACGCCGACACTGACCGCAGCCACCGAATCGATTAACGGAGGGGTGCCGACGCCCGCTTCTGGCAACGCCGAGCGGATGGCATCGACCATCGCAATAAAGCCGCCCGTGATAGCGGCCGTCCGTGTTCCGCCGTCGGCTTGAAGCACATCGCAGTCGACCGTCACCATCCGTTCGCCCAGTGCCTGCAAGTCGACAACCGCCCGCAGCGAGCGCCCGATCAGGCGTTGGATTTCGGTCGTCCGGCCATCGACCTTGCCTCCCCTGTCGCGTGCTTTCCGGGAACCCGTGCTGTGCGGGAGCATGCTGTATTCGGCCGTCACCCAGCCCTTGCCCTTGCCGACCATCCATTCGGGAACGCGCTCGCTGATCGACGCGGTGCATAGCACGACCGTCTCGCCACTGCGATACAGCACCTTTCCCGGCGCGTGACCCCAAGACGGACGGTCGATCTCGATATCTCGCAGCGTGTCAACAGGTCTCATTTCAGCAGGTCTCGTCGGGTGGACAGGGAGGATCGGGTGGACCACAAAATGTCAGGCGGAGAGGTTTCCCTCTCGCCGCTCATTGAGGCGAGGATAGACGCCACGGTACCGCAAATGGTCTTTCGACAGAATTCTCGTAATGCTAAGAGAGAACTCGAAACCATCAAGGCGTCGCGACACCGTCGCCGCAGATCGCTAATAAACCGCAAGCCGTATCCCGAAATGGATGGCCTTCCATGAGTAGTCCCCAATCTGGGCAATTCCGTCACCTAAACCGCATTCCTGTGCTGGCGTGTTTGATCGCTGGATGCCTAGGCAGTGCAGTCGGTTGTCAGCAACCTTCGGGGCAAATGGCGATTCCCGCGAATCCAATGGTCGGCCCCACCCGGGTGCCGCCTCCCCAAACAGGCAGCATCGGCACGCCGAATCCCTATGCTCAAGGCAATCCGGCTGGCCAAGTGTCCGCAGGATTACCAGCCAGCCAACTCGGGCCTTCAGCGCCCGGCACCCCGCCGACCATCGCCAGCGTGGCGATGAATCCGAGCGGAAATCCTGGTGTCGGAGTGCAGCAAGCTTCCTACGCGGAAACGGCAGGTTTTGAAACCACCTCTACCGCTCCACTGCTGCCTCTGCGTCCACAACTACGTGGTATGGAGGTGATCGATCTCACTCCAATGGCCAGCAACAATGCGGCTTGGCCACCAAATCCTGCATTGGCGCAATCGCCCTATCCCGCCCCGGCTAGCCAGCCGAATACCGCGCCGATCCAGCCAGCGACCATGAATCCCATCGTTCCGGTTGGTACGGGCGTGGGGCAGTCCACCGATCCCAACGCCACGGGAGACAGCTGGAATGTGGTCGGGTCGGGTGCCGCCCAACCAACGCAGGCGGCGTTGTCGCCCACACCTTCGACCACGCCTCGCCAGCCTGTAACCCAAGCCGCGGCCTCGCAAAATTTGCCGTGGCGGTCACCTTCGTCGGTGCGTTAGAACGCGTGTTGAATCGGAAGTCAGGACGGGCACGAGACATCGGTAACGCTTAAGAGACCCTCACGATGACAGTCCCTTCACCACGGGATGGCATGGCGTCGACGGCGCGGGCAGAGCAACTGGCGGAACGACTAGCCGCCATTTTGCAGCGGCATTCGCGTCGTATCGTGTTCGCGGAAAGCTGTACCGCCGGTTTGGTCGCAGCCCTACTCGGTGGGATTCCCGGCATCTCCGACTGGCTGTGCGGTTCTGCCGTCACCTATCGCAACGATACCAAGCAGCGTTGGTTGGGCGTTCGACCGGAAGATATCGAGACGCAGACCGCCGTCAGCGCGGTCGTCGCCCGTCAAATGGCCGCCGGAGCCTTACGGATGACTCCTGAAGCGGACGTGGCGGCATCGGTAACCGGTCATTTGGGACCCCAGGCGCCGGCGGAGCTCGACGGTCGGTTTTTTGTTGGATGGGCAGACCGTTTTCTCAAGAACGAACGTGGGGAGATGGAACCGCGCGCCTGGGAATTTCGGTTGCAAGCAACCTCGCGGATCGAGCGGCAGCGAGAGGCAGCGTCCAAAGTGCTGTTCATTGCTGCCGAGCAACTCTCCTAAGCCCATCGCCGTGGCGCTGACCTTGTTTTCCACGTCTTTGCGGTTCTCTGTGACAATTGGTTAGCTCGACCGCTGCGGAGCAACCGTGTCCGGCAAGCGGCTCAGGTTTGCCCTCCAACAAATTTTTCAAGTGTGGCTGAGAATTACGTCAAGTTTGACGACTGTGCCGACGATAAGGTTTGTGTCGGTCCTGCTTCCAACAGGCTGCCAAAGGTCGTTCGACCCTCGGCTACCTTGACGTTTGCATTGCTTGCACCTACACTGCTTGGCGACTAAGTTGTTTTGCAGTAAGGGGTTACAACGCGATGGCCAGCGTGCCGGAGAGCAGGTAGTGACAAAAAAAGACATCGTACGCACGATCTCCGAAGAAGTGGGTCTGACTCAACAACAGACGAAGGAAATCGTTCAGAAGACCTTCAATGCGATCGTGGATGCGTTGGTCCGGGAACGAAGAATCGAACTGCGTAATTTTGGTGTATTCGAAGTCAAGAAGCGGGCGGCTCGTAAAGCGAGGAATCCGCAGACGGGCCACCAAGTCGAAGTGCCTCAGAAATACGTAGTGGTTTTTAAGCCTGGCAAAAACATGGAAGCTCGCGTGCGAGACCTGGCCGAAGCAGCCGATGCGGAGGACGCAGTCCCAGCATCGCCAGCGGAACGGCAACCGCCGGATACGGCCCCCTTGGGGCAACAAACTACCGATCCCCCCGAACACACCAAGCCGTAAACTGCAATCGTTCACGGAGGAACTTACGATGCGTCGACTGTTGAATATTTGCTTGCTGGCCGTCTGCCTGACGTCGACCACCGGCTGCTTCCTGCCGATCTATTCGGCTCGTCCTGAGCGACGCGTGCAGCAGTTGCTGTACACGTCCGAAGACCTGCGCATGCTGGTCGAGGAGTGGGAGCGGATTTGGCATATCGACCAACCGAGTCACCTGTCGCCGATTCGAACGCACGGCGGCACGATGTAGCGGTTGATTTACCGCTGCGGAATCACGGCATCGAACAGGCTCGCTGTGATGCGGGAATCCTTATAGATTTGCCATTAGCGGGGGTTGCCATTTACTTCGCCGGCTAATTTTTCTAGAACCGATTTGCGTGTGATGCTCCTCGGGATGTCCGCTTTGATCAGCGGCAGCCGAGGGTCGACGTGCCGCTGGCGATTGTGTTTCTGAGAGCGGTGGTTGGGATGAGAACGTTCTTTGCATGGTTTGTCGCCTGCACAATATTTGCCCTGCGTTACACCTGTCGGGTGAAGGTCTACAACGAGTCGCGACTCGAGCTGCGTCAGAGCTCCACGCCGTACGTGTTTGCGGTCCTGCATGCTCATCAACTGGCGGCGTTAATGGTCGCCGAGAAAGGGCTGGGGGCGATGGTTTCTCGCTCTGCCGACGGTGAAATGATCGTCCCGTCGTTGCGTGTGACCGGCTGTATTCCGGTGCGGGGATCAAGCGGCCAAGGTACCGCGAATCGCGGGGGGCGGACGGCGCTGCAGAACCTGGTCCGTCACGTCATCGGCGGTCGCTCTGCTTGCCTGACTGTCGACGGACCGCGCGGCCCACGTGGTCGCGTCCACAAAGGGATTGCCGAACTGTCGCGGCAATCCGACGCCGTTGTCTTGGCCACCAGCGTGGTTCCTCGCCGGCGATGGATCGTCTCTAAGGCCTGGGACCGGCTGCAGATTCCCAAGCCGTTTACGACGCTAGAGCTGCATTTTTCCGATCCGATTCACTACCGAGCCGGGGAATCGTTGGCTGCCTATCGGGAACGCATCCAGCGGGCACTGGCCAAGCTGGAGCAGCAGACCGATCCTGCGGAATTTGCCTTTAGCGAGGTTCCCGAGTTGCCTGCCGAGCAAGGACCAGAACCGGCATCGCAGTCGCCCGCCGAACCGCATTCCCCCGGGGTAGCCGCCTAGGGCGCCCCGGCGCAGTCTGGCGGCTAGCCCGGATTATTCACGTGAATGACTAGGGACGCCGCAACGGTCTTCCCGGATT
>CAYZHQ010000171.1:0-10237 GCA_964477385.1 uncultured Pirellulaceae bacterium
GATTCATGGATCGCCGCGCCAATGACTAACCCGGATTATTGATAACCCGACGCGTAAGCGAGGGATCACCGATAAATCCCTCGCTCACGCATCGGGTTACCAAAAGCAGCCTGCTAAACAAGGCATTGAAGCAAGTCCAATCCGGGAAGACCGTTGCGGCGTCCCTAGTCATTCACGTGAATAATCCGGGCTAAGCTTCGGGCTCGACGGCCAGCATCAAGAACTGCGGATCGAAGCACTCAGAGGCTTTGACGTTCTCGGGCTCGACCAAACCCAGCTCGGTCAGTTGCTCGACCAGCGTTTCCCAGCGCTCCAGGGACATCTGGCCAACCTCGTCTGCCGTCAATTCACCAGGCATCGCCAACTCAGGCAACTGCGCCGCACCAAAGGCGAGCGCTTCGGCGGTCATCCCTTGGCGATTGGCCGCCAAGATCAACGCGTTGGCGGGCGCAGGGTCGTCAAGGTATTGCATCCAGCCACGCTGCGTCGCCTGGACGACTCGCTGGACCAATTCCGGATCGCTGTCGATCAACGCTTCGGTCGTGACCAGCACACTGCTGTACGGATTCCAGCCCAACTCGCTGATCATCAGGGGCGTCACTTCCACACCTTGCTGCTGCGCCAGTAACGGTTCGGCGAACGAGTAGGCTTGGATGGCGATCTGCTTGTTGGTCACCAAGGCGGCCACCGAGCCGGTGTAAGGCACCTCTTGAACGCCTTCCAGCAAGCCTCGGTTACGCATGAATTCCAGAAAGGGACGGCCGGGCTGGCGCTGCAGCGTGAGGCCGCTCAAGTTGTCCAAGCTGGTGATGCCCGAATCGGACCGCACCAGAATGCAACGTGGATGGTTTTGCATCGCTGCCAAGACCGCCACCACGGCGACGCCTTGTTGTCGATATAACGCAACGTCGTCGGCGTTGGCGAACGCAAACTGACAGCGACCGCTTTCCAAATCTGCCGCAACCGGCGTCGCCGGGCCACCCGACTTGATCGTCACATCCAATCCAGCCGCTTCGTATAGCCCCGACGCCAGCGCGGCATAGGCGCCGCCATGCTCGGCTTCGGGGTACCAGTTCAACTGAATCGCGACCGGCTGTTTATCCGCCTCTTTGGCAATCGTTTCCGAGCGATTGGGCTGGCAGCCACTGAGCGCCATTGCCCCACAAGCCAATGCCAAACCGAGCAGTCGGGAGAGTCGGGGTAGGCGAAGCTGGTAACGCAACATTGGGAATTCCATCAGGCATCCGGATCGGCGACAGGTTTCGGTCGAACCACGTTCTTCGCCAAGCCTACCATTTCCATCAACTGAATGACGCGCCACGACATGTCGAACTCCCACCAGCGATGTCCGTGGGCCGCTGCGCGAGGTTGGGCGTGATGGTTATTGTGCCAACCTTCGCCGTGGCTGGTCAGCGCGACCAACCAGTTGTTGCGGCTTTCATCACGCGTTTCGTAGTTGCGATAGCCAAACACATGCGTCAAGGAATTGACCGCCCAGGTTCCGTGCAGCACAAAAACGGTGCGGACCGCGACCGCCCATACGGCCCAGCTATAAGCCATCCGCAAGGCTTCGGCGGCGGTACCACCGGAGAACCAACCGTACAGCCCGCCGGCAGCGGTGATCAACAAGGCATGCCCGAGGAAGACAAAGAACCAACCCTCTTTGCGTTCTAACTTGAGGTAAAACGGGTCGCGCAACAGGTCGCGTACGTAACGCTCGTAACGGCTGGTGCGATCCAAATCGCGATGCCGACAAACGACCCAGCCGACGTGCGACCACAGGAAACTGGCCAACGGTGTGTGCGGATCGGGCTGATGGTCACTGTGCTGATGATGCAAGCGATGAATCGCCACCCAACGTGCCGGGCTGTCCTGCAAATTGCACATTCCCAGAATCGCAAAGGTGTGCTCTAGCCATTTTGGGCAGGTAAACCCGCGGTGCGTTAACAAGCGGTGATACCCAACGGTGATTCCCAACATTCCAAAAACAAAATGTCCAGCGATCGCCAGAACGAACCCTTCCCAGCTCCACAGCCATGGCAGTACCGCCAAGCAGGCGACGATGTGCACCGCAGACAGGACGAAGACATAACGCCACATCACCTGCAGCGGCTGCGTCGCCTCGGGCAACGGCAAACGCTGCGGGTCGATGCCCGTCTCGGAGTCGACAGGCTCGCCCGCGTAGGTGGGGTCAAGCTCGTCCATCGTCTCCGAAGGGGACGAGGAGGGTTCGATTTCCGTGGAACTCATGGCAATCTCAAGAGGAACGAGAAACGCTGGTCGGGTGATTCGCACGACCACCCAGTTTAACCCGTGTGCAAGTCTCATCGATAACCGTTACCGAAACCATAGCAGTTCCCTCCCCTGGGCCGTTTTTGACAGAACGGTTACGTAAGCCCGGTAAAAAACAGGCAACGGACGCGGGACCGGCGTCTTCAGAGAACTCGCCCAGTCATCGCGCGTCGGCTTGGCGCATAAAGCAACGCCTGCCGAAGGGGGGCAGGCGTTGCGTTGACTTCCAGGGGCCAAGCGAGCAGCCGACTACTACTTCTTCTTCTTCTTGTCGTCTTCTTCTTTCTTGACCTTCTTTTTCTTCTTCAGCGAAACTTTGACGACACGCACCTTGGGCATGCCCACAACGCTGCTGTCCTCGCCCCAACGATCGAGTTCCTTCAGGCGGCTGATCCGCTCGGCTCGCGTCAGTACATTACGCGATTTAATCGCACCCGCCTGAACTTTCAGGCTCCGATCCATTGTCATATCTAATAACTCCTTGATAGCACAGGCTTATATTTACCCCGAAAAAGATACGAGCCACAGCCGATCCTAGCAACCGGAGGCGGCTCTCCAAACGGGCAAAAATGGTTTTTTTCCTGACTTTGCCCTCCAGGAACGCATTGGCCCTACCGGTTTGCCCCAGAGGTTTGCCCTACAGGAATTCGGTCCAGTCCGCTTCTTCCAGCCGCTTGACCGCTTCCCGGACGCGTTCCTCGGACGATTTGGGGGCCACTAGCGTCGCGTGGGGGGTGTGAACCACGATCAAGTCGTCGACATCGATCGTCACGATCACATGGTCATCAGTACCGTAAATGATCGATCCCGAGGTATCGATGCCGATATGCTTTCCAAACCGCGTATTTCCGTTGGCGTCAGCGGGATTCATGCGGGCCAGCGACTGCCAGCTCCCCACGTCGTCCCACTCGAACGGAGCTTCGATCACGACCGTGTTTGCATGGCGTTCCATGACCGCATAGTCGACCGACTTGCCTTCAATCGCGGTGAATTCGCGCGCTAGGACGTCATCAAAATCGGGTTGCCCGACCGCGTCACCGATCGTCTGCAGGTGGGCCAACATCCGCGGTTCGTGCTTGGCCAACGCATCGAGAATGGTGGCCGCCCGCCACAGAAAAATCCCACTGTTCCAGTAGAACGTTCCCGCCTGCAGGTAGCGCTCGGCGGTTGCCAAATCAGGTTTCTCGCGGAATCGTTGCACTCGATACGCACCTGAGTTGTCGCAGGGGATCGCGGCCCCTCGCTCGACATAGCCGAAAGACTCGGCGGCGTAGCTGGGCGAAACTCCAAAGGTCACGATGCGGCCGGGATCTTCATCGATCAACTGCACCCCACTGCGGATCGCTTGTTGGAAGTCGACGTCGGGCGTGATCACGTGGTCGGCAGGCATGACCAACATCGTCGCCTCGGGATCGTTGGCGACCATCAGCACCGCTGCCAACCCGACACACGGTGCGGTGTCGCGTTTGCACGGTTCCCCGATCACTGCCGACGCGGGAAGTTCGGGCAACTGTTCGCGGACCGCGTCGACCAACTTGGCGTTGGTCACCACCATCTTGCGTTCCGCGGGAACCAAGTCCCCCAACCGATCGGCGGTCGATTGAATCATCGTCCGTTCGCCTGCTAGTCGCAGCAATTGTTTGGGCACCGCGCGGCGACTTGCCGGCCAAAACCGTGTCCCACTTCCACCCGCCATGATGACTGCGTGAAGCATCCTGATTCGACTCATTTGTTGGAAGGAATTGTGGCGACGAAGTACTCGTGCCTAACCCAGGAAGGCACAATGTCGTAGCGCAGCAAAACTTGGTCAAGGTAGCCGTGCTGGCTGGTGTCAGGTTGGCTCGTACCAGGCAAACTGCCGCGCGGCGTGAGGATGGACGCGACGGGTGGCAAAGTTCGCAGACGCGTCACCAAGCCCTCCAGATGAACGTTGCTGACTTGGCCACCGACCGATTGGAATTCGCCTTGCTCGGCAGATCGAATCGCCGCGGCGGCATCGAGCGTCAGCGGCAGGTGCTCCGAATCCAACAGCAGGTCGCGTCGCAGGGAGTCGATGGCAGGCTCCAGCTCCGTCGGGGCGACGAGATTGCCATAGGTGTGATCTTCCAGCGCCGCAATCATTGTTCGGCTGCCCGGCGAGAGCCGCTGGACATTGCGGGCCACGACCGCTTGTCCGATCAGGCGAGGCAGTGCGGGCTGCAACGTATCGGGGGCTGCCGCACGCAGCCTCGGACCACCCGGCGAAAGCCCGCGTGAAGCATTCGGATCAGGAAATAAGCCGGTGTAGCCGGCGCTGTCTTGAAACGCCAATCGTGTTAACTCCGGCAGGCTGGCGCTGGTGGACCGCAACGATTGGTCTTGTTGGGCTGCCAAACGGGCACGCCATCGCAGCAGTTCGTCGGTCGCGCGGCGGTAGGTTTCGACTTCGGCTTTGCGTTCGGCTTTGACCACCATCCGATCGAGCGCCCCGGCACAGGCCTTTCGCAGCGTCTGGTCGACAGTCTGCCGTTGCGTCGCAGCGAGCGCGAGTAGGTATTGCGGATAACGTTGGCGGAGTTCCGATGCGTCGGCCGCCACGACATCGGCCAGTAACCATTCGGCAATCCAGGTGCTCGCTTCGTCCAGCATGCGTCGCTCCACGTCGATCGCAGGTTGCAGCGGGTTGCCCGCTCCCTTGCTGTCACTACCGCCGTGATAGCCATCGGCACCGCGCGAACGGTGGATCATCCGCAGAGTGGAGGCTTGGATCACCATCGCATGAGCCGCCGCCCAACGCTGGTCGAAACGGGCGATCGCCGCCGGCCCCACGAGTGGCTCGCCGTCCCAGGTCAGCGGCCCGCCCTGTGGCATCGTCGCGACGGCGGCACGCGCTTCTTCTAACCACAGCGTGGACTTCGTCAGGCTCTCCGTAAACCGCTCGCTGCAGTGCTGCGCCGTCTCCTGCCGACGCGCTCGCGCCATCGGACCGTCGATCAATTGTCGGGTCGGAGTGAACGCGGCGTAGATCGATTGCTCTCCACTGGTAGGCGTGAACAATCCGGCGGGCTGGATGTCGTCTAGCACCGCATGGAGCGTCCGCTCGGCTGCCGGCATGTCCTTCGCTGCCTGCTCCGCAATCTGCTGGGCTTGACGCAATCGCGCGGGCTCGGAACGCAGCACCTGGACGCGTAGTGATTGCAAGAACTTGATGCCTGGACGCGTTCCACGATACGTCGTCGCGGCCGCCTTCATCTCTCTGTAAAGCTTGTTGTAACGCAGCACGACGTCGACTCCCGCCGGTTCGCCCAACTCCTGCAAACGGAGCCCCAATCGCTCGGCTTGCACCGCTTTGATGCTGGCCAGCCCAAGCGGTTTGGCGGGAATCCGCTCGGGCGTGCCTGCCGCAATCGCCGCTTGAGCTTGATCGAGCACCCGCTGGGCTTCGGCGATCAACTGGTAAGCTTGCTCGGCGATCGCTTTTGCCTCGGGGATCGTACCGTGAGCCGACATCGGTGCCGCGGGATCTTGCTTATTCGGTTCTGCGGCAGGCAAGACGGCCCCGCTGCCGAAAAGGCACAGCGCGCCCCCCAAGAGCCATGAAAAGGATCGCAAGGTTCGCATGTTGAATGCCTGAGAAAGGTGCATCAAGAAAAGCTCGCCGCGGGCTTGCGTCAACGCAAGGCAAAGACAACGCGGCCCGTGGCGGGAATCGCGGCGCCGTTGTCACTGCGGAACAAGCTACCACCGACGACGGTTGCCGCCGTCGTCTGGCCCTGTTCCCCGATCGACAATTCGACCAACTGATCGTCAGGCGTGTAAAAAATGGGCCCCCCCGCGGTGGCCTGGACAAACAGTTTGGCTGGTACGGTCTGGCCATAAGGCACCGCCGTGGTCCCGGGCACGATTGCCCGCAGAAACACCGCGGGAAACGTTTCCCGTTCCGACTCGCTGTAACTCCGCAGTTGCAGGACGCTCGGTCGACCATCGGAAAACGTCAACCACTCGGAAAAGCAACCGTCGGTCACGATCGGCTCCGGTGCATCGAGCTGGAACTGCATCTCGGTAGCATCGACGATCGCGGTCGCTCGCTCCGTCGCCGCAACCGCCTGTTCGGATGCCGCCTCGGATACCTGCTCGGCCTTTTGAGCTACCGCGTCGGCGCTTTGCTTTAGCTGTTCGGTTAACTCGCTGCGGGTTTCTTCACTGCAGCCGGTCAGCACCGCGCCAAGCAATCCACACAGCGCGGCGCGACGTAGCGATTGGAGTCGGCGTGAAAGAATACGATGCATGCTTGAATCCTTAACCCGGCAGCGGCCGATTGAATGAGCCATGTCGGCCACAGCCACGGTTTTTGCAACGAGAACCGAGGCGATCACCCAACCGGCTTATCTGCTTAAAAACTTTTTGATTTACAGAATCGCCGCTGCAAACCGGCGCTGTCCGGCGACTCCTGGGCCGATCACCGCCGAGCCACACTCGCCGCCGAGCCTCCGGCGGGGGTGATTGTTGCACAACGTAGCGACCGCAGTCAACGCGAGGCCGACGGAAGCTGCTGGACGAATCGCATGAACGCTCGCCAATCGGCGGTGGTCAAGCCATGGCCGCCGGTGCGAATGTGATAGCCCGTGCGGCCGGCGTAACGAGGCTGATCCGGGGGCGGCATGGTGCTGTCGGTGATGGACGTCTGGCCGAGTAAAGTGAAGACCGGCGCGGCACCGATCACACTGAGGTACTCGCCGCGAGGATCGGCCCACAGGTCTTCGGTCGCGCTGGTCACATAGACCGCACGCGGCGCCAGCAAAGCGATCAGTTGATGCTGGTCAACCGGCAGGTCTTGTTCGCGGCCGCTGTATTCCGCAAACGCACCGCAGAACCAATACGGAAATGAGGTCGTGATGCGCGCGACCGTCTCGCCAAATTTGCGCCGCGATAGCGCGGCCCCACCGCATCCCGAATTATTGGAATAGGCGATCGCGATCCGAGGATCTTCCGCGGCGGCCCACAACGCGGCTTTGCCGCCGCGCGAGTGCCCCACCACCGCGATCCGCTGGGGATCGACGGTCGGTTGCCTTAGCAGGTAATCGACCGCTCGGCTGACTCCCCAGCCCCAAGCTGATAGCGCGGCCCAAGACTGATCGTTCCGCGGCGTGCCGGCGGTCTGATGAAAGAAGCCGCGGATGCCGTCGTCAAAGGCCCCTTTTTGATCGGGGTCGATCTGCTTTGTCGAAACGGCGGCGGCGACGAAACCGGCGGCGCAAATCTCTTTGACCGGCCAAAAATCACTCGGTTCGCTCAGCAGCGTTTCAAAGCTCGGGAAATCGCGATTGTTCAGGTGGATGATCGCCGGGTGCCGCACCGGTTTGGCCGGTCGATCGGTGATGGCTTTCGCGGTCGTTGGCGTCACCACAAACAGCGTGAACGCGTATTGCTCGCCACCGGACAGAACCCGCACCTTGATCTGCTGGGCATCCGCAGTGCCATCGAACACGCCTCGCTGTTCGGATTCAATGTCGAAGTCCACTTCATACGCCAGATCGGGACGTGTGCCGTAGACGTGCTCTCGAAACAGCGTCATCAATTCGGCGCGTCGCGCCGGCCAGTTTCCCGCCGTGACGGGCTGGCCGTTTTCAAATCGCAGCGACTCGGGCAATGCAAACTCCGGCACGTCGGCTTCGCGGTAGTTAAAACCGCCCCGCCCCTTCATTTTTTGCTCGACCAATTTGGCATCCGCCGACCACGGCTCCTCTGCAACCACGGCCGCATCGAACCCCGTGCAGGCCAACGCCAGTTCCAACAACAAACCAAGTCCCAACAGCCAACCGCATTGCCAACAAAAACGCATGTTCCGCCTCTCGCCTGAAAACCTGCCAACAAAAAGTCACTTCCACGACCCGCAGTATATCGCTGGCTCGGACGCGTCGTGACAATGACCAGCGAAACCGCAAGTTTTACTTATTGACACCTCGCGATAGTCCGATATATTTACGGCATCGACAATGTTCGCTGCCAGTCGCTTGGATTGTGAGCTGACGGTGTGTAGCCGGCGGCCAGCTGGTACGTGGCGAATGGCTCTGGCGAGCGGTCGTGATGTTTCCGTGTCTGACAATGTCACCTTTTTAGGGAGAACCTGCTGCGTGCCTGCGAAAGTGAAACCGAAACCGAGTGGCGGCCCCAAAGCGTTCGCTCAGGCAGCCGAGTGTCTGAAGACGCTCGCGCATCCTGTGCGCCTGCGGATGGTGCAGTTGCTGCTGCACGGACGTTACACCGTCGGCGAATTGGCTCAGGACTGTGAAGTCCCCGACAACGTCGCCTCGGAACATTTGCGGTTGATGCAGCGTTGCGGTTTCTTTACCAGCGAACGCGAAGGGCGCAAGGTGTACTACCAAGTCGCCGAACCGCACCTGGAAAACATCATGCAGTGCATTGAGTCTCGTTTTCTGAGCGAATAAGCTCCGCCACTTTGTTGCCGCGGTCAGCCCCAGCCCCTCGTTAAAGCTTCCACTAATTTTTCATTTTGCTTTCATGCATCGTGATGTTGCGACATCTCGCTATGAAGGCCTGTCCCATGGTTGCCAAGGAGATCCGCGTGTCGAGTTTTACTACCGTCACCCCCGAGCGTTTGCAGCAACTCGCCGAGCAGCGCGACGTTGAACTGATTGATGTGCGAACGCCGGTCGAGTTTCGTGAAGTCCACGCCGCCGAGGCACGGTCCGTTCCGTTGGATCAATTAGACCCCGCTGCGTTGATGACGCAGCGTAATGGGACGGCACACGAACCGCTGTATGTGATCTGTAAGTCGGGTGCGCGGGGAGCCAAGGCGTGCGAAAAATTCCTCGATGCCGGTTTTGAAAACGTCGTCAACGTGGAAGGCGGCACCGACGCCTGGGCGGCAGCGGGACTGCCAGTGGTCCGCGGCAAAAAAGCGGTTTCGTTGGAGCGCCAAGTACGCATCACCGCGGGCCTGTTGGTTTTGGCATTCAGTCTCTCCGCCCTCGTCTTCGATATCCGATTTGCATTCGGCGGCGTGGCCATCGGTGCGGGATTGGCATTCGCCGGCATCACCGATACGTGTGCGATGGGGATGCTGCTTGCGAAGATGCCTTGGAATCGTGTCAGCGGAAACAACGCTTCTTGCGCGGTCCGCTGACAAACTTGCAAAGCGACCGCTACGCTACATTCCTCACTGGTTGGTCTTTGGCCACAACCCCCTTCGCTACTCCATTCTCAGGAAGAACCCAATGCACCATCGAGTGTTCACCATCGCCGCAGCACTCCTGTTCGCGACACTCGTTCAAACTTCGGCCACGGCGCAGCTAAGCCGCCTATTCGGTAGTCGACCCGCTGTCGCGGAAATCTCTGCCGCCGAATTACGTGCGCTGCAAACCACGCAGGCGAAAGCGGGAACCGAGGCAGGCCAAGCCGCCGCGAACGACCAGCCGCCGACGCCCGATTTTATCGTCGTCGACGTACGCACCCCGGCCGAAGTTGCCGTTTCAGTTCTGCCCGGAGCGATCACTGCGAAAGCGTTTGAGCAGAACCGTCAGCTCTATCGCGGACGCTTGGTCATCCCCTACTGCACCTCCGGTTATCGCAGCGGCAAGTATGCTGAAAAACTAGCCGCCGATGGTGTCGACGTGAAAAACTTTAAGGGCAGCATTCTCGGTTGGTGTGCGGCCAAACTGCCGCTGGAAACGCTTGATCGCAAACCGACCAATCGCGTGCATACCTACAGCTCACGCAACAAAGTTCCCTCCGAGTACAAAGCGGTTTGGTAACGGCGTAATGACCATGTCGATCGCGCACCTTGCAACCGCTGGCACCCTATATACCACTGGCACCCTATATGTTGTTCAACGCGGGGTTCAGCGCGGCGTCCAGCGAGTTAGGATCGTGCGACAAAAAAGTATCGGGCACCTTTTGCGAGGAACTCGCCCTTCGGGTGCTTCGCACAAAAGGTACCCGACAC
>CAYZHQ010000172.1:0-3606 GCA_964477385.1 uncultured Pirellulaceae bacterium
GCCCCTGTAGCTCAACTGGATAGAGCAGCGCACTTCTAATGCGCAGGTTGCAGGTTCGATTCCTGCCAGGGGTACTCGCTGGAACTTTTTCCGCGTTCCGGAGCCCTTTGCAGTCGATTTTGCTGCGTTGTCTTGCTCCAAACGGACCCTAAATGCCTGGGGAAATGGGGGGATGGCTCCGTTGAGTACCACTGTGTGCTGAGTCCCACTGTCTGGCGTTCCATCGCTAACAGGGACAGCATTGTTGCTAGGCATTTCTCCTCATTGACCTGCCGGGGTATAGTAGAGAAGGACCGACAAGTGGTTTGCCTGCCAGTCTTGCCGATCGCTCCCTCCCGCCTACCATCGCCCCACCAAAATTGCTCGCTGACTCGTTCATTCGGGTTGCGTGCTGTCCCTCAAGTTTGGAGATCGCAGATGCAGCGTTGTCTGTTTAGCATCGCCTTGGCTTCCCTGATGGCAACTAGGTGGATCTTCGCGGCCGAAGTCGCTCCCGAAGGCCACGATTTCTTCGAGTCGAAGATTCGACCGGTTCTGGTACAGCATTGCTACGAATGCCACGCGGCGGATGCAAAAACGCTGCAAGGGGGCTTGGCACTCGACACCCGCGAGTCGACTCGCAGAGGCGGCGATTCGGGCGCGGCGGTCGTTCCAGAGAAGGTCGAAGACAGCCTGTTGATCGCGGCGCTACGCTACGAAGGTTACGAGATGCCTCCGAGCGGCAAGCTGTCCGAGCAAGTGATTGCCGATTTTGTGAAATGGGTCGAGATGGGTGCACCCGACCCACGCGACGGCGAGCCGGTTGCTGAATCAGGAATCGATTTCGAGACGGCCGGTGAACACTGGGCCTATCAGCCGGTCGTTAAACCACCGCGTCCGCAGGTTCGAAACGCAGCATGGTGCGCCGGAGAACTAGATTACTTTACGCTTGCCAAACTGGAAGAACACCAACTACACCCCGTTGCACCGGCAGAGAAACGGGAATGGATCCGAAGAGCGACCTTCGATCTGCTGGGTTTGCCACCCACACCCGAAGAGGTCGCCGCGTTTCTGAATGACGAATCGCCCCGAGCCTACGAGAGGGTGGTCGATCGACTGCTGGAGTCGGCTCATTATGGCGAACGCTGGGGACGATATTGGCTGGACGTGGCGCGCTACTCCGAAGACCAAGCACACACGTTCTCGGTTCGAAAGAACACGAACGGCTATCGCTACCGTGACTGGGTGATTTCCGCATTCAATGCCGACATGCCCTACAACGAGTTCGTCAAATTACAGATCGCCGGTGACCTGATCGAATCCGAGGAAGCTGCCAGACCCGAACGTTTGGTTGCACTGGGACTGTTTGGCTTGGGCGCGCAGTACTACAAGAACAGCGACGCAGCCAAAGCAGCGGCGGACGAACTGGATGACCGTGTGGACACGCTGACTCGCGGATTTCTGGGGCTGACCGTTTCGTGTGCCCGTTGTCACGATCACAAGTTCGATCCCATCCCGACTCAAGATTATTACTCGCTGGCTGGAATTTTCCGCAGTTCAAAGCTGCACAACGCGCCGCTCTGCTCGCCTGACGAAGTCAAGGCTTACGAAGCGGGGCAGAAGCGAATCAAGGCGGCCGATCAAGCGTTAAAGAAGTTTCTGAAGGACGAGAAATCGGTGGCTGGCGAATCAAAAACGCATCAGATCGCTCAGTACATGCAGGCGGTCTGGAAGTTCCAGGCGGCTGCCGCAGAAGGGACCGATTTAAAAACCGCGGATCTAGCCAAAGAGGCGGGACTGAACGAGGCCTTGCTCAAGCGTTGGTTGCGGTTTCTCGGTCCAAAACAAAAAGGCAAAGTTGCGGCGCTGGAGGCATGGTTTGTCTTGACTAACGACACGGAGGCCTTCAAACGGGCGACGACCGTGGAAGTTGCCAAGGTAGCCACTGATTTTCAGCAACAGATTCAGACGCGACTCGACATTCGTAATGGAGTTTCGACGGCTAATTTGGTCAAGGTCGACGAAGAGGGACCGCATCAACCTGGCAAGCCTCGCTTCGTCACGCCGCTGGTGACCAAAGCGCGACCGACTGCCGGCATCGAGGTGAAGCTGGACGACGCAAAAGAATTGTTCCTGGTCGTGTCGGACGGCGGCAATGGCAAGAGCTGCGACCATGCGGACTGGATCGAACCAAAGCTGATGGGTCCGGCTGGCGAACAACTGCTGACCGAACTGAAATGGAAATCGCTAAAAGGTTTTTCCGGCGGCAAAATCAATCGAAACTACACCGGGCAACCGATCCGCGTCGGCGGCAAGACCTACTCGAACGGCATCGGCGTGCATGCACCGACGATCATCGCCTACGACGTGCCGGCCGGCTTCGACCGTTTTCAAGCGATCGGCGGACTGGACAATAGCGGTTCCGATCAAGGAGGCTGCGGTGATCAGGCGAGCGTCCAGTTCAGTGTCTATACCGAACCGCCGGTCGACAGCCCCGTCGAGTTGGATGACGATCTGCTGACGGTCGTCTTTGGGAAAGACGGGCCGTTCATGGTGGATGATCGTGAACTGGAGAATTTTCTCGATGCCGACAAGCAAGCTCAATTGAGCCGGATGCGAGCCGAACTGGAACAGGCCAAGCAGACCGCTCCGGAGATGTACCCGATCGCCCATTCGTACACCGAAGCGAACGCGGCGGACATGAAAGTTTTTGTCCGCGGGAATCCGGCTCGCCAACGCGAGGTGGCACCGCGACGATTCTTACGTATTTTGGCCGGCGAGGATCGACCGCTGTTCCGCGACGGCAGCGGACGCCGGGAGTTAGCCGAAGCGATTGCGGATGCCGACAATCCGCTGACCGCAAGAGTGTTCGTTAATCGCGTTTGGCAACATCATTTTGGGCGCGGGATCGTTTCCACCCCCAGCAACTTCGGGGCGCAGGGAGATCCACCGTCGCATCCAGAATTGCTCGATTTCCTCACGGATCAGTTCATCGCTTCGGGTTGGTCGACGAAGGCGCTGCACCGCGAAATCATGCTCTCTTCGACCTATCGGCTGAGCACTTCGCATGACGAGGCGAACGCCAACGTCGATGCGGATAATCGCTATCTTTGGCAGATGAATCGACGACGACTGGACGTTGAAGCGTGGCGTGACGCGTTGCTGGACGTCGCCGGAAAACTCGACCGAACCCTTGGCGGTCCATCGACGAATTTGGCCGATACCAAGAACGTGCGTCGCACCGTTTACGCCATGATCAGCCGCCACGAGCTGGACAATCTGCTGCGGCTGTTCGATTTTCCCGATGCCAACATCACCAGTGCCAAACGGAGCGAAACCACCGTTCCACAACAGCAACTGTTCGTGCTGAACAGTCCGTTTATGGTCGAGCAGGCCAAAGCCTTCGCGGATCGTCTTCACACCGAAGCCCCATCGAGCGACACCGCACGTATCGAGAGAGCTTTCGCGTTGGCTTACAACCGCCCGCCTTCCAAACGCGAAATTGAAATCGGCTTGGCTTACCTCGCCGGGGAACCTCATCCAGACGATCGCTTGACGCGTTGGCAGAGCTACGCGCAGGCCTTGCTGGGTGGCAACGAATTTATTTATCTCGATTGACGGCAGTCG
>CAYZHQ010000172.1:3706-10099 GCA_964477385.1 uncultured Pirellulaceae bacterium
TGTGGCTGAAGCCGCTTTTCAAACCCGCAACCAACATGGTCGCCAAACGCAATCGCTTGGTCACTCGACGCTTTCTAAACCCATTTCGCAGTGAAACGAATCATGAATCCTCACGCACGCCCTTGGGCACTCAGTCGCCGCGAATCGTTACAGCGCATGGGAACGGGGCTCGGCATGTTGGGTTTGGCAGGCATGCTGGCGCAGGAGGATTCGCTGGCCAGCGCGGCGTCGAAGGTGATGACGAATCCCTTAACGCCCAAGTCACCGCATTTCGCGCCGCGCGCCAAACATATCATTCATCTGTTCATGAACGGTGGCCCATCGCAGGTCGATACGTTTGATCCCAAGCCGGCGTTGAAAAAGTACAACGGCCAGCGCCCGCCTTCGGCTGATCTGAAGACCGAGCGAAAAACGGGCGGTTTGATGATGTCGCCATTCGCCTTTAAACGTTATGGCCAATCGGGAATCGAAGTCAGCGATCTGTTTCCTAATGTGGGAGCCTGCATCGATGACATCTGCGTGATTCGGTCCATGCATACCAACATCCCCAACCACGAACCTTCGCTGCTGATGATGAACAGTGGCGAGACGCAGCCCACGCGGCCGTCGATGGGGTCGTGGTTGCAATACGGATTGGGCACCGAGAATCAAAACCTGCCGGGGTTTGTGGTGCTATGCCCAGGCAAGCCGGTCGTCGGGCCGCAATTGTGGAGCAACAGCTTTTTGCCCGGCGTATTCCAGGGAACCCACATCAATCACGCCAGCAACGTCGATCCCAAGAAGGTGATTCAGCACATCAGCAATCCGTATCTGACCGGGGACGCGCAGCGACAACAACTGGACTTGCTGAAGCAGATGAATGAACTGCACCTGGAACGACGCGGGGGCCAAGACAATCGCTTGGAAGCTCGCATTGAGTCGCTAGAGATGGCGTTTCGCATGCAGTCCGAAGCACAAGAGGTTTTTGACCTCGAGCGGGAAACGCAAACCACACGAGACGCTTACGGATCGGGCCAGTTCGGGCGGGGATGCTTGGCGGCCAGGCGACTGGTGGAAAGTGGTGTGCGGATGGTGCAGGTCTACTATGGCAATGGCCAACCGTGGGACGACCATGGCGACATCAAAGCCCACGCGGATAAAGCCAAGAATGTCGATCAACCGATCGCGGCGTTGCTGAACGACTTAAAGCAACGCGGCTTACTGCAAGACACCCTCGTCATTTGGGGCGGTGAATTTGGACGAACGCCTGTGGCGGAAAACGGCAACGGTCGTGATCACAACCACCACGGCTTCTCCATGTGGTTAGCCGGCGGCGGCGTAAAAGGCGGCATGACCTATGGTGCAACCGACGAGTTCGGTTTTGCAGCAGTGGAAAACAAAGTCCACGTTCACGACCTGCATGCCACCATCCTGCACCTGATGGGCTTGGACCATGAACGGCTTACCTATCGCTACAGTGGACGCGATTTCCGCTTAACGGATGTGCATGGCAGAGTGGTGCACGATCTGATCGCCTGAGGTCGAACGTGGTTTCCCTGACGGTTTAGTCTCCAGGTTCAACTAGCGCACCAGCAGAACGAGTTCGCACGGGGCAACATCGCGCCGAATCATCTCAATCGTGCGAATCGTTCTGGTGGCTCGTTAACCGCTCGGCTCCCTCCTGCCGCCTTCCGACTAGACTTCCCAGCCCGGGCGGTAGGTTTCGCGGATCAAGGCTTGGGCCGCTTGGTTGCTGCCGGTGGTTAGCTCCTTGGCGTTCCAATCAAATCCGCCGGTACGGTAAGCCACATTGCCCAGCAACACGGTTTCAGCCATCGGTCCGGAGTAGTCGAAATGGCATGTCGCCGGCTCGCCGCCTCGAACCGCATTGACCCACTCGTTGTGAAAGCCAGGGGAGTCTGGGACGAAAGGCTCAGGGGCTTTGAAATCGGCGAACTGCTCTTCGGGCAGCAACTTTCGCTTGCCGAAACCACACAGCAACATACCTTTGCTGCCGATCATCAGCGTGTTGTTGCCCTTACCGGACAGGCCAAGCTCTTTCAAAATCGCGGGCTCGCCGTGCGACCAATTCAGCTTCACATCGCCGCGTCGTTTCAGCGTCGAGTGGTTTTCGATCGCGGGGAACTGATAAGCAACCTGCATCGACTTCGGTGTCCGTTCGGCGTCCACTTCCGGACCTTCCGCGTCGACCCGCACCGGATAGGTTAACTCCAGCGCCCAGTAAGGAATGTCCAAAATGTGACATCCCCAGTTGCCGGTTTCACCAGTTCCAAAGTCCCACCAGAAACGCCAGCCATAGGGACAGATCGAAGGATGATAAGGCCGCGGCGGGTTCGGCACGGGACCGACCCACAGGTCATAGTCAAGACCTTCGGGGATCGGTGGATTGTCGGTCGGCATGTTGGGCATGCCACGGCTTCCCCCCACCCAACTGTAGACCTCGGAAACTTCGCCGATCGCGCCACTCTGCACCAGTTCCACCACGCGGTGCATGTTCGACATCGCGTGCCGCTGCGACCCCAGTTGTGTTGCCAGGCCATTTTTCCGAGCGTAATCGGTCAGCGTCCGCGTCTCCCAAACGTTGTGCGCCAGCGGCTTTTCCAAGTAGACATGCAGCCCTAGTTGCATCGCGGCATAGGCGGGATGAAAGTGCATGTGGTCCGGCGTGCTGATTACCACGCCGTCTAATTTGGAGCCGTATTGATCAAGCATCTTGCGATAGTCGCTCATCTGATCGGCTTTGGGAAATTTCTTAAACGTTCCCGCGGCGCGCTTCGGATCGACATCGACTAAGGCGACCAAATTCTGTGAGCTCAGGCCGTTGACATTGGCCGAACCGCGTCCGCCGACACCGATGCAACCAAGATTCAGTTTTTCGTTCGGGCCAGGCTCGGCAGCGACACTCGTCGAACTGCTGTGATACATCGCGGCGGTCAACGCCAGGGTGGTTTGAATCGCAGATCGACGGGTCAGTTGCCGCTTGGCGGGCGATGGGGTGGGTTTGCTCATCAGAGTGAGGCTCCAAAGCGGGGATCGAGGAGGGTGAGACGTCTAGCATAAACGAATCGCACGACGCGCGTCACCGAAGGCTCCCGCCCGATCACGCGACGCACCACGGATGGGAAACTTTCTCCACTTTTTGCTAGTCTTGAGCCCATCGCTCCCCTTATACTCAGGCGCCCCACCCCTCTCCCACCGGTTCGCAAGGCGATCAAGAACGATGCTTGGTCCTGCTCCTATTCGCTGTCAATTCACCACACGCAACGCGTCTGGCCAAGCACTCCGCTTGTGTGGCGTGTTGTTTGTCTCGTTTTGTTTTGTGCTGCTGACTGCGCCGCAGATCGTCGCTCAAGAGATTCAACTGCAGCCCCGTTCGATCGTTTTGGTTGGGCCGGAGTCCTCGGTGCAAATGATCGCCGAAGGCCCGCGTGGCTCGGGCGATGTGAGTGACCTGACGGCGAAAGCGACGTTTCATGTTGCCGATCGATCGGTCGCGGTCGTTTCGGCAACCGGTTTGGTAGAGGCCGTCGGCGACGGAGAGACCGAATTGATGGTGGAAGTCGACGGTCAGACGGTGGCAGCCGAGGTTCAGGTGCAACGCTTTGCCCAACCACCGCCCGTTTCGTTCCATAACGATGTGAACCCGGTGCTGACCAAAGCGGGTTGCAACTCGGGCGCGTGTCACGGCAAGGCCGAGGGAAAAAACGGTTTCCGACTAAGCCTGTTCGGGTTTGATGTCCCGGCAGACCACGCGGCTCTCACACAACAAGGGCGTGGCCGTCGCATTAACGTGGCGTTGCCGGAAACCAGCTTGCTGTTGAGGAAAGGTAGCGGAGCGATTCCCCACGGCGGTGGCGAAGCGGTTGCGGCAGATAGTTTCGGCTACCGACGGTTGCGTCGGTGGATCGAGGAAGGGGCACGGCTCGAGCGTGAGCTTGCCGCACCGATTGACCACGTCGAAGTCTACCCGGCAACGCGCACGATCCGCACGGCAACAGTGTCGAGTGATCACCGATCGGCAACGCAGCAGTTACGAGTTATCGCTTGGGACATTGACGGCCAGTCTCGCGACGTCACCGCCGAAGCAGCTTATGAAACGAATGCTCCCACGATCGCCGAAGTCGATGCGAGCGGACGCGTCCAAGTCAGCGGCGTGCCCGGCGAGGCCGCCGTGTTGGTGCGGTATCTGGGGCACATCGCGGTCAGTCGAATCCAAGTCCCAGGCCAGCCGATCGATTTTGTTCGACCTCCGGAGCACAATTTCGTCGACGCCTTGGTGTGGAACAAACTGGAGGCGATGGGAATCGCACCGAGTGAACCATGTGATGACGCAACATTTCTGCGACGGCTGTTTTTAGACGTCCTCGGGACGTTACCCAGCACTGAGGAGGCTCGGACGTTCCTGGACGATCCGCAAGCGAATAAACGCAACGCAATGATCGAGCGAGTGCTCGATCAGCCCGAATACGCTCAGTATTGGGCGCTATTGTGGTCCGACTTGATGCGCGTCGACGCCAATGCACTGGGGGCCGAAAGTTCGGTTGCGATGACACGTTGGTTGCAAACCCAGTTCGCCAACAATCGGCCCTATGACGCGATGGCGCGTGACATCGTTACGGCACGCGGGGACATGCGTCAGTTGGCTCCCACTGCGTTTTATGCCTCCTTCAAAAACCCGGAAGAAACCGCGAGTGCGGTCAGCCAACTCTTGCTTGGCGTGCGCATCGAATGTGCGCAGTGTCACCATCATCCGTTTGAACGTTGGAGCCAGCACGATTTTTATGCACTGGCTGGTTTTTTCACCGGGACAAAACAGAAGACGTTGCCTTCCGGCGGAACGTCGTTGGTGTTAACCGCTGGGCGTGACCTGCCGCATCCTCGCACGGGCACGACGATTGTGGCGGCGGGGTTGGGAGATTCCGATCCGTCGGGCCAGCCTGCCACGGCGGCTGGAGCGACCGTTGCGGTGGACGATTTCGCCCAGCTCGTTGCGCGGCGTGACCGGCGGACGCGGTTGGCAGATTGGATGACCGACGCGGACAATCCTTTCTTCGCCCGAGCGATCGCCAATCGGTTGTGGGCCCACTATTTCGGTCGCGGCTTAGTGGAACCGGTCGATGATTTGCGAGCTTCTAACCCGGCGACCAACGAGCCGTTGCTCGACGCCTTGGCCGCTCATCTGCGAGAAACCGGCTATGACTTAAAAGCATTCACGCGGACGTTGCTGCAGTCACGGGTTTATCAATTATCGACCGAAACCAATGCGACCAACGTGGCCGATCAGCAGAACTTCTCGCATGCGGAAACGCGCACGCTGCCGGCCGAAGTGCTGCTCGACGCGATTTGCCAAGTGACCGGCAGTCCTGAAAAATTCAATGGATGGCCGATCGGTTCGCGAGCGATCGAGGTCTGGGACAATCGCATGCCGTCTTACTTTTTCCGCATCTTCGGGCGGCCGCAGCGGACCACCGTCTGTGCTTGCGAACGAGGTGATTCGCCCAGCATTACCCAGGCGTTGCATTTGATGAACTCGCCGGAACTGCAGGCCAAATTAAGTGCGCACGATGGCAACACACGACGCTGGGCGAACTCCACAGCCGACGCGGAAACGGTGCTTGAAACGATTTATCTGACGGCGTTGGCAAGACGTCCCCATCGGTCGGAGCGGACGCTGATGCTGGACTTGCTGAACGATTCGGCGGTGCCGCGACAGACGGCTATCGAAGATATCTTGTGGACGGTCATGAATAGTAAAGAATTTTTGTACAACCACTAAGTTTCGCGAAGCAGGCAAGGAACCCATGGCATGCTGAACATCAAACTGGATACTCGTGCACGTCGACGCTGTGACCGAATTTCGCGTCGCGGTGCGCTGCAAATCGGCGGGCTGGGAATGCTCAGTGGGCTGGGGTTGCCGGGGATGCTCGAATTGGAAGCGGCAGGAATCGCTACAGGGGGTACCGCTAAATCGGTCATCATGCTGTTTCTCGAAGGCGGTCCCAGCACGATCGACATGTGGGACCTGAAACCTGACGCGCCCGAGGAAATCCGCGGTCCGTTTCGGCCCATCGCGACCAATGTCGCGGGCACTTATGTCGGCGAACACTGCCAACATTGTGCAAAGGTGGCCGACAAGTACACCATCCTCCGCAGTCACTCGCACGAAGATAACGGGCACGTCACGGGGTACTACTACGTGATGACCGGCGAGCGCCCTCGGTTCCGTGATGGGCAGAACAGTCGCATCCCCGCCAACACTCACTTTCCCTCTCTCGGTTCCAAAATCGCCAGAGAATTGGGCTTGGCCGGCAAGGTGCCTCCGTATGTCAATCTGCCGGCACCGATGGATGCCGGCGGCCCAGGTTTCTATGGGCCTCAATATGCACCGTTTGT
>CAYZHQ010000173.1:0-9992 GCA_964477385.1 uncultured Pirellulaceae bacterium
TTGCGGAAGAACCGGTTGCGGAAGAACCGGTTGCGGAAGAACCGGTTGCGGAAGAGCCGGTTGCGGAAGAACCGATTGCGGAAGAACCGATTGCGGAAGAACCGATTGCGGAAGCGCCGGTTGCGGAAGAGCCGGTTGCGGAAGAGCCGACTGCGGAAGAACCGACTGCGGAAGATCTGGTTGTGGAAGATCTGGTTGTGGAAGATCTGGTTGTGGAAGATCTGGTTGTGGAAGAGCTGGTTGTGGAAGAGCTGGTCGCGGAAGCGCCGGTTGCGGTTCAGGAAATCTCAAGCCCTGCTGCTGTCGAGCCTGCGAGCGAGATCCGTTGGCGACACAATGCTGCCAACCCGGTCGACGTCGATGGCGATGGTCGCGTCTTTCCCCGCGATGCGTTGCTGGTGGTCAACGCCTTGCTTGCCTATTTCGGTGGTCCAAATAGGTTGCCTGCGCCCGATCATGAAACGGCTGCTTCGGTCGACGTTTCGGGCAACGGAACGCTCGAGCCGCGTGATGCTTTATTAGTGCTCAACGCCTTGATCGAGCTTGCGAAACAGAACCAAGTATCGGGCGGTTCCTCATTCCAGGCCGACTCGCGATCGGTTGGTCCTTCCGGCGAAGCGGCTCGCACCGTTGACGGCACAGAACGCCTGCTTGATGCTTCGGCTGTAAAAGCTTCTCCTTGGCAGCAAGCACCACCGATTGAACTGGCGGCGGAACGTGTCGATCCCGTTTTCGGCAGTTACGGCAGCGAAGTCTCGGCGTCGACCGAGTGGCTGGTCCGGCATGACGTGAGTGCCAACCGGTTGCATTAGAATCGATTCAGGGGGGCCGTCGCCGGAGCATGCGTCTCGGTGGAAAGCGATGAATGGTCGATCACGACTTTGCCGTGCTCGACGCCCGATTCGACGCGGCGTTGTGCGGCGGCGGTTTCTGCGAGCGGAAACCGACTGTCGAGCGTAACTCGCAACTTGCCTTGTCGGTACAGATCGATCAGTTGTCGCAGGTCGTTCCCCGAGGGAATCGCCAGCATCACCTTCCCCGGTTTGACGGACCAACGGGTTATCAGCGTCATCAGCATCCCCTTGAGGCTTGGTTCGGTCGAGACAAACCGGCCACCTCGGTTGAGGATCTTACGCGCGCCGAGATAGGTCATTTTTCCCGCTGCATCAAAGATTATGTCCCAACGTCTTCGGGTCGCGGTGATGTTCGTTTGCCGATAGTCATAGAAATTATCGGCTCCCAAGAAAAAGCAAAACGCTTCATTGCGTCCGCTCGCAACCGCATCGACTTCGCATTGATAAGCCTTGGCAATTTGGACTGCAAACATGCCTACGCCACCGCTGGCACCATTGATCAAGACACGATCGCCTGGTTGGATCTGGCCGTGATCCCGCAACGACTGCAAGGCGGTTGTACCGGCCAGCGGAATCGCGGCGGCGTCCGCGAAAGGAATATCGTCGGGCAATTTAGCTGCCGAGGTGTGGCGACAAACGGCATACTCCGCGCACGCTCCACCACGCAGGTGATCAAGAAACGCCAGCACGCGATCACCGCGAGAGAATGCCACGTCGACCGGACAGTCCACCACGCGACCGGCAACGTCGTAGCCCGGGGTGCGTGGAAAACCTCCCGGCAACAGTCCTTTCATCTCTCCGCGACGAAGCCGATAGTCGATCGGATTGACGCTCGAAGCGTGGACTTCGATCAACAGTTGATTGGCATGACGGTGCGGCAGGGGACGCTCAGCAAGTCGCAAAACATCGGCACTGCCGTAGTCGTCGTAGATGATCGCTCGCATTGTTTGGGGAAGGCGCCGACCAAGTTCGGTTGTCGTGCGAGGACCTGCTTGAGGCTCCATGACTTTGTTCCTTATGAAGTATTGGTCGCCACCGATAGGGGGCCATCGCCGAGACAAGCGTGACGGAAGAATGAACGAGTCGGAACCAAGCCGGCGCCGTTGCATGGGCAACCGACCAGTACCGAATCGTCATTCATGCGTCGGTAGCCGAGCTGATGTTGGCCCCTTTGGCTGGCTGCTTGTCCTTCGGGCTTTCCGATTCCCAGCGAACCAATTTCTCATAGGAATGCTGGATTTGATGTAACAGTCCCGCCAACTCGCCGCCGCGGTGCATCACGGGCTCGCGGCATTTCTGCTTGACCCGCTTTTCAATATCAGCACCCAGTTGATGCCCTCCCTTACGGGCGTAGCCACTCATCAACAGGGCTTTCAGGATCGCGTCACGCCGGGCCGTGGTATCGGAAGTATCACCGCTGAGTTTGTCGCAGCAGATGTCGGCGAGGGCATCAAGCTGTTTTTCGAGTTCCAGATTTGTACTGCTCATCCTTGGTCTCCAATCGATCGGGTAGGAATCAAAATATTTGCAGTGCCCGCCATTTCCCAAGGGCTAACTGCCTCCCGTCCCGCAGTGGGCCGGTGGCGTAGGGCGTCGTCGTGCAAGGTGTACGTCTCGTGCAAGATGTCTCTCCAATGAGTCGTGGGAGGCTTTCCAGCGTAGACGTCTCATTACGCGGTGCAAACGGCATGCCTTAGTCCCACCACCGTTGGAACGTTCGCGGTTGGCAACGGTGCGGGGTCCGGCCAACCCGCCCTACCCTGGCATGCAACTTGCGTCGACTTCGTCTCGTCGCCAATGGCGACATGTGGCATCACATGGGCGAGAGACGGGCGTCATGTGGCGATAGACGGGCGAATCGTACGGCGGTCGGCATTTACTGCACGACTGCTTGCTTGCCGAAGCAACCCCGTTTGAACAACAGACTATCTCAGGCGACTGCTTGAATGGACGCCGAAGAAAGGGACGTGAAGCTATGGCAGAAAGGGAACGACCTGCAGTCATCGTAACGGGAAGTGCGGGTTTGATTGGCAAGCCGGTTTGTCAACGCTTAGAGCAGCTTGGTTACGAGGTCTTTGGGCTCGACCGGATCGCCCTTCCCGACTGGCTTCAGAGTCATGCTCACCTGCATAGCATCGACTGCGATGTCACCGACGACGCTTCGGTGCAGAACGCGGTTCGGCAAGTGCGTGAACGAGCCGGGGAGCGGCTAGCCAGTGTCGTTCATCTAGCGGCCTACTACGATTTTTCGGGGGAAGATAGCGAGCTTTACGAGCAAGTGACGATCGAGGGAACGCAGCGTTTGCTAAAAACGCTGCGGGATCTTCAGATCGAGACGGAGCAATTTCTCTTTACCAGCACGATGTTGGTCCACGCGCCGTGCGACGTTGGGCAGCACATTCACGAAGAGGATCCATTGCTCGCCAAGTGGCCTTACCCTGCCAGCAAGATCGAAACCGAGCGGTTGATTCGCGAGTCACAGCCTAGCCTGCGTTCGGTGTTCTTGCGGATTGGTGGCATCTACACCGACTATGGCCAGCAGCCAACCCTCGTGCAGCAGATCAAACGCATCCACGAAAAAGACTTTCAAGGTCATTTCTTTCCCGGGAATACCGATGCGGGACAGTCTGCGGTACACATCGACGATGCGGTGGATGCGATTGCCCGTGCCGTGGAGAGGCGAAAGGCGATCGAGCCCCAGACAGCGATTCTCGTCGGGGAGCCCGACCCGCCGTCTTACTCGGAGTTGCAAGACGCGATTGGACAGCAGATGTATGGCAAAGAGTGGGTGACTTTGTATGTACCCAAATCGGTTGCCAAAGTGGGTGCGGCGGTCAGTGATAAACTGTCTGGTGGTGAGAGCTTTATCAAGCCGTTCATGATCAGTATGGCGGACGATCATTACGCACTCGACGTCGGGCGTGCCCAAAAATTACTCGGCTGGGAACCACAACACCAGTTGATGGACACTATGCCCACGATGGTCGAATCGCTGCAAAAAAATCCAGACGAATGGTACCGTCGCAATGGATTGGAGCGATGAGCGACTTCGACCAGCGCGTGCCTCCCTACCGCTACAACCCATCGGCGTGGAGCCAACGTCTGCCAATCTGTCTGTTCGCTTTCGTGGCCGCCGCCATCTCGGTGCATCTGTCGATGTTCCAGTGGGGCTTGATCGAAACGACCTGGGATCCCGTGTTTGGAGACAGCAGTAACCGTGTCCTGGAATCCCGACCCGCCAGGACGATGTATGGCATCCTCGGGATTCACGACGCAGCCTTGGGAGCGCTGGCTTATCTCGGAGACGCCGTGTTGGGCTTTGCCGGTTCGACACGACGATGGCGCTGTCGGCCATGGCTGGTCATTCTGTTCGGGATTGATGTGATTCCCTTGGGGATCGTCAGCGCCGTGTTGGTATTGCTGCAAGCCTTTATGGTGGGAGAATGGTGCTTCCTCTGCTTGGTCACGGCGGTCATCTCCTTGATCTTGGTTTACTGGGCGTGGGATGAAGTGCGGATCTCCGTCACCTATCTCAACGTTGTCCGCAAGCAGACTCGCAGCAAACGAGCCGTTTGGCGAGCGCTGTGGGGCTATGCTGATGAGTCGGCTCAGCAAGCCGCGGAAACGCAGTTGTCGCGGGAGGTGTCGTGATGTGGGGCCGCGTTGTCGAAATCATGACGGCGGTTTGGTTGGGACTCAGCCCTTTCATCTTTCGGACGCAATCCGATGCCTGGGTGTTGTGGGTGGACCTGCTGACGGCGCTGACGATTTGTGTGCTGGCCGGTTGTTCGTACTGGCCACCGACTCGTTATGCCCATTTGCTGACGTTATTGGTCGCCTTGGGGTTGATCGTTTGGGGAAGATTCGCGGAGTTGCCTCCGCCACCGATTCATCAAAATCATATTGTAGTGGGGCTGTTTTTGTTGATGATCGCGGTGGTTCCCAACGAAGCTTCCTCGCCACCCCGAGCATGGCGAGAGGTGACGTAATCCTTGGGGACTGTTTGCTTTTTGCTGCTTGCCCAATGTCGCTCCTTTTGCAGCTTGCGCGATGACCTCGACCACGCCGAAACCGCGGATTGAAATTGGCATCGTCGTTGCGGGGCAGTTCGACCAAGTCGATCAGGCGGCGATGCAGCGTGCGCTACACATGGCACGCGAGTACTGGGAACAAACGTTTCCTGAACTCCGCTTCGAACTCTATCCGTTGCAGCATCCTGAAAGCTCTGCCGCAGGTGTGGCAGAACCCAGTTTGCTATTGCGAGAAGCGGTTGAAGAACGCGACACGCACCACTGGGATTTCGTGCTGGTCTTGACGGCTGCGGAACTGAAAAGCTACTTTTCGACGCGCTGTTTTGCCGCCCTAAGCCGCGCGCTCGACGCGGCAGTGATCTCGCTCTCGCTGATCGACCCGCAAGCTCTGGGCGAAACCGCGGATGAATCGTCTCGGGTCGAACGTGTCGCCTATCGGCTGAGCCGTATGCTCTTGCAGGCGGTGGCACATTTAACGGGAGTTGGGCGGAGCGATGAAGCACACAACTTGATGTATCATCCTCCGAGTGCCCACGCCCTGGATGCGATGCAGGCTCTGACGGAAAGGCAAATCGAACGGCAACGACAGTCGCTGCGGGAGACGGCCGATCAGCGATTGGAGGAGCGGTCGCAGCGTTTGTGGACCTCCCCCGCGTTTGCGATCGGAGCAAGTTGGATCAATCGACGAGAAATCTTACAAGCGGTGGTTGCAGCGCGTCCGTGGCAGCTTCCGCGGCGTTTCAGTCGTCTGACATTGGCTTCGGTTTCGACTGTCGCCATCCTGTTGATGACCGCCGAAGCATGGGATTTGGCACTGTCGCAGGACGGCATGCGCGTCGCTGTCTTGACCATCGGTAGCTGGTGTTTAACAACCGCTTATGTGATCGGTCGACAACAACTTTTGGTGCGGCGGCAGCAACGAAGAAGTGAGCAAGCGGTCGTGACCTCTGCCTCCGCGATCGGCATTTTACTGGTCGGCATGTTGGTGACCTGGTGTGGTTTATACTTCATCGCATTGCTATTCGGAGGCGTGTTTTTCGGGCCGGATTTGATTGCCGCTTGGGCCTCTTCTTCCCAGGCGTCGTTGCTTGCCAACGGTTGGTTGGCGAAGTTTTGGATGGCTGCTTTTAGTGCGTCTCTCGGCTTGTTGATCGGGGCTCTGGGAGCAAGCTTCGAGTCCCAGCATTACTTTCGCCACGTGGTGTTTGTCGACGAAGAGATCTAAGCCGTTCGCGTCAGCGAAGCGAATGATTGCGGCGGCGCATGCCCAGCCCACGGATGCGCCCAGCCCACGTTTTCCCCCAGCCCACCTGCGCAGCGGATGGCTTGACTGCCACCACGAAATGGCTGCGTGTTAGCTGCCGAAGGCCACGTCTAGAATCATCATTAAGGTAAAGCCCAGCATTAGACAGAGGGTTGCCAAGTCATCGTTGCCTGCTTGCTGGGTTTCCGGAATCAACTCCTCGACAACGACATAGACCATCGCACCGGCGGCAAAGCTGAGTGCGAACGGCAGCACCGGCGCCGCGTAGACGACTAACGCCGCGCCTGCCACGGCGGCAATGGGTTCGACAATTGCAGAAGCCTGCCCCATGAACCATGCTTTGGAGCGGCGCATCCCTTCTCCCCGCAGCGGCATGGCCACGGCTAAGCCTTCCGGAAAGTTTTGGATTCCAATGCCAATCGCCAACGCCACCGCACTACCGAGGCTGGCCGTGGCGGTTCCACTGGCGGCGCCGCCGAAAGCGACCCCGACGGCCAAGCCTTCAGGAATGTTGTGCAGGGTGATCGCGGTCACCAACAGCAGCGATCGTTGCCAAGTCGTGCGTGGGCCTTCCGCAGAGTCGACTGGCAAGCCTAAGTGAAGATGTGGCAAGATCTGGTCGAGGCAATATAGAAAGCCGCCTCCCAAGAGGAACCCGACCGCCGGCGGCAACCAGCTCGCCCAACCCTGTTCGGCTGCGACAGCGATCGAAGGTGCCAGCAAACTCCAGTAGCTCGCCGCCAGCATTACCCCGCCGGCAAACCCCAGCATGGCATCAAGCAGCTTGCGGTGGATGCTGAGGAAGCCAAACACGATGGCTGCTCCCAGCGCCGTGATGCCCCAGGTAAAAAGCCCCGCAAGGAGTGCCTGGAGCACCGGATTTTGGCTATGGAACCAGTCTGTCATGGAGGGCGGAATTTGCATTTCTCATGCCACCCACGCCCGATCTAACCGACGAGGCGGGCCGTTCAGATTCCCCGCCCGCCTCCCTCTCGTTCACGAAGATGGCTGCCGCGCGGCATGCTCTTTGCGATACTTCACGAAGAAGCTCGGGAAGAAAAACGAGGAGGCTTTCTGGCCGACCGCTTCCCGATCATCGGCGTCATTCCTTCTTGCATCACCTTGAGGTGGAACAACCGAGAAGTAGCCGCACGCCCGAAAAACAGGAGACATTCGATGAAGACTGACAAGACAGCCGTCACTCACAAGACAACCCAAACGGAAGCAGACAAACCCGTCGAAGCGGAAACGAAGCAACCGGCCGGCGAAGAGCCGGAAAAGACGACCATGCAGAAGCTGAACGAAGAGTTCGACAAGTCGCTGCATTCCGAAGATGCGCCGTTGGGCGAAAAAGCTCCCGGAACTCCGTTTGCCCTCGTAGCGCTCAGCTATCTCGCTATCCTGCTTCTCGCCATTGTGATCATGTGGTTCCTCTTCTCGATTTTCTAAAGCGAACCGTGGTTTTCTAGAGCGAACCGTCGTCTGAAAAACGACGGTCGTCATTGGCGAGACGTCCACTCTTCGTCAAAGCTAGGGCGTTAACTGTTCGATTTGAACGATCAGAGACTCGAGCGAGCCTTTAATTGACACGAACAGTTCCTTCGAGGTCTCGCTTTCGTTGGCGCGTCCGGCATCAATCAACGGTTGTAGCCTATCAACGGGAGCCCTGGTTTCAAAAGTGCTCAGCAGGCCTTTCAATGCGTGAGCGGTCTGGCTCGACGCATGTAGCTCACCCGCTTGCAATTGATGCTCCAGTTTTTGCAGCATGGGTGGCGCATCCTCCGCCACGATTTCGGCGAGCATGACAAGCATTTCCTCATCGCCAGCGACACGTTCGAGTGCAGCGGAAAATTGATTCTTTTGTTCCTGAGTTATCTGGGTCATCTAAGCCTCATGCCTCGACTGTGACGTCACTTTTCAACACGATGTTGAACGATGTGATTCGGTCTCTCAATTTGCCTCGCGTGATCCCTAGGATTTCGGCTGCCTGGCTTTGATTGCCATTAGTGTCCTTGAGAACTTCGGTGATCACGTAACGTTCCATGTACTCGGTCGCTTCGGCATAGAGGTTCGTCGATCGATTTTCCAATAATCGCCGAACCAAGGCAGGCAAGCCGGCACCTGGAACGGGAGTCGGATCGGAAGATGGATGTTCGTTGCCTATCCTGGGATCAATTTGCGAACGAGTCACCTCGACCGGCAATCCATCGGGCGTAATCACCGGCATCACCGAATCGAGTACGCAGCGGCGAATCACCGCTCGCAGTTGTCGAACATTCCCAGGCCAACGGTAATTCGTGAGCAGTTTGACCGCTTCGGGGGACAAGCCTTCCAAGTCCGGTTTGTTGAATTCACGTTTTGCTTGGACCAAAAAGAACTGAATTAAAGACGGCACGTCGGTCAAACGGTCTCGCAGCGGCGGCAATTGAATGGTGACACCATTGAGTCGATACAACAGGTCCTCCCGGTAGTCTCCATCGATGACCATCTGCTCCAACGGACGGTTCGTGGCGGCAATGATCCGCACGTCGGTTGTCAGTTCCTTGTTGCCACCAACGCGTTCGAAACGTTGCTCCTGCAGCACTCGCAAGACTTTTGCTTGAACGCTTGGTGCCATGTCGCCGATTTCATCCAAGAACAACGTGCCGCCGTTACACTGCTCGAACTTGCCGATTCGACGCGATTCCGCACCTGTGAAAGCTCCCTTTTCGTGCCCGAATAATTCGCTTTCCAGCAGGTTGTCGGGCAAAGCCGCACAATTGACCGCTAGAAAAACTTCATCGCTACGGTGGCTATATTGATACAACGCTCGGGCCACAAGTTCTTTACCGGTGCCACTCTCGCCACGTATCAAAATCGGCACATCCTGTTTAGCAACCTTGCCGATTGCCTTAAAGACATCCAGCATGGCCGGCGAACGACCAATGAATAGTTCGGCGGAATGGTCGTCGGACTCGTCATCGGCCGAGATTGCTACCGGTACGCTGCTGATCTGCCGTTGCTCGATCGCTTTCTCGACCAAATCACGCAGCGGTTCGGAGGAAAGCGGTTTTGCGATGTAGTCGAACGCGCCGAGTTGCATCGCTTCGATGGCTGTATCACTGGCAGCATCGACTGTCATGAAGATGATGGGAATCTGGCGATCGAGTTCGCGAAGCTCGCAATAGACTGCCAAGCCATTCTGGTCAGGCAATTGGATGTCAAGCAGCACCGCATCAAACTGACCACTGCGGAATTTCTCGAGCCCATCCGCACCATTTGCAGCAATTTCGACGTCGGCGATAGCGGCTAGCGATTTCTCGACAAACGCGAGGATCGATCGATCGTCATCAATGACCAATAGGCTAGGCATCGCTTTAAACCATTTCGACTGTGGTTGTGAATGGATGGCGGGTTGGGAATCGGAAGCTTGTTGGGCAACGCCAGTTGGCATGGGAACCTCATAGAAGGACTGACATAGTTTATCGACTTAAACGTTCGATAGTCGAGCAGGTTGGCTCTATAGAACGCATTTTGCATGCCGTTGCTTAAACCTAGCGGTAGAACGGTGCTTCACCGACGTGGGGGCGAGCTTCTACTCACGAGGAGGCCGGTCGGGTGGTTTGTTGTGCACCTGTGGAGGCGGGGTGGCCTGCGTCGATACGTTCCGTCTGCTACGGATGGCAGAGCTAAGGGGGCTACACCGCAATGCTGGACTGGCAATGGCCTGCAGGCCGCGCGACGACCCATTGGCGGACGGTCTTTAGCTGGACAGCCCCAGGTTGGATTAGCCGTTTTGGCGTTAGTCACGGTTTTCGGGGGGAGGGCCGTGGCTAAGCAATGAGCGATAAATAAGTGTCGGGT